>CAZACW010000044.1:0-18567 GCA_964483785.1 uncultured Planctomycetales bacterium
AGCCATTTTACCACGTAGGGTGTGATTCCCTTATTTTTTACCGGACACTACTGTTAATGCATAATTACTTAATTTAGACTTAAGTTATTAAATTGCAATAAGTTATCGAGATCTGACACCATTTTCCAAGAATACCATAAAAATTATGTAAAATGTTTAGGCGGTCCGCCTACACTTAATTATTATTTACGGTAGGTTTTCCATCTAAATAGAGGGTATCAGGACAAAAATCTTGACCATGCGGCCATTCGATGCTTCCTAAGAAGGGGCGAACTGCATTGAAGAACTTCAAATCCTTTAATTCCTGAAAAACGCCAATGTCCAAGTACGGTTTAACATCAAACACTTTCCGCTCCCCATTGTCAAAGACAAGGTTCAAAGTGTAGTCAGGATTAGGCGTAACTTCTTTTACTCTTGGATTCATATTATTTCAACGGTTCAATTTTAAATACTTCCTGGCCATTTACTGCCAACTGCCAGTCCGCCATTAATTCATCTTTATGGATTTCAATCCATGCCTGAACGAGTTTTAATTTAGCTGTATTGAATAACTGGGACACATTACATTTTCTGGAAATTTCTCAAAATAATTCAATGTGTCCCAGTTTTTCTTAAAAGTACATGCATGGCGTTTTCGCCATATACCCGCTCAACAGGCTTAAATCCTAAACCATTCAAATCAATACCTGACAAAAGATTTTCTCCTTGGCCTATATAAACAGGTGAATATGCCAAATGCATTTGATCAATCAAACCTGCTTGCAGGTATTGACGGATGGTGGCCGCTCCTCCTCCAATCCGCACGTCCTTGGTTTTAGCCGCTTCTTTGGCCTGGGCTAATGCCGAGGCGATCCCATCACTCACGAAATTAAAAACGGTGCCGCCTTTCATGACAATCGGAGTCCTTGGATAATGCGTTAACACAAAAACAGGCACGTGATACGGCGGCTCCTCACCCCACCAGCCTTTCCAAGATTCATCAGCCCAAGGTCCTCGGATGGGGCCGAACATATTACGCCCTAAAATCCAACTACCTACATTTTCAAAAGATCTCTCGGCCCAATCGTTATCAATCCCTGTGCTTCCGTTTTGTCCGCCATGCATCTTATTGAACATTTTTGTTCTAAAGAACCAATCGAAAATTTCAGGACCTCTGACACCTAAAGGATTATGAATATCTTGATTTGGTCCTGCTGAAAAACCATCGAGAGAGACTGAAAAAGCTGCGACTTTAACAATTCCCATTTATTGCTCCATAAATTAGGCGGACCTGCTCTGCCTAAAGCTTTTTTACCATCAAAGCCACTTAAAGTTCTTTAAGAATTTGCGCAAATTGTTGCTTGCTAAGCATTCCCTTAGCTATGTTGAGTATGGCTTTCAATAATTTACCTTTTGGATCATCCAAGGAAGTGCCATTGAGTTCTAAAAAAACTAAAGCGCTCGCTAAGGCTGTCCTTTTATTGCCATCGAAAAATGGGTGGTTCTGGCAAATATGAAAAGCGTACGCAGCGGCCATCAAAAATATGTCTTCATGCAGCCACTGGCCGGCAAAACTTGCATCAGGTTGTGCAAGAGCAGATTGGAGCAATCCCATATCTCTTACTCCCTTTTGCCCACCGTATAATTCTATTTGATTGTTATGAATATTGATGACTTCAGCTAAAGTCAAAAAGATAGGTGGATTCATGGGCTCAAGCTAAAGCTTTTAAAGTTTGCCCATGTTTTCTATTAACCTTTTCCAAAGCTGATTTAAAAGCTTTTTCATGCCCAGCACCACGGACGGGAGAAATGACTATATTTTTGCCATCCGTAGATATTTCCAGTGAGGTTTTAGGAGTAATGTGCAGAATATCCAATATGGCTTTTTCTATAACAAGGGCCATGCTGTTCCCATGTGTCGTAAGTTTTTTAATCATAAACGTTCTCCTGTATTCGATAGTTACTACACTGTGTATACAGTGTAGCACCTGAAGGCCTATAAGTCAACCGGACACATTGCATTTTTATGGAAATCTCTCAAAATAATTAAATGTGTCCTAATTTGTCCCAATTTTTTATTCATCAATGGGGAGTTTATGACGGGCAAATATATCTTTCACTCTCGCCATATCAGGCGCTTGATGGCTCGGCAAGGCGCTTAATTCAGCAAAAAATTTTTCAAAATTATCTGATGGGCTGACAAAGAAAAGTACGCACCCCTCTGCTGCCCCTGTATTTTTAAAGCCGTGAGATATATTCCTAGAGAAATTGAAAACATCGCCTTTCTTTCCCATGAACGTTTTCCCGCCAATAAAAATTTCAAACTCGCCATCTAAAATGGTGACGATTTCATCTTCCAGTTGATGCGTATGGGGCGGCACGCCCTGGCCCGATGAAATCAGACAGTCAAATACGAAATACCTTTCGTTGGTTTCAGCGCCAGTTAGTTTGATTTGGACATCATTGCCTAACACAGTGATTTTTTGATTTTTAAAAAATCCTGCCGATCTCTTTTGATTAGTGGCTGTCTCCATATTTTACCTCGCTTTTTAGTATTAATTGGTGTCAGTTCTGCCGAACTCTATATTTTTCAATAAGATAACACACAATGACTTAATTTAAATCTAACTCGTTATATTACAATATGTTGTCGAGAACTGACACCATTTGACACCTTTTATCGGTTGCAGGACTGCATCATGGCCCTGCTTTGAGAACTGAATTCATTGTTAAGGGCTGTTTGTTCATCCGCAGAGGACAAACGGGTCAAAGGTCTGTACGGGTTCGTGGCGCCGTCCACCTTAGGCATCTGGGTTCCGCCGGAGGCAGCGGAAGCCCTTACTGCCGCGATATCCGTAATCCAATCATCACGGTCCTTGCCCGAAGGATTAAGAGAATTCATCTTCTTTTCCATCATGTCAGCCATGATTTGATAGCGAAGGCCGGAGACCTGCTGCATGCAATTGGAACCTCCACCGTGCGCCCGATTGAAAAAATCCTCCCTGGCCCTTCTATGCTGTTTACGGTATTGCTCCACGGCCTCATCGCCGGTAGGCCCAAAATCAGTGATCAATTCAGTACGGTGGCCGACACCCATATGGTCCGCGCCTTCACATTTATTGTAAATGCGGTTGCGCAGCCTCATGAATTCGGCGTTCACCCAGACCTGGTCTTCCTCCGAGATGTCCGAAAGATAACGCTGTGATTTGGGCTGGCCGGCGATCGTAGGATCATCGGAACCTTGCTGTTGGGCCTGCCTTGCCCCATCCAGGTCCTCCTGAAGATTTTTGCGCTGTTGGTCATTCAAAGAATCATTCTTGAATTTATATTCAATGCGGTCCCCCAGCATTTTCATCCGGTATCCGCGAATGGGCGCCATGCACTGGTCCATTCCTTCGTTATAATCCATGCAGGTGGCTGTACGGTGCCCGTCGCAGCTGCCATGATATTGAAGGGTCAGGGGATGGTCGGCATCAGCGCCGTTTGAGCCGCTTGACCCGTCATTGCTCTGCGCTTTCTGGTCCATTTGCTGGGCCGCCTGATTGAGCTTGTTGGCAGCGTCATTGAGCGCATCAAAAAATCCGGCATATGATTTTGAAGGGGAGCTTAAAATCAATCCTGCCATCAACACAATTAAACTTAATAATTTTAATAATCGGGGATTCATCTTCTCTCCTTTTTGACGAAAAACTGGGACACATTACATTTTCGGGAATTTCTCAAAATAATTCAATGTGTCCCAATTTCTTTTCCGTCCAGTTTAAAGAAAACTATGCCGTTGAGTCCATATTTACGCGCCAGGGCGATTTTCATCTGTATGCCGACGCTGTCACTGACTGTAATTAAATGCCGCAGACCCGCTTCATCGAAACTCAAAGATAACTCTCCCCCGGCATTACGCCAAGGGATTATTTTATGCGCCTGGGCAAGTTCCATGGCCTGCGCAAAAGACAAACTTTGGAAGCATTTAATCTGCCAATCCCCTTCCCGGCCGCTCATGACAAAATCCCAGGCATACGTTGGGATGCCCAAAACAATCTTGGCGTGATCTATATTGCGCAGAGAATAGGCAATGACCTCCTCAACCCAGGCAATATCAGCGTTCGGTACATACGATTCCTGGAACCTGTCTGTCCAAATTTTCCCGCCCTTGGTCTGCACAAACTGGTCATAGGCCATGATGCGCACTTTATCACAATACCTGTTCATGACTGCGTAATCATTGGCCCAGGCCATGGCCTGGACGCCTTTCCAACCATGATGCACAAAATCAGAGGTCCTGGGTTCCAGCGTAACATACAGCAGATATCCCTTGGATTTAAGAAGCGCGGAGAGTTCTTGGATGAAACTCGAAAACAGTCCCTTGTCCTGCAAATCCTTGCCTTCATAATCAATATCTATGCCTGTAAAACCATTTTGATCCGCTAACTTGAGGATATTGGCGATATGTTCCCGACGGCGTTGAGGGTTGCTAAAAATAAAATGCATGGCCGGCGCATCTGTCCAAAGCAGGGTGGGAATGATCTTGATATGATTTTTCCTGCAGACATCCAGCAATTCTTTCCAAAATGGCCCGTTTAATTTCAGTGTGTCCGCAAGACTGCCGTCTGGGTTGACTTCAAAGGCAAAAGGGCTGATTTCATCGAAAAAATGAAGCTTATCTAAAATGGCTTGCTCATGTCCTTGATCGACCCAATAAGGGACCCACGCCCCTCTCGTAAACTTGGTATTTGTCGCGGCATCCGCGTTAGCGCACCCTAACAGGACAATCATGCCAACAACGCATAATTTTAACATTTTTTAATTGGTGTCAGTTCTGCCGAACTCTATATGTTTCAATAGGATAAAACATAATTACTTAATTTAGATTTAACTTATTGAATTACAATAGGTTATCGAGAACTGACACCATTTAACTCGATGAGCTTTCGGAAATTTTTCAGGCTGTACAAGGGTGTGTCGACGGATATTTTGTTGACCAAGGTAGGAGGAATGGAGCCGGCTGGGTCCGTATGCTGCTGAAAAAACATCTCTGTCTGATTGTTGGGAAGCGGCTTAAACGACCATAAAGACTTGATGGTCCGGACGCGGACCATGCCCCGGACATGAGGCAAACGGTCAGGCAGGGCTGTCAGCGAATAATTGATGCTCCCGTCGGACGAGTCATCGGTGCGGGTGCGCCTGAAAACAAAATCCCGGGCCGCCACCGGCCAAGGCAGATGCAGGATCAAATAAATGACCTTATTATTGGGATTTTCATTCTGGACCAGTTCAGAGCGCACGCACTGATAGTACCAGCGCTGTATCTGCTTTTCATCTTCAAATAAGGCGATGACCTTAGGAATCGGCGCGTCGATGATCGCGTGGGCCCTATATTCAATGATGGGAGAGCCTTCCACACTGCGTATATAGACAGGAATTCCGTCCTCGTTTAATTTCAACCGCCAGGGCCCGTCCTGGGCCAAAAGCCGGCCGGGACAGGTTGAGCAAAGAAAAATCAGTAAAACGAGCAGGATTCTCATCAGATTGAGCCTCTTATTAAGCATTGACCGGAGACGGAATTATACAATTTCTTGACCTTATAAGCAAGCAGGGAAAAATCATTTGTCCCGGATGGCATTTTCGATGCGCAAATCCGGGACCAGCCACATCACCGCCACCAAAACATACATGCCAATGGCATAAAGCGGATTGGCAAAGGACAAACAGATGGCCGTGATATAGGCCGCCACGGAAATCTTGCCTTTGAAATCCTTGCCGATGGCCTTGGCCAGGGTCGATTCCTTCCCGTGCCGGGCGATCAAGACCCTAACCAAGATGTAATAAGCGATGGCAGCGCCTAACAGCACCGCTCCGTATAAAGCCACGGGTTTAGGCTCAAAATCATCCACCCCCATCCAGTCCGTGACAAACGGGATCAAGGAAAGCCAAAACAAAAGATGCAGATTGGCCAACAGAATGGCGCCATTCACATATCTGGCCGCTTGTAAAAGATGATGGTGATTGTTCCAGTAAATGCCTAAAAAAGTAAAAGAAAGCACATAACTTAAAAAAACCGGCAATACAGGGCGCAGATCAGCCAATTCATGCCCCAAAGGGGCCTTTAAATCCAGCACCGTGATGGTGATGATAATGGCAATGACCCCGTCGCTGAATGCTTCCAGACGCGTTTTATTCATGGGCTTATTTTAATGGATTTTGACCTTAAACACCAGCTTTTTAACCGGACCGTCGTAGCCTTCACAGCGGCACGCGGGCCGATGGGCCTGGTTGGGAAAAAAAACGGCAAAATCCCCCTGGCGCACGATCAAATCCCTGACCAAACCCTGCGGCTTAAAAAACTGGCAATCCCCCTGACTGTCGTAATCCGTCAACGCAGACAAATCCTGCGGATGTGCGGTTTGCATCAATTCCGCCCCTTGGGCGATATATTGCACGTCCGCGTAATTCCGGTGCGTTTCAAAACGGTTTTCCAAAGCCGGTTTAGGCAGATAACTGCTGACCCTGACAAAAAGCTCCCTGCCCTCGATGGCGGTTTCACCGTCAGGCAGATGGGCGCAATCATGCTCATTGATAAATTTCAAAATTGCCTCAAGCCGGGGTATGGATGATTTTTTGAGTGCGGCCATGGACAAAAGCATTACGCCACCCCTTTGAAGCTTTTGCGGTGGATCATCGACGGCCCGTGTTTTTGGATGGCCTGGCGGTGCTCTTCGGTGGGATACCCCTTGTGCTTGGCAAATCCATACTGCCCAAAGACTTTGTCGTACATGTTCATGACCCTGTCCCGGTAAACCTTGGCGATGATGGAAGCGCAGGCGATGGACAGGGACTGGGCGTCCCCATCGATGATGGCCCGGTGCTGATAAGGCAATTGGGTAAGGCAGATGTGGCCGTCGATGAGCATGACGATCTGGGCGTGAAAATTCTTTTGGGCGACGATCTCCTTAGGCATGCGGATCAAAAGCCCCTCGACCGCCATGTCCATGGCCAAATGCGCGGCATTGAGGATGTTGACAAAATCAATGACCTGTTCGTTGATGACGCCGATCCCCACCCAGGCCTTGTCATAAATCTCATAAAAGGCCTCTTCCCTGGCCGCGGGGGTCATTTTTTTGGAATCATTGATGGCGTTTTTAAAATTGTATTCCTTAAGGCATACGGCCGCGGCCACCACCGGCCCGGCCAAAGGCCCCCGGCCCGCCTCATCCACCCCTAAAATAAAACGCAAGCCCTCTTTTTGGGCTTGCGTTTCGAAACGGAGCATATCTGCGAAGGCAGACATCAGATTTTACGCATGGACAGGGTGGGCTGCCGGCGCTGTTGGATGGGCTGTCTGGTCGACCTGGACCCGGGCCTTTTTGCCTAAGCGGTTACGCAGATAATACAATTTCGCGCGTTTGACCACACCTTTGGATACCACCTCGATTTTATCAATCACCGGTGAATTGACCGGAAAAGTCCTCTCCACCCCTTCGCCGAAAGAAATCTTTCTGACCGTAAAAGCCGCGGCCGGACCCTGGCCGGATTTCTTGATCACAGTGCCCTCAAACGGATGGATGCGCACCTTGTCCGCTTCCTTGACCTTGATCTTCATTTTTACGGTATCGCCCACGTCAAAAGCCGGAATATCCTTGCGGATGCTCTTGGCGCTGACAAAGGACATTTTCTCAATGCTGCTTGCTATCATTGCCGACTCCTTTATGGTTCCTGCTTAACAAATCCGGCCTGACTTTTTTCGTCAAGGCCAAAGCTTGGGCTTGCCGCCATGTTTTAATGGCTTTATGATTGCCAGATAATAACACATCAGGCACCCTTTGGCCACGAAAATTTGCCGGACGCGTGTACTGCGGCCCCTCAAGCAAATTGTCTTCAAACGATTCCTGATGAAGGGATTCTTCCTTGCCCAATACCCCTGGGACCAGCCTGGCCACGGCATCCACGATCAGCATCGCGGGTATTTCACCGCCTGTCAACACATAATCACCGGCTGATATCTCTTCATCCACCAGGCACTTACGCACGCGCTCATCAATGCCTTCGTAATGGCCGCAAATAATGATCAAATTCTTGGCCTTGCTTAAGGTCTTGGCGTAATCTTGTGTCAAAGGCCTTCCCGCCGGGGATGTGTAAATGATCTTGGCCTTTCTTCGGCCTTTGATGGCCTTGATGGCATCAAACAAGGGCTGGGCCAAAAGCACCATGCCGGGCCCGCCGCCAAAAGGCCTATCATCCACCTTACGGTGCTTTTTGTCGTCGGTAAAATCGCGCAGATCGTGCACGGAAATCCTGACCTTTTTTTTGTCCTGGGCCCGTTTTAAGATAGACTCATTCAGGATGGGGCCAAACATCTTAGGAAAAATTGTGATGATATCGAAGCGCAGCATGGTTATATGGTCTTTAACAATTCTGAATTATAGGCCGTCAAAAATTCCTTTTGAAATCCGGCGAAACGGTCTTCTTCAATGGCCTGGCGTATTGCGGCCATCAGTTTAATATAAAAATACACATTATGATAGCTTAAGAAACGCACCCCTGTAATTTCACCCATGTTAAGCAAATGGCGGATATAACAGCGGGTGTAATTCCGGCAAACTCCGCAGGTGCAGGCTTCATCCAGGGGCCTTAAATCCTTGGTGAATTCACTGTTGCGGATATTTAGTTTACCTTTGGAGGTAAAGGCAGAGCCATGCCTGCCGTAGCGGGTCGGCACGGAACAATCAAACATGTCCACCCCCAAACCTACGGCCCGCACAATTTGGTCCGGCAGGCCGATGCCCATAAAATACCTGGGCTTGTCCTTAGGCAAAAATGGGACCACCCAGTTTAAGGCCTCAAACATCTCCTTGACCGATTCTCCGACGCTGACACCGCCGACGGCATAGGCGTCAAAGTCAAGCGCAAGCAATTCTTCGGCGGATTGGCGGCGCAGGTCCTCATACATGGAGCCTTGGACAATGGCAAAAAGACGCTGTCCCCTTTCATGCATGCCGATCTTGTAAAAATGCTCCTTGCAGCGCTTGGCCCAAAGGGTGGTGCGTTTCAGGCCCTTGAGGGCCTTGCGCCGGTCGCAGGGATAGGGCGAACATTCATCCAAAGGCATCACCATGTCCGAGCCCAGCGCCTTTTGGATCTCCATGACCTTTTCCGGCGTGAAGAAATGCATACTGCCGTCAATATGGGAGCGGAATTTGACCCCCTCATCCGTGATTTTGCGGAATTTAGTCAGGCTGAAGGCCTGGTATCCGCCGCTGTCTGTCAGGATGGGCTTGTTCCAATTCATGAACTTATGCAGGCCGCCCGTATGTTCCATAATATCCAGGCCCGGCCGCAAATAAAGATGGTAGGTATTGGAAAGAAGGATCTCGGCATCCATCTCCAGCAGGTCGACGCCGGACATGGTCTTGACCGTGGCTGTTGTGGCCACCGGCATAAAAAACGGCGTTTGCACAGGCCCGTGTTGGGTGCTCAGCACGCCCCGGCGGGCTGCTGTGGACGCATCCTGGTGAATAAGCTTATACATAAAATAATTGGGACACATTGAATTTTACATTCAAAATTCAATGTGTCCCAATTGTTTTTCCAATTATTTAAGCCCTGAATGCTTTGCGGGGATCAAGAAAGGCAAGCTTCAGATTACTGGACCCAGCATCCGCTGACTTTTGGGCAGGAGCGGGATTATTGTCATTGGCCGCCGGGACCACGGGAAGATTATCATTGGCCGCAGGCGCATTAAATCCTAAAAGCATGTCCACCATGGGTACCGTGACCGGCTCAACGCTTTTGACCTCAGGGAACAGACCCTTGGCTTCCATAAGCATTTGAAGGATGCGCGGATCGCTGAAAGCTGTGCGCACGCCGGAGCCCTGGGTATTTAAAGACACATTTTCCAGGTCGATACCGCCGTTATCAGCCGCATGAATCCTAACGGCCCCGGCATTCATATCCGGTACATCAATCATGGCAAGATCGACCTTGGCCATTAAAGGCCTTAAGGCATCCGCAAGGTCCCCTTGCTGAGCATGATAAACTATGGAATTAATTAAATCCCGACGATTGACTTCAAGGACATGATAACCATCGGGTACATGTTGGCCAACAATGACATCCGCCTTGATACCCAGACCGCTGACCGGGGCCTGGGGGGATGTAAAAATTTGCCAAGACGAATTTTGATGTACCAAAATCTGCACGGTAGTTCCTGTGAATCTGTTCACTTGATTTTGGAGCAATCGCAATAAATTTCCTTCCCTGCCATCGATTTTAAGCGCATTAAAGGTATCTATGACGGGTTGAACATGGACAACAGCGGTCTTAATGGTTTGGTAAGCCTTATACTGGACACTATCGGCATAGACATTAGGCGATAGTCTGGCAGTCCAATATACGCTTGAGGAAAAGGACGGCTCTCTTGAACCTGTCGGCGCTGACATGGTTGTTGGCAGTTTACCGAAATTAGCGCTTATGTAGGTCCGTAAATGGTCCCTAAGAGATTGTTGATTAGCTTGTGCATTCAGCGATACATACGGCGTCAATTCATATAATCCCATCACCTTGTCTAAAGTAGGATCATCCAAAGATGAAAAATGAGCAATATAGAAATCCCCGCCTCTAAATTCCAAAAAATTGGAAGGAGTTGCCGGTGGGCTGACCGCAGGAGGCTGAGAAATACTGGGAGCAGCTGCCAATGGTCTGGGAGCTTGGCCAGGGGCCCCGGCTGCCTTGGTCCCCGTCTGTGCAGCGGCGATGGCAGCTCCAATGATCTGTAAATTTGGATTGGCCAATGTTTGGACTGTATTAGGCAGGCTGCGGTTGACCATGTCCGTATAAAATCCCCTCGGATATTGATAGCTTGTCAGTCCATCGGCATTATGCGTTATGTGGACAGGCTGCCCCAATATGCTGGATACGGTCCCATCCATTTGATTCGAACCATCTGTCTTGACTGTAAAGCTATCTCCCCCTGCCGCGGCAACACGCTTGAATACGTTAAATACCACGACCGCTGTTGGAGGGATAGGTGTATTAATGAGAACGCACGGAGAAACAACCGTGGCATGAGCTGCAGGCGGTGCAACAGGAGGAAGTGGAGGCGCGCCCGCAGAACCTGAAGGAGCAGGTCCGTTTATGACAGCAGGAACCAATGGATTATCCGCTTTGAGACGTAAATAGGTGTGGGTTTTACCATCCGCACCATTGGCTGTAAAAACAGCGGGTTGAAGTAATTGAGCAGTAGCTATTCCTATGGCGCCTGGCTTATTGTCTGCGGCATTGACTCCTTGCACAATATCCCCCAACGAAGAACTGCTCAATTCAATAACATTGGGAGCTGCCTTAAAATTAAGGGAATGAACTAAAGAATTTAAAACAGGACTTCCACTCGTATCAGCAATGGTTGTAACAGGCGTTCCATTTAATTGAGGCGCCTGATTTGGGGCAGCCAAGGTAGGATTGAAAGCCCCGAATAAGGCCACAGCCCCCACCGCAATAGAAAACATGGTGGCAATGGATGCTCTTGTGTTCATGGCATTATCCATGCCACGGACACGGACATCATTACCATCACTAATTTGGGCTAAATTGGCGGCCAAACCATTAGCTTCAAACCCGCCTGAAAAATACTTTCTGGGAATGACCTGATTCGATTGGGGATCAAGGTCTTCCTTGATATAGTTATAAACCCCCTTTTTATAGGCCTTCAAATATTGACGGTAAATCTTCTCCGTGATCTGTTTGTCCCGGGTATCGATGCCTAAGGTCTTGTTGCGGTCCACATAGCCTTGGCTCAAAACATTGTCCTTCAAATTTTTCTTATACCAGGCCGCCAGGATCAAACTCTGATAGACTTGGCGCAGGCCGGCGAAATTCCTGCCTTCGTTGACTTCCTTTTCCAAGGCCGGGATCACGATTTCCTTGATGATATTGGAAGACATCTTGGACATGGCTGTTTCATCCGTATTCTTTTGAAACTCAGCCTCAGTCATGCCGTACTGCTCCATGGCCTTGTGTTTGTTGGCCGCCAGATAATCCTGCTCCAGCAAAACTTTCAAGCGGCTTTGGACCACAAAGACAGCGTTCATCTTGGCGTTTTCATACACAACAGCATCACCTGGAACGATCCATACCTTATTAAAGGTGTTGACCGGCACATCCGTGGTCCCAAATTGCTGTTGGGCGCGCGCGTAAACCGTCTGCCAAAATTCCTGGCCCAATTGCCGCTCAGGATAAATGGCCGTGGCCATGATCTGCTTCAACAAATAATCTTCAGATAAAAGCTCCTTGCCCATTTCCGTATCGCCAAAGGCTTTTGGAATAATGCGGCTGTGCTCATAAGGAGAAAGGTTGACCCACATTTCCGGTTCAGGCGTGGTCAGGGAAGCTAAAAAGTAAGCGGCAAGCTTCTGGCCCTGGTCCTTGATCTGTCCCTGGCTTAGATGTTCATCTCCTGTATCCACGATGAAATCAAATTTGAAAGGATTGTCCGTGTAGAGCTTGATGCCCTTGACCAGCATAGGGTCAAATTTAGGGGTCATGTTGACCATGACGCCTGCCGTAGGCAGATACGCCACCTGGGCCAAGCTTGGGGATGCAGGCAAAAGTCCCGCAAAGGCGATTAATACGGTTAAAGCGATCGTTCGGGTGAATGGGGACTTTCTTAAAGCCATGGTGCTCATCTTACTCCTCCGGTTCTAAATACTTTAAATTATGGGGCAATGCAGTTTTCACATCTATATTTATCTTCAAGGCAAGTATAGCATATGGTTTTTGAAAATGCCACCCGCTGGATCAAATTTTTCTTACCCCGGAATGTACCAGGCCACTTTAAGGGGACTGGTCGTTAATTTGGTTGACAAGCACTCAATTTCATTCTATATTTTAACTAGTCAGACTAGTCAGTAAAGGAGGCGGTTATGATTTCAACCTTGAAAAAATTATCGGCACGCGCAGGAGCCAACAATCATTGGCAGCTGCAGGCGGCGAAGGCCCGTTTTAGTGAATTGTTTCGAATCGTCCGCTCCAAAGGACCGCAATGGGTCACCAAGCAGGGAAAAGAAGCGGTTGTTGTTTTGTCTGCAGAACAATTTGAAAAACTACAAAAACAAAAAGCCGGCTATAAAAATCTTGCTAAATTCTTTGCAAAGTCTCCCTTAGTCGGATCTGGCATTAGTTTGGAACGGGATAAAGACTACGGGCGAAAGGTCTCTTTATGAGCGGATTCCTTTTGGATACAAATGTAGTGTCCGAATTAGCAAAACATGGGCCGGATCCAAAAGTGTTGTCCTGGATCGAAAATGTTGATCAAAATTTGTGCTATTTAAGCGTTCTTACAGTTGGGGAAATCCGCAAAGGCATTACGGTTTTGACCAATGCTAAACGACGGGTCAGCATTGAGGCATGGTTAGAAAAGGATTTACATGCACAGTTTGAAGGCCGGATTTTACCAATCAGTGAAGACATCGCAGATCGCTGGGGAACATTGACAGGCCAAGTGTATTTAAAAAAGAAATTAATCCCCGTCATTGATGGTCTTATTGCCGCCACTGCAATCCAGCATAACTTAACTTTAGTGACACGTAATACTAAAGACGTTGAGGAAACGGGTGTCGTATTATTTAATCCTTGGGAAGATGCTTGAGAAGAGGCGATACCTAATGATGGTTCAAATAATGATCATAGCATCTCCGTAGCTGTAAAAGCGGTATTGTTGAGCGATGGCTTCTTGGTAGGCCTGCATGATCAGCTCATATCCCCCATACGCGCAAACCAGCATCAGCAAGCTGCTGTAGGGCAGGTGAAAATTCGTGATCAAGATATCCACCACTTTAAACCGAAACCCCGGATAGATAAATAAATCGGTACTGCCAGCATAGGCTTTGGTTTTGGCCACAGCTTCCAGCACACGGCAGGATGTTGTACCCACTGCCGCAACCGGCCTGCCTTTCAAGGCCTTGTAGGCGTTTGCTTCGATGCTGTAATGCTCCGTATGCATGGGATGCTCGCGTATATCCCTGCATTCCACAGGCTTGAAAGTCCCGTAATTGATGTGCAAGGTCAGTTCTAAAAAACGATGGCCCTGCTTTTTTAAATCTTCGATCAGCCCCTTGGTAAAATGCAGGCCCGCGGTAGGCGAGGCCACGGAGCCGGGTTTTTTAGCGTAAACAGTCTGATAATCCGCCCTGTCTTGAAGGGTGTCCCTTCTCTTTATATAGGGCGGCAGGGGGATATGGCCGATATCTTTAAGATAACGAAGGATATTCTTTTTATTAAAACGCACGGTCCTTTTCTCTTTATTGACTAAAACCGCGCTGATGCCGCCCCCAAAGGCAATGCTTTCCCCTTCCTTGATTTTCTTAAGGGGCCTCACCAAAACTTCATAGGAATATCCATCCTGCAAATCATTCAATAAAAAAACCTCAACAGCCCCTCCGCTTGGACGATGGCCCAGCAAGCGCGCGGGGATCACCTTGCTGTTATTGACGACCAAGGATGAGCAAGGCGGCAAATACCGGCCGATATTGGAAAAAATAGCGTGGGTTATTTTTTGACGTTTGCGGTCAATGACCAATAACCTGGCCTGGTCTCTGTCGGGCAAAGGCTTTTGGGCAATGAGTTCTTGGGGAAGTTTGTAATCGTAAGATTCTAAACGAAAAAACTTGCTTCTAATTGGGGAGGTCATGATAATCGACCAGCACGGACTGCGGATAATAGTAGGAAAGGATCTGCTTATAATTGAATTGCTGCTGGGCCATGCCCAAGGCGCCCCATTGGCACATGCCCACCCCATGGCCCCAGCCCTTGCCGATAAAATCGACAAAATAGCCCTGAATGGAAATTTCGTAATTATTGCTTAAAAGCACATTGGGCCCCATCAAATCGCGGAATTCCTTGCCGCGCAGGATGAGCTCCTCTCCGTCCTTCTGGATGATTTTCAAATGGTCGATGCGCTCACTGCGGTCACGGTCCACAATGACGATGTCCTTGATAGTTCCCACCTTGCGGCCATGGAGATTCAAGGCATCCTGGATGGTCTTGAGCCTGAAATTTTTCTTCCAATGCATATGCGGCGAGTCCTTGCAAAAGCCGCAGGGCACGCCGCGCAAGGGCGGAATATCCGGAAGGTCCCACAATTGGCGGGCATCCTCGGTCAGGCCGCCGCAGGTGGCGTGAAAATAGGCTGGAATAATTTTACGATTGTAGCTCAGCACCTGGCCGCGGGTGTATTCAACCGCCAGATCAGTGCGGTAGCGCTCCGAGTCCCTGCCGCCGTACACCTGGGAATAAATATCATTCGTGACATCATAAGGCTTACCGACGGGGCTTATGGAATACAAAGCATAGGAGCGCGCTGCCACGGCCTGGGCCTTCAGAGCTTCCATGGGCCAGCGGTGCGAGACTTCATGAAAAAGCACGCCCTTGATATAATCTTCGACATTGACCGTATTGATCACGGTCAGGCGGCTGTCCGCATTGCGGATAAAGGTGACCTCGCCCCTGAAGGTATGTCCGTCGACGAAGATGGTGGCGTCCTTAAACGGCACGATGGTCAGGCTTTTGGAGGGATAGACCTTAAGGCCGATCAAGATGCCGCGGTTAAGCAGACGGACCTTGCTTTCCAAAAGATAAGGGCCCTGGGCCAAAATATCTTCCGAAGGCAGTTCCCTGATCTTGTACGACCCGTGCACCGCCAAATCCAATTCCCTGGCATCGCGGGCAATGGCCACCCGCACCATTTGGGGCAGGCTTGAATGCGGCGCGGCCAGGGCCGATGCACCGCCCCAGATCAAGGTTGAGATAAAAAACGCAATTAAAGGAAATTTCATTTTCGGCCTAAGAAATACATAATGGCGCTTAAAATCACGCTGATCAAGATACAGGTTGTAACAGGAAAATAAAAGCTGAAATTTTCCTTTTTGACCATGATATCGCCGGGCCATTTGCCGATGCCCGGGATTTTGCCGGCCAACAGCAGGAGGCCTCCCAACACAATCAATAGACAACCGATGAAAACGATTGATCTGCCTAAATCACCCATGTTCTTATTTGAGAAGATCGATGGCCATGGAAGTCAGTTCTCTGCCCCTGGATGTCCGGCGCAAAAAACCGGCCTTCAAAAGATAGGGTTCGATGACATCTTCTATGGTGTCTGTTTCTTCATTCAAGGTCGCGGCCAGGGCTTCGATGCCTACCGGGCCGCCGTTATATTGCGCCTGGATGATCTTCAAAAGGCGCCGGTCCAGCTCATCCAGGCCCTGAGCGTCGATCCTTAAGGCCTTCATGGCCTCTTCCACCACTTTTAAATCGATCTGGTTTTGATTGGCCGTGACCTGGGCATAATCGCGGCAGCGGCGCAGCAGGCGGTTGGCGATGCGCGGCGTGCCGCGGGCGCGCCTGGCCATGGACTGGCAGGCGTCCTTGTCGATGGGCACTTTCAGTTTCCGGGCCGAGGCCTGGATGATCACAGCCAGTTCCTCATTCTGGTAAAATTCCAGATGATAAAAAATCCCGAAGCGGTCCCGCAGCGGAGTGGTCAACAAGCCGCTGCGGGTGGTGGCGCCGATCAGGGTAAAGGGCTTTAAATTGAAATTGATGGTCTTGGCATAGGGCGTGTCTTTATCGACGATAAAATCGATCTTGAAATCTTCCATGGCCGGATAAAGGAATTCCTCGACCTTTTTGTCTAAGCGGTGGATTTCATCAATAAACAGCACATCGCCTTTTTCCAGGTTGGTCAGAATGGCCATCAGGTCTCCGGTGCGGCGGATCGCCGGCCCGGAAGAGACGCTGATGCGGCTTTGCATTTCATGGGCAATGATATGGGCCAAGGAGGTCTTGCCTAAGCCCGGCGGCCCGGAAAAAAGGGTGTGTTCCAGAGGTTCGCCCCTTTTTTGGGCGGCTGTAATGGCCACGCCAAGCCCCTTGATGAGGTCCGCCTGCCCCACAAATTCAGCGAGGCGCAAGGGCCGCAGGGAGATGCTGACCAATTGGTCTTCGTCGGTTTCCTGGTTTAAGACAATTCTGTTGATTTCTTGCATAATGAGCGTCGAGCGTCCCGGTTTAGGCCGCGGGGGTTTCGTTGGCCGTGTTGCGCATGATCTGGATATCTTCGAATTGGCGCTGCTGGACCAGCACGATTTCTTTAAGGCGGGTCAGCTCCAAAAGCGCCGCGAAGATGCAAACCAGTTCCGATTTATTATGCGCTCTGCCGAAAAGTTCCAGCAGCGAAAGGCGCGGGGTTTCAACCAATAAATGCAGCAGTTCATGGATCTTGCCTTCGATCGTGTATTCCTCCTGGGAAACCTGGTAATCCTTTCTCTCAGGCACGGACCGCAAGGCCTGGGACAGGGCATTGATAAGATCAAACAAGGTCGCCTCGATCATCACCTCCTGCGCGTCTTCCTTCATCTCCTCCAGTTTATCGAGGTCGATCTGGCGGCCGAAAAGGTTCTGGCGGAACAATTCCTTGTGCTTAAGCTGTTCGGCGATCTGTTTAAATTGCTCGTATTCTTTAAGGCGGTCCACCAGTTCCTGGCGGGGGTCCACTTCTTCGGGCCCGGCCAAGGGGTCCGGCGGCAAAAGCATCTTGGACTTGATCTGCATCAAGGTCGCGGCCATGACTAAAAAATCCCCCACCACGTCCAAATCCAGCATCTTCATCATTTCGATGTATTCCATGTACTGGTCCGTGATAAGCGCGATGGGAATGTCGCAGACATCAATATCGTTTTTTTTGATCAGATACAAAAGCAGGTCCAAAGGCCCTTCAAATTTATCCAGATGGATTTTATAACTCATAATACCGCCTCCCGGACTTCAGCCATTGTTTTTTGGGCGATGACCCTTGCCTTCGCAGCGCCTGCCGAGAGAATGTCCTCGATGCGGCCCCTCTGCTGTTCCAATTTAGCCCTGCGTTCCCGGATCGGCTCCAGGGTCTGATTAATATGCACGCTTAAAATTTTTTTGCAGTCCACACAGCCTTTCAAGGCCTTGGTGCACCACGCAAAAACCTCGGGCGCTTCCTTAGCTGCAAAGACCTGATAATAACTATAGACATTGCATACATCCGGATGCCCAGGGTCAGACATTTTGATCCTTTGAGGATCTGTGATCATGGACACGACCCTGGCCCCCACTTCCTTGGCCGGGTCTGTTAAATTGATGGTATTGCCGTAGCTTTTGCTCATCTTGCGGTTATCCAATCCCAAGAGCCTTGGCGTCTCGGTCAGGATGGGCCGGCAATCATTAAACACTTCTTTCTTGTACATGGAATTAAAACGGCGGGCAATTTCGCGGCACAATTCCAAATGAGGCAATTGGTCTTCCCCGATGGGCACCGCATCGGCTTTGTACAATAAAATATCCGCGGCCTGCAGGACCGGATAACCTAAAAAAGCATAGGTCTGAAGGTCCCTCGAGGCAATTTCGCGCAGTTGTTCTTTATAGGTGGGGTTTCTTTCCAGCCAGCCCAAGGGCGTGAGGCAGGATAAAAACATCTGCAGTTCAAGGTGCTCTGGCACATCGGATTGGCGGTAAAGCACGCTTTTTTCAGGATCAATGCCGCAGGCGATCCAGTCCATGGCCATTTCAGCG
>CAZACW010000045.1:0-18448 GCA_964483785.1 uncultured Planctomycetales bacterium
CAGAGAGCCCGCGCCTTTTTTATCGGAAAGTTTGGCCGCGCGCTCCAAAAGGCGGCTGTGCAGATAAAAAATATCGCCTGGATAGGCTTCACGGCCCGGCGGACGGCGCAGCAAAAGCGAAAGCTGGCGGTAGGCCTGGGCTTGCTTGGTCAAATCATCATAAATGATCAAGGCGTGTTTGCCGTTGTCACGGTAATATTCGGCCATGGCGCACCCCGCGTAAGGCGCCAAAAACTGCATGGGCGCCGGGTCTGATGCCGTGGCTGAGATGATGGTGGTATATTCAATGGCGCCGAATTTGCGCAAGGTCTCATACACCTGGACCACCGTCGATCTTTTCTGGCCGATGGCCACATAAAAACAGTAAACGCCCTTGCCCTTTTGGTTGATGATGGTGTCAATGGCCAGGGTGGTTTTTCCGGTCTTGCGGTCTCCGATGATCAATTCGCGCTGGCCGCGGCCGATGGGCGTCAAGGCATCGATGACCTTGATGCCTGTCTGCAGGGGTTCATGCACATTTTTACGGTCAATAATGCCTGGGGCCTTGACTTCAATGGACTGCATGGCGCTGGCCTTGAATGCAGGCTTGCCGTCCACCGGCACCCCTAAGGCATCCACGATGCGGCCCAACAAGCCGTCCCCGGCCGGCACCGAAGCGATTTTACCGGTACGCTTGACTTCATCGCCTTCCCTAATATGGGAATCCTTGCCGAAAATGGCGACCCCCACATTACTGCTTTCCAGATTAAGGGCAATGCCCTTGATGCCGTCGGGAAATTCCACCAGTTCTCCGGCCATCACATTGGCCAGGCCGAAAACGCGCGCGATCCCGTCGCCGACATTCAGCACGGTGCCGACTTCGGACGTCTCCACCTTGCTGGTAAAATTGGCCAGCTGTTTTTTTAATATGGATGATATTTCATCTGCATTTAATTGTTGAGGCATAGCGTCCTTTGTTTATACAGGTTGGACTGATTGATAAAGGAAATGGTCCAATTGGTTTTTGAAACTATAATCGTACAATTTGCCCTGGGCAAAAATGCGGAACCCCCCTATCAGCCCAGGGTCCAGGTCCCATTGGGTGATTGTTTTCTGCTGGAATTTCTTTTGCAAATGCTCATCTATCAGGGCCTTTTCCTTGTCGTTTAAGCCCAAGGCTGTTTTGACAGTCACGCGCATCTGGCGGCTGAAGGTCAGATACAAACTGTCAAAAGATTCAATCATGTCCCCCAGCATCGCCAAACGTTCCTTATAAGTAATGAATAACAGAAACCGATAAAGCAATTCAGGAACACGGGTCTCAAACAAGGCCTTAAGAACACCACAGCGCTCCTCGTAAGAGAGCAAAGGATTGCTTAAAAATAACCGGAAATCCGGCGCGTCAATGATCAGTTGATGGAGGGCCGTCATCGCGTCCTGCACGGGCTGTAAATTCTTGCCTTCGCCGGCCAATTCAAACAACGCTGCAGCATAACGGTCGGAAGTCTGGCTCATACTGTTTACACGTCCTTGATCGCCTGCTCAATGAGCTTGCGGTTTTTTTCCGTATCCAAATTTTCTTTAAGGATCTTTTCAGCCAGGGCCACGGCCGTTTGGGCGCTCTCCTTTTTCAAGGCATTGCGCACCCGTTCGCGCTCGCCTTCAATTTCCTGGCGGGCCCCAAGCACAATGTCTTCTGCGTTCTTTTTGGCCCTGTCTTCAATTTGGCGGGCCAGCTCATTGGCTGTTTTGCGGGACTGCTCGATGATGGTCCCGCCTCTTTCCTTGGCCTCATCCAAAATTTTGCCTTTGGACACCTCCAGGGCGGCCAGCTCATTTTTGATTTTGTCCGCGTTCTCAATGGCCTTGCGGATATCCTCTTCCCGCTGTTTTAAGCTGTTTAAAATCGGTTTCCAGGCATATTTTTGCAGGATGAGCAATACGCTAAAAAAAGCGGCCCATAACAAGATGGCCATGATTTTTTCAACGTCTAAAAGACCGAATCTTTCCGTCATATGCGCTCCCTTATCCGTTTAACCGTGAATGGCCAGGAAACACATGATGGCCGCGAAAATCGCGATCCCTTCCACGATGGCGGCCCCCACCAGCGTCCAGGTCATGAGCTTGCCTTCCAATTCCGGCTGGCGGGCAATGCCTTGGATAAAGGCGGCGAAAATGAGGCCCACGCCGACCCCTAACCCGACGACAGAAAGCCCCATGCCCGCGGCGGCCGAGATCTGCCCTAAATGCGCTGCTGTTTGAGGATTCATAAGAATTCCTTTCCCTTTTGTTAGTGTTTTGGATGATACATATGGCCTATAAAAATGGCGGACAACAAGACAAAAATAAAGGCCTGCAAAAGGCAGACAAAAATCTCCATACAATAAAATAGAACAGCCATGGGAAAAGCAAGAAGACCGGCCCAGACCCCAAACAGGACACACAGCCCTAAGAAGGATGTGATCACAATGTGCCCGGCAATCATGTTGGCAAAAAGCCGCATGGCCAAGGCGACACAACGGATAAATAACAAAAAGATTTCAATCACAAACATAAACGGAATCAGCCAGGATTTGATCCACATGGGCAATTTAAAAAGGTCCGACGGCATCAGGGCATGCCAGAGGCCCATGGGGCCGCCGCGCATCAGGGTGCCGCCCACCATCAAGGTAAAAATCAAAAAGGCCAGCCCTGAGGTCAGGTTGATATTGCCCGTGGCCGTGGAAAACACCGGGATCAGGCCCATCACGTTCAGCAGTAAAATAAAAAAGAAAAACGTGCAGAGCATGGGGGTGAATTTCTCCCCCTCTTCCCGGCCCATATTGGGGACGGCGATCTCATCACGGATATACTGCACAAAAAACTCGACGAAATTGGTAAAGCCGGTGGGGACCCTGTCTTGTTTGCGGTAAACAGCCAGCATTAAAACCAGCAAAAAAACCGTGCCGATCATCAGCATCAGCATATGCACGGTCAGAAAACCAGGGAGTTTAATGGGCGCCAATAAGGGGATATGCCATTCGTAAGAATCGCCGACATGCTGCATGATAAAAGCATTTAAATCGAATTTTGAAGGCATGGGGGTCCCATCGGAAATCATGTGACTTTCATGAAGAAAGTATGATAATCAATAAGTCCCAACAACGCAAGCAAGTATTTTTCTTTCAAAACCTACGAACAGGGCTTTCAAGCGAAGGACATTCAGGCATTTCTTAAATGGATGAGGCAAAATAATAAAATACTTAAAGAAAGCATTAACAGCATTCCGGAGGGCATAAAAGAACGTGTTTTAATCAGCCTTGAGGTAAAACTTAACGACAATAAAATATTTATGCATGTCAAGAATATCCAGGACAGATGCGGCCGGACACTCAAGCCCCAGGCCCCGGCCAAAACCAGGACCCCGCTAAGGGCGCCGGCGATCAGGGAGACGCGGCTGCCTTTTTTCAGGCCCATGAAACCGCCTAAAATCAGGACAAGGCCGTAGATGATTAAAACAATTTGAGATTTCATGGCGCGGCTGTTTCCGTTGTTTCAAAAAAGTCGGAGTCCGGGCTGTTGTGCAATTTCAGGATCTTGGCGTCGAATTCCAGGATCTTTTGGCGGATGATGGCCTCGACGTCCTGCACCGCGCTTTCGCGTATTTTCATGGATTCATCCACCACTTCATGCAAATCATCGATGGAACTTAAATGGACATCCGGGCCCAGGGACCTGACCTGGGGATCGATGTTGCGCGGCATGGAAATGTCCAGCAAGACAAGCTTCCTGCCCTGGCGGCCGGCGATGATGGGCGCAAGTTTTTCCTTGTCTAAAATATAATGCGGGGCGCCGACCGCGCAAAAACAAATGTCCACCTCGGTCAAGATTTCCTTGATGTTCCAGAAAGACGCCGGGATGCCGTTGTAGCGGCCGGCCAGCTGTTCGGCCTTCTCGCCGGTGCGGTTCATCAGATAAATTTTTTGCACGCCAAGCTCCTGCAAATGGCCAAGGGCCATCTCCCCCATTTTGCCGGCACCGATGACCAAGACCGATTTGTCCTGCAAAGGTCCGGCGGCCTTCTGGGCCATTTCAATGGCGGCCCAGCTGATGGAAGAGCCGCCCTGGCCGATGGGGGTTTCATGCTGGGCCTTTTTGCCGGTACGGACCGCCAGGTTGGTCAAAATATTAAAATAGCGCGACAAGGTGCCCAGTTCCCGGGCCCGCTCCACCGCGTGTTTGACCTGGCCTAAGATCTGTTTTTCGCCCAGGACCAGGGATTCCAGGCCGCAGGTCACCCTTAAGAGATGGTCCAGGGCCATGGTTTTTTCAAAAGCATACATGTAGGGGCGCACATCAAAATCAAATTTGACTTTTTTGATCTTGGCGATGAGCTCAATGATCCAGGAAGCGTCGATGGCAGGAGAGGATTTTTGAAGGTAAATTTCGATGCGGTTGCAGGTGGAAAGCACGAAACATTCCGTGACCTGGGGATGGTTTTTCAGCTCGCTTAACAGCAGGTCCTGCTGAAGCGGGTTTAAATACAATTGCTCCCGGATTTCGATCGGGGCTGTTTTATGGGAGATCCCTGCCATGAACATAGCTGCAGGATAACAAAACTTTCCTCAAGAATCAAATTTAAAATGATACTTTGTCTTAGGCTTTGGCGGCCTCTAATTTGCTTAATGAACGAAATACGCTTCGCAACACTTTGGAAGCGTTTAAAATTTCAATACCAATGACATCTCCCTGATCATTTAATTCCACATTCACTCCCGGGGCGACTTCTACAAATTCCTCTTCAGTCCCCTTTTTAGCGATAATGTATAAAGCATCTATTTTGGTGTCATAACGGACTATGGGTTTTCTTTTAATCATATTTTTTAGTATAACATTAACAAAGACTTTCCTCAACCGCCCGCTATTATAAAAAAAATTATTCGATGCCCGGCAGATGGACCGGCGTTGATTGACAGGCAGCCCCCGTGGCCCTCAGGTCTTAAGTCGACCTTCAGGCGCTCTGCCTCAATCAGTGGGCACTCGAATAATTTTTGTGATTCACGGCGCGCTGCAGGACCTTATGGCCCCTACCCGTAGGCCTCTAAAACTTTTTGACTAATGATGGAACGCACATCTTCGTTAAGACAGCGCACGCGTTCGTACCATTTCTCGTTTTTGCCCTGCTCCAGCGGCATGGAAACAAACATCCCTTTCTTGCCCTGGACCACCCGTATTCCTTTAATAAGCAGGGCATCGTTGATCCCAATGTCCACAAAGGCCTTGACCCGGCTGTCTTTTGTCAAACGGTGGATCTTGACGACCTTGATATCCATTGTTTCCGGCGGCATATGATGTTCTCCTTGAAGTTTGATGAAAGTATAAGCTAATATTGATTATTTGTCAATATTTATTTTGATGAAAAATAAATATCAGAATGGACTTGTTTTTTCATCAATAAATGTTAAACTTTTAATAAACGTCATCATCTTTCAAAAGAAAAGGACCCCATATGTTTATAGGAGAAAAACTGCACGCGATCCGTAAAGCCAAGCACATCTCGTTGACCGAGCTCTCGGAAAAAAGCGGAGTCCAAATGGCGACCTTAAGCCGCATTGAAAACAAAAAAATGGTCGGGACCCTGGATTCGCACATGCAGATTGCCAAGGCCTTAGGCATTGATGTGACCGAGCTGTATAAGGGCATGAGCCATCAAAATGCCATCATCGATTTCGGGGCTGACAAGAATTCCGAGGTCTTCACGCACAGCGACGATGCCTCGTTTGAAATTCTGACTAAAAACATCATGAACAAAAAAATGATGCCCACCCTGGTGCGCATCGAAGAAGGCGGCCGGACCAACAAGGAACAGGCCCAGCCGGGCTCGGAAAAATTCATCTTTGTCCTGGACGGCCATGTGGAACACAACGTCAACAACCAGATATTTAACCTGCATAAATACAATACCCTCTATTTTGATGCCAGCCTGGCGCATCAATATAGGAATACAGGCAAAGGAATGGTCAAAATCATCAGTGTAGGGACCCCCGTTTCCCTGTAAACGAGCATCGAACCAGAAAGGAACAAAAAACCGTATGGCACACCCTAACATCCTTATCTGCGATGACGAGGAAGGCGTTCGCGAGTCCCTCAAACTGGTCTTAGGCGACCATTACAATCTGGTGGTGGTGGATTCCGGCAGTATGGCCTTGGAGGTCCTGGGCAAGTCCAAGGAGATTGAGGTGATGCTTTTGGACATCAAGATGCCCAAGACCAACGGGCTGGACGTCCTTCAGCAGGTCAAAAAGAAATTCCCGCGCGTTAAAATCATCATGGTGACCGGCTACAAGTCGGTGGAAACAGCCGCCGAAGCCTCCCGCCTCGGCGCCAGCGGCTACGTGGTCAAGCCGTTTAAGTCCGAAGAGATTTTGGAGACGGTGAAGAGGAATTTGGGCTGAAAATGGGCCCTTCCTATTTGGGCCCTGTTTAATTACGCCATTCTCCATCAACTAACGCATATTAACTAACGCATTTTAAATATGCATCTTAATCTTCACACTATTTTACCCATTCTGACATTATTATTGGCCATCTTTTGCGGACTTTTTGTTATTACTCAAAATCCTAAAGCCTTTTTGAATCAAACCTTTTTTACTCTTTGCATTTGTATTATTTTTTGGTTTTCTATTTATATCCCCTTTAATTTTAATTTACAAAAAAGCCATTTATTAATATGGTTTAAAATTGCATATTTTTTTATTTCATTTGTTCCAATCACCTGCTTCACCTTTGTTTCAACATATCTAAAAATGCCTGGAAATCAGTTATGGTTCAAAATTAATACAATTATTGGGCTTTCTTTTTCAATTTTGAGTATATCTACGGATTGGATTGTAAGCGGCATAAACTATTATCCTTGGTATCCTTTTCCTCAGGGCGGCATTCTCCATCCATTATTGATATTGCATTGCATAACCTTGAATTTTCTTTCATTGAAATTTTTATTTAAAAAATTAAACGACCCGCTTTTGTCATCAAGAAATAGGAATCACATTAAATATATGTTTGCCGCTTTAGCAGCTGGATCCTTTTCAATGATAGATTTCTTAGCAAATTACAAAATATCTTTTTATTCAGTTGGTTACATACCAGTGGCTGCATACCTTATTATTACAACCACCTGTATTATCAAACACCAATTAATGGATATTCAAATAGTTATCCGAAAAAGTCTCATATATTCTTTGCTGGTAGCAGCAATCACCATCATATTTCTTATAGCTGTCATGATATCAGAACAGTTTTTCAGTCAAGCTATCCATGGCCATCATGTCAGCACTTCCATGATCACAGCCATCCTTATCGCTATTCTTTTTACACCTCTCAAAAACAAAATTCAGGACATCGTTGATCGATCATTTTTTCATGCCACACCTTTGGAAATGTCGCGGCAAAATGAGCAATTTCGTAATGAAATAGCTGATACAGAAAGAATGAAATCCATCGCCATCCTTGCCAGCGGATTGGCCCATGAAATCAAAAATCCTCTTACTCCCATCAAGACTTTCAGCGAACAATTGCCTTCAAGACTTGATGACAAAAAATTTTTACTCAAATTTTCTAAAATTATAGGCAAGGAAGTAGACCGTATCGATTCGCTCGTGCAGGAACTTTTGGCTTTTGCAAAACCCTCTTCTTCCCAATTAAACAAAACCAATATCCATCATTTAATTCTGCAAACGACGGAATTGCTTAATAATGAAATAATCCGTCATAAAATTATCTTAAAAAACTCCTTTGAAGATCAAAATTTACTCATCAACATAGATTTCAAACGTATCAAACAAGCTATATTGAATATAATT
This sequence comes from uncultured Planctomycetales bacterium, assembly GCA_964483785.1. Lineage (GTDB taxonomy): Bacteria > Omnitrophota > Gorgyraeia > Zapsychrales > Fredricksoniimonadaceae > JABDGZ01. The sequence continues at coordinate 7,821 of CAZACW010000045.1, forward strand.
CTCAATGCCATTGACGCCATGCCCAACGGAGGCACCTTGACCATCAGCACAAAAATGATTACTCAAGATATTAATAAATTTCTTCTCATCGAAATTGCTGATACCGGCCATGGCATCGCCCCCAAAGACCTGCCCCACATCTTCGATCCTTTCTTCTCGAGAAAAGACCATGGGACCGGCTTAGGCTTATCCATCACTCATGAAATCATCAAGAATCACAATGGGACGATCTTTGCGGAGAGCATATTAGGCAGGGGCACAACGTTTAAAATAACACTTCCGATTTAAAATTCATTCTTGTGAAACAATTCAATCAAAGCATCGACGGGCTTGTGGTGAAACTGCTTGTTGACACAATCTTTGATTTCGGCAATGGCTTTTTCCTTGCTCATCCCTTTGCGATAAGGCCTGTCTGTGGTCATGGCATCAAAAGTATCGGCCACGGCAATGATCGCCGCGATGATAGGAATTCCTTCGCCTTTTAAACCATCCGGATATCCGTTGCCGTCATAACGCTCATGATGGTATTTAACGCCGTTGATGACCTCTTCAAATCCTGTCAACGGGGCGAGGATTTCGGCCCCGCGCGTCGTATGGCTTTTCATGATTTCATACTCTTCCACCGTTAATTTATCCTGCTTGGAAAGAATGGATTCCGGCACGCCGATTTTACCGATATCATGCAAAAGCCCGGCGATGTATAAATTTTCAAAGAATTTATGGGGGAAATTATAGCTTTTGGATGCTTCCATCTGGCGGCCGATGGCCAGGGCATATTTCGTCACCCGTTCGGTGTGGCCATGCGTGTAGGTATCTTTGGCTTCAATGGCTGAACCCAAGGCAATTGTTGTTTGTATAAACAAATTTCTATTGCGGTCCGCTTCTCTTTTCAGATCTTCGAACAGCTGGGCATTGCGAATGGCCATGGCCACGTCGGAGGCCAGGGCCGAGAAGAAATCCAATTCTTCCTGGTCAAATTTATTACCGTCATTCTTGACGCCAAGCAGTAAAACCGCCAAGAGCATATGCTGATAATAGGCAGGCACACAAGCCACGGCGTTAAGTTTTGGCAATTGTTCACTGACACTGTGCAAAAGCTGTTTGGTGCCGTTTCCATTGGAGATGACACTTTCTTTCCATAGAAGCTTGTTGATGTCTTCGGCAACAATGGCGTTTCTGTTTTCGAATATGTATTTATACTCTTTCTGGATAAAAAGTTTGATCAATGGATTTGTTTTGTTAAAGCGAATCAGCCCCTCCGGGATGCGCTCGCCAAGCTCGCCTCTTGATATGGACAAAACATAGGAATCCTTGTCCGGATCATATAAAATCATGCCGGCATGTTGAATCTGGACTTTTTGGACAAGGGAACGGACGATGAGCTTGATCAATAAGCGGGGATCATGGATGAGAATCATCCCTTTGGAAGCAGATTCCAACTCCCGCTTATAATCAATTTTTGAGGAAGCCATGTTAACTGTTCAGTTGGGCGAGAACGATCTTTTCGAGTTCCTCGAGAATGAAAGGTTTATGGATGTAACCAATGACGCCAAGGGCATTGGCTTCTTTGATGATTTCCTCATCTTCAACACCAGAGACCATGATGACCTTGACCGGAGGCGTTTTTTTTCTTAGCTCGCGCAACACTTCGATACCCGTCATCTCCTCCATCCTGACATCAAGCAAAATGAGATCAGGGTTTTCTTTCGCGATGATTTCCAAGGCCTGGCGTCCTCCGGAAGCGACGGAAGCTTCGATTTTGCGTTTGGCGAAAAAATTGCGCGCAAATTCACGGATGTCTGATTCATCATCGACGATCAGTAATTTAGCCATAACCTATTGAACCATCATGAGAAGTATCATTTTTAGTGTATCTGAAATATCAGCCTATGGCAATAGGCAATCGTAATTTCATCTCTGTGCCCCGCATATACTTAGAGACCATTTCCACCTGGCCTCCATGGTTGTCTTCAACAATTTTCTTGATGACGTACAGCCCCAGCCCCGTGCCTTTTTTGCTGGAAAGCTTGGTTGTAAAAAATTGTGTGAACAGCTTGTGCATGTCCTCATCTTTTTCACCGATTCCATTGTCTTCAAATATGACCCTTGCATAATTATCTTCCTTAAATACGTGCACCTTTAAAGTAGGCTGATAAGAAGGCTCCTTGATTTCATTTTTTCTTTGCATCATGGCATCATAGCCATTATCGATCAAATTAAAAAACACTTCCTGAAGCTGGGTAAAATTACCTTTTATTTTAGGAATTGAACTAAGATCATAGTCACGCTCTATCTTCAGTTCATGCATTTTTATCTTAAACTGGACCATTTCCAAAGCCGCTTTTAACACGGCATCAACATCAACCGCAGTAAATCCAGCCTCGCCCTTACGGGTGTATTTCAATAAGCCCTGTACAATTTCCCCTCCCTGGATGACATTTTCCTGGACACGCACAAAAGCGCGTTCTAATTCAGCCATCACTTCCTTGGCCTTATCCGGCGATAACTCTTTTTGATTTAAATGAATGGTGTCCAAGGCATCTCCCGCGATGAACCCCAAGGCATGAAAACGATTATTGATTTGATGCGAAAGCCCATCAGCCATGGTGCCGATGGTGGCCATTTTCTCTGCTTGGAACAACTGTTCGTGTGTCAATTTCATATCTTCATAGAATTTAGCATTTTCAATGGCCAAGGCTGTCTGATTGGCCAAAATACTAAAGACGGAGAGATCGTCCTCGGTGTATGGCTTACCGGATTCTTTTTTTCCCATGATTATTATGGCAATTAAATTTTCATCAATAAAAATTGGAGCTAATAATTCACCTGAAAAATTTGAAATATACTTTATATTTTCTAATAATAGATGATCCTGAGAATCTTGAAATTTCTGTTTTATTTCGTCAGTTACAATTATATTTTTGTTATTTGTTAAGTATTGAACTAACGGAGAATCTTTTTCAATATATTCGAGAAATTTTTTATAGCCGGATCTTTTTTTAGACGCACCTAAAACATATTGTTTCTTACTCTCATTAAAAATATAAACTAAAGCATGCTCAATTTGAATTGCGTGAGTTAATACATAAGCAATCATATTTAATAATTTTTTTAAATCTTTAATTTTACCCATTCCAGCTGATGCTTGGCGCAAAGTAGCTTGATATCTATGTTGCTCTTGTAAAAGACGCTCCTCTGCTCGACTTTGAATAAATAAATATATAAAAGGACCTAATGTAGCTAAAAAAGTAGATGCTAATAACGGAATTACCCACCATTTTTCACCGAACAAATAAATTAAATTTTTTTGTAATAGAATAGGTAAGGCAAATGGGATACCTAAAACAAAAGTATAAACTATTATAAAAATAGTTGTTCTTGTAATAATTATGGATAAATCCAAAAGGCGATATTTTATTATTGTGTAATATATAATACCCACATATATAGGTAATAAATATGTTCCATATGGCATTAGAAATGGAATTTGAATTCTATAGCCTAATAAAAAATTTGGGGTTCCACCTAGATAAGATAAAAATACGGCAAGTAATAAATATTTCAGTTGATTTTGTTTAATGCCTTTTGAGGCTTTGTAACTTTTTATAAGAAGAATATTTCCATAAACAACAAGTGAAAGAAAAAATAAAACCAATAAAGGATGTAAAATTCCAGGTATGTATACATAACCAAAAATCGGCGGATATAACCCAACATTTTTTACTATTAAAGAAGTAAAATTATCTAATATGAAAAAGATAAAACCAACCGAATAAATTAAACGAATTACGGAACGCTTTTCATAATTTTGATTCAGCAAACTATACAAAAAATGTATAAAAAAAATAGGAATGAAAACAACTCCACTATGGCAATAATGCTTAACTATTAATAAAGAAATTCTTAAATTTTTTTCTTCAAAGGCTAATAATTGGCAACTACTACAAATAATAATACTTAAAAAATAGGCAATGAATGTTGTTTTTACAATTCTTCTTTGGGTTTTATGGAAAAAAATTATAAGGGCGAGGATTAAATCTATTACTGCAGTCAAAAAGAGAGAAAATATATAATGATCATATATTTTCATTAGGATTCAAAAGAAATCCACTTGGAAGCAAAACTTTGCAAAAATTCATCATCTTGAATTTTTATTATCTTCTGCATAAATTTCGTCTTACTAATTTCTACTCCTGCTATAGTCCTAACATTTTTGTCTATATACTCTAAAATCGAATCTTTATTCGCCCCCATAATTCTCAATGAAATATCTCTGTTATAGTCATAAAAATCTCGCATACACCAAGTAGGATAAACACTATCATTTTCTTGCAAATTTGTTAAAGAATTCCAAGCTACAGTGTCAAGTGATGGATCTATTTTGATAAATAAATGGCATGATTTATAATTATTATCGATATTCGATAATATTTTTAGACCATTTTGAAAAATTTTACCATCTAAAGTTAATCTTACACGTGTGCTTTGAATACCATCTAAAACTCGGATTTTATTTACTATAAAATCACCTAACAGTTTTGGATTATTAAAAATACTACATATTCTAATTTCAAAATCCTCTTCATCGATTGTAAAATATAGAGGGACTAATTCATATTTTTCACATAGTTTACTTTTTAAAAGTTGAAATAATTTTGATTTTACCTCTTCAATCTTATTCCCATTTATTATTGCGTGAATTTCAATTAATTCATTATCGGCATGCTTCTCTATATTATTCATTTTTAATACTTCATTTCTGGCCACCTTTATATGACGAATCCTATTAGAAATTTTAGGACTAAATGCAAACATTTTACCTCTCATTTTCATTAAAACATTATTTTCTTGAATCAATAATCCCTCTAATACGATTTCAGTTTTGTTCTTATCTTTATAAATACTAATTAACTCTAGTTCTGCAGTTGTGGCAGTATTTAATTCAGAAAAACAATATAATTTAACATCAATCCAATCTAAAACCATCATACAATCCATCGGAATATCATATACAAGATGTCCAACTGCCAACGCAGACTGTCTTAATGAACAAACTTCCAACATTCCTGGCAAATGATCTATTTCATGATCAAAAAAGAACGGTAATTCTATGGGAATAAATTTTAATAGTAGTTCTGTTTTATTTTTTGAACAAACTCTCAATTTATTTATCAATGAATTCTCTGATTTCCTCTGATGACAATGTATTGGCTTAACCTCAATCCATTGATTTTGATCCATTATAACTCCTTAAAGAAGTTGACTTCTTAGTTTATAATTAGACTGACTAATAAAAACTTAGATTTAACTATTAATACAACCTTCTAAAAAGAGCTGAAAATCACTTTGAGATTTTGGTAAATAAAAATTTTTATTATTCAATTGATCTTTAATTTTACTATCGGCCAAAAAAGATATGACAGGATATCGAACATTTTCGAGACAAACCTTATCTAATTCATCATCCCCAATAAATAAAACATCATTTAATGTCATATTCTCTTTAGTTAAAATATTACTTAATATTTCAAATTTATTATAAAGTACTTTAAATTCAAACTTTTGGATCTCTGAGGATTCGATAACAATTTCATTAGCAACAATAAAATCAAAGCTATACCCATTTTTTTCTAAAATATTTTTAATTCCGTCTTTATACCCTGAAGAAATAATGCCGATTTTTATTCCATATTGATTTTTCATTTTATAGATGGGATCTAAAATTTTTTTATCTAATTTTCTTCCTGAATACAATGCATATTTCAAAGTACAATCTTTTAAAAGAGTTACAGTGAGATTTTTCAATATTTTTTGATTCAAAATATTTATTATTTCTTCAACGTATACTAACCTATTTTTGTAGTCATTTTTAATGCGCTTAAATAATTTTTTTATTTTAAACTGATTAAAAAAAATTTTAAACAATCCTATAAAATCAAATCTTAATAAATTGTTGCCAATAACAGTTTGAAATAAAAACTTTAAAAATGTTTCTTCATAATAATCCTCAAATATTGATCTGTTCCAATCAGTGACAATTAATTTAAGCATCAAAAATTTATTACGCAAAAAATGTATTCGATTTAAAATCAAAATTTATAGGTCAAACTCACTATACCTACATTCACATATTGATTATATTTGCCATTAACCGTGCCGGGTACTCCTCCAGCAAAACTCGAAGCAACTGAATTAGTAATTCTACGAGGCTCATATATAAGAATTGAATAAGCTAAATCTAATGTCAGATGTTTTGTAATATCCAAACCAAATCCAGTTGAATACCCATTTGAATCACCGTCTGGTAAAACGGGATTGAAATTTGCATTTGGAACAGCTCTTTCCTTATGATAATAACCAAGTCTCACTCTAAAATTATCATTGACATCATACTGCGTACCTATGGCTTCAGACCAAGCTGAATGCCAGTTTTCCGGTCTAGGGTTACCTGTATTCAAAAATCCTAACTGTAACGCAGAAGCCCCTTCAAAATTAATTGTTTGATTTTTCGTACTCGACCAATCCATCCATTCAACATCAGCATTTATTGTCCATTTTGAGAATGGCTTCAAGCTATAACCTAAAATAACGCTTTGTGGGAGTACGGATTTTACATCAATGGGTATAATAAAATTAGAACTTGTAAACCCAAAAAGACCTTGAAATACTGGACTAATCCCATTGACTGTGATCTTTCCTTCATATTCATGATTAATACGACTGCGGTACATTAAGCCCACTTGATTGCGATCATTGATCTTTAACATGGTTGCTACACGATATCCCCAAGCATCATCATGACCTTTGGCTTCAATACCCCCGTCTGGACCAAATGAAAAACCGAATGCGGAATTTTGATATTGCCAACTTTCATTCACTTGAGAATAATCATTGTCTGCGCTTAAAGCAATCGACCATTTAGAAGTCACTTGATAAGAAGCAACTAAAGAATTATCGACATCCTTGATACTTCCATGAGTTGAACCATATTGTAATGGGCTATTAGGACCCCAATTTGTACCTAGACCCCAATAAGATCCAGACCCTATACCAATACTTAATTTATTTGGTGTAACAGGGACGACTAAATAAAAATCCGGGATATCATATTCATTATTTTGTTCATGTACGACATTTCCATTCAATTGAGTCATTCGTCCCCTTGGTGCAAGAACTGTGTTTTCAAAAGAAATCTCTGTTGATTTCATTTGATTTATACCAGCAGGATTATAAAAAACAGCTGCTGGAGTATTAGCTTCTCCAGTAAAAGCAAACCCTTCCCCTGCAGCAACAGCATCTGGAGTTTCCACAGAATACGATGAAGAACCTTCAGCAAGAATTTTCTGAGCAAAGCAGCATGTCAAAATTACAGCGACGAGAAAAGATCGGATTAACAGCATGTTCCCTCCAAATATTCAAAGGTTTTTTGATGATAAATTGACAATTACAGATTAGATTATACTTCGACGAAGGCTCGACGGGAAGGAAAATAAGAAATATTTTGATGGGAAATAAAAATTTTAAAAATCTCTTGAAAAATGCTCAAGAGGAACTTAAAAAGGAGGCGCTTTTGTCATAACTCTCTGTTTTTCTAAGTAGCCGGTATATATACCCCCGAGCGAATGATTTAAATTAGAAGTAGAGCCAACTCTCTATTAACTAATGAAAAAATATCCATTTTATTTTGTATTAAAACTTATTGTAAAAGTAGTTCCTTGATTAAGTTTACTTACGACACTGATTGTCCCGCCATGCTTCTCTATTATTCCCTGCGTTATCGCCAGGCCCAGCCCAGTACCCGCTTCTTTCTTTGTGAAAAAAGGTTCAAAAATGTGAGGCAGGTCCTTAGGCGCAATCCCACAGCCGGTGTCGGAGATTTCAATGACACAGCCGCCCCAATTCCCACCTTCCTGGGAATGCCAAGCTAAGTTTAACGTTCCACCATTCGGCATAGCGTCAATGGCGTTCATAATAATATTCATCAGAGCTTGTTTTAGTTGAGCAGGATCTGCCTGGATGGTTGCCGGGGAATTCGTCAGGTCAACGTGTGTTTTAATACTGGCTTTATCTATCTTAGAGATCAAGAGTTTTAGGACATCTTCAATCAAGGATTTTGGATCTATTGATTCAAATTTTGGATCTGAAGGCTTAGCAAAAGCTAATAGTTCGTGGATAAGATCACCGACCCGTTTAGCCTCCTGGCTTACGATTCGGGTATATTGATCAACAAATTGCTTATCATTAATTTTTCTGGGGAGATATTCAGTAAATGTTTGTATGGCTGTGATGGGGTTTTTGATCTCATGAGCCAAGCTGCTGGCAATCATGGCCACCGCTTTCATTTTCTCTGTATGAGTGAGTTCCTCTCTGAGTTTCGTGTTTTCTTGGGCGATTTCTATGGGGGTCCCTTTGAAAAAAGCACGGTCAATAATGTCTTGAATTCTATTTTTGAGAGGTATGAAAATGATGGCAATTAAGCTGGCTGAAGCAATGGAGATAGTTATATTTTGGACATGGATCGCTTGACTAAATAAATGTTCCGATACAAGAACACAAATAAGAAATATTATTGTGATGATTGTGACCAATAATGAATAAATTAAGCTTCCCCGAATCATGATGGTAACATCCATGATTTTATATTTAAGGATGACGAATGTCAGCGCTATGGGGAAAACTGCCACCAAAAAGTTTATATATGGATAAATTTTTATTCCAAATGTGGGAAGGAAATTAGAGACGCCTCCGATAAATCCAATGGAAATAAACATAAAAAAGTATTTGATTTCATTTCGTTTGAGACCACGACTTGTTTTAATTTTTTTGTAAGCTAAGTAATATGTGTAGCCAACACAGTATACCCAAAACAAAAAGAAAAGTTGATAGATGAGAGCGGGGTGTACCGTATAATAAAGCGAATCGAATAATAATTGGGCAGGAGGCACTAATTGTCCAGTGAATAACGCAATAAAGAAAAATCCACCCAATAGATAAAATAAAATGATGATCCTTTTATCTTTTATTTCCAGATAATAGTGACAAAAATGAATTAAAAGTATAGGAATGGAGATGACGCCGATATGGGCCATTTTCATCCAAAAAAGAGCGGAAATGGGATTTTTGGCTAATCCAATCATACCGGCACCAAACCCCCAAACACATATTGCAAACATAAATAATACCCATAACAAATTAGTAATATTGTGCTTGGCTCTAAACAATACGAGGATGGCTAAGGCGAGATTTGTTATGAGAAGCAAAAATCCTGATGCCGCAAAAGGTGTCATTTCAATTAATCCTGGCAGATTTTAAGAGTTCTAACTTTCTTCATTCTTGAACAGGCCCCATTTTTCCCTTCGTTTATTTCAACGCTGGAAAATCTATAATAAATTCTGTCCCATAATCAGGCTTGCTTTCGACTTTAATTTCTCCACCGTGCAGTTTGATAATTTCCTGTGTGATAACCAGACCAAGACCGATTCCATTCTTCTTTGTCGTATGAAACGGGACAAATAAATTCGTTAAATCCTCTGGCCCAATGCCACATCCTGTGTCCTTAATAGAAAGCGTGACCCTGGATTTTTCTTTTTCCTCACGCCATAATTTTATCAACAGATGGCCGCCGCTTTCCATAGCATCGAGAGCATTTAAAAAAAGATTTAACAAAACTTGCTGGATTTGTTCCTTATCTCCTTGAATAAGATCGTCCTTAATTAAATAATTTCTTTCTAACCGCACATTTCTCAAATTGATGTTTTCCTTCAGCAATTCTAAAGTAGCATCAACAATTTCTGACAGCTTCACAGTTTGCTTATTTAAAATGCGAGGCTTTGCTAAATTTAACAATTGGCTGACAATTTTCTCCAGACGATTGATTTCATTCGGAATGACAGTTTCAAATTTCTCTAAAAATGTCCTGTCATTGGAACGTACTTTATCCGGTAAATATTGAACAAAGGTCTTTATCGATGTCAAAGGATTACGGATTTCATGGATGATGGAACTTGCCAACTGGCCAATATAGGCTAATTTCTCAGCTTGAAAAAGCTTTTCCTTGGCCTTATCAATTTCTTCCATTAAACGGTTTTCAGATTTACGTTGAATGAAAATATAAGCATACGGGCCGATGGTGGCCATCACTGTCGCAACAATCAAAGGTACAATCCACCAGCTTGCCCCGAATGAGTTTTTTAACGATGCTTGCCAGCCAAAAGCCAGCATAAATGGGATACCTAAAACAAGAGTGTAGACAAAAACAAAAATCATTAACCGTGTTAAAGCAATTCGGATATCGAGGACTTGATATTTAAATATTGCGTAGGTTAGTAAAAGAGCATAAAGACATATGGAAATATGCCATACTGGATAAAGCATTACACCATAGGGTGGTAAAAAAGTTGTTACGCCCCCTGCCCAACCAACGCTAAAAGCTGTAAGAATATAAACGAGTTGTAGACGTTTATTGCCTTGTTGTGTTCTATAATACGTAATTAATTCTCTGAATGATAAAAAAATTACTATCGCAAGATATGCCATTAATATCGAAAATAACGGTGTTGATTGATGATAATACAACAGTAGTGTCCGGTAAAAAATAAGGGAATCACACCCTACGTGGTAAAATGGCT
>CAZACW010000046.1:0-18361 GCA_964483785.1 uncultured Planctomycetales bacterium
CCAGACATGATCTTGAACATGAATCGCCGCATTCGGGCACTGGGCACCATGAACACCCAGGAGCAGATCCAGGCCACGCGCGTCATGGTGGTCAATCCCGTCGAGTTTCTGGTGGTGCCCAGGTTTTTGGCCTGCATCCTGGTGCTGCCGGCCCTGGTGATCATATCCGAATTTTTAGGCATGGCCGGCGGCTTCATCATTGCCGTGACCCAGGCCAGGCTCCCGACCGCTTTTTACATCCACGAGACCCTGCAGGCCGTGGGCTATGTGGATTTTTTCAGCGGTTTTATCAAGGTGGTGTTTTTTTCCGTCATCATCGCCTGGATCTGCTGTTACCAGGGCTTTTTTACTCAGGGAGGGGCCATCGGCGTCGGGCGTTTCACCACCAAGGCCGTGGCGTATTCCTATATCGCGGTGATCGTGTCCAACACGGTCTTGACCAAACTTATTTTAACTTTCTGGGGGTAGGGTATGGGCAATCGGCATAAGGCCTTGGGATTCGGCCTCGGGATCCTGATGTTGGTGTCAAGCGGGGGCTGCATGTCGATGAGCACCGGCAATGACGGCCAGGTGCAAAGTTATCCGGCCCCGCTGATCGAGGCCGGCTGGATCCGCGGCGGGGAACCCATTCTCTTTGACGGGTTCAAATGGTACCCGGCCAATGATTTCGAGGTCTTGCAGGACACCGAGGTGTTCCAGGTCGCCGAATACAGGGATGTGCAGGTCTTTGTGGAGAAGATCGCGGTCAAGCCCTACCAGCGCCTGTACACCAAATTCGAGAAGAACAAGTTCCGCTATTGGGAGCGCCGGGACAATGATTAAGGTCGAGGGCCTTTACAAGACATTGGGCGGCCAGCCGGTCCTGGAAGACATCAATTTCAGCGTCAACAGCGGAGAGATCATCGCTGTGTTAGGCCTTAGCGGCGCGGGCAAGACCGTGCTCTTGAAGCATCTCATCGGCCTGTTTCGGCCGGACCAGGGCAAGGTCATCATCGACGGGGTGGACATCGACGCCTTAAGGGAAAGCCAGCTTTTGAAGGTGCGCTGCAATATGGGCTATTTGTTCCAGGAAGGGGCCCTGTACGATTTCATGGACGTGTATGACAATGTGGCCTTTCCCTTGCGGGAACACACCAAGATGAAAAGCCAGGAGATCACGGCGCGGGTGAAGGAGGTCTTGAAAATGGTGGACCTGGAAGGGGAAGAGGGCAAGATGCCCGATGAATTGAGCGGCGGCATGAAAAAGAGGGTGGGCCTGGCCCGCGCCATTGTCTTAGGCGCCAAGGTGCTCTTGTGCGATGAGCCCACCTCGGGTTTGGATCCCATCCGCAGCCGCGACATCTCGGATCTGATCCGCCAGGTGTCCCAAAAAATCGGCTCCACGACGGTGATTTCATCGCATGACGTGAACAATTCGTTTCGCATCGCTGACAGGATCATGATCATCAATGCCTGCAGGATCGCGGCCATGGGCACGCCCCCGCAGTTGAAGGGGTCCCCGGAGCCGTTTGTGAGGGAGTTTTTGCAGAAGGCCATAGCCTAGGGAGGAACATGGAGAACAACGGCGGGTATTTGAAGAAATTGGCGGCAGGGCTGTTTTTTGTGGTGGGCCTGACCTTGATCGGCGTCAGCGTGTTTTTCATCGGCCTGGACCGCGGCCTCACCGAGCAGAAATTCCAGGTCCTGGCCCTGTTCAACCAGGTGGGCGGCCTCATCGAAGGCTCGCCCATCCGCATTTCCGGCGTGGACGTAGGGGTCGTGGGCGCCATCGATTTCTTGAGCGAGCCCATCGAAGGCCGCAACCTGAAGGTGCGCCTGGACATTTTCAAAAAGTATGAATTTGAGTTTCGCAAATGCTCGAAAGTCAGCATCCGCACCGAGGGCGTGCTGGGCCAGAAATTCATCGAGATCAGCCAAGACCATAACTTGAAGGTCTTTGACCCCACGGCCCCGATCATCGGGGAAGACCCGCTGGAGGTGGAGGACATGGCCGCGGTGATCACCTCCACGGCCGTCTCCCTGCAGTCCACCAGCCAGGGCGTGCAGGATGTCCTGCATGAGATGAAATACATTTCCATCAAATTCAAGAAGCTTTTAAACCGCGTGGATGAAAAATTAGTGGAGGGGAACCTGTTCAAGGTCTTTTAACTATGTTTGTCCTGGCCAATTTTGTCGAAGGCATCGCCTATATCGTCAATCTTCTGCTGACCATCCTGTATTGGCTGGTGCTGATCCGTGCTTTGATCAGCTGGGTCAATCCTGACCCGTACAATCCGCTGGTGCAGTTTTTGGTGCGTTCCACGGAATGGATCCTGGAGCCGGTGCGGCGCATGCTGCCGCACATGGCCCTGGACATTTCTCCGGTGATCGTCTTTTTGATCATCCTGTTTTTGAGGAAATTCCTGGTGACCAGCCTGTATGATCTGGCCCTGAGGCTGCAATAAAAAAAGGGGACGTCTCCCAATTAATTAATTGGGAGACGTCCCCTTTTTTTAAAGTCCTTGCCAAAAACCGAAAGTTAGGGTATAAAATACTTTCAATAAAATTTATATTATTTAGGGAGAAGGCATGATCGACCAAGTCAAGAAAATGATGGAGATGAAGAAACAGGCGGACATGCTCAAGAAAGAGCTGGAAGCCACCATCATCGAAGTCCGGGAATCACGCGGGATCAAGCTGGTCATCAACGGGGCGCAGATCTTCCAGTCCATCGACATCGAAGAGGGACTGCTTAACGCGGGCAACAAAAACCGCGTGCAGATGGAACTTTTGAAAAATTTGAACACGGCCATCAAGCGCTCCCAGCAGGCGGCGGCCAACAAAATGAAAAACATGCCCGGGTTTAATCTTCCGGGCCTGTCATAGCCATCCAACCTGTCAATTTTTTTTAAGGAAAGGACGAACCATGCCTTACGACCAAAGCTTGGACATCTCCTCGTTCAAAGAGGTGATCGATTTCCAGAACACCCGCATCAGCGTCGGCGTGTATTCCTACAACGGCGCGCCCAAAAAACTGCAGGTCACCCGCGAAAACCAGATCGACGGCCAGTGGAGCTTCACCAAATTGGGCCGCTTAAGCAAGGAAGAGGCCCAGGCCGTGGTCCCCATTATGATCAAGGCCATTGAGGCGATGTAATATGGGTCAGGAAGTTTATTTGACCAGAGCGGGCTTCCATAAGCTGCAAAGCCAGTTGGAGGCCTTAAAGACCGTTGAGCGCCAAAAAATCGCCAAGGCCATCAGCGAGGCCCGCGCCCAGGGCGATATTTCCGAGAACGCGGAATATGACGCGGCCAAGGAGGCGCAGGCACACAATGAGGCGCGCATCGCCGAGCTGGAAGGGAAGCTGGCCAATGTGCGCATCATTGAGAATGAGAACATCCCGGCGGACAAGATCTTTATCGGCGCGATCGTGACGATGCAGGATTTGGAGAATGACGAGGAGCTGACCTACATGCTGGTCTCGCCTGAAGAGGCCAACTACGAAGAGAACAAAATATCCATCCATTCGCCCATCGGCAAGGGCCTTTTGGGCCACAAAGCCGGAGAGACCCTTGAAATCAAGGTCCCCGCAGGCACCCTTAAATACAAAATCAAAAAAATCAAGCGCGTTTAAGTCCTCGGGTCTTTGGCGGCTGCGGTCCAGCCCGACCCGGTCCATTGATACCAGGTATTCTGCGTGTTTTCCACGTACATCGTCCCGCCGTTATAAACAAGCATCATCGATGCTGAACCGCCTGATGCTGACTTTCCGTTAAGTAAAATGGGATAGCCGTTGGCATTGGCCGTTGTCCCAAAGGTCCAGGTCCCTGCCGCAGTGAGTAAACTTCCCGTTGAGGGAGCGGTCAAGGTCGTCCCGTCCGGTGAAGGTTTGGGAGCGTTTCTGGGATCGCCGCTGACAGCGGTAAAGCCTGAACCGTTCCAGAGATACCAGGCGCCTGAAGTATTGCTGACATACAGTTGGCCCTTGTTGTAAACAAGCATTAAACTGCCGGAACCGCCGGCAGCTGATTTGCCGTTAAGCATAATGGGATAGCCGTTGGAGTTGGCCGTTGTCCCAAAGGTCCAGGTCCCTGCCGCAGTAAGCAAATTTCCGGTTGAGGGAGCGGTTAGAGTCGTTCCGTCCGGAGAAGGTGTCGGCGGCGGGGTCCTGGGATCAGCGCTGACCGCTGACCAGCCTGAACCATTCCATAAATACCAGGCATTTTGGGCATTTTTTACGTAAAGTTTTCCGCTGTTATAGACAAGCATCATGGAGGCAGAACCACCGGCGGCTGGATTGCCGTTAAGCAAAATGGGATAGCCGTTGGAGTTGGCCGTTGTCCCAAAGGTCCAGGTGCCGGCTGAGGTGATTAAACTGCCGGCCGCAGGAGCTGTCAGGGTTGTACCATCCGAAGAAGGCGCAGGCGGCGGGAGCCTGGGATCGCCATTGACCGCAGTCCAGCCTGAACCGTTCCACAGATACCAGGCATTTTGGACATTTTTTACGTAAAGTTTTCCGCTGTTATAGACAAGCATCAGGGAGGCATAACCGCCTGCGGCTGAATTGCCGTTTAGCAAAATGGGATAGCCATTGGTGTTGGCAGTTGTTCCGAAGGTCCAAACACCGACGGCCGTGGATAGGTTGCCGGTCGAAGGCGCGGTCAATGTCGATCCATCGGGCGATGGAGGAAACTGTGGTGTCGCAGATACCTGGGCAGAAGCTGCGGACTGTCCGCCAGGGCCCCAGCACTCGATCACATAATAATAGGTCGTGCCATTGACAGGGGCCAAACTTGGGAATAAATCATCAGGGGCATTATCCACATAGGCATTGGTGGAAGCCAAGCCAATGTTGGAATATGGCCCGCCGTTGGTCTTAGATCTGAAAATGGAATATCCGGCGGCGCCCAAACTCGCGTTCCATGTCAGAGATACCTGGGCATTGCCGCCGATGGCTGCCAATCCCGTCGGCACAGCCGGGGTCGGCACATTGAAGACCGCGCTGACTTGGGCGGAATCAGGACCCTGGACTTGGTTGCCGTTCTGGGCTGAAACGACAAAATAATATGTTTGCCCATAGACCACATTGTCTGTGAGTTTATTTTCAGTAAAACTGGTTTGCGCGAGCGTATGGAGCGTAACATACGGACCGCCGCTGATGGTCGATCTTTTAAGCAAATAGGTGACAGAGCCCGGCGGAGCGTTCCAGGACAATTCAATGCCGTTTTTGTCCGTTGCTATTTGGACAACGGGCGCTGCCGGAGCGGCCTCTGGTGTCGCTTTGACAAGCACCGACGGGGCGCTTGGGCCCACCGCGTTGACAGCGATGATTTGATATCCGTACGTCGTGCCATTGACCGCTGTTTTATCCGTATAGATGAGGCTGGGACTGCCGAAAGAGAGGAAGGTGGATGTCACGCCAGAGGCGATGGTGCTGAAATTGGTAAAAGGCGCAACAGCCCGCTGGATCATATAGGAAGCCGCTCCTGGGCTGGGGTCCCATAACAACTGCACCTGATTGTTCCCATTGATGGTCCCAATGTTGCCGGGCACAGAAGGGACAGCCGCCGCGGCCGTGGCGCTGGCTTGTGAGGAATTCGCGCTTTCCCCGCCTATATTGACGGCTGAAACCACGTAAAAGTAGGTGCCTTTCACGTTATCCGTATAGTCGGTGTTGGGAGTATTGGCAATGGTTGTGTACGGGCCTGCTCCGGTACTGGATCTTTTGACATTGTAAGAGATGGCGTTGAGGCTGGGATTCCAGCTCAAAAGTATTTGGGCGTTGCTTCCTGTGGCCTGTAAACCGGTAGGCACATCGGGCAATGTGATGGCCGGCACTGCTGAGACTTGCGCAGAGTTTGCGCTCTGGCCTTTGGCGTTAACGGCT
Source organism: uncultured Planctomycetales bacterium (assembly GCA_964483785.1). Taxonomy (GTDB): domain Bacteria; phylum Omnitrophota; class Gorgyraeia; order Zapsychrales; family Fredricksoniimonadaceae; genus JABDGZ01. The sequence continues at coordinate 5,868 of CAZACW010000046.1, forward strand.
GAGACAACGTAATAATAGATTTTCCCCGGGGTGAGCGCATTGTCCGTGTAAAAGGTATTGGGGCCGTTGGAAGTGCCGATAATGGTGTAGGGCCCGCCGTTGACTGTTGCTCTTTTGATGTTGTAGGAGCTTGCCCCGGCAGATGCGCTCCACGATAAAAGGATCTGGCCATTGAAGTCCGCATTGGCGGCGAGATTGGCTGGTACGGAAGGAGCTGATGTAAAGGCAAAGAGATTGATAAGATCATTATACAAATTCAAGCCGTTGAACGACCCCAGGCCGGTGGCATCATCATAGCCTGCAGCTGCCGGATAACCCTCGAAAATAGAATCGGGATTGGTATTGCTTCCGGTCGTAATATCGTGAAAATCATTGGCGTAATTGCCGCCCTGGGCGATCTGATAGAAAACGGCATTGGGACAGCCCAGCGGGGCGTTTGCTCCGAGTCCTTGATTGACCAAGGACATAAAGGACGCCCAGATGGGGGCAGAGAGGCTGGAACCCCAAACGCCATACCAATAACCGCCGATGTCTAAAATATAACTGGTGTTGGGGTCCGCGGTCAGGGCCACGTCCGGCACATTGCGTGTGGATGTTGACACAAAGGCATCGGACGGGGCATTGGCAGCAGCCGTGATTTGATAAAATGGAATGGACTGCGTCAGGCTGGCGCCGCCTCCGCCATAGTTAGAAGCCGACTCGGATTTGTAGGAACCGTCAGCATTGGTCGACAAAACACTGATGCCGACGGACGTTGCAAAGGTCTGGATAGCGGGATCAATAGGGTCTAAGCTTGGGGTATAGGCGCCGGAATCACCCGACGCCACATAGACAGCCTGTCCCTGGGCCGCCATTTGGGAAAAGATTTCCACGTCAAAGGGCAGGCTGGGAGAATTCAGCTCATCCGCTCCCCAAGAACAGCTGATGATCTTCGCGCTGTTGTCCGAGGCGATCCTGGACCATTCATCGATCCAGCCTTCATTGGTATTCTCATTTTCATAAACCAGGATTTTGGCGGCGCCCGGAGCAAAGGCAGCCATTAATTCGATGTCCGCTTCCACTTCAATCGCCCCGCCGCTGGAGGTGAAATCCGGGACGCCGCTGAAATTATCAATCAGCACGGGCTCAACAGGGACGCTGGGGAGGTTAAACTGGGTTTCATACGTTTGAATGTCAACGGGATCATAACCGTCCAATTCGAACAGGGCCAGGGTCTGGCCGGTGCCGGTGGAAGGAATGGTGTTCATGTTGTAAGCGGTTTTAATGTCGCTGGGAACGATCAAACCTTGCGGCCCGGTGCCTACGCCTGTTTTGAGCGCCGCAAGGCCGGGTTTAAAGGAAGCTGTGGTGATGACGGGCCTAAGGGAACGATGGATATGCGCTTTGAATCTGGCTATATTGTCCAGGCCGCTGACAGCCAGGATTTTTCCGGCCAGGGACGCCGGGAGGGAAGGATTCACGTCCGGGGCATAATACAAGGTTCCATTTGAATTCCGGTAATGGTTGATATGCAGGTTGAATATTTTTTCGACGGCAGGGACCGTGCCTTGGACATGCAGAAGAAGCCCGTTGGCTGATTGGCCGGTCACGGTCAGCCCCTGGATTCTCAAGTAGCTTTTGATTTGGGTAGGATAAATCTCTGAGCCGCTGTACCCGAATTCCTGGGTAAACTGCGCAGGCGTCAACCACTGATGGAAGTTAGGGCTCTGGGGATCATAAAGGCCTTTGAGGGTCGAATCCAAAAGCGAGGGGTTGCGCAAGGGCAAGAGGATGTTAAGATTTAAGATTTCTGAAGCGCCTGCATGCCTGATCAATCTGGATGAAGCATTCTCAGAAGGCACATGGCCCAACAGGGTCTGCGTCCCGTTAAAATTGTTTTGTACTGTATTGGAAATTTTGGAGGCGGCGTGAGCTGCCAGCGATGGCCGGGCATTGGATGAAACGAAAAAAACCGCAAGAAAAATCAGGGCCAGGACCTTCAAATTCCATTGGGACAATTGCATTACGGTCTCCTTAAAAATAGCCGACCCGAATGAAACTTTTTATAAAAGAGTCGAGTCACATTCGGGTCAACAGAAGTTTAAAAGCATCCGGGAACCTTTATCATGCACCTGTTCATCAAATTTGCGTTGCTTACCCAAAGTATGTCATATCTATATTAAAATTGCCAAAAAATCTTTTGAAGGGTCTGTTAAGCGCAGATGGCCAGGCCGGCCCATAGGGCCATGGTGGGTGCCAAGGCAAAAAGGATGCGGAAAAGGGTCTGGGAAAGCCACCATTTGATCTCAAAAAAGGTATTGATGTGGTAATACAACAGCACCGCGGTCAAATATAAAATCAACGATAAACCTATTAATTTTAAGCTCTTCTGCCAAGATTTACGCCCGGAAAGGATGAGGCCGGCAAAAGTCAAAAGCCAAAAGCCGTTCCATTTGGCAGAGACAAATTCAAGCCAGGGAAAGACTAATATGTAGGTCAAACGTGTCCAATTGGAAGGTTTGACGCCGGAGCCAAGTCCGTTGATAAAAGCCTCGTTTTTGGGGGCTATAAAAAGCATGAAGAGAATTGTCGGCAAAAGGGCCAGGCCAAGCGCAGTGATCTGGGCCTTTAATGCTTTTTTGTGGCCGCGTCCCTCCCAAAAAACCAGCAGGGCCACAATACCGGCGGCGATCAAGCCCTCATTCTTGGTGAAACTCATCAATCCTAAAAACACCATGCCAAGGACCTTCAGCGACGGCGTTTTGTGGTGTTCCGCCAGAAGCAGGCAGACTAAAGCGCACAAAAGATAAAGGCCCAGCAGGCTGTCGCTGTATTGGCTGGTATAAAGGGTCACGTTCAAGGGCAGGGCCGTGACCAAAACAGCCGAAGCGATGGCCGGCCATAAGCGGCATCTTAACGCCAAAAGCCCGAACAGCAGGACACCGGCAGAGAGCAGGGCCACGATGATGCTGTTGACGGCGATGATCTGCTGGTCATAATGTCCGGCCAGATCAAAAAACCATACATTGATCAGGGGCCAGAGCAGGGGATAATGCGTGTTGCTGCGCCAAAGGCCGGGGCCGAACATGTCCTTCCAATGGTCCTGGCCCAAATAGATGAATTTGGCCTTGAGATTCCAGCAGGACCAGGCATCCCAGCCGCCCAAAGGATAGTAATGGGCGCCGACTGCCAAAGGGAGTGCCAGCACGCCTAAAGTGCAAAGACCTAAAATCGTCTCACGGGAGGAAGTGTTTTTGAGCGACGCAACGATTTCGGTTAAAAGATGGCTTGGCTTCGCCCGCCAGGCCAGGACCAGGCCGACGCCGGCAACAATCCCGACGGCAAACCAGGGATTGAATTGATTGAAAATCAGGTGCGCATAAAAAGCGGCAGTTCCGTCGATCCCCAAACCCAGGGCAAGGCCCAGCAAGATCTGCAGGACCAAAACAAGCGTCCCGCCTGTCCAAAGCCTTATTATAAGGAAGCCGGCCGCTAAACTTAAACTCAAGCCTATGCCGTAGAGCATCGGTCAAATCCCGTTCGGATTAAAGGCCAGGATCAGGCCGTGATTGATTTTTAAAGGTGTAAATCCCAGGCTTTTCATGGCGCTGATGGCGGCCTGGGGGCTGGTGCAGTCAAAGATCGCCCAGTGATAGGGGGTGTGGTTTAAATCCAGCACCGTCGGCGCCAGCACGTACTGGGCCTGTTCATACTGGGCGATGGTAATGGGATTGTCCAGGTCCTTGTCCGTGTAATATCCGACGCTGCGCACCCCCTTAAAGACATGTTCCAGGCCCATGAACGGGTAGCTTAAGCTGTGCAAAGGGATGGTGGTGCGGTCTTGAAGTTGATGCAGGGCCTGGGCATAGGCCTGAAAGAGATTCAGGCCCGCGGCCAGGCCCAGGACGATGACAAAAATGGCTTTGATCTTTCGCATCGGGGCTTATTCTACTGCATGGCCAAAGGCATTGGCAATCAAAATTGCGCAAAGAAAAACTTTGGGTTTTAGGGGAGTTTCAGTATAATGGGTTGAATTTAACAAAGGAGACTGTTTTGATTTCAGTCGGCGTCATCGGTTGCGGGCATTGGGGGCCGAACCATATCCGCATTTTTTCCCAATTGTCCGATTCCCGCGTCCTGGCCTGCGCGGATTTGGATGAAAAGCGCCTCTCATCCATCCAGGCCCTTTACCCGGATATCCGCGCCACCAAGGATTACAAAACCATATTAGATGATCCGGCCATCGATGCGGTCGTCGTCGCTGTTCCCACCAATTTCCATTTTAAAATAACGCAGGAGGCCCTGCAGGCCGGCAAACATGTTTTGTGCGAAAAACCCCTGGCCATGCGCGCTGAAGAATGCCTGCATCTGGGCCAATTGGCCCATTCCAAGGACAAGATCCTGATGGCCGGGCATATCTTTGTTTTTAATCAGGGCATTGCCAAACTGCGCGAATATATCGCTTCCGGAGAATTGGGCAAGGTGCATTACGCCCATTCCGAGCGCACGAACCTGGGGCCGTTCCGCTATGATGTCAACGCGCTGTGGGACCTGGCCCCGCACGATATTTCGATTTTTAATTTCCTGTTTAACGGATCGCCCATCTCGGTCTCAGCGAGGGGGCATAAATGCTTGGGCGGCAATCTGGAGGACCTGGGCTTTGCCACCCTGGATTATCCTGACAATGTCATGGTCAATGTGCATGTAAGCTGGCTGGACCCTAAAAAGGTGCGCCAGATCACGGTCGTGGGCAGCCATAAAATGGTGGCCTGGGATGACCTGGATGCCGAGGGGCCGATCAAGCTGTACGATAAGCATGTGGAGAAAACCTCGGTGTATTATGAGACCTACGGCGAATTCCAGCTATTGTCGCGCGAGGGGAGCATCACCATCCCCAAGATCGGGTTTAATGAGCCGCTTAAAGCCCAAGCCCAGTATTTTTTGCAGTGCGTCTTTAAGCATCAAGCGCCGGCCCTGGCTGATGCCGGCAAGGCCGCGGACGTGGTGCGCACCCTGGCCGCGATCGGCGAATCCATGCACCGGGGCGGGGAACTGGTCAAATTATGAGCGTATTTAAACACGAACGGGCCATTGTCCATCCCGGCGCCGCGATCGGCGATGGGACCCGCATCTGGGCCCATGCCAATATCCTGGAAGGCGCCGTGATCGGTGAGCATTGCAATATCTGCGACGGGTGTTATGTCGAGCGGGGGGCGGTGGTGGGCAATCACGTGACCTTGAAAAATGGGGTCGCGGTGTTTGACGGGATCACCCTGCAGGACGATGTTTTCGTGGGCGCGCACGCGGTTTTCATCAATGACCGCAATCCGCGCAGCCACCGGCCGGATGCCTGGACCCTGGAAAAGGTCCTGGTGCAGCAAGGGGCCACGATCGGCGCCAACGCCACCATCATGTGCGGGGTCACCATCGGCGCCTATGCCGTCATCGGCGCCGGCTGTGTGGTGCTGGAGAATGTTGCGCCCCATACCATGGTTGTCGGCAACCCGGCGCGCACCATCAGCTATGTCTGCCGCTGCGGCCGCAAGCTCAACGACGAGTTGAAATGTTCCTGCGGCGCCGCTTACCGCATCCAAAACAATATTGTCAGCGCCGTATGAAATCCAAGGTCCTCATTGTGCCGGTGGCTTTTAACGAAAAAGTCAAATTGGGCAGGGTGATCGAGCGGTTTCTGGCAAGCCCCATGCCGGGCCAGGCGGATTATCTGATCGTGGATGACGGTTCGGATGACGGCACCACGCAGATGATCGCCGCTTACAAGGACAGGGGGGTCAACACCGTCAAACATCCCCGGCGAAGGGGAGTGGGGGCCGCGATCCGCACCGGCATTGAGTATGCCCAAAGCCGCGGGTATGAGATCATCGTGATCATGGCCGGCAACGACAAGGACAATCCGCAGGAGATCCCTCAGCTCTTGGAGCCGATCCTGCATGATCAGCATGATTTGGTGCAGGGCTCGCGGTATCTGGGCAAGGTGGGCTCCGGCGGGCAGATGCCGTTTTACCGCAAGCTGGCCACCCGCCTGCATCCATTTATGTTTTCCATCCTGACCGGCCGGCGGGTGACAGACACCACCAACGGGTTTCGGGCCATCCGCTTGAGCATTTTCAGCGATGAGCGGATCAATCTCAACCAGGCCTGGCTTGACACCTATGAACTGGAGCCGTATATATTATGGAAGGTGATGACCTTAGGGTACCGGTTTAAAGAGGTGTTTGTGACCAAGATTTATCCGCCCAAAAGCCTGGGCGGTTATACCAAGATGGTGCCGTTTATCAGCTGGTGGAGCATTTTAAAGCCGCTTTTCTATCTACGCTTAGGAATCAAGAAATAGTGGACCTCCGCAACCCCGGGGGTTGCGGAGGTCATAAGGGACCATCACAACCCCGGGGGTTGTGATGGTCACAATTTATATGAAATTATACGGCAAAAATCCGGTGATCGAGCGCTTAAAGTCCAATCCCAAATCCATCCGCCGGATCATGATCGACGAAGGCCACGCGGACTTGAATTATGTCCGCAAAAAAGGCCATCAGTGGGGCATTACCGTCGCGACCGTACCCCACACCAAGATCCAGAAATTGGCCCAGAACCTCAACACCCAGGGCATTCTGGCCGAGATCGATGAGTTTGCCTATGTGGAGCTGGAAGATTTGCTCCAGAATGCCTTGGACAAAAAACGGACGCCGGTTTTTTTGGACCGTTTGAACGATCCCCAGAATTTGGGCGGAATCATCCGCACCTGCGGGGCCCTGGGCGATTTTGACTTGATTCTCCCATCGACGGAATCGGTGCGCGTGACCGAATCCGTTTTAAGGGTCGCCTGCGGCGGCGAGAATTATGTCAGCATCGCCAAGGTCTCCAATCTGGGCCAGGCCATCGAAAAAGCGAAACGCAAGGGCTTCTGGATCGTGGGCACGGTGGTGGAAGGGGCCCAGGACCTGACCGCAGCGCCGTTGCGCTTTCCTTTGAGTTTGGTGATGGGTTCTGAAGACAAAGGCGTGCGGGACATCATCCTTAAAAAACTGGACGCGCAGGTGATGGTCCCCATGAAAAATCAGCGCATGTCCTTGAACGTCGCCCACGCGGCCTCCATCTTAGCTTATGAAATCCTCCGTCAGAAAAAGCAGAAAATCTAAGACCCCGGCCCTGGATTTTTTCGCCGAGGCAGGGCTCCTGAAGCGCGTCAAGCGCAGCGGCTGGTGGGTGGCCGGCATCGAAAACCCCGAGACCGTGGCTGAACATTGCTTCCGCTGCGCCGTGATCGGCCATTACCTGGCCCATTGCGAAGGCGTTGACCCCTACCGGGTGCTGACCATGACGCTTTTTAATGATATCCACGAGGCGCGCATCAATGACCTGCACAAGATGGGCCACTATTACATTGATTTTCGCAAGGCCGAGTCCAAGGCCTTTGCCGACCAGATCGCCTTTCTCGACGGAAAGGTCAAGGCCTCCTTAAAGGCCATGCGCGCGGATTACGAGCGCCAGTCCTCCCTCGAGAGCATCACGGCCCGCGACGCGGACATCCTGGAATGCCTGATCCAGGCCAAGGAATACGCGGAAAACGGCTAACCCGTGGCCCGCAATTTTTTCAAGCGGGCCCCCGGATATCTGAAGACCCGGAGTGCCCGCCGGCTGTGGCAGCAGGCCCGCCATTGGGACAGCCATGCCTGGTGGCAGCAAGTGGTCAAATTCGAACGCTAAGAAAATACTTCTGGGGTTGGCGCACCCAACATTCGGTGGTAACATAATCCTATGCACCGCATCGGCAGAGCAGCCAGTAAAATGTCCAGGGGCAACCTGTGCAGCTATAACTGTTATGTCATTTTGATCGCCTTCGTGTTTTCCCTGCTCACCTTCCTGATTTGCGGCTTTGCCATTCTGCCCATCGTTTTTCTGGTGTCCCTTCTCATCCAGGCCGTCAAGCCTTCGGAGCTCCATGCCGGATGGGTGCATATGTTCAAGATCTGCCTCATCATCCTGGGGCTGGTGGTGGGGATCTTTAACATCATCGCCATCTTAAAGAACATCCAATTGACCAAAAAATAGTCTATGGACAAAAGCAAGGACCGCAAGTTCGAGGATCAGCTGCAGAAGGACCTCGTCGAGTCCAAACACCTTTTCAAGGCCGTCTTCGACAATTCCCCGGCCGCGATCATCGTGACCGACCGCCAGGCCAAGATCGTGGCCTGGAACAAGATGGTGGAGAAGATGCTGGGCATGGGCCGCAAAGACCTTTTTAACCAGCCCCTCGGCGCCTTATGCCCTGCGCAGGACTGGAAGCGCCTGCGCTCCTTAAACATCAAGCGCAAGGACGGCGCCCTGCTCGATGTCAGCATTTCTCTGTCGGCCTTAAAAGACCACAAGGACCAGGACATCGGCACGATCTGCATCCTGCATGACGTGACCCATGCCAAAAAGGTCGAGCGCCAGCTGCGCGAATCCGAAAACAAACTGCGCATCATCCTGGACAATTCCGCGGCGGCCATCACCATGTCGGATGAGAGCGAGCGGATCGTTTCCTGGAACAGCTTCACTGAAACATTGATGGGGATGACGGCCCAGGACCTGCATTTAAAGCCCTTGCAGAGCTTGTACCCGCCGGAGGAATGGAAGGTCATCCGGTCTTTGAATATCCGCAAAAGCGGCTTCAAGCACCATGTGGAGACCAAGGTGATCCGCAAGGACGGCACGGTCATCGACGTGGACCTCTCCGTCAATGTCCTTAAGGACGACCGGGGCAAGATCATCGCTTCCGTCGGCATGCTGCAGGACATCACCGACCGCAAGCGTTCCCATGAGCTTATCCTGCAGGCCAAACTGGCCGCGGAAGAGGCCAACAGCGCCAAAAGCGTTTTTCTGGCCAAGATGTCCCATGAGGTGAGGACCCCGATGAATGCGATCATCGGCATGATCGATTTGACCCTGGACACCTCGCTCACCGGCGAACAGCGGGACAATCTGATCGTGGCCAAGGACGCCGCGGACAATCTCTTGAGCCTGATCAACGACATTCTGGACCTTTCCCGCGCCCAATCCGGCAAGGTGGTGATCGAGGAAGTTGAAATCAATCTGGGGGACATCGTCAAAAACGTCTGCAAAGGCCTGATGATTCTGGCCCGCAACAAGGGGGTGGACGTGGTCTGGTCCATCGACCCCGAGATCCCGCGGATTTTGATCGGCGACCCGGTGAGGCTGCGCCAGGTCATCGTCAATCTCGTCAACAACGCAATCAAGTTCACGCACAAGGGCCGGGTCCAGGTGAATGCCAGGAAAAAGGCCCTGACTGCCAAGGACTGCCAGGTGGTCTTTGAAGTGATCGACAGCGGCATCGGCATATCCCTTAAAAACCTGCCGCATATTTTTGACGTGTTTACCGAGGCGCACAATGAGACGGCCCGGCGCTACGGCGGCACCGGCCTGGGCCTGGCCATCTGCAAAAAGGTCGTGGAGATGATGGGCGGCGACCTGGAAGTGGAAAGCAAGGAAGGGCACGGCAGCACCTTCCGCTTTACCGTGATTTTCAATTTTAAGCCGGACCTGGAACTGCATGTCAAGAGCGCTGCGGCCTCCGGGGCGCCCCAGGTGCCGACGGAGCTGGCTAACTTAAGGATCTTGGTCGCGGAAGACAATACGGTCAACCAGCGCATCGCGGTGAGGATCCTGGAGAAATTCGGCTGGAAGGTCACCGCGGTGGGCAACGGCCAGGAAGTGCTGAATCTTTTGAACGACCATACCTTTGACGTGATCCTGATGGATGATAATATGCCCTTGCTCAACGGCACCGAGGTGACCCAGGTGATCCGCCGGGAAGAGAAGCAGACCGGGCACCATGTCTCGCTGATTGCCATGACCGCCAATGCCATGGCCGGGGACAGGGAAAAATATCTGGCCTCCGGCATGGACGGCTATGTGTCCAAGCCCATTGACCGCCAATTGCTGTATGAGGAGATCGTTAAACTCGCAACCCAAAGGTTTAAAAATTAGAGAAAGGCCCTTATGAACGAAGACATCATCGACGTCAAAGAAGTGATGGAGCGTGTGCAGGACGATAAGGAACTGCTCAATGAATTGCTCGATATTTACCAGGAGGATTTTCTCGTCAAGCGCCAGTCCTTGGGCGAGGCCATTGCCTCCGGCGACATCGCCAAGATCAAGCAGGTGGCCCATTCCATGAAGGGGTCTTCCGGCAATATCTCGGCCAAGCCCCTGCATGCGGCCTGCCTGAAACTGGAGCTGATGGCGCGCGACGGCAAGACCGACGGCATGCAGGCCGTGGCCGTCGAGATCGACGGGTATTTTGAAAAGATCAAGGGCTTTGCCGCGCGGTTCAAAAAGGAAATAGGGGGTTGATGGGCCGGGCCGGCGGTTTGGCGCTGGTTTTTTTCGGTTTATTGGCCTTTGTCAACAGCATCCAGCACCCCTTTGTCCACGATGATGTGGTGTTTATCCTCAAGGACCCGCACATCCGGGACCTTACGCATTGGTACAGCGCGTTTCAGGTGCCCGCGGCCCGCGGCGGCCTCAACACCTATTACCGTCCCCTCCTGGAAATCATTTACCGTCTCGAATTTTGGATCTGGGGCCCCAATCCTTACGGCTTTCATTTTGTCAATCATCTGGTGCATATTGCCAACGGACTTTTGGTTTTTGGCCTGCTTATGGCCCTGCGCTGGCCGGTGCATGTGGCCTGGATCACGGCCCTTGTATTTTTGATCCATCCGGTGCAGACCGAGGCGGTCAGCTGTATTTCCGGCATATCGAATTTGGCCATGGCCTTCTTTGTTTTATTGGCCTTGCACGCCTATGTGCGGGAGAAACTTGTCCTGGCCCTGCTGTGCTTCACAACGGCGTTTTTGGGCAAGGAACAGGCTGCCATGTTTGTGCCCTTGATCATCGTCATAGACTGTTACCGGGACAGAAAGAACCCGGCCGCGTGGGTCCTTTTTGGCCTGGCGACCCTTGTGTTGCTGGCCCTGCGCCAGGCCGTGACCGGCGCTTCCCTGCTCAAGGCCATCGCGGTTTCTCCGTATGAATTTTATTTGCGTCTGGCGGCCATCCCGCAGGACCTTGGGATGTATCTGCGCCTTATTGTCTGGCCCGCGGACCTGCATTATTACCGCAGTACGAATATTCTTGGGCCCCAGACCGCCCATTGGGCAGGGGCATTGGCTTTTGTATTGGTCCTGGTCTTGACTGTTCAAAGATTCAAGGAGGCAAGAGCAACGCTTTACTTTGGCCTGGGCTGGTTTTTGGCCGCGCTTCTGCCGGTTTTGAACATCGCGCCCTTGATCAATGAATACGCGTTGATTCTGACCCCCGAGCATTTTTTGTATTTGCCCATCGTCGGTATTGTTCTGCTTTTAGTCAGCGCGGCAGACCGGTTTTTGATGCATTTTAAGAAATTATTGCTGGGTCTGGTCATTTTTGTCTGCCTGGTGCTCACCTGGTATCAAAACGGTTTTTGGCGCAGTGAGATCGTCTTGTTCGAGCGGATGCTGCGCTATGAACCGGAATTCGGCAGGGGGCATTTGCTCTTGGCCAAGGCGTATTATTTCCGCGGCCATCCCCGGGAAGCCAGGTTCCATTTTTCCAAGGCCTATCAGATCATGTCCGGTTATGCCGCGAAATCCGCCAACGCGGTTTCAGGGCAATTTTACGCCAAGATCAGGAAGGAAATCCTTTTCGACTGGGCGGAAAATGATTTTCTGCAGAACCAATGGGCCCAATCCCTGACCAAGCTTAAAATGGCCGCTTCCATCGATGGTCAGGACCCGGCGATTTACAACAATATGGCCTTTGCCTATCTTCATTTGGGCCAGAAGCAAAACGCTTATCAAAGCCTAAAGCAAGCCCTGCGCCTTGACCCTTCCTTCACCCAAGCCAGAGACAATCTTGTGCAATTGTCCCGCCTGCGGTAAAAATTTTTTCTTTAAAATTTTTTAATGAGTTCTTAACTTAAATATAAAGACTGATCATCTATACTCTTTCCGTGTCTTTTAATTTAAGATTAGTAGTTGTTCTATGGGTGCTTTTTGCTTTTTTGGGTCAAAATATCATTGTTCCTGATGCCCGGGCCCAAGAGCTGATATTGCCTGCCCCAGGGACAATGATTTCCTTAAGCCCTGCCTTTAATCCGCCGCTGCTTAAAGGCCTTAAAGTCCATCCGGATAATCCCTTTCGTTTTGATTTTATCTTAGACCAAGGCGATTCAGCGCTGCCAACCAGGGGACATGTCCCGCTTTCCAGGGACGTGTCCCCAAGGTCCTCAAGCCGGACACTCGCAGTTGCTCGCACGCTGCCAACCAAATCAACCGCTGAATCTGAAAGCACCCCAGGGAAATCACCTAACGACTTAAAGCAAGAAGCTAACAAACTGATCAAGTATTTCTTAGCCTCATTAACGATTCCCGAAAAAGATCTTTGGGTCAACCTTTCACCTTACGAGAAAAACAGAATTATCCCTGATGCCTTTGGCAGGACCGAAATGGGCC
>CAZACW010000047.1:0-18020 GCA_964483785.1 uncultured Planctomycetales bacterium
GGGGTATGAGGGCATTGTGACCATTGACGGCAATGACAAGGATGATCCCAAGGACATTCCCCCTATGATCAAGGCCCTGCAGGAGGGCTATGATTTTGTCCAAGCCTCCCGTTTCAAGCCCGGAGGCAGAGCGGAACATACGCCTGTATTGAGGTCCATGGCCATCCGCCTGGTCCATGCGCCCTTGATAAGCCTTTGTTCCGGCTTTCCCTGGACAGACACGACCCAGGGTTTTCGCGGCTACAGCCGCGGCATGCTCCTGGATGTTAGGGTAGCGCCTTTGAGGGACATTTTTATCACCTATGAATTATTGGCCTATTTATCCTGCCGGGCCCCGCGGCTCGGCTTTCGCTGCCTCGAAGTCCCCTCCACCAGGCGCTACCCTCATAATGGCCGTACACCGACGAAGATTTCTCCTTTCAAGGGCAATGCCCGGATCTTCCAGATCCTGTTGAGCGCATGTTTGGGAAGATATAATCCCTAGACCATCACAACCCCCGGGGTTGTGATGGTTTTCTGTCCTGCCGTTATTGGGGCTGAAGGCTGGAAATTAATTATTTAAAAAAAAGGGCTTTTAGGTTAAACTCTTTCCTAAATGCTCAAGCACATCCTCCAGCGCCTGTGTTCGACTCTCCTGCTTTTGCTGGCTGTCAGTTTCTTCACCTTTTGGCTGATGCATTCCACCCCGGGCAGTTTTTTCGACAGCCTGCGCCTGAACCCCCAAATCTCCCAGGAAACCGTTGACCGTTACGAAAAGCTGTATCATCTCCACGATCCTTTGCCGGCCCAATACGGCCATTGGGTCTTGAACATCCTGCACGGGGAATGGGGATATTCCTTTTATTACAATGTCCCGGTCACCCATGTCTTAGGCAGCCGCCTGTTTAATACTTTTATATTGTCTTTGACGAGCCTCATCTTGACCTGGGGGATAGGCATTCCCTTAGGCATCTGGGCCGCCTTGCGCCGCAATCAATGGGCTGACCGCCTGCTCTCTGTTTTTTCCTTCGCGGCTTTTTCTACGCCGGGTTTTTTTCTGGCAGTGCTGGTCTTATACGCGGCCAGCCAATGGGGAGGACTGCCCTTAGGCGGCATGCACAGCCCGGATTACGACGATCTTTCCTTCCTTGGTAAAATCAAGGACACGGCGCTTCATCTGATCATTCCTGCTTCTGTCCTTTCTTTATCGTCCATGGCTTCCTTGCAAAGGGTGATGCGCGGCAATATGCTCGGCGTTTTGCGCCAGCAGTATATTTTGGCGGCCCGCGCCAAGGGCCTGCCGGAAAACGCGGTCATCTACCGCCATGCCCTGCGCAATGCCTTTAATCCCTTGGTGACACTTTTAGGATATGAATTTGCCTCGCTGTTAAGCGGCGCGGCCTTGATTGAGATCGTCTGCTCCTGGCCGGGCCTCGGCTCCCTGCTTTTGACCGCGGTGCGGTCCAAGGACGTGTATCTGGTGATGAGTTCCACCTTGCTGGCCGGCGTGCTGTTGGTTTTAGGAAATATCTTTGCCGACATTTTATTGACCTGGGTCGATCCGCGCATCCGTTATGCCCAAAACACCCCGTAGCCGCATCGACATGGCTTTCGAGGCCTTTAAGAACAATCGCATGGCCATGCTCTGCCTTTGGGTTTTGGCCTTGCTTTACGGCCTGGCCCTGCTGGCGGATTTTATCAGCCCCTATGCTTACAAAGATGAGGACCGCGATTTTTCTTATTGCCCGCCGACGGCGATTGAATTTTTTGACCAGGGGCGCCTGGTCCGTCCTTTCGTGTATCAGCGCAGGCTGACCTTTGATGCCATGCACCGCCGGGTGTATGTGATCGATCAAAGCCAAAAGTTTCCTTTGGAATTTTTTAAAGGCGGCAGGCTGATGAGCGTAGCCCGGCCCGGCCGTTTATATGTGTGGGGGGCGGATGCGCGCGGACGCGATCTTTTTTCGAGGATTTGGTACGGGGCCAGGATTTCGCTGTCCATCGGCCTTGGCGGGGTGATCATTTCCTTCGGGCTGGGGCTTTTGGTCGGCGGCATCGCGGGTTATTACGGCGGGTGGGTGGACGCTGTCCTGATGCGCTTTTGCGAGATGTTCATGATGGTCCCGGGTTTTTATCTGATGCTCGCCTTAAGGGCCGCGGTGCCGGAGAATTTCAATTCCGTGCAGGTCTATGCCAGTGTAGTGGTGATCCTGGCCTTGATCGGCTGGGCCTCCCTGGCCAGGATCATCCGCGGCATGGCGCTTTCCCTTCGGGAGCGCGATTATGTGCTGGCGGCCAAGACCCTGGGCGTGCCGGATTTTGTCATCATCCTCAAACATATCCTGCCGCAGACCATATCCTTTTCCATCGCCACCTTGATGCTGACCATCTCCTCATATATTTTGTCCGAAGCGGGTTTAAGTGTGGTCGGTTTGGGGATCCAGGACCCTGTCCCGAGCTGGGGCAATTTGCTTTCAGATGCCATGGCCATTGTGCCGGTGATGTTCGCGCCCTGGATCCTGCTGCCCGGGCTTTTTATTTTTGTTACGGTGATGAGTTTCAATGTGGTGGGCGATGCTTTGCGCGATGCCTTTGATCCGATGTTTCAGGGAGATGGAAAATAGGGGACAGCGCCCTATTTTTCAGCGTATACATGGAAAAAAATAGGGTGCTGTCCCCTAATTCATACATGAACAATCCTTCATTTAATCCAAGCCAATGGGCCTTGCCGGCCCTGATACTGATTTGGCTGGGCTGGCAATTGGCTGTGCCCGTTGAACTGCTTGGCTCAGACCTCGGCCGCCACGTCAAGAACGGCGAGCTGATCTGCCACGGCCAATGGGACGTCTTTTACAAAAATTATTATTCCTACACCCACCCTGATTATCCTTTTCTTAATTATCATTGGCTGTTCGGCGTTTTCTGTTATGGGATTTGGTATTTTTGCGGGTTTACAGGCCTTGGCCTGGTCTATGTTCTGTTGGGCTTGCTCAGTTTTTATCTCTTTTTCCACAGCTGCCGACGGCAGACCTCTTTATTGACAGCTTGCGCCGTAGGCCTATTAAGTTTTCCTTTTCTTTCCTTTCGTTCTGAAATCAGGCCGGAGGGCTTAAGTTATCTTTTTTGCGGGATTTTTTGGTGGTCCTTGGAAAGCTTCCGGCAAAAGCGGTTTAATGCCAGGGCCCTGTTTTTGTGGCTGTGTTGTGTGCAGGTGATCTGGGCCAATACACATATCTTTTTTATCCTGGGACCTCTCTTAGTCCTTCTTTATGCCCTTCAAGCACGGATGAACCAAGAGCAGGAACAGGCCTGGATATTTTTTAGATTGTCCCTTGGCCTCTTGTCCTCGTGCTTGATCAATCCGTTTGGTTTCAAAATTTTTGGCGTGCTCTTTGACACCTGGGGCAAATCAGCGTCGTTTCCCATTGTGGAAAGTTTTCCGGTATGGAAGATTTTGCAAGAGAGAATCACCTTGTATTGGCCTGTGTTATTTTATTTTATGGCCAGCGCGGCACTCTTGTTGTGTGCCTTGATCTATTTGATCAGACGTGATGGATTTAGAAATTATGCTTTGGTCTTGTCTTTGTTTTTGCTTTTATCTGCGGCAGCCATGAAAACCAACCGGCTGATAGGCCTTTATGGCTTTTTGGGGATGCCAGCAGCGGCCCTTGCCGTACATCAGCTCACGCGATTTGCGACGGAGACATTGAGGAAAAACTTGGAAATCATGCTGCTTGGCGCAGGGGTCCTGGTTTCCCTGCTGATCCATTTTGACGTAAGCCCCAGGCACGGCCTTGGGATTGTCTCAAGCTCCAATCAGGCCGCTGAATTTTTTAAACAGGAGCATCTGACCGGCCCGATTTTTAATAATTACGGCATCGGCGGTTACCTGATTTTTCATTTGAGCCCGCGGGAGAAATTATTTATCGATAACAGGGGGGAGGCGGCCTTTCCCGCTCATTTTGTCAGCCAAACCTATAAGCTGATGCAGTGGAAGGACAGCATTTGGCACATCATGGACGGGCAATACCATTTTAACGTGATATTTTGTTCTCCTGAACGTTCCTATTGGGCCGAGCGCTTTCTGGAAAACCGCCTGGCTGATCCGGAATGGGCGCTGGTTTTCTTTGATCAAGGCGCCAGGATTTTTGTCAGACGCAACGCCGGGAACGCGGACACCATCCGCCGGTATGAAATCCACGTCTTAAGCAAGCAGGCCCAGGAGGTGTATGCGCGCGCCATGGCCGAAGCCCGTCAAGGCCAATGGCCTCAGGCCTTGTCGGATTTTAACCAGACCCTCGACATTGACCCGCATTATGCCGATGCCTACAGCAATCGCGGCTTCATTTACGGCTCCCAAGGCCAATTGGCCCAGGCCCTCGCGGATTTTAACAAGGCCATTGCCTTAAACCCCCATTTCGGCGATGCCTACAACAACAGGGCCTTTGCTTATTTTCAACTCAAGGAATACCAAAAAGCCTGGGAGGATGTGCAAACGGCCAGGACCTTAGGTACCGCGGTCAATCCGGGATTCATCGATGCGCTTAAGAGAGCGTCGGGGGAAAACGGCTTTTAAGGAAATGGGATGCTCAAAACCTTGAAGATTTTATTGCTGGTTGCGGCAAGTCTCTTGATTTATGGCCAGACCTTTGGCCATGATTTTGTCTTTGATGATTACACCTACATCGTCAATGATTCTTTTATCCGCCAATTCAGCCGGGTGCATTTGATCCTGCACACCTTTCCCATGACCCGCACCGTGGGGTTTTATACCTTTGCCTTGAATTATTATTTCACCCAGCTGCATCCCTGGAGCTATCACGTCTTTAATTTTCTGGTGCATCTGGCCGGCACCTTTCTGGTCTGGGCCCTGGCTGCCCGGCTTTTTCAAATGTATCCGGTCCCGGGCCTTAAGCTTGATTTGGCCTATTGCACAGCCTTTCTTTTTCTGGTGCATCCCGGCCAGACCCAGGCGGTCAGTTATATTGCCCAAAGATTTGAATCCATGGCCGCGGTTTTTTATCTGGCCACTGTCTACGCTTATCTGCGCGGCCGCTTGTCTGACCAGGCCTGGCCCAAGGCCCTTTTTTGGGGGACAGCCTGCATGACCCTGCTGCTGGGCCTCTTGACCAAGGAGGTGATGATCACCGTGCCGGCCACGATCTGGGCCGTGGAATGGATTTTATTCCCTAAGCAGGATAAAAAGATATTTTATCTATTCCTGGCCCTTGGCTCGGTCCTGCTTTATCTTTTGTTTGCCAAACTGGTCCACGCCGATCCTAATATCCATAATCAGAGCGTTTGGGCCAACGCCACCCCGTCCTTGTCCCACGACGGGGAAGACCTGACTCCGTCCGGCTATGTTTTGACCCAGATGAGGGTGTTTTTGACCTTCTTAAGACTTTTTGTTTTGCCCATTCATCAGAATTTGGATTACGATTATCCGGCTTCGAGCGGCTTGCTGCACCCGCCCTTGACCCTGGCCGGGCTCATCGTCCTGACGGTGTTGATCCTGTTGATCGCGAGACTGCGCCTCAAGGCGCCTTTGACGGCTTTTGGCCTGGCCTGGACGCTCATCACCTTTTCCATCAATATGGTGCCCCGCTCCAATGTGATTTTTGAGCATAAATTTTACCTGATTTCATTCGGGCTTTTTTTGGCGTTCGTGAATGTCCTGGGGAGAATGGCGCCGCAGAGGCCTCTGTTCCTGCGGACCATAGGCATGGTCCTGGCGGTTTTGGCGCTGATGACGTATGCGCGCAACAAGGTCTGGCAGAATGAACTTGTCCTGTGGGACAATATCATCCATGAATCGCCGCATAAAGCCAGGGCCTACGGCAACAGGGGCTTCGCGTATTTCAAGCAGGGTGATTATGACCGGGCCATGTCTGACTTTAACAAGGCGCTTGAGATCAATCCCAATTACGTCGAGGCCCTCAATAACCGCGGCTGTACCTATCTTAATCAGGGCCGTTGGCCTGAGGCCCTGGCGGATTTGAATAGGTCCATCCGCCTTTCGCCCAATGAAAAGGCCTTTGTCAACCGGGGGATTATCGAAAATAATCTGGGCCATTTAGACCAGGCCATTGATGATTACACCAAGGCCATTTTTTTGAATCCCATGTACGCGCAAGCCTACAATAACCGGGGTGTGGCCCTCGGCAAAACCGGCCAATTGGCCAAGGCCATGGTGGATTTTGACAAGGCCATTGAAATCGATCCCAATATGGACAATGCTTATCAGAACCGGTCTTACGCAGAGAAACTGCTGCACGCGGCAGCAGGGAGGGCCCTGTGATGAAACCCCTCTTAAGCGTCGAAGGACTGACTGTCAGCGCAGGCCCTAAGGACATTTTAAAAGAGATTTCCTTTGACCTGCCGGCGGGAAAAATCACGGCCATCGCCGGAGGCTCGGGCAGCGGCAAAACCACGATCGGGCTTTCTATCCTGCGCTTATTGTCGCCCGGCTTGAAGATCCGGCAGGGCCGCCTTGATTTTGAAGGCCGGGACTTGCGGATGATGACGGAAGATCAGATGCGGTCTGTGCGCGGCAGGCGCATCGGCATGGTGTTTCAGGAACCTTTGAGCGCGTTTGATCCATTGTTTACCATTGGAAGCCAGATGGATGAAGCATTGCAGGCGCATACGGATTTTTCCAGGCAGGAGAGGACCCGCAAAATCCTGCAGACCCTCGCCGAGGTGGAATTGCCTGACCCTCAACGCGCTTACAAATGTTTTCCGCATCAGTTAAGCGGCGGCATGCGCCAGCGGGCCATGGCGGCCCAGGCCATGGTCTGCGGCCCGTCCTTGATCATCGCGGATGAGCCCACCTCTTCCTTGGACATGACACTGCAGGTCAAGATCATGCATCTTTTAGCGCGGTTTAAAACCAGGAATATCACGGTCCTTTTGATCACCCATGATTTGGGGATGGTCGCGCACTTGGCGGATGAGGTCATCATCCTTAAGGAAGGCCGTATCGTCGAGCAGGGGGCCGTGGCCCAGGTTTACGGCCGTCCCCAGCATGAATATACCAGGGCCTTGGTGGAGGCGTTTCAATGAATATTTTGGACATCCGGCATGTTTCCAAATCGTTCGGCCCGCTGAAAGCCGTGGATGATATCAGCCTGGGCCTTCAGGCAGGAGAGCATTTGGCCATTGTCGGTGAATCCGGCAGCGGCAAAACCACCCTGGCCAAGATGATCATGGGTTTGATCCAGCCGGACACAGGATCGATCCAGGCGCCCCGAGGCGGCCTGCAAATGATTTTTCAAGACCCCTATCAATCCTTGGACCCGTTATGGAATGTCCGGGAAATCCTCAACGAGGCTTTGCGGGGCCGGCATGCTTCGGACCAGGTCCTGGAGAAAATGCTGCTGGCGGTCGGGCTTGGGCCCGAGGTCCTGCCGCGTTTCCCCCATGAATTCAGCGGCGGGGAGCGTCAGCGCGTTGCCATTGCCAGGGCGCTTTTGGCCTCGCCCAAGGTCCTGGTCCTGGATGAAGCGGTTTCAGCGCTGGATGTTTTGGTCCAAAAGCAGATCATCAATCTGCTTAACCGCTTAAAGCAGGAATTTCAGCTGACCACCCTATTTATTTCCCATAATTTGCGATTGGTGCGCTGTTTTAGTGATAAAATAGCGGTCATGTACCAAGGGAAAATCGTGGAGCAGGGGGGGCTTTCTTGCGTCATGGATTCTCCCGGCCACCCTTATACGCGGCAATTGCTGCAAGCCGCTTACTTTAAAGATTAACGCATTATCTGAATCAGGGATATGAGCGACCGTTTTTTCAGGCACCTAAGTCTTGTCCTGGGCTGGCTTTCCATCGGCGTGCTTTTTGCCTTGATCACCTTTACCTCCAGCCTCGAGATCAAGGACTTGGACCTTTGGCTGCATCTGCGCATGGGCTGGTGGATCGTCCATCACGGCTTTGTCCCCGGCTATGATGTGCTCTCCTGCACCATTGCCGGCAGGCCTTGGGTCAATCATGAATGGCTGTTCCAGGTCCTGGTCTATCTGGTGCAGAGCCATTTTGGGTTTGACGGGCTCATTGCCATGCAGTCCTTTGTGGTGGCCATGACTTTTTTGTTTTTGCTGTTTCTGGGGTACGGCCGCGACCGCCAATGGCTGACCGTATTCATGCTCTTGATGGTTTTGCTGGTGTATCAATCCCGCTTTACGATCCGTCCGGACATTTTCAGCCTCCTGTTTTTCGTGCTTTACATTTATATCCTTTCTTTGCATACGGCCAAGCGCTGGGCTGTCTGGGCCCTGGTGTTTTTGCAGGTGCTCTGGAGCAACACGCACGGTTTTTTCTTTTTTGGGCCGGTGCTGGTGCTGCTGGGCATTGTCTCGGAATTCATCAAGCGGCACCTGCCCCTGCCCTATGCGTGGAACACCGTCGGCCGTCTGGAGGACGGGGAATACAACGCCCTTAAAAAAATCCTGCCCCTGATCGTGCTGGCCTGCTGCGTCAATCCGCTGACCTTCAAAGGCGCCTGGTACCCGGTGAGCGTGTTTTTCCGCATTGCCGGGGACAACAAGATTTTTTTCCACCATATCCTGGAACTGCAAAAGCCCATTACGCAGGCCACCCTTTGGACCGAGACCTACTGTTATTACAAGGTCTTGATTTTCCTCTCCGCCCTGAGCTTTGTTTTCAACCGGCGCAAGGTGGATATCAGCGGCCTCTTGGTCTGGGGCATTTTCCTGGCCTTTTCCCTGGCCGCGGTGCGCAATCTCATCTATTTCGCGGCGGCCGCCTACATGGTCTTCATGGTCAATCTCATTTCCCTTTCCTGGGAAAACCTGGTGCCTTTGCGTTTTTCCTCCGTCAAATTCAAGCATTTGACCGGGATCTTTTTTAAGCTCGGGATCATCTACTGGATGTTCAATTACAGCCTGGGGATGGTGGGCAACGGGTATTTTGATTTTGACAATTACAGCCGCAAAAGCGAATTTTTCGGCGTGTCCAAGCGCGTGTACCCGTATAAGGCCGTGGATTTTTTAGTCCGCAACAAGATCCACGGCAATTTTTTCAATGATTTCAATTCCGGCGCCTATCTCGTGGGCAATGTCAGCCCCGGCATCAAGGTCTTTATCGACGGAAGGACGGAAGAATACGGGGCGGATTTTTTCGAGAATTACCTGAAGATCTGGACCTTGGGCAATCCCCATTCCTTTGCCTACTATGAGCGCAAGGACAATATCACCGGCGCCTTTTTAAACAATGCCCACCAGCAGATCCCCCGGGAGTGCCTGAAAATGTTCCACAGCTTCAAGAACTGGTCCCTGGTGTATCTGGATGATGACGCGGCCATTTTTTTGAAAAAGACGCCCTACAATCAGCCCTTCATCGACCGCTTCGCCGTCAACCTGGCCCAATGGAAGCCCCGTCCCATGGACCTGCAGAAATTAGGCACCAAGCGGGTCGACCCGTTTCCTTTTAACAGCAGGGCCTATATCCTGGAAGTGCTGGGCGCGCCGGAGGCCGCGATCGCGGAATCCAAGGAAGCTTTGCGCGTGGCGCCCGATGACGCGCCTGCTTATGATATGCTGGGCAAGATCTACACCAAACGCAAAGATTACAAAAAGGCCTTTGAAAATTACCGTCTGGGCTCCATGTACCAGCAGGGCAATACGGATGCCCGCCTGGGCCTGGCCCACGCTTATGAGAATTTGAAGGATTATGAGGGGGCCATCCGCCAGTTCCAGCGGGTGGTGGAATCATCCGCCTCCAATCCGGAGGGCTATCTGGGTCTGGCCAGGTCCTTTGCCGAGGCTGGGCAGGACAACAAGGCGCTGGACCTTTTGGCCAGGGCGCCTAAGGCCGTGATGCAAGATAAGGTTGATGTGGGAAAAATTCATGATATTATAAATGGCCATAAATCAAAACAGCGTCCTGCCAAGAGATAGGATCGGAATGCGCGACGTTTTGACCTTTATTTTAGCCGGCGGCAAGGGCGAGCGCCTGGACCCCTTGACCCGCGACCGGGCCAAGCCGGCCGTGCCCTTCGGCGGCATTTACCGCATCGCGGATTTCACGCTTTCCAATTGCGTGAATTCCGGCCTGCGCCGCATTTTCGTCCTGACCCAGTACAAGTCCTTTTCCCTGCAGCGCCATATCCTCGAGGGGTGGAACATCTATTCCAACCAGCTGGGGGAATTCATCGACGTGGTCCCGGCCCAGCAGCGCATTTCCAGCGACTGGTACCGCGGCACCGCGGATGCCATCTACCAGAACCTGAACATGGTCGGCGATTATGATCCCAAGCTCGTCCTGATTTTGGCCGGGGACCATGTGTACAAAATGGATTACCGCAAACTTATCGAATACCATTTGGACAAGGGCGCGGACATGACCGTTGCCTGCATCACCATGCCCAAGAACGATTCCATCCATTTCGGGGTGGTGGAGGTGAACAAGCAGAACATGGTGGTGGGCTTTCAGGAAAAGCCGGAAAAGCCCAAGACCATTCCCGGAAACCCCGAGGCCATTTTCGGCTCCATGGGCATCTACCTCTTTAACGCCGATGTGCTGAAAAAAGAGCTGGGCATGGACGCGGGCAAGGCCGATTCCGACCATGATTTCGGGAAAAATATCATCCCTCAAATGGTGGCGCGCAAGCTGAAGGTGTTTGCCTATGATTTTGCCAAGGAAAGCGAGACCCCGTATTGGCGCGATATCGGTACCCGCGATTCCTATTACCAGGCCAATATGGACCTGTGCGGGGCCAATCCTAAGTTCAATTTATATGACAAGTCCTGGCCCTTGCGGACCCATCACCATCATTATCCGCCTTTAAGGGTGTACACGACGGGCAAAACGCCCGGCACCATCATCGACTCCCTGGTGGCCGGGGGCTGTGTTCTGGAAAGCGGCCAGATCCAGCATTCCGTGGTCTCCAACAATGTGGTGATCAAGGACGGCGTGCTGATCAAGAATTCCGTAATCATGGACAGCGTCACCATCGGCAAGGGGGCCCAGATCCAGGGCGCCATCATCGACAAGGATGTGGACATCCCCGCAGGGGCCAGGATCGGCTTTGACCCTGCCGTGGACCGCCAGCGTTTCGTTTTGACCACTTCCGGCATAGTCATCGTTGCCAAAAAAACATCTTTATGATATTCTTGGGGCTCATCTATGGTCATTCAACCTAAAATCCGGGGATTTATCTGCACCACCGCGCACCCGGCCGGCTGCGCCCGGCATGTGGGCGAGCAGATCGATTATATTCTATCCCAAGGCCCGGTGGCCCACGGCCCTAAAAAAGTCCTGGTGATCGGAGCCTCCACCGGCTACGGCCTGGCCTCGCGCATCACCGCCGCCTTTGCCTGTCAGGCCGCGACCATCGGCGTGTTTTTTGAAAGGCCCACCGATGGAAAACGCACGGCCACGGCCGGCTGGTATAATGCCGCGGCCTTTGAAGAGGCCGCCCGCAAGGCCGGCCTCTACGCCAAAAGCTTCAACGGCGATGCCTTTGCGGATGAGATGCGCCGCCAAGTGTGCTCTGCCGTTAAACAGGATTTGGGCCAGGTGGATTGTGTGATCTATTCCCTGGCTTCACCCCGCAGGACTGATCCTAAGACCGGCGAGGTGTATAAATCCGTGCTCAAGCCCAAGGACAAGCCTTATACCAATAAAAGCATCGATTTCGAGAGCAATGCCGTGACGCAGGTCACCCTGGAGGCTGCCAGCGACGAGGAGATCCGCCAGACCGTCAAGGTCATGGGGGGGGAAGACTGGCAGATGTGGATCGAGGCCCTGCTCAAGGACGATTTGTTGGCGCCCAAGGCCGTCACTGTAGCCTATTCCTATATCGGGCCCGATGTGACAACGCCGGTGTACCGCAACGGCACCATCGGTGCGGCCAAGGACGATTTGGAGGCCACAGCCATCCGCCTGGATGAGCGCTTGAAGAAAACCGGGGGCAGGGCGCTGGTCTCGGTCAATAAGGCGCTGGTCACCCAAAGCTCTTCAGCCATACCGTTTATCCCGCTCTATTTTGTTTTGCTGATGAAGGTGATGAAGGCCAAGGGCCTGCATGAAGACTGCATCCACCAAATCAGCCGCCTTTTTGCCCAGCGGCTGTACAACGACCGTCCTTTGGGGCAGATCCCCACGGACGCCCAGGGCCGCGTGCGTATTGATGATTATGAGATGCGCGAGGATGTTCAAACCGAGGTGGGTAAACTTTGGGCCATTGTCTCCAACGCAAACCTGGCCCAAATCGCGGATGTCCAGGGATACAACAGCGATTTTTTAAAGCTCTTTGGCTTTGGAATGAATGGGGTGGATTACAACGCGGATGTGTCTGCGGATGCCCCTATCGCAGGTCTGTCCTAATAGGCCGTATGAGGCTTTTAAGGACAATTTGAACTGCCGGCAACCTGGGTGCAGCTTGGATTGGTACCACTGGTCACAAGATTAACACCATTTCCATTGTTACCGTTTCCGTTGCCGTTGTTACCGTTGCCATTGTTGCCATTCGTGCAGTTCTGGTTGCCGTTCGCGTTGCCGTTGCCGTTATTTGTGTTACAGCCTTGATTACCGTTCTGATTGTTGTTTTGATTGCTTTGATTGCTGTTACCATTGGACGTATTGCCGGCTTGGCAAAGAGGCGCGGCCACCATCATGGCGGTGAAGATAAAAGAAAATATGATAACATTTTTCCGGAACATAGTACCCTCCGTTTTTGTCTGTCACATGTTGAGCCTGAAACCACTCAATTGAAGTATAGTACATTTTTCCCTGGAAAGCAAACCGGGTCAAGGGCAGAGGCTTTAAGGAACAACGATGGGGTTATTGGTTACGTTGAGGAAGAGATTGGAGTTTGTTTTATTGGTTGCCTGGCAGTTAAAGCCGGAGGCATCCGTGGAGCATATATAAGTAAAATAATTATCAGTGATATTTAAAGGTAAATTGCAATTGATCGCCGTGAGGGTATCCCCGCAATTGGCATCACCTGTGGAGGCGCTGCAGGCCGCGCTGGCCGCTGTATTATTCAAACAAAAAGCCGCATTATTTAAATAGTATATTTTCTGGGCATTATAAATGCTGATCAGGTTGTTTTGGGCGGCCTTGGCGGATTGTTGGGTCAAATAATTGTTGAAGATGGGGACAGCCATCGTGGCCGTGATGGCTAAAATGATCATGGCGGTAATGATCTCCACTAACGTAAAACCATGGCGTCTGGACATAGGCATCTCCTTCTTAGATATAACACGATCGTCTGGGAAAATCAATTGTCTCTCGAGGATTTTTTAGGATGAAACAGCGCTGCGGCTGGTGCTCATCGGACCCGCTGTACATCGTCTATCATGACCGGGAATGGGGCAGGCCGGTGCATGAGGAGAGGCTCTTGTTCGAGTTTCTCATCCTGGAAGGGGCCCAGGCGGGATTAAGCTGGCTGACGGTCCTTAAAAAAAGGGAAAATTACCGCAAGGCCTTTGACCATTTTGATGCCGCCAAGATTGCCCGCTATGACAGCCGCAAGATCAAGGCGCTGCTGGGCGATGCGGGCATTATCCGCAACCGCCTGAAAATCGCCTCCGCCGTCGGCAATGCCAAGGCCTTCCTGGCTGTGCAAAAGGAATGCGGGTCTTTTGACAGATACATCTGGCAATTTGTCGGCGGCAAGCCCGTCCAAAACCATTTTCCGCACTGGAAGGCCTTGCCTGCCCGGACGCCCCAGTCCGACGCCATGAGCCAGGACTTAAAAAAGAGGGGCTTTAATTTCGTGGGCTCCACCATCTGCTATGCCTTCATGCAGGCCGTGGGCATGGTGAATGACCACACCGTTGATTGTTTTTGTTATGCCCGCGCTTCCAAAAGAGTTCGCACAAAGGCTTGAGCTCATCCTTCCCCAAAGGCCGGCGGGGATCTTTGGCCCCCGGGCCTTCTCATCATTTCGCATCAATACGCTTAAAATCAGCATCGCAGAAGCCAAGGCCTTGTTGACTCAACAGGGCCTTGCTTTTCAAATGGTCGATTTTTGTCCCTATGCCGTTATTGTCCATGCCCCGCAGGCCCGCAGGGTCCTGGACTCAGCGCTTGTCAGCGGCGGGCTGTTCTACGCCCAGGGCCTGGAGAGCCTTTTGCCGGTGATGGCCCTGGATCCCCGGCCCCATGAGCGCGTGCTGGATTTGTGCGCCGCGCCGGGCAGCAAAACTTCCCAAATCGCCATGCACATGCAAAATCTCGGCGTGCTCAAGGCCAATGAGCCCATCCGGTCCAGGCTGTACAGGCTCAAAGCTGTTTTGCACATGACAGGCGCCAAGGCCGAGCTTGCCTCGGCCGACGGCCGGCGGATGAAAGCTTTTCCGGAACTTTTTGACAAGATTTTAGTGGATGCGCCCTGCAGTTCAGAAGGCCGCTTCCGGCTTGATGAGCCTAAAAGTTTCGCGTATTGGAGCGTGCGCAAGATCAAGGAAATGTCCCACAAGCAAAAGGGGCTGCTGCTCAATGCCGGCCGCTTGCTTAAACCAGGGGGGAGCATGGTCTATGCCACCTGCACCTTTGCGCCGGAAGAGAACGAGGAAGTGGTGGACTGGTTTTTGAGAAAAACCGAGGGGCAGTTTGAACTGGCGCCGGTTTCCTGGCCCGGAGTTTCCACCTATCCCTGCCTGACACAATGGCAAAAGCGTTCCTATGATGCCCGGATCCGGCAGGCGGCGCGGATTTGCCCTGATGAGCGATTGGAGGGTTTTTTTATTGCCAAATTCTTAAATTCTCATTATAAATGATTGTATGCATTTAAGATTTGCCTTTATATTTATGCTCTGTTTTATCTTGGGCGCTCCAGAAGCCTGGTCTCAAGACAAAGCGCCGGATGTGGTCACGCTGGAAGTCAATGTGGTGCAAATCATTCTCAATGATGAGCACCGCGCCGGCGTGGACTGGGGTGCCATCGTCTCCGATTACCATACCGTCCCCTTGAAAAAAGAGAGTGACCCGCTTTGGAGCGATAAAAAATACCGCCTGAGTTTCGGGACCGTGTCCCAGGACGATTACACTGTTTTGCTCGACGCGCTGGACATGGCCGGGCAGATGAATCAATATTCCCAGCCGCCCCTTAAAATCACAACCGGCGCCACTGCCGGCCTGGATTTCAGCAAACAGGACATCCATCTGGATGTGTGGCTTTCCCGTCTCAAATCAGGGGACCTGTCTCTGGCCATTGACCCCCAGGTGGCCACGGCCGCGGCCGGCGTGCTGAAAGCCAGGACCCGGTTCATGGCCGCGGACAACACCACGATCGTCATCGGCGGCTTCATCAAGGAAGAAGAAATCAAGCGCACGCGCAAATTCCCCTTGCTGGGAGACATCCCCATCGTGGGCCTGGTCTTTCGCAGCCGCGGCCGCTTGATGCAAAAAACAGAGACCGTGATTTTCCTGACGGAAAGGACCAATGCCGTTGAACCACCCCAGGATTAAGATGCATGATCGTTAGGGCCCTTATTTATGTGCTGATGGTCTTGACCCTGCACGGCTGCGGAGGCAGGCCAGCGGCCGTGCCCAGCCTGCCGCAGGGCGTGCCCCTGCAGGATGTGTGCGCGCGCTACCATGTCAACTGGCAATGGGACGGCATCACCCAGGTGGTGATGCTGGAGTACCGGGGCAATGTGTCCAAGGCCCTGGTGGGATCATCGACGGTGCTCTTGGGCCAGAGGCAGATCGTTTTAAGCGCGCCCTTGCGCCGCGACCACAGCACCATTTATGTGCCGGAAGATTTCGAGGCCAAGGTCCTGGCGCCTTTCGGGGTGCCGGTGGCAGGCTTTGAGGCCGTGGGCAGCAGCGCGCACGCGCATTTGGTCGTGGTGGATGCCGGCCACGGCGGCAAGGACCGCGGGACCATGGCCCCCGGCGGAATGGATGAGAAGGACATTGTTCTGGACGTGGCCAAGCGGCTCAAGAACCTTCTGGAAGATGCGGGGGTGAAGGTGATCATGACCCGCAGCACGGATGATTTTATCTCCCTGCCGGAAAGGACCGTAATCGCCTCCAAAAGCGGGGCGGATTTGTTTGTCAGCGTGCATGTCAATTCCAACCCGGACCATACGGTCAACGGGTTTTTGGTCTATTATCTGGAGGCCATCGGCAGGAAGGACATGAATGAGGTGCAGCGGCTGGACAATGAACATGTCCTGTTTAAGTCTTTGAGCGCCGAGGATTCTCCAACGCTGCAATCCATTGTCACGGACATGATGAACGATTACAAGCCCGGGCAGTCCCAGAGGCTGGCCAAATTGATCGTGAGGGAGGCCCGCGGCCAGCTGGGGGTGAAGGTGCGCGGCAATGGGATGCGCAACTGCCATTTCTTTGTGGTGCGCAATACCTTGATCCCGGCGGTCCTGGTGGAAACCGGGTTTTTGTCCAACCGCCAGGAGCACCGCAAATTGATGATGCCGGTATACCGCCAGAAAATGGCGGAGATCATCGCCCGCGGCGTTTTGGATTATGCCAATGAATAAGCGTGCGCAGGATGCGATCGGCGTGTTTGATTCGGGCCTGGGGGGCCTGACCGTGGTCAGGGAACTGATCCACCATCTGCCCAACGAAAAAATCGTGTATTTCGGGGACACGGCGCGCGTACCTTACGGCACCAAGTCCAGCGAGACCATCATCCGCTATGCCCGCGAAATCGTGCGGGTCCTGCTCAAATATAAGGTCAAGATGGTGGTGGTGGCCTGCAACACAGCCTCCTCCTTGGCCCTGGATGTTTTGCGCAAGGAATTTGACCTGCCTTTGCTGGGTGTGATCGAGCCCGGCGCCAGAAAGGCGGTGGAGATGACCCGCAACAAAAAGGTGGGCATCATTGCCACGTCCTCGACGGTCAAAAGCGGCAAATACGCCAAGATGATCGTGCGGCTGGACCCGCGGATCGAGGTGGTGGCCCAGGCCTGCCCCTTGTTTGTGCCGCTGGTGGAAGAGGGCTGGTATGACCACGCGGTGACCTATGAGGTGGCCCGGGAATATCTGCGTGATCTTAAGCAGAAGAAAATCGACACCCTGATCTTAGGCTGCACCCATTATCCTATGCTCAAGCAGGTCCTGCATAATGTGATGGGCGCCCAGGTGCAGCTGGTGGATTCAGCCACGGAGGTGGCCCTGCAGGTCAAGGCCCTGTTGACTAAAAGCAGGCATTTGCGCACCCGTCTGGGGCCGGGACGGCATGTGTTTATCGTGAGCGACGAACCCAGCCAATTCCAGCGCTTAGGCACGCGGTTTTTGGACGGGGGCGTTAAAAATGTCAGGAGACATGTCTATGTATGAAGTGACTGTCAGCGACCATCTGGCCTCGGCCCATCAATTGCACGGCTACAACGGCCCCTGCAAGGACATGCACGGCCACACCTGGAAGGTGGAAGCGGTGATCTGCGGGACCCATCTGGACAAGGTGGGCCTGCTGGTGGATTTTAAGGCCTTAAAAACAATTTTAAAGGAAGTGCTCAGGCCCCTGGACCATGTGGTGCTCAATGAACTTGCGGCCTTCAAGAGCGTCAACCCCTCGACGGAAAATTTGGCCCGCCATATCTACCACGTCTTGGGCGCCAAGTGCGCGCCCTTGAAATTAAAGCAGGTGCGCGTCTGGGAATCCGAGACGGCGAGCGTTGTTTATTATGAGTAAAAGAGCAGTTGTCTTACTTTCCGGCGGCCTGGATTCTTCCACCACCCTGTATTACGCCTTGGACCTCGGCTATGACTGCCGCTGCCTGGTTTTCGATTACGGCCAGAAGCACCGCAAGGAGATCTTCAAGGCCAAGGCCGTGGCCCGCCATGCGGGCTGTCCCTTTGTCTGTGTTAAGATCAGCCTGCCCTGGAAAGGCTCGGCGCTGTTGGACAAGAAGATTTCCGTGCCGCGCGGCCGGTCCCTGGGTTCCCAGGGCATTCCCGTGACCTATGTGCCCGCGCGCAACATTATTTTTTTGGGCTTCGCAGCTTCCTATGCCGAGGCTGTCGGTGCCAAGGCCATTTTTATCGGCGCCAATGCCGTGGATTATTCCGGCTATCCGGATTGCCTTCCGGAATTCATCCGTTCC
>CAZACW010000048.1:0-17996 GCA_964483785.1 uncultured Planctomycetales bacterium
CAAGGGCATTGAGATCGATTACGTGGACACCCTGCGCGAATCCGGATTCAAGTATAGAAACCCCCAGGCCAAATCCAGCTGTGGATGCGGCACCTCTTTTTCCTAAGGACCTTCATGACACCCCAGATCCTGAATGCTTTAAAAAGCGAAGAGCTTGAGATTTTAAATACTTTGTCTTACGGGCCGCTTCCTGGCTCAAAAAAAGTGTATGCGCCGGGGCTGACGCGTCCGGACATCCAGGTGCCTTTTCGCGAGGTGGCGCTTTCAGCGACGAAGGACCATAAGGGCAATTTGATGCCGAATGCCCCGCTGCGTTTATATGACACGTCCGGCCCCTATACAGACCCGTCGGTGATAGTCGATATTCAT
Source organism: uncultured Planctomycetales bacterium (assembly GCA_964483785.1). Taxonomy (GTDB): domain Bacteria; phylum Omnitrophota; class Gorgyraeia; order Zapsychrales; family Fredricksoniimonadaceae; genus JABDGZ01. The sequence continues at coordinate 370 of CAZACW010000048.1, forward strand.
CAAGGTCTCGCCCCGCTGCGCTTAAATTGGATCAAGGAGCGGGGGGATGTGGACCTTATCGGCGCGCGGGCCCTGCGGGCCCAACCCGGCCAAAACGTGACGCAGATGCATTATGCCCGCCGGGGCACCATCACGCCGGAGATGGAATTCATCGCCGTCCGGGAAAACTGCAAGCCGGAATTTGTGCGCGATGAAGTTGCGCGTGGCCGCGCCATTATCCCTTCCAATATCAATCATCCGGAACTTGAGCCCATGATCATCGGCCGCAATTTTTTGGTCAAGATCAATGCCAATATCGGCAATTCAGCCATCTCTTCATCAATCGCCGAAGAAGTGGAGAAAATGGCCTGGGCCATCCGCTGGGGCGGGGACACGGTCATGGACCTCTCCACCGGCAAGAACATCCACGCGACCCGCGAATGGATCCTGCGCAATTCCCCTGTGCCCATCGGCACCGTACCCATTTATCAGGCCTTGGAAAAGGTGCAGGGCCGCGCCGAGGAACTGACCTGGGAGATTTACCGCGACACCTTGATCGAGCAGGCCCAGCAGGGCGTGGATTATTTTACCATCCATGCCGGGGTCTTATTAAGATACATACCGCTGACCGCCAAGCGCAGGACAGGCATAGTGTCGCGCGGCGGCTCGATTTTGGCCAAGTGGTGTTTGTCGCATCACAAGGAAAATTTCCTCTATACGCATTTTGAAGAGATCTGTGCAATCATGAAGGCCTATGATGTCAGCTTTTCGCTGGGCGACGGGCTTAGGCCGGGGAGTATCGCCGATGCCAATGACGCGGCCCAGTTTGCCGAGCTTGAGACCCTTGGGGAATTGACCAAGATTGCCTGGAAGCATGATGTGCAGGTGATGATCGAAGGCCCGGGACATGTGCCCATGCACATGATCAAGGAAAACATGGACAAGCAATTGTCCATCTGCCAGGAGGCGCCTTTTTATACCCTTGGGCCTTTGACCACCGACGTGGCCCCTGGTTATGACCATATCACCTCAGCCATAGGTGCTGCCATGATCGGATGGTTCGGCACCGCGATGCTTTGTTATGTGACGCCCAAGGAGCATTTGGGCCTGCCTAATAAGAAGGATGTGAAGGATGGGATCATGGCGTATAAGATCGCGGCCCATGCCGCGGATCTGGCCAAGGGCCATCCGGGTGCCAAGGCCTGGGACGATGCTTTGTCCGCCGCCCGTTTTGAATTCCGCTGGAAGGACCAGTTCCATTTGGGGCTGGACCCTGAAACCGCGCAAAGTTTCCACGATGAGACCCTTCCCGCCGAAGGGGCCAAGCTGGCGCATTTTTGCTCCATGTGCGGCCCGAATTTTTGCTCCATGAAAATCACCCAGGATGTCCGCGATTACGCCGAAAAAGGCATGCAGGAAAAGTCCCAGGAGTTTTTAGACCAAGGCGGCAAGATTTACAGTTAGCAAATAAAGGGGACGTCTCCCATTTAATTAATTGGGAGACGTCCCCTTTATTGAAGTTCCTTCCCCCAAAAGATTTTGTATTCAATCCCCCTAAAAAAGAGGTGCCTTATGCCACGAATGGCCAGAATTGTCATTTCAGGATACCCTTTTCATTTGATTCATAGGGGAAACAATAAGCAGAACGTTTTTATGTCCGATACCGATAGACGTAATTATCTATATTGGATGGAGGAAGCGAGTAAAAAATACGGAATGCAAATAGTTGCATATTGTTTAATGGAGAACCACGTCCATTATATTGCGTTCGCTGAAATTGACATGTCATTTGCTCGAACGATTAATTCAGCTCACATGAAATACACGCAATATTTCAACCAAAAATACGGTAAAGTGGGTCATTTATGGCAAGGCAGATATTATTCGTGTTTATTGGATGAAGGTCATTTAATTGCGGCAGTGCGGTATGTGGAAAGAAATCCGGTAAGAGCAAACGTAGTTTTTAAGCCATGGGATTGGATTTGGTCTAGTGCAAGGGAACATATGAATATGGAGAAAAACGGAATACTTTCCTTGTCAGACTTATCCAAATACATGTTAATTGCGTCTTGGAAGGATTATCTTGATATTGAAGATAGGCGAGAGGAATTGTTTGAGATTCGACGGCAGACAAATTCTTGTAAGGCATGGGCCGATGATGAAACAAAGACATTTATTGAAAAGCAATATGGAGTCCGTTTAATGTTGAATAATCGGGGCCGGCCGTTTAAAAAAGGGGACGTCAAATAAAGGGGACGTCTCCCATTTAATTAATTGGGAGACGTCCCCTTTATTTGACGTTTTTTTAAGCGGCGGTTAAGATAGGGGAAGACGTAATAAAGGCCGGCGCGAATTCTTCAATCAGCCCCAAGAGCCTTTGATGGCATGCTTCAAGGTCGTTTAAACACTTGGTGCGGTATTCCAGCGATTCTTCCACCATCTGCGGAAACAGCTTGCGGTAGTATTCAATGCCTTCCAGGAGATTATTCTTAAATTCCGTAAAATACTTGATTTTTTGCTCGCTCATCGAGGTAATGGATTTGGTGATGTCTTTTTTCAGGAAATCCACGTACATGCCCAGTTCCTTGATGAACATGTTGGGCCTGGGTGTCGGGTTGAGCAGATTGATGCGGCCATAAATATGGTCAGCCATCTCTTTTAACGTCGAGATCTTGGAAAAATAAGCCAGGTTCGGGCCAGGGCAGATGGCGCTGAATCCCGGCACCTTGGTCTGGATATCGTTTTTGACGATCACCGGCTGGCCCAGGTCATGGCAGATGCAGGCCTTCACCACAATGGCATCGAAGCGCCTTTTATATTCCGCTTCCTGCAGATTCAGCGTGTTGAGCTGGTCGATTTTAAGCTTCTGATACTGGCGGCTGGCCGTGCAGATAGGCTGGGCCGTAAATTCAGTGTTGGAGACCAGATGTCCCTTGGGGCAGGCTGAGCCGGGACGGCCGCGCATGATTTTCAGGTCCTTTTCAATATCGCTCAAAGAATCGCGCAGGCTGTTAAAGCCAATGCTCAACGGCGAGACATCGCTGACATAAAGGTCTTTCTCGCCGGCCTTGACTAATTTTTCCAGCGTCACGGCATCGACGTTGGTGGCCTCGGGGCAGAGCAAAAAAGGCGTGGCCCAGCCTGTGCCGTTTAAGCCGTAATGTTTGCGCAGGAAACGGTCCTCAAGATAGGTGCCGATGCCGCCCTGGGCCGTGATCTTGACCTCATGCGGCTTGGCAAAGGTGATTTTTTCCTTGAGCTTCAAGGCCTCATTGTAGATCTTGTGCAATTCATCGATCATCTGCTGGCGCCTGATCCGGAATTCTTCCAGGATGGGGCCCATTAAAAAGCCGTCGGTAGGAAATACATGTCCGCCGCAGTTAAGGCCGGATTCGATGCGGTATTCGGAGATCCACAGGCCCTTTTTGGCGAAAAATTTGCCCTGCACGATGGAGGAGCGGAAATCGCTGACCTTTAAGATGATCCTTTTTTGGATGTGGCCGGCGGCGTCCGCGTAAAAGTCCTTGAACTGCTCGGCGTAAGAATACAGGCGGCGGTTGATGCCCGCGGAAAAGACAATGGCGGATTGCAGGGAACTTTGGGCATAGCCGCGCAAGGCTGAAAGCGCGTCGGAAAATTCCTGCGGCAAAATTTCGCCCTGGGCCGAATAATTATCGCGGTCTAACTTGGTCATGATATTGACATTGATGTCTCCGGGCCGGATGGACTCGCGCAGACTTTTTTGCAAATCCGCTTTGAGTTTGGGATCAGGGCAGGCCAGCATGTGCCGCCAGGCGGCCTTGAGCACGGAATCCTCGGGCAGCATCTCGAAATATTTGGTGATCTCCGTGCCTGGCCCAAAGGCCGAGGCTTTCAGCTCGGCAAATTGCTTCTGGACAATGCGGTTGACCAGATCCAAATAAGCGGTGATGCGCCGGGCGCGGAAATCCTCGTCGTCCTTGGTGATGGGCGCATAGGACTCGCCCTCTTGGGTGCAGTAGAATTTGCGCATCTGCTCAATGAGGGTATCATCCACCAGGGAAATCACGGAGTGGATGCCGTAGCGCGCCACCTTGATGGGCGTGTCAATGGAAAAAGCGGTGCCCATGACCGGTATGTGGAAGGTGTGGATAGGATTTGTCATATGTATAAAGTATACGCTTTCTGGCCCAAAAAGCAAATTTATATTTAAATTCTTTTTGTCAACCTTAAAGCATTGCTTTGTTGACAATTCCCGCGTTTTCTGCCATATTCTTTGTCTATTGTTGCCTTAAAAATGTGTATGGAATAGGACCATGGACCCTTCATTTTATGCGGTGTTGGCCGGGCAAAGCCTGGAAGGCCTGGAATTGGACGATTCTGCCTGCGGCAGGATTTTAGCGGATGCGTCGTTGGAAATACTTCCGCTATTGGATGCGGCTTTTCAGGTGCGCAAGGCCTATTTCGGCAGGGAAGTGCGGGTGCATATTCTTAACAATGCCCAAAACGGGCTTTGCCCCGAAGACTGCCATTACTGCGCCCAGGCCAAATCCTCCAAGGCGGAAATTGAAGCCTACGGCATGAAACCCGACGAGGAAATGCTCGAGGAGGCCCGCCAGGCGTATGCCAAGGGGGCTTCCTGTTACTGCATGGTTTTTGCCGGGCGCCAGGCGTCCCAGGCGCGCATTGAAAGGCTCAAACGCATGCTGGCCCGCATTAAAACGGAATTCCCCGATAAAGAAATCTGCGTCTCAACCGGCTTTGTCACCAATGCCGGGGCCGTGGAATTGAAAAAAGCCGGCCTGGACCGTCTCAACCATAATTTGAACACCTCACAGGCGCATTATCCAAATATCTGCACGACCCACACCTTTGCCGACCGCATCAACACGCTGTCGGCGGCCAAGGCCGCGGGGCTTAAGGTCTGCTCCGGCATGATCGTCGGCATGGGGGAGGCCCATCAGGACATCATCGACGTGGCCAGGCGCCTGCGCGCCTTAAAGGCAGAGTCCATTCCCGTCAATCTGCTGGTGCCGATTGAAGGCAATGTTTTAACCGGTCCTCCGGCCCAAGCGCCCGGGGGCGTTGATTTAGCGGCCCATTTGTCGCCGGATTTTATTTTAAGGGTCTTGTGCTTGTTCAGGTTTTTAAACCCCTCGGCGGAAATCCGGGTCGCTGCCGGCCGGGAAATGCATCTGCGGTCCATGGAAGTGATGGCCTTGTATCCGGCCAATTCTTTGTTTTTGCAAGGGTATTTAAACGCCACAGGCGCCTCCAATGCCCAGACCTTGCGCATGATCAAGGACGCGGGTTTTACCATTAAATCTGATATCGAGTTAGATGATCTTTTGGATTCCGGTATTTCCAAAGCTTCTTTAAAATCCCTTCCAGAATTACGTCCTGCTGTTTAAAAATTTAACACAAAATTAATATTTCTGTAATTGCTTCAAAATGATAGGGATTTATATTTTGAAGGCTTTGATTTTGAGACCGACAGATTACCCCGTCTACTGAAAGAACAGTTTATGCTTCGTCCAACAATCTGCTGTGTGGTCATCATTGCCTTTGTCCTGACTTCGTTTACATCTCTGCCTCAAGCGCAGGCCCAAGAACTTTTAAATCTTCCAGAACCCGGTGTCATGGTCGATCTTAGCGCAAGCTATGAACCGGCCATGATCAAGGGCGTTACTGTCCATCCAGACAATCCGTTTTTATTTGATTTTATCGTTGATCCAGGCCAGGACCGTCTGCAGAAAGAAGCCTTAAAGCAGGAAGGAGAGAAGCTGATCAAATACTTTCTTGCCAATTTAGCTATTCCCGAAAAAGACATGTGGGTGAATTTAAGCCCTTATGAAAAACAGCGCATGGTCCCCATGGCCCTGGGCCAAACAGAAATGGGCCGGGACCTGTTGGCAGAAGATTACATGTTAAAGCAGATCACCGCCTCGTTGATTTATCCTGAAAAAGGCTTAGGCAAATCATTTTGGGAGAGGGTGTACGCCCAGGCGAGGGAGAAGTATGGAAGCGTCGCAGTGCCTGTGAACACCTTTAATAAGGTATGGATCATGGCAGACAAGGCAGAGATTTACCAGCACCATCAAACCGCCCTTGTTGTCAACTGTCATTTGAAGGTGATGCTGGAAGAAGATTATTTATCTATGCGTAAACACGGCGGCCAAGCAGGGGACATCCTCGAAAAGGGGACAGTCCCTTGGGAAACAATGATAAAGGGACAGTCCCCTTTTCGAGGGCGTTCCCATGCCAGCCACCCAACACCAAATGAAATTGTCCGCCAAATCATCCTGCCCCAGCTTGAGCATGAAGTGAACAACGGCAAAAACTTCGCGAACCTGCGGCAAATCTTTAATTCGATCATTTTATCCAGCTGGTACAAGAACAATTTGAAGGAAGCCCTGCTTAATCAGGTATTTGCCGACAAGGGAAAGGTCAAGGGGATAGATCTTAAAGACCCTGGGATCCAGGACAAGATTTATGAGCGTTATATCCAGGCTTACAAGAAGGGGGTCTTCAATTTTATCAAGGAAGATGCCGTCAGCCGCCTGCCCAGGAAATACTTCTCCGGCGGCATCGATGCGGCCATGGCCGCGCATCCGGCCCTGGTTGGTTTTAATCCCGGACAAGGGAATGGAAGGCCGGTTGAGGTATTGACAGCAGGTGTGGTCATAAGAAGCAGGGCAGGGTCAGCCTCGGCCAATGCGGCTATGATCGTGGGCAAGCCTCACAGGGAAATTTTTGAGAGATTGAATAGTATATTTGATAGATATGGCATACTTCATATTTCTCCCTTGGGTGATATCTATGAAGAATATTTGAAGGCATTACGCAAGGCCGACGCCCGAGAAGCAGAAGAATTTTCCGCCTATGTGGAAGGTGAGATCTCCCTTCAAATAACAGCTTTGAAATTGGGAATTGCCGGGCATTTTCCTGGGCAGAAGGAGATCAGCCGCAGTAATCTTTTGGATTATTTAAAAACAATAGGCGCAGATGAATATCTCGATCAGACAGGGCATAAAGGGTTGGCCCTGACCGAGGCTGTTTATGATTTAATAGCAAATTCAACCGGGGAAGCATTGATCAATCCAGAAGATGATCCGCTTATTCAAGATGCGGTACGCAGGGCCAATATGGAAGCATTGAATGAGCAGGTGGCTTTATTCGTCCTGAGAGAAGAGCCAAATGATTTTAAGGGATTTGAAAAACCAAGACGGCCCGTTGACGCGGCCATGACCGAAGAGGAACAAGCCCAAAAGCTGCAGGCAGTCATTAACAGCGACAGAGGTGATCCAGTTCAATTAATGGAGGATATTCATGCCGTCATAGCCTTGCGCAGAACAATGGGATGGGATGAGTCCAGAATTTTTGCTTTTTATTCCGCCGTTGGCCCCAGGAGAGTTTTGTTATATCAGATCGCATTATTGGGATTTACGCAAGAATCCTTTGAGCCCATATCCAAAATCGGGCCCTGGATCCAGGGCTTGAATCAGCAATGGTTCATGACGGTGATGCCGGATTTCCTGAGTGGAGTGAGCCGTATTGAAAAAAGTGGATTTTCGGATGAGCAAAAAGTTTATGCCCTTTCCATGGCCCTGGCCGTCATTTTAAACAATACCAGCCGTCTTATTTATCCTCAAAGATTTGTTTACGGGTCCAGGGCCATAGTCAATCTCTATAGAAAAATGGGAAGGGAGGACAGTCGTTTAATCCAAGCTTTTGCGGGCAGGAACGATATCAGGTCTTTATTTTATTTGGGGGCCATTGGCAGTATGGATGCGGCCAGGGCCTTGCAAATCAGATTAAAGTCCGGTGGAGTTGAGACCAGGAACCGTGTCCGGAGTTTGTTTAGACTTACAAACAAAGGCAGGACCGATCCCATATTCAAAGACAATATCCCTTTATGGCTGGCCATTTTTTTGATCATGCGGGAAGATGACAGCCGTTTGGAACTTGCGCAATGGGTTGATGATATTAAAGCATTGGGTTCATACCAATGGTATGAAGGGGTCAATGCCAGGGAAGTTGAAGAAGGTAATGATTGGGGCCGTACAAGACCAAGGAGAAGAGGTAGTGATTCTACAGGATTAGGGTGGGTTGTTGGTGTAGGTATCTTGGGAGATTTTGCTCAGATGCACGATCCCAAAAATGCTGCCGATCCCGGCGGTATTGACCTGGCCACCTCCGGCGTGCAGTGGAAAATCCACGGCGATAAGATCGAAATGAACATGGATAAGGCCATGCTGGAGCGCATTAGGCGCGAAGGGATTGACGGCGTGGAATTGCGGATATTACGCATGAGGTCTGTCCCCAGCGCGCAGGCGCTGTGGGAAGGTTAAAAAGAATTATATAAGCGCCGCCCGTCTGCTATTTTTGCTTTTTTCTTGCCAAACACCCGCAGAGTGCTATAGTAATTCCACATACGCTATTTTCTCTCTAACTCCATTATTCTCCAAAGATAGAAGAAGAGGTCAATATGTCGCTTGAGAAACGTCCGGTCACACGGTTTGAACTTTTAATGGATGCTGGCTACGGCGCCCAAAAAGCAGGGGACATTCTGCTGGGCGCCTTTGTGCGCATGGGCCAGTATGTCTATGTGGAGCCCATGATCCCCGCGGAAATTTCCCCGCCGGCGCGCACCCGTCCGGCGCTTTCCGGCGTCATCATCCGCCTGGCGGATTTTGACGTCACCAATATCGGCAATGATACGGATTTGATCCTGGCGGCCCACGAGATCGTCCTGGACACCCGCCTGGATGACAATGAATTTAATCCCGCGGCCAAGATCCTGCTGGACATGGGGGACCAGGAAGCCAATCCTGAATCTTATGAAATGGTGCTTAAACGCTGCACCAAGCTGGGTTTAAGCGTTATTCCTTTTAATGTCGATGCCGAGTCCCAGGCCATTGTCAAGGAATTGGGCGGCAAGGGCCAGAACCTGCATTATTTAGGGATGCTCTCCTACATTTACAACATGGACGAGGCCTTGGTCAAGGCTGAGATTGCCAGGACCTTCGGCAAGAAGCTCAAAGAAGATATTATGGCCAAGAACCTGACCTTGTTCCATAACGGGTATCAGCTGGCCAAGGACAAGGTCTTTTTCCGCGTTGAGGTGCAAAGCCATAAGCGGCCGGGCGAACAGATCTTGATCGACGGCAATACTTCCTTAAGCATGGGCTTGATCGATGCAGGGATCAAATTGTATTCCGGCTATCCCATTACACCGGCTTCCTCCATTATGCACACCCTGGCCAAGACTTTTCCAGCCTATGGCGGCATGGTGCACCAGGCTGAGGATGAGATTGCGGCCATCGGCACGGCGGTCGGGTCCTATTATGCCGGTATGCCGGCTGTGACCGCGACCTCGGGACCGGGACTTTCCTTGAAGCAGGAATTTATCGGTTTTGCTACTGCCGCTGAGATCCCCTTGATTTTAATCGATGTCCAGCGCGCCGGGCCTTCCACCGGCATGCCCACCAAGACCGAGCAGTCTGATTTATTGTCATCGCTTTGCGGCAGCCACGGAGATTATACCAAGATCATCATCAGCGTCTCCAACGTGATCGACTGTTTTTACGCCCCGCATTTGGCCAGGTATTTGACGGAAAAATTGCGGGTGCCGGTGTTTATCCTGAGCGATTTCCAGACCGCCAACAGCTACAAGGTGGTGGCCAAATTTGCCCTTGCACAGATGAAGAACGTGGATGAGATCCCGGATTTTGTTTTTGAGCGTTTTCATATGAAGCGCCTCACTGCTCCGGTGGAAATGGTCCGCAGTTCGCAGACCTTACCGGGTACCGAGGGCGGCATGCGCCGCATCACCGGCCTGAACACGGACGAGAAGGGCAAGGTCAATTATTTTGCCGAGGCCCATCAGCGCTCCCATAGGATCCGCAATGAAAAGATCCACCATGTGCGCCGCGCCCTGACAGCGCCCGAGATGTTCGGCAAGGAGGCCAATGAAGTGCTGGTCGTAGGCTGGGGATCATCGCGCGGGGCCATCGAGGAAGCCATAGCCCTTTGTGAAAAGAACAATGTGCCGGCCTCAGGCATGCATCTGCGCATCGTTTATCCCTTGCCGCTGATGCTCAAAGAGGTTTTTGCCAAATATAAACGCGTGTATACGCTGGAAGTGACCTACGGCGATCAATTAAAACCGTCGTCGCTGGCTTTATTGTTAAGGTCGGAAACCTTGAAAGATGTGCATCCGCTGATCGCCGATGCCACCGGCCGGCCTTTGCGCCCCAGAATCATCATGAAGAAAATTCAGGAGGTCTTGAAATGACGACCGATACCCTATCCCAATCATCGCCTACCCCTGTCAGCATCAAGGACCTAAACACGGAAAACCCCCGTTGGTGCGCGGGCTGCGGGGATTTCGGCATTATCATGGGCTTGAAGCGTTTTATCGTGGAGCGCCAGCTGGCGCCGGCTAAGACCGTCAATGTCTCCGGGATCGGCTGTTCCGGCCGCGCGCCGAATTACTTTAACACCTACGGCGTGCATTCGATCCACGGCCGGCCGATTCCCATTGCCTTAGGAATTGCCCTGGCCCGCCCGGAATTGAACCTGTTCGTGCATGCCGGCGACGGGGACGCCATCAGCATCGGCGGCAATCATTTGATCCACGGCATCAACAAGAATTTCAAGTGCGTGTTTCTGATGTATGACAATGAAATGTACGCCTTGACCAAAAATCAGACTTCACCCACGACCAGGCGTGATCATCCCACCAACACCCAGCCGCAGGGTTCGTTTTTGAATCCGCTGAATCCCATTACCGTGGCCTTAGGCTTGGGCGGGTCTTTTGTGGCTTCCACGGCGGACTGGATCCCGGACCATCTGACCACGACCATGAAGGCGGCCTTTGACCATCCCGGCTTTGCCTTCGTGCATATTTCCCAGCGCTGTCCGCATTTTGACCCCAATAATTTTGACCATAAAAATTCCGCCTGGTTTTCTTTTTTAAAACATGCCAACGGCATTGAGCCGGACCGCCGCCTGGCGGAAAAGACCGAGGTGGTGGAACATGATCCCTCGAATTTGGCCCAGGCTTTTCAATACGGCGCGGCGGAACGCCGTTATTTCGGCCTGTTTTACCAAAATAAATCCAAGCCCCGTTATGATGATATCCTGCATAATCTGGTCAACACAACAGCCAAAAAAGATCCAGCCAAGATCTTGGATGGATTTTTAGTGTAATAAAGGGGACGTCTCCCATTTAATTAAATGGGAGACGTCCCCTTTATTTCTTATGGAAAAATTGATTATCATAGGTTCAGGCCCTGCGGCGCACACCGCCGCTATATATGCCGCCCGCGCCAGATTGAATCCCGTGATGTTTGAAGGGATATTGGCTGCAGGAGTGGCGGCCGGCGGCCAGTTGACCACGACCACCGAGGTTGAAAATTATCCGGGATATTTGACCATTTCCGGGCCGCATTTGATGGAGAAAATGCGCGAGCAGTCCCTGCATTGCGGGGCCAAGATCATTACTGAAACCATTGATAAGGTGGATTTGTCCAAACGTCCTTTTAAGGTCTGGGCCGGCGGCGAAGAATATCTTACCCAGGCCTTGATCATTGCCACTGGAGCGACTGCCAAGCGCATGAATCTTCCAGGTGAGGAAAAATTATGGCAGAAGGGGATTTCAGCCTGCGCGGTCTGCGACGGCGCCCTGCCTTTTTTTCGCAATAAGGTGCTGGCTGTCGTGGGCGGCGGGGATTCAGCGGTGGAGGAATCGACCTTTTTGACCAAATACGCTTCCAAGGTCCTGATGCTGGTGCGCCGCGATGTGCTCAGGGCCTCCAAGGTAATGCAGGAGCGGGCCAAAGGCAACGCCAAGATTCAAATCATGTACAACACGCTTCCCCTGGAAGTTTTGGGCGCATCAAGCGTCACGGGTTTGAAGATCAAAAATTTAAAGGACCAATCTGAATCCAATCTGGACGTCGGGGGCTTGTTTTACGCGATCGGACATTTGCCGAATACGGAATTCCTCAAAGGCCAGATCGAATTGGATGAGACCGGTTATATCAAGACCAAACCCGGCACAACCAAGACCAGCGTCGATGGCGTTTTCGCGGCAGGGGATGTGCAGGACAAGGTGTACCGCCAGGCCGTGACCTCGGCCGGCACCGGCTGTATGGCCGCGCTGGACGCGGAACATTTTTTAAGCGCGATGTAAAAACCGTCTATCTTGGCGGCGCAAGGAATTTTATTATGATCACGATCCGTAAATCCCAAGACCGCGGACACGCCCAGCATGGCTGGCTCGACTCCTATCATTCCTTTTCCTTTGCGGATTATTATGATCCCCAATGGATGGGTTACCGGAGCCTTCGCGTCATCAATGAGGACCGCGTGGCGCCGGCCCAGGGCTTTGGCTCCCATCCGCACAAGGACATGGAAATCATCACCTATGTGCTCGCCGGCCAGGTCAAGCACAAGGACAGCATGGGCCATGAAGGCGTGATCAAGCCCGGCGAGGTCCAGAAAATGAGCGCCGGCACCGGCATCATCCACAGTGAAATCAACCCTTCTTCGAAAGAAGAACTGCATTTGCTGCAGATTTGGATCGAGCCTGACAGCAAAAATTTGAAGCCGGTGTATGAACAGGATTTACTGCCGACGAACCAGAAGAATTCCTTGGCGGCATTTCCGGTCCATATTCATCAGGACGCGAAAATATTCCGGGGGCGGCTCTCCAAGGGCCAGCGCCTGACTTTTGATTTGAAAAAGGGCCGCGGGGCCTGGGTCCAGATGATTTCCGGTGCCTTGTCCCTGGGTCAGGACATGATAAAAACTGGGGACGCGGCGATAGTCGAAGAGGAAGATGCGATCAATTTCAGCGGAAACGCCGAAAGCGAATTCTTGCTGTTTGATCTAAAATAACATGAGTTCGACATATTGAGAAAGGCATGCAAGGATATGTTTTTGATCAGGCGATGCGCTTTTCCCCCCAGGCGCGCAGGGGCTGCTTACAAATGTTCTCTTTTGTAGCCCCAAAGCGCCGCGTTTGGGGGGTTGGGGGGCGCGTCGCCGTGAAAAAACATATCCTTGCATGCCCATAGATAGCGTTATGTCGAACTGACGTTAAAATAAAATGGCCATACATTTTAAAGACAAAACCTTGCAGGAATATTTAGACCAGCTCGCCCGCCGGGAGCCGGTGCCGGGCGGAGGTTCAGCCGCGGCCCTGACCGGCGCCATGGCCGTGGGTTTGATTTCCATGGTGGCCAATTATTCCATCGGCCGCAAGGCCAACACCAAGGCCGTGGAAAAACATTTAAGCAAGGTCCTGGCCCAAAGCGAGGCCATGCGCCAGCGCTTGCTTAAGCTGACCAGCTTAGACAGCGAGGCGTATTTGAAGGTGGCCGCGGCAAGGTCCTTGGACAAGGCTGCCCAGCGCCGGGCCGCCAAGGAGGCCCGCGCCGTGCCTCAGGAAATCTGCAAGATTTGTTACAAGGCTGTTCTTTTAACCCCCTACCTGGCGGACCGCGGCAATCCGTATCTTTTGTCCGATGTGGAGGTGGCCCTGGAGCTTTTATTGGCCGCTTTCTACAGCGCCAGGATCATGGTGAGGGCCAACGCATGAGCGCGCAGATTCTCGACGGTAAATTGCTGGCTGCCCAGCTTAAAGACCGCCTGATCGAAGAGATCAAGCATTTGAAAAAATCCTTCAAGGACTCTCCAAGGGTGTTCAGCATCATTGTGGGCAATGACCCGGCCGGCCTCTCCTATGCCGCATCCCAGCAGAAGACCGCGCAAAGCGTCGGCATCCATTATGAATTGCAGACCTTCAAGGCAGACAGCGCCCAGCAGGATGTCCTGAATTTGATCGACGAATTAAACAGCTATGACCATGTGCACGGCATCATTGTCAACAAGCCTTTGCCGGCGCACATGAGCTTTAAGACCATGATCAATGCCATCTCGCCCTCCAAGGACATCGAAGGCATGAACTTGATGAATTTCGGGCTGTTGGTCATGGGGGACGAGGGCATTTTTCCCTGCACGCCGGCCGCGGCCCTGGAATTGCTGAAATCCTCTGGGATCAGCTTAAAAGGCAAGCACGCCATTGTCATCGGCCGCTCGGAAATCGTGGGCAAGCCCGTCGGGCTTTTGCTCCTTAAAGAAGATATGACCGTCACGATCTGCCATTCCAAGACCGTTGACCTGCCCTTTGTCGTGCATGACGCGGATGTGGTGATCGCGGCCTTAGGCAAGCCCGGCTTTGTCAAAGGCGATTGGATCAAAAATGGCGCCATTGTGATTGATGTGGGCATCAATCAGGTGGATGGCAAATTGGTGGGGGATGTGGATTTTGCCGCGGCCAAGGAAAAAGCTTCCTACATCACGCCGGTGCCCGGCGGGGTGGGGCCGGTCACCTCCGTGATGCTCATGTCCAATGCCCTGAAAGCCTTTAAAATCCAGAATGCGCTATGAAAACCCTTGTAGTCGGCAATTCCTTAGACGTTCTTGCGGTCATTGAAAGCGTTCTGGGGGAGCAACAGAACGCTGATGTGACGTTTTTTGCGCCGGAGAGTGTCCTGCCCTATGACCGGATGCTGCTGCCGGCCTATGCGGCAGGCACCCTCCATGAACATCAACTCCACACCAAGGCCGAGTCCTTTTTCAAGCAGTATCATCCGCAGGTCGTGGCCAATGAAAGCCTGGCCCGCATCAGCGTCAAACGCAAACATCTGACCACCGAGAAAAAGACCCAGATCAATTATGACCGCCTGGTCTTGTGCGACACCGGCCATCTGATTTTGCCCGCGGTCAAAGGCCATCAGCGCGCCGGGGTCTTTGACTGCTGGCGCCTGCCGTCGGTCAAGGCCTTGAAAAAGCACCTGCCCTTTGTCGACAGCGTGACCGTGGCCGTGACCAAACTGCAGGGCCTGGACATGGCCTGCGCCCTGAACCATCTGAAAAAAGAGGTGACGGTCGTCAGCAGCGGGATCGGGATTTTGCCTGAAATTTTAGACGAAGAGACCGGGCTGCTGCTCAAGCAAATTTTGGAAGGCAAGGGGATCCATGTTTTCGCCGAAAATGCGGTGGAAGAAATTTTAGGCGAAGGCGAGGTCAAGGCCGTGCGCCTGAAATCCGGCAAGGTCTTGGCCTCTGACTGCGTGCTGTTTGATGAGGCCAGGGTCGATTTGAGAATGCTGTCCGAACCCACCCTGACCGATGATGACCAGATCTGCGTCGAAGAGTGTTTCAAGCCGGCGCAAATGCCCTTTGTGCCGTCCCATTTCGGCCAGGATGTGCTGGACGGCTTTTTGGCCGGATGGACCAGGCTCCCCGAGGGCGGCCGCGAGTACCTCAAATTCGACGGCCCTCAAAATGTCTACAAAAAAATCTACGCGCACGGCGACCATATGCAGGGGGTCGTGGTCTTTAACGCGCCCCAGGACAATGAGCGCCTGTTAGGGATTTTGCAGCGCCAGGACAATATCACCGGCAAGGAAGAAGAAATCCTTTAGTCCCAGCCTTTATGCCCCAGCGAGTTTTCCTTATCGACGGCCACGCGCTTTGTTACCGCGCCTATTACGCGGTCAAGGCCTTGAAGAATTCCAAGGGCCAGCCCACCAATGCCATTTTTGGGTTTTGCAATATCCTGCGCAAATTGATCGCGGACAATAAGCCGACGCACATGGCCGTTTGCTTTGACACCGGTAAACCCACCCTTCGCCAGGCCAAATTCGCCGATTACAAGGTCCAGCGTCAGGCCATGCCGGATGACCTGGTCCCGCAAATCGAGACCATCCGCGAAATCGTCAAGGCCTTTGGTTTTCCGATCTATGAGCTGGACGGCTATGAGGCGGATGATATGATGGCCGCTTTAAGCCGGCGTTTAGCCAAAAAAAGCACGGATATTTTTATTGCCACGGATGACAAGGACATGGCCCAGCTGGTGGGCGGGCCTGTCAGGCTTTACAGCCCCCGTCAGGAAAAGGTGCTGGAAGCCAAGGATGTGAAGGAAAAATTCGGGGTCGGGCCTGAAAATATCACGGATTTTATCGCCTTGGCCGGCGATGCCTCTGATAATATTCCCGGCGTCAAAGGGATCGGCGAGGTGGGGGCGCGCAAGCTCATCGAGCAGTTTAAATCGTTGGAAGGCATTTATAAGCATATGGACCAGGTGGCGCCGGAAAAATTGCGGGAGAAATTGGCCGCGGGCCGCGACCTTGCTTTTTTAAGCAAGGAATTGGCCACCTTGCACGCGGATGTGCCCATCAAGGCGGATTTGGATGACCTTGCCATGCCCGAACCTGACCGCGGCCGTTTGTATGCCCTTTTTAACGCTTTGGAATTCCGCCGTTTGGCCCAGGAATACGCTCCATCGGACGCGGCCCCTCCGGAGGAACCAAAGGATTTAAAGGCATGGATTGAAATCAACGAGAACGGCAAGCCCTTGCTGATTGCCTATGATATCAAATCATTGCGCAAAAGCGGGCAGGTCAACGAAGGCCAGCTTAAATATAAAATTTTTGATCTTTACCTGGCGGATTATTTGCTGGCCGGCGGACAGGGCCGGTATGATTTGAATGCCCTGCGCGCCAGTGATGAGGGGATGCGTCAATTATACAAACTGCAAAAGGACTTGTTAAAGAAAGAAGATTTGGATTTCCTGTTTTACGAGGTGGAAATGCCTTTGTCCGGCGTTCTTTTGGACATGGAGGCCAATGGCGTCAAGATCGATGAAGAGGTGCTTCTTGGCCTCTCCCAAGAATGCGGCCGGAAAATGGGCCATCTGCAAAAATCCTTATACGCCATGGCCGGCGGGGAATTCAATATCAACAGCCCCAAGCAATTAAGCGAGATCCTCTTCGAGCGCCTGAAATTGCCGGTGGTCAAGAAGACCAAGACAGGTTTTTCAACGGACGAGGAGGTCCTGACCAAGCTGTCCAGCCAAAATCCCTTGCCCGCGATGATCCTGGAATACCGCCAGATGGCGAAATTAAAATCCACCTACCTGGATGCCCTGCCTGCGCTGGCAGACCCCAAGACCCACCGCCTGCACGCGACCTTTAACCAGGCCGGCGCTGAGACCGGCCGTTTAAGCTCGCATGATCCCAATTTGCAGAATATCCCGGTGCGCACGGATTTCGGCCAGAGAATCCGCAAGGCCTTTGTGCCTTACGCCAAGGGCCATGTTTTGTTGTCCGCGGATTATTCCCAAATCGAGTTGAGGATTTTGGCGCACCTGGCCGGGGACAAGGACCTGAAAAATGCCTGCAAAGGCGAGGGGGACATCCACCGCCACACCGCCTCCCTGATGTTTGATGTGGCCCAAGACAAGGTCGATGAAAAGATGCGCTACGCGGCCAAGCGGATCAATTTCGGCATCATCTACGGCATGAGCGCCTTTGGCCTGGCCAAGGACCTGGACGTGCCGGTGGCCCAGGCCCAGGATTTCATTGACAAATATTTTTTGCGCTATCCCAAGGTCCGGCAATTTCTCGACGGAGAAATTCAGAAGGCCAGGGACCATGGCTATGTGGCGACGCTGTTTGGCCGCAGGCGGTATCTGCCGGACATCCATAACCGCAATTTGGGCCTGCGTCAGTTCGCCGAGCGCCAGGCCATCAATGCGCCCATGCAGGGCACGGCCGCGGACATTATCAAGATCGCCATGGTCAAGATCAGCG
>CAZACW010000049.1:0-17724 GCA_964483785.1 uncultured Planctomycetales bacterium
TGACTGCCGTATATGCCAACAAGAACAAAATCCAAGGAATAACCATCACAACCCCGGGGGTTGTGGAGGTTATTTATAAGCGTTATCTGCAGGCCTTTAAGAAGGGCGTCTATAACTTCATTAAGGACGAGCAAGACCCCGTCACCCATCAACCCATCCCTCGAAAATACTTCTCCGGCGGCGTGCAATTGAACGATGCGCCTATTGATTATGCGATGAATGTTCCAAATGAAGATGGGGTGCATGAAGTGATCGCATCGGTCGAAGTAACAACAGCTTCCCCGATTACTGCACCGAACCCAATCACATCCAGGGCCAAAGGGAACAAGGCGATGAACAGCGAAGATGTCCCCCGGCCGCAACAGGAAGCGAGAGTCAGCGCAGCGCTATTGCAGAAATGGATAGCGGATCAAGGCACTTCAAGACTTTATCCGGAAGAATTTAAGTCAGGATTAAACAAAATTGCCGACTATGTCCGGGATCATGGGCGCATTTCTCAATCGGATTTTGAAGCCGCGCTCGAAGAAGCCGCCATAGAATTTAATAAAATTGTCCCGGCCGGAAAAAGATATGTAGTGGTATTTGATCGGAGAAAAGCAGGAAGCTCCCGCTGGGTCTTTGAACTTGCGCGAGCGCATTTGGACCAGCAGCCTGTCATGGGCATCTATGCTGAAAACCCCAACGCTTATGCCCAAGCCATAAAGCAGGGCATTGACACCTTCGTGTTTTTTGATGATGCTATTTATTCCGGTGCACAGATGAGAGGCAAGACCATGGACTTGCGCAGGACCTATCACGATCTTGGATTGCCGACACCAACCATGATCGGCGTGATTCCCTATCACGACAAACAGGGTCTTGAAAGACAGCAGTTGTTAGGGGATATGTTTGATGTGCTGATCAGCCCTCATGCGTTTGTCACGGGTGAAGATCAATTGAGCAATCAAGAAATCCATGCACTTTGGACCCTTCGATTGCCTGCCTATACATTGAATTTTTTTGATCATAAAGTCGCTGACCCCTTTTCATTCCCCGAATCACTTGTTCCCGCCATTGAAATAGGCGAATCACCCTACAAAAACGAGGGCACGGCTTATGCCCGGCAGGAAGAAGCAGAATACCAGGAATTCCTGGATAATGGATATGTTGAATTTTCCAGCCGGGCGATGATCGCCATGGACCCACAGGGGATCAATCATGCCATCCAGACAGCCCAGGAGGCATTAGCCAAAATCGGTTTTGAGAAGATACCGCCCTTTGCTTTAAGAACCGTTTCCCAGCAATATTACAAAAGAGACCCGCATAATCCCTTTGGCGCGAACCCCCAATATCACGGCCAGTTATTTATGGTAGGCATCAATCCAAGACTGTTTTTTGGCTTAAAAGCGTGGGACCAAAATATTACCACCCCACAGGGGTTAAGCAGGGTCAGGCCTCAGCTGACATCGGAGTTTTTTGAATATGTGTACAACACCTTCATGAATATCAGGTCTTACGGCGATGACAGCGAAGCGCATGATATGTCCAACTTGGATAAAACACCTGTTTATAACATATTCAGAGGGTTTGATTTTGCCAATGAAAACCAGGACGGGGAATCTGATGTGGAAAAAGTGGATTTTCGCTACCCCAATAAACAGCTTCATAAAGAATGGACAAAAAGATATTGGTATTCCAAAAACTCGGTTTCCGTCAGTAAGGTTCAAGCGGAGCATGAGGTTTTCTCAGTTCAATTGCTTCCCGATGAATTCCGGACATTGATGGGAACGGCCGCCCGCTATATTGAAACAGAAATCAAGCCTGCAGCTCAACAAGCAGGCTTGCTTTGGGATGAACGTGTCAATACCCCGGATCTAATCAGAAAATACACGGCCTATTATCTATACGCCAAATTCATTACCCAATTGCTTGCGGATACGGAAAAAATCACCGCGCCCTCAAATCTTGGCAGGACCAAAAAGGAGAGCGATCCAGCCATGCCAAGCATAATGGCTCATCAGCCGCCACAGGGTCCAACCGGCATCATCAGCCAGGTCAAGACGGCCTGGGACAAAAAGTTAGATGAGAGCCGGCCCCTTTGGCACAATGATCCAAGATTCCCGATTCTCTATAATGCGAAAGCGCCGATAGCCTATGATCCTTTTCTTCTTGAACGAAGAAAGATTGGGCCATACGAGTGGCATTTGCAGTCTCCGCCTGAATCCGACGGGGCCATAACCAGGGAGGGCATTAAGCAAGGCAAACCGTTTATGACCTTTATGCACGAGATTCCTAATAAGTTGATTACAGATCCCCGCAACCCTAATTTTGTCGTCACGCCCAATCGGTGGCCCAAGGTCCCTTACACCTCCTTGCTTATAACCCAGGAATGGAGCCCCCACCTTTTAACAAAGGAGGAGATGGATGTCCAATATAGTTGGGCCCAGCATGGCGCGATCTTGGAATTTCACCAGCTTGATAATTTCGTCAACCATTCGCACGCGCACATGTATTTGCCTGATACGGTTCCCATCCAAAAATCCGCGTCACATTTCAAGAGCATCGATACCGCGTTTGATATCGGTATAGGGGAGATTGAAGGATATCCATTCCCACATCTGGGATTAACCTCAGCTGATGAAGGTCATTTGATGAAGGGCGTATTGGCCGCCATCAATTTCATGGACAGCAGACATATGTTGTATTACGAGGTCATGCTTAAAAATCCTGCCGATAATCAAATCATGGTTTTGTTTTTCCCCAACAAAAGATTGGTCCGCATAGGTTCTTCTGTAAGCGGTTTGATTCGTTCCAGATATCCTGTGCCGACGGAAGAACAAATTAACACCGAAATCCGGGAAAGGTTTTTCAGCAGGACGGAACTGGCCCAACTGCGGCAGGAATTTATAAGGGAATGGAGGACATCGGGGGACTTTAATGCAGCCATGACGGCATCAGCAGCGAATCCAATAAACCCCATCGGTGAAGTCCATTTGACGTATCATCCCGGCGACTGGCAATTTGTCGATGATGCAAGCGGGACAAGGATTGCGTGGACAGATGGTTATTATGTCTATGAAAAGCTGGTTGGTCTTGTCAAACAACTGCCTTTGAATGCCGTTTCACTCGAAATCCTTGAGATGTTTAACAGGCAGGTCGCGCATGAAGAGATGCTGGCTTACACCATCAGGGAACTGCTTAAAAACGCGGCCAGGGCCGTCCAAGAATCCGGGAAGACGCAGGGCCATGTCAAGATTGCCGCCTTCATCGAGCATGGGAGCTTTGTTCTGGATATGAGCGACGACGGAATAGGATTGCAGGCCGCTGACCCAGACAAAAGTTTAGCAGAAATTAAGGAGCTGATATTCGAAGACGGCTTTTCGTCCAAAGGCGCGGAGGATTTAGAAGAAGCTTTGATGAATAATAACGCCGGTCAAGGCCTTTATAGGATCCGGTTTGATTTGCCGCATATATTTGGCAAGGGCGCCGAGATTATGGCCTTGGACAATGAAAAAGATTTGCAACAGGACAATGGAGGGACAACTTTCAGAATCACCATTCCTCTGCGTGAGGCAGCGATGGAAAGAAATGGAACCTGGATCCAACTTGAGGCCTCGGCGCAGACACAGGGTCTTGGACCCGCTTTAGAGGCCTTGGCACAGATCATTGGACGGGTGACTTTGGCCAGGTCTTATGAAAATAGCAGGGAAAAATTATTTGATACCTTGCAAATTATAAAGGACGACCCAAAACTGGTGGGATTCATGTCTGCTTTATGCGGAAAAAATATTTATACAGCCAAACATATCAAGGAAGCGTTGGTGTATTTCCCTTTATTACTCATCGATGCGCTCAAGGACGTGCAGGACGAGCCTGAATTAAGTTCCCAAATCTTGGAGCATTTAAATGACAACGGGTTATTCGACATTGGGAAATGGACCCGGGACACCGGCCGCGCAATTCCTGCCATTATTGCAGACATCGAAGTGCCTTCCGAGGCCAATGCATTTAAAGGGTTTGTTAATTTCTTACAAGCTGTTCAAGTGCCGACCGGCAGGCCGGGGAATATCGTGGTTACGGACCCGTTGCATCTTATACCGCCCGAGGAAGCGTATTCACTGGATGAATTTAGGACATTACCCGCAAGCCGGCTTCCCGCCATGACATTTAAATTTTCTGCAAGCAATACCTATAGATCATTTTTCCCGGACATTACGCTGCCGATCTATCCGTTGAAATCGGATGTTCCAAAGCCAAAGGACATTAGAGAATTGTACACATTAAGAAGTCATATGGGGGTTGCCTTAAATCGTAAAATCGTCCTGGCTGTTTCTTTTGGCCAGGAAGATGTCCTTAAGCTGGTTGAGATTCACCAGTATCTTCCTAAATCAGAACGTACCTTGCTGATTATTGCCCCAGACAAAATATTGAATCAAGAGGAGATTGAGAATTTAATAGAGGAAATACAGAAACAGGGTTTAACGGTAGGCGTGAGGACCGAGGCGGACAAAAAGGGCCTTCCTTTTGACGGAAAAGCCCAGGGACGGCCGATGAATGATTTTGATATTGTCTTGCTCAATACGCAGGGCGAGGCGTCGGAAATGGCGTATGCTGTGGATTTGGGGTCCATGCCGCCGGACAGGAATGCCGGCGATTTTAATAACAGGGGTGTCGGCGCTCTCATGCTAAGGGGCGATATGCCGAATAATGGAGACTTGATCCGTTTCTTTGAATCATCAGGGGCCTTGCGTTTAGCGGATAAGGACGACTTTATTGAGGCCTATGTCCAAGCGGTCAAGGAATCCCGTATTTTAGCCCGCAAAGCCAGGGATGCTTCAATTGAATTTAAAAGTAATGTGGTTTCCAGTGCGCATTTTTGGATGAGCCTGGCCTTGGGCAAGGTCCTCTATGATCATGTTCCCCCGAACCAGGCCCAAACCAGCCGTCAACCAGACACGGCGATGAACAGTCCGGAGACAACCCTCGCTCAACTTATCCGGCAAGAGATGCAGGACAAAGGCTGGGACATGACACGAGCGGCCAATGAAATTGGGGTCACTCGGGGTACGTTGGAGAAATACCGTAATGGTTATATTCCTGTTCCTGAAATGGTCTGTAAAATAGCCATAAAATTGGGGATGGATGTGGATGCTTTTTTTGCATCAGCCAATTTAAAATTTGCGCAACCGCAGACTGTCAAGGAGGCCCTTAGGCAGGCCAGGATAAAAAGAGGATTGACCTATAAAGAAGCAGCTGATTTGCTTGGGATGCCTATTTCAACGCTCAAGTCTGTAGAAGGACCAACTTATCGTGTAAATCTAAGAATCATCACACTGATGATCAAAGGGTATGCTATTTCAGGCAAGGAGAAAGAAAAAATCGAGCAACTGGACCTGTTGGAGCAATACCCTGCTGATTTTAAACGCTATCTGCGCGCACAATTACAGGCTCTGGCGGATTGGCCTGGCTCAGCGCCCATCATCAGGGTCCTGGCCCACGCGGCCCTGGCCCAGGATGCGAAGGAAAATGACCAAATCGACCAATTGGCACTTCTATTGCACGCCCAATCGTGGCTGTCTCCCAGCTATGACAACTCGTTGTTTAGGTCCAGGGGCTTGTACCAAAATTATCAAACCCGGCGCATGTATGAACGCTACGGAATGACCGCGCCGGAGATCGAAGGGGCCTTGGCCTCCCGATTATCAGGATTTGGGACGGATTCTTCCAATATGCTGTTTAGGAATTCAAATTACGCCTTATATGCCTTGCTGACCTATTTATTGCCCAGGGGCACAAGCAATATTTATATGTCCACTGATATAGGTCAGGAAGAACAGCAATTGATCCGGCAAATGGCCCGCTACCGCCGTAGGGTTGTTTCAACCTCTCTGCCTGACAGGATTGGGACCTTGGCCAGGGATTCAATATTGATTTTGTCCGACTCTCAAATGCGGTCATCGGAGAATACTTATAAAATAATCGGGTTGGCGCCCGTCGCTGATCAGATACATGTCATTTATTTGGCCAAAGATAAACTAAAAATAGATGATAATCTTTCTCGCTTTCCATCAATCCGTTTGTATGGCCTCTACGGGTTTGACCAAGAATTGGGTTGGAACGAAGCGGATGCAGGAGGCGCTCTGCTGGAGATGAATTTCTATGACCGCAACCTTCTTTATAAACTGGGGCAGACCAGGCCCTTGGGCGGCTTGGTGGACAGCCTGACCTTTTGGCATAGCTTGCTTAAAATGCGCATGCGCCTGCCGGACATAGACCTTGATTTGAAGGGAGCAGAAGTCCAGGTGGCCAGGGACAGTTTTGGGGACCCTGTTCTTGCCGTCAGCCGCATGAAAGCAAGGTATGAAAATTTGTTAAAGCAATGGGAAGGCATTGTTCCTGCGGAGCCTATGCGTGAGTGGCATCGTCAGGGCCTGGGACATCTCTGGGCGGATATCAAACAGCTCGAGGCCATGGCCC
This sequence comes from uncultured Planctomycetales bacterium, assembly GCA_964483785.1. GTDB lineage: Bacteria > Omnitrophota > Gorgyraeia > Zapsychrales > Fredricksoniimonadaceae > JABDGZ01. The sequence goes on from CAZACW010000049.1 coordinate 6,457, forward strand.
ATGAGCCGGATTTTCTGCCGCAGGTCTTTTGGGACATCGAGCAGGATTATCATGCTCTTTTAAGATTGACGGGGAATTTGTCCTACGCTTCGCACCGCCAAGAAGCCGACAGGCAGGAGGCGCTTGAGCGGCGATTAGAAGGACAGTTGTCAGCCATCCATCCCACCACGGCCCTGGCCCAGGACACCGTGATTTTTCAAAGCGCCATGGGCGCCTTTCAAAACGTGCTTACATATTTACTTGCCTCAGATCACGACGCCAAATTCTTGGTCGGCCATAATGTTTATTATGAAATCGAACAAGTGCTTAAAGATGTGGACCGCCGCAAGGTCACCAGGGTCGATGAAAACAACATCGACGATATTATCAAGGCAGTTGCATCAGGGGAATATACCGCCCTTTTTATAGACCCGGTGGCCAATGCCATTCACGATGCGGGATTAGCGCCGCAGAAATCCGATTATCCGGTTTTTGACATCAGGACCATGATCCGGCGTCTGTCTCAGCTGGCTTATCAAGGCCCCTTTTGTCTGGTCATGGACACAAGCGTCTTGGGGCCGTCTTTTGATTTGAATGAATACACCAAGGATCTGAAAATACCGGATTATTTGCGCATTGTCCAGGTCACCAGCCTGCAGAAATTTTATGAACAGGGCCAGGAATTGTCCGCCGGCGGCGCTGTCACTGTTTCATCTTCTCCTCTTTTTGGTGGGTATCAGGCGGTCGCGGCAGGGTTAAGAAAGATGCGGACCTCGACAGGGTCTGGTTTGGGATTGCGCCAATTGGAATTGCTCAATACTCTGGGGATTGACCGGGATTTTGTCCTTCAAAGGACGAGGCATATCCAGGACAATGCCAGGGCCCTGGGCGATTTTCTTAACAATGAAATTCAGCGCTATCCGCGCCAGTCTATCAAGCTGGTCATGCCTGGGAGCACGTTTACACCGGACACCTTTGATTATAGATATCGTTTTCCAGGCAGTGCATCCGGGCCCTTTGTTTTCCTTTCCGTCGGAGATGCAGGGCAGAACGAGGCCTTTGACAGCCTGGTGCGCCATAAAATGGCTGAAAAAGGGATCATCAATTTTGCCAGAAACAGTTTTGGTTTTGAGCATTTTTCTTCATTTGCGTATTACGCCGGCAAGATTTTCCGCTATTGCCCCGGAGAGGAAGATGAGCGGCAGATGCGGCTGATCGAATCTGCCTTTGGCGAAGCTTTACAAGAAACCTTTGCCAGCCGGGCCATGATAACCTCCACAACCCCCGGGGTTGCGGAGGTTGTTGGACGCAGATTTTTATTGGGTACAGGAGTGGCCTGGGCTGTTGCCGGTTGTTCAGCCCCATTTAGTAATCTGGGAGGCAGACAGAAAACGGGAAACATGAAGATCATAGGGACTTTTTATCCGCAGAGAAAGAACATCGTTTTTATTCATGGCTTGGAGTCAAACCCTGATATTTCTTTGCCTTTGTTAAAGTATTTAGACCAACGATACAATGTATTCTTTTATCAGTACGCGAGGAGGAATGATTTTGATGATCTGTCCCGTGATTTTTTAGACAGTTTAATAGGTTTGAAGAATAAATTTTCCATAGATACAAAAAATTTAAAAATCATGACGTATTCCTTCGGCGCGACAATTTTAAGGAAGGCCATTTTATTGGACAAAGGCCCAGAGCTTAAAGGCATCGCTGTCATTCAATCGGCCCCTGTTTTAGGAGGCGTTTCCTGGCTGGATTGGCAATCCGATTTTATGAATGGAGTCTCGTTTGCCATTATGTATGGCTTTACGCCGATTGGAAGTCTTAGAAATGCTTTGAGGCCGGGGAGTGATTTGCAAGAAGAGCTTTTAGGAGAACCGGCCCAAGCAAGATATGACAGCATAGTCAGGAAAACATATACTATTGAAGCAGGCAATGACAAGTTCAGGATCGAGAGTGCCGCCAAAAATGTCCATTATCAAAGAGGCATAGGAGCAGATGTTGTGACTGAGCAGGCTGCCCGTCACGAGAATATTACATGGCTGGGACAGTATTATGGGCAGATCGGTTGGAGATTCATCCAGGATGTGCTTTTATATGATGATGGCATATTGCCAGTCGGTGAGATTCCCCGGAATATTGTGGATGATCTATTAGAGAAAGTCGAGATTGAGGCCGTTCATCTTTATGATCTTAATAAATTGGGTTATCGATTAAAGGACCCTGATGTGCCTTTTCGAAGCGATCATCCCATAGAGAATTATTATTTGAGACTCTTGAATCCTTACAAAAGACAGGGTGAAGATTTTTATAAGGATTATATCTATGGGATTAGGGGTCTAATCGGGATCTCTTTAAAGCCGCCTCGCAGGGATGGACATATTGTCTTACCTAAGCCTATACACATTGTTCCAGATCATGCCATGGTTGTGCATCACACAGGCGTAACCTCCACAACCCCCGGGGTTGCGGAGGTTCATGACACAGGCGGTATTGATTTGACTTCCGCCCAGGTGAAGACCCAAGGAGGGGGGATTCAGTTTCAACTGGATGCGGCCCAAATGGCCCGGTTCCGCAATGCCTCCGGCTTTGTGCCCGTGATCATCAGCATCCGGCCAATGACCAATCTCCGTCAGTTTCTTGGGCTCTCCAGGTAACTCACGTTGACAAAGATTATGAACTGTGCTACATTGACCAAATATGTCCCGACTCATCATCGGCCCTTCCCTAATATTTTTATTTATATTCCCTTCTTTTAGCCGTGCGGACTGGATTTGGACCCCGGAAACCGGCAAATTCATCAATCCCAAATGGGCGGTCAAACCGACCCCCGCGGACCAGTTGGAATACGCCCAAAGCTTCAAGGACCAGGGCAATTGCAAAAAGGCCCTGGGAGAATACAAGAAATTGATCCGGGCCTATCCACGCGCCAAGGAAGCGCCCGAGGCTGAATTCTACACAGGCCAGTGCCTGGAAGAAATGGGCAGACCCTACGAAGCCTACCAAGCGTATCAATTGGTCGTCGATAAATACCCCTTCAGCGAGCGCGCGGCCCAGATCCTCGGCCTGGAATACAATATCGCCAACCATCTGCTGGAAAACAAGGGCCGCAGTAAATTGGCCGCCGTGGTGGTGGGCAGCGACGACCGGGTGATCGAGATCCTGCGCACCATCATCAAAAACGCGCCCTACGGCAAATTCGCGGCCATTTCCCAGTATAAGATCGGCCTTTATTTAAAAGAAAAGGGCATGTACCAGGAGGCCAGGGACGAGTTTGAAAAGACCATGAACGATTATCCCAACAGCGAATGGGCCCAGGCCTCCAAATTCCAGATCGCCATGGCCGACACCAGCCGGGCCTCGGACGCCCAACATGAACAGAAGGTGACCAGCATCGCCCTGGATGAGTTCAATGATTTCGTCAAGTCCCATCCCGAAAGCCAGCTGACGCCGGAAGCCAAGGAACAAATGGCCAGGCTCAAAGACAAGGAAGCGCAGAACAATTTTGTCATCGCCAAATTTTACGAAAAGCAAAAAAATTTCAAAGCCGCGCGGATTTATTATAAGGAAGTGGCCAACAACTACGCGGACACCTCCTGGGGCCCGAAGGCCCAGGCCCGTTTGAAAGCCATCGGTGAATAACCATGCTGCGCATTTCTTTAAGCCTTCTGCTTGTCCTGGGTCTGGCCGGCTGCGGCTATACGACCGGCTCCCTGCTCCCCGCCAAATACCGCAAGATCGCTGTTGAGCCTTTTCAAAATAAGATCGCCTTTGTGGACGAGAATCTCCAGAGGACCTACCTGCCCCTTTTGGAAAGCAATGTGCGCACCACCATCATCGACAAGTTTTTGTCGGACGGGAACCTGCGCATTGCCGACGTTGACAAGGCGGATTTGGTCTTAAACGGCAATTTGATCGGATTTGCCCAGGACACCCTGCGCCAGGACACCAGCCAGAATGTCCAGGAATACCGCATCCGGGTGATCGTCTCCTTGACCCTGACGGACAATGCCACGGGCAAGATCCTCTGGAAGGAACCTTCATTCACCGGCGAGGCCTCGTATTTCCTCACAGGGCCGCAGGCCCAATCGCAAAGCGCGGCCGCCGATGCCGCGATGGCCGACCTGGCCACCCGCATTGTTGAGCGTACCATCGAGAACTGGTAAGCTATGATCTATCTATTCCTCGGCGAGGACCTGGCGGCCAAGGACGCCAAAATCACGGAGATCAAAAATAAATTCTTCCAGAATGACCAGGAAGCCCTGGCCTTTGACCTGGACAATTTGGACGCCAAGGAACTGGAGGCGGACAGGCTTAAACAGGCTTTTCTGACCCTGCCGGTGATTGCGGCGCACCGTTTGATCATCTTGCGGCAGATCCACAAACTTAAAAAACCGGATGTCCAGGTTTTGCTTCAATATTGTCAACAGCCTGCCAAACATTGTGATCTTGTCCTGGAATCTTCGGAGTCCACGCTTAAGGGCGATTTTAAAGACCTGCCCATGCATTGCAAGACCCTGGTGTTGGACTTTCCCGAGGGGCCGAATGTTTTTGATATGACCAAATTGATCACCGCCCAAAGAGGCGGGGACGCCTTAAAAATGCTCGATGGTTTCTACAAGGACCATGTGCATCCCTTGCAGATCATGCCGGCGCTGATTTGGTATTGGGGCAAGGAAGGCAGGTCCTGCGGCCGGGAACGGTTTGAAAAGGGGCTGAAGGCCTTGGAGGAAGCGGATTTGAACATCAAGCGCAGCAGGCTTGACCCTCAGTACGCGGTGGAAAAATTGGTGGTGGAATTGGGCCAGCTGTTAAGGCGTTAAGAGCTTGGCGAAGCGGGCTTTGCGGCGGGCCGCGGTTTTCTTGTGGATGACGTTGCGCTTGGCGGCCTTGTCGAATTTCTTGTAAACCTCCTTGAGGAGGTCCTTAAGGTCGGTTTTTTTGCCGGCCGCGGCAGCGGTGAATTTTTTGACCGTCTTTTTAAGGTCGGTCTTGATCTGCAGATTATGCAGGTGTCTGGAATGGTTTTTGCGCAGGTCTTTCAGGGCATTGCGTCGTTGTGGCATAGGTTCTCCAGTTGTTAGTAAGGCTGAAAATATTACCAAAGCACCCCCCATATGTCAACTGATAAATCTCAGAGCTCCTGCAAACAGCGGACCCTCTTAAAATCCAGCGGGATCGTGGCCTGCGGGGTCTTGGCCTCGCGGTTTTTGGGTTTCCTGCGGGATGTGGTCCTGGCCCGTTTTCTGGGCACGGGTTTTTTGGCCGAAGCTTTTTTTGTGGCCCAGCGCATCCCTAATTTATTGAGGGACCTGGTGGGTGAGGGAGCGGCCAATGCGGCCATTGTGCCGGTGCTTTCCGAATACGCCCATCGCAAATCCCGCGAAGAATGGCAGGAATGCGTCAATGCGGTGCTGGCCTGGGGCGTGATCATATTAGGGGGCATCACCCTGCTGGGCATTTTAGCGGCGCCGTGGATCGTGCGGATCATTGCCCCGGGTTTTGGCAGGGAGCCCGGGGAAGAGGAATTGACCGTGGCCTTGACGCGGATCATGTTTCCTTATTTGATTTTGATCGCCCTGACCGCTTTTCAAGCCGGGATCTTGTATTCGATGAACATTTTTTTTGCCCCGGCCTTTGGGCCCTGCCTTTTGAATCTGGCCATGATTTTAAGCGCCTGGGTCGCGGTTTTGTTTTCCTGGCCCCTGGCCTATGTGATCTCCGTCGGTGTTTTAATCGGCGGGTTGGCGCAGTTTTTGCTCCAGTGGCTGGCTTTGCAGAAGCAGGGGGTGTACTGGAGGGTCCCTTTAAGTTTGAACCATGAGGGCGCCAGGAAAATCGGCAGGCTCTTGCTGCCGCGGCTGTGGGGCGGGGCAGTTTACCAGATCAATGTTTTTGTCGACACTTTTTGCGCCTCGTTGAGCGTCATTGTCGGCGCCGGCGGCATCGCGGCCGTTTACTACGCCAATCGCCTGATCCAATTTCCCTTAGGCGTCTTTGGCTATGCCTTGTCCTCCGTGGCCCTGCCTTCCTTGTCCAAGATCGTGCAGGAAAAGGACATGAAGCATTTCCGCAGCACGCTGTTTTTCGCCCTTAGAAAATTGATGCTGGTCCTGGTGCCGACGGCAGTCCTGCTGGCGGTTTTTTCAAAGCCCATCATCCATCTGATATTTCAGCGGGGGGCTTTTGACGCGTATTCCGCCGCGGTCACCTCCCAGGTCTTGTTGTATGCCGCCGTGGGCCTGCCTTTTTTCGGCGCTTCCAGGATCCTGGTCTCTGCGTTTTACGCCCTGCAGGACACCAAGACGCCGGTCAAGACCGCCACGGCCTGCCTGCTCGTGAACATCATCTTGAATGCTGTCCTCATGTTCCCCATGAAAATCGGAGGCATTGCCCTGGCCAGCAGCATTGCCGGTGCCTTGAACTGTTTGCTCCTTTGGCAGGCGCTTCAAAGAAGACTTTACTGGACCCCTGCCTGAATCCGGCGCCCACACAGCCGTCTTAAAGGATTAAATTAACGTGAGTTCGACATAACGCTATCTATAGGTACGCATGGATACCATCACAACCCCCGGGGTTGTGATGGGCCCCGGAGCGCCGCGTTGGGGGGTTGGGGGGCGCGTCGCCTTATCAAAAACATATCCTTGCATGCCTATAGATAGCGTTATGTCGAACTGACGTTAAATTAGACAAAAAGGCCGGTTTGTGGTAAGCTTTCATTAAGGAACCAAGGAGGAACCATATGGCAACCATTACGATCAAGAACATTCCGGACCACATCCATCAATTATTAAAGAAAAGGGCCGAGGCCCATCACCGCAGTCTTAACGGGGAAATCCTGGCCTATCTGGAAACCGCGGTTGAGTCCCATGCCGGCCCACAGGAGGCCTTTTTGAAAAAGGTGCAGGCCTTGAGAAAAAACATAACGGGCAAGATCACGGACCGGATGATCAATCGATACAAAACCGAGGGCCGGGCGTGATCGTCGTCGATACGAATATTACCGCCCATTTATTTTTGTCGGGTGAACATGTCCAAGCGTGCGAGGCATTATTGATCAAGGAAGGGCATTGGGTCGTTCCTTGGGTGTGGCGTTCGGAATTCCGCAGTGTGCTGTCCAAGTATTTGAAAGCCAAAAAGATAAATTTCACGACAGCCGAGCAGATTTTGGCCATGGCCGAAAATTTATTTTCAGAAAAGGAGTTTCCGGTATCCAGCAGCCGGGTGCTGGCCCTGAGTCTGGAATCCGGTTGTTCCGCCTATGATTGCGAATTTGTGGCCCTGGCCGAACACTTAGGCGTCCGGCTGGTGACGGTGGACAAAAAAATCATCAAATCATTCCCCAAGACGGCCATTTCATTACAGGAAGCCATCCATTCCTCTCATGCATAGAATTCAAAAATATTCCAGACATTTCATCATCGGATCAATGTCATTGTGGCTGTCCATGTGCCATGCCGCCGTTGTGGAAGCAGACAGCTTTGCTCCGCCCTTCGGGGAGACCGTGCTGGTGATCGGTTCGGACAAGGATTCCATAGAAGATTATGTCCATCAAATCGGCATCGTCCCTGCCGGTTTTATGATCTATACCAATATTCAAGGGGCGGAATCGTTGTTTGAAGCCGGTAATCATGGGGCGGGGGACAATTTCGCGCAGTATTTTGTCCAAAAATATCCCCATACCGTGATCCAGCTGGGGCTGTACATGGTGGGGGCCCTGCAGGGGGTGGTCGACGGAGTTTATGATGACAATATCAAGAAAATCGGGGAATGGATCAAGCAGGCGAAATGCCCGGTGTATCTGCGCATCGGCTATGAATTTGACTTAGGCAATAATCACTATGACCCGCATTTATACAAAACAGCCTTCAGGCGCATTGTCTATCACCTGAGGGAACAGCATGTGACCAACGTGGCCTTTGTCTGGCATAGCGGCTGTTATCCTTTTTTGGACCGCGACATCATGCAATGGTATCCGGGGAATGAATATGTGGATTGGGTGGCCATTTCCTATTTTAATACCGGCCAGCAGGCCAAAGCCGCGCAGATTGCCCGAAAAGCCAGGGAACTTCGTAAACCTTTCATGATCGCGGAAACGACCCCGGCGGGGGTTTTCACCCAGCGGGGCAAAATGGAATATTTGGAATCCCTTTTTCGTCTGGTCCAGCGTGAGCATGTCCAGTTTGTTTCCTATATCAATTGTGATTGGGACTCCTTCCCGATGTTTAAAAATGACCATTGGGGGGATTCACGCATCCAATACAACGCAGAGATAAAATCCTATTGGCTCAAGCAATTAAGCGCTTCGAAAATACTGCAATCTTCCCCGGATTTATTCAATCTATTAGCGTATGGACATCAAGACCACGGTTAAATTATTGCCGACGACAAGCGGCGTGTATTTGTATAAGGACGCGGCCGGCGCGGTGATCTATGTGGGCAAGGCCGTGAATCTGCGCAAGCGCGTGGAGTCCTATTTTCGCAAGGACACGGGAAGTTTTAAGACGCAGAAGCTGGTCAATACCATCGCCGCCATCGATACGGTGCCAACAGCCTCGGAAGCAGAGGCCCTGCTGTTGGAAGCCAGCCTCATCAAGCAATACCAGCCCAAATACAATATCGAGCTTAAAGACGGCAAGACCTATCCTTACATCCAGATCACGCGCGAGGCCTTTCCGCTCGTTTCCGTGATCAGGTTTAACCCTAAGGACAAGCACAAGATCAAGGCCGAACTTTTCGGGCCCTACGTCAATCCCGGCCTGATCCGCGAGGCCCTGCAGATCATCCGCAAGATTTTTCCTTTCCGTTCCTGTGAGCCTTTTGCCGACCGCTTGTGCCTGTATTATGATATCGGCCTCTGCCAGGGGCCTTGCGAGGCCAAGATCAGCCGGGAGGATTACCAGCGCAATATCCGCAGCATCCGTTACATCCTCGAGGGCAAAAAGGATGATCTATACCGCAGCCTGCGCCTGGCCATGGAAGCCTTGGCCCGCGGCAGGCATTTCGAGGCCGCGGCCGCGGTGCGCGACCAGATCCGCGCCGTCGGGGCTTTGTATTCAGGGACCGGGGACGTCAATTATTTCAAGGAAGCTGAGCAGCTGCAGAGGGCCATCGGCCTCGAACGGCCGCCGGTGCGCATCGAATGTTTCGACATTTCCAATATCATGGGCAGCCAGTCCGTCGGCTCCATGGTTTCCTTTTTAAACGGCAGGCCGGACAAAAACAATTACCGCCGCTTTCGCATCAAGACCGTCGCGGGGATCGATGATGTGCAGATGATTGCCGAGATTGTCCGGCGCCGCTACGTTAGGCTGCAAAAGGAGGGATCGGCCTATCCGGACTTGATCGTCATCGACGGAGGCAAGGGACAGCTGGGTGCCGCCCTGGCTGTGCTGAAAGCATTGAATTTGGATTTGCCCCTGCTGTCCCTGGCCAAACGGGAAGAAGAGGTGTTTGTCCCCGGCAGACGCAATCCCATCAAGCTTTCGCATGAGTCGCTGGGCCTTAAACTTTTGATGCGCGTGCGCGATGAGGCCCACCGTTTCGGGCTGAAATACCACACCCTTTTGCGCGCCAAAAAGTTCCTCGACAGGCCCTGAATTTCAGATTATCATGTACGGGTTTTGAGAAAGGATTTCGCATGGAAATCGGCATCGTTGGCTTGCCGAATGTCGGCAAGTCTTCTTTATTTAATGCCCTGACCGGCGCGGCCGCGGCCGCGGAAAATTTTCCCTTCACCACCATCGAGCCCAATATCGGCGTCGTCCCTTTGCCGGATGAGCGCCTGCAGGCCCTGGCCCAGGAATGGCATTCCGCCAAGGTCACGCCGTCGGGGATTCGGTTTGTGGACATCGCCGGCATTGTGCAGGGCGCCTCCCAGGGCGAGGGATTGGGCAATAAATTTTTGTCCCATATCCGCGCGGTCGATGCCATTGCCCACGTGGTGCGCTGTTTTAAGGATGAGAACGTGGTCAATGTGATGTCTGAACTTGATCCCAAATCCGCCGCGGACATCATCACAACGGAACTGTTACTGGCGGATTTGCAACAGGCCCAGGCCGCCATCGAACGCTGGAGCAAAAAGGCCAAGTCCGGCGACAAGGAGGCCATGGCCAAATGCAATATTTTAAATGACTGCCTCAAGGCCTTTAACGAGGGCCTGCCGGCGCGCCGGCTTAAAGATGTCCCGGCGCAGATTTTAAACGAATTCCAGTTTTTGACCGCCAAGCCGCTTTTATACGTGGCCAATACCGACGAAGGGACACCGGATGAGGCCTTGCTGGAACCCTTGCGCGCGCGCGCGGCGGCGGAAGGCGCGGCCCTGGTCACCCTGTGCACGAAATTGGAAGCGGAAATTGTGCAGCTGCCAGCGGAGGAACGCGCGGCCTTTTATGAGGCCGCGGGCATTACTTCGTCCGGCCTGGACCGGCTGGCTAAGGCTGGCAAGGCCTTGCTTAAGTTGATTTGCTTTTTTACCGCCGGGCCGCAGGAGACCCGCGCCTGGCTGATCCCTGAGGGGACCATGGCGGTGAAGGCCGCCGGGAAAATCCATTCGGACATCGAGCGGGGTTTTATCCGGGCGGAAATCTACCGCTTCGCTGATTTTCAAAAGTTGGGTTCCTATAAAGCGGTTCAGGAAAAAAACCTGGTCACGCTCGAGGGCAAAGAGTATATTATGCAGGACGGAGATGCGGCGTATTTCAGGTTCAGCGTATAAAATAGGGGACAGCGCCCTATTTTTAATGTAGTCTGCTCGAAAAATAGGGCGCTGTCCCCTATTTTAAGGCCGATATGACGGAACCATTGAAAAGACAATTCGATGAACTCGCCAAGAGGCTGGCCGGCCTAAGGGGGTATCTTTGACCTTGGCGCTAAAGAAAAATCCATAGCGGAAATCCAGGCGCGGATGTCCCAGGAAGGTTTCTGGAACAATCAGGAACAGGCCAATCAAGTGATGCAAAAGCTTAAGGCCTTGAAAAATACCGTCGAGCCTTTTGCGGACTGCGTCAGGCGGACCGAGGAAGCCAAGGAGTTTTTGAATCTCGGCGAAGAGGATGCGGACCTGCACCAGCAGTTGGAGGCCGAAGCCTCACAGCTGGCAGAGAAGATCAGCCAGCTGGAACTGCAGGCGCATTTAAGCGGGCCGTTTGACGGCTCCAACGCGCTTTTGAGCATCAATGCCGGCGCCGGCGGCGCCGGCTCCTGCCATTTGGCGGCAATTCCGGTTGGCATGGATATACGCCACGGGGATTTGAAAGGCTATACGGGCGCGCCACACGCATTCTGTTT
>CAZACW010000050.1:0-16625 GCA_964483785.1 uncultured Planctomycetales bacterium
CTGGACGCGCTGCCCCAACTTGGCAGCTTCCTTGCCATCGGCGCCGCGCGCGACGGCGACGATGTCGAAGTTCAAGTTGCCGTCTTGCGGATTGACCGTCACGGCATCAGGCGGCAGGTCGAGCGCGAAGCCGGCGTCGCGTTTGTCTTTCCCGGGTTGCACGCCGGTGAAGCGGCCATTCAGGGGCACGGCGGTGTACGGCAGCGGCGACATCATCGCGAGTTGCAAGTCGGTAAGGCGGGATTTCTCGGGATCGCTGCTCGTCAGAACATAGCCACTGCGGTGGCGCACTTCGGCCTTCTGATCGTTCAGCTTGGCGGAGAGCGCGTGCCAGCCGCCTTTTTCTTTGTCTACCTTCGAATCCTTATCGGCGTAAAAGCCGAGCATGTAGTAGTCGTGCGCGTCGCTGGCGTCTTCCTTCAGGCAGTTCGCCAGGTCGGTGCGGTCGTGGCAGGCTTTGCCGCCGGTTGCCGCAGCCACCTGCTCGAACATGCTGACGGTCTCCTGTGCTTGGTTCTGCACCACGCCCCTGACGCCGCCACTAGTCAGGCTGCGATCTCCGATGGGTGCGTCGGAGCGGCTGGTGTCGTAGAGCTGGAACGAACTATTCGCGCCGTGACGTGCGTCTAGCGGGTACACCGCGATGTTCGCCGCGCTGAGCAGGCGGAACGTATTGACGTTCGCGTCCATCGTGGCGGTGAGGTGTTCGGTGTTCATGGTGCCCATTTCGGCGGTCATGCCCGCCCCGGCCTTGCCGGAAAAAATCAGGGCCGTAAATACAGGGCTTAATTCCCTCACCAGCGACAGGACCACCAGCCGGGCGATGAATTCCTTGGCCCCGAAACGCTGGAGGGTGATGAAGCCCTGCAGGCCCAGCACCGTGCCGGTGGCCAGGGAGGTGAGCATCACGATCATGATGGAGCCCACCCCCTGCTCGTACATCTGGTTCATCACATCATTCCAGCGCACCTTGCCGCGCGCAATCAACATCAGGACGTCACCTAAAAAAAATATGGATTCGCCGATGCTGTTAAGGTGCGACAACAGATTTTTGAACAACCGAGGGACCATGATTCTAACGTCCATCTTGACCCCGCTTAGGTTTGTCCGGGGCCCAGATCTTTCTTAATTCCTCATTGATTTCATGCTGCCGGCTCAACGGAATGTATTTGGAACCCTCCGGCCGGCCCGGCCGTCCGGACCTTGCATTTTGCGTAAAGTCCTTGACCCCCATCACCCGGGCCCCCAGGGACCGGACATACAGGAATACGCCCTTGTCATCCGAGACGACCACGCAATTTTTGCGGTCCGCGTCCTCCTCGACCATGCGCTTGATCTGATCATCGGCCGAGCCCCCTTCGGAAAATAGCACCCGCACTGTGCCCGCCGGTGCAGGGCTCCAGTGCTGCGGATGGCCGTCAAAGACCACGGTCACCGGATTGTTCACGCTCCCTTGGGGCCGCGCCTCTTCGATCCAGCAGAGAAAGCCGCGGCGGCCTTCCTCAAGGGGAAGGTCGCGCCAGGCCGCCATCTGCTTGAGTATATTGTACCCGTCGAGAAGATAATGTACTGACATAGAACAAACCGCCCAAAAGGCCCGCCAGGATCGTGAAAGCGGAATTGATCAGGCTTAAACCCCCAGACATTTCCTTGGACACGCCCACCAGGGAAAGCAAATACACCCATCCCAGCTCCCGGAATCCCAGGCCGCCAATGGAAGGCAAGGACGTCACCACACAGACGATCGGCGAGAAGATGACAAAATAGACCAAGGGCACGTTTTGGTGCAGGCCCTTGGCCGTAAGAAAAAATTCAAAGGCCAGCACGACCTGGGCCAGGATGGAAATGCCGATCGATTCCCAGCCTTTTTCCTGCTTGCCCTTGAGCAATACAATATCGTAATGCAGGCGCATCAAATTTTCCCTGATCTTAGGCCAGGCCTGAAACGCCTTGCAGGCAAAGGAAAAAATCCGGTGGCTGAACAGCACCACCACGACGCCTAAGGAAACGACACTCATGGCGGCAATGGCCGTGATCACTAATTTGTTGGCGATGATGCCGTGGCCGAAGGTGAAGGCCACAGCAGCCAGGATCACGATCCCCGCAAAGCCGCTGAGGCGGTCAAGCACGATCGAGGCAAACACCTTCGGCTTGTGCCCGGTTTCCTGGGCCAGCCCCAGTCCCTTGATCACGTCGCTTCCGACGGTGGAAATCGGCGCCAGATTGCAAAACAGCCCGATGAAAAACCAGCGCATGCTGCTTAAGCGCTTGGTTTTCAAGCCCACGGCCTTCATCAGCACCCTCCAGCGCCAGATGATCAAAAAATTGATCATGTTGAAAATCAAGGCCGCAGCAGCCATGTAGCGCCAATCCGAGCCCCGGATGGCCTGCCAGATATGCTTGTAATCCACGGTAAAAAAAAGCCAGGTCAATAAGCCTAAGCTTAAAAAACAAGGCAGGAGGATGCCGAAAATATTTTTCTTGTCCTGGCTCATGCTGATAGGGCCCCCAAGGCCGCCTGATACCCTTTTTCCGCGATGTAGGAAGAGCGCACCAGGGGCCCGCTTTCCACATAGGCGAAGCCCATGTCCAGGCCTTTGCGCCGCAACATTTCAAACTGCTCCGGCTTTAAGAACCTGGCCACCGGCAAATGCCGTTTGCTGCGCGCGGGCGCCAGGTACTGGCCGATGGTCAGGATCTGGCAGCCGGCCCCAAGCAATTCAGCCATGCAGTTTTCGATTTCCGCGTCGGTCTCGCCGAGGCCGGCCATGAGCGAAGATTTGACAAAAGCCTTTGGATTCAGCCGGCGCAAGACCTTGAGCACTTGCAAAGACCGCTCATGGGAAGCCTGCGGCCGCACCAAGCCCGAAAGCCTTTGAACAGTCTCGATATTATGAGCCATCACCTCGGGCGCGGCGGCGCTTAATGCTTTTAAAGGTCCTTCCTTGCCGGAAAAATCAGGGATCAGCGTCTCGATTTTGACCTGCGGCGTCAGAGAGCGGATGGCCGCGATGGTTTGGGCAAACTGGTCCGCCCCTTCATCCTGAAGATCATCGCGCGCCACCGACGTGATGACCACATAACGCAAACCCAGCGCCTGCACGGCCTCGGCCACATGCTGAGGCTCCTTGGCATCGACCAAATCCGGCCGTCCGGCCGGCACCGCGCAAAACCGGCAGGCCCGGGTGCAGGTGCCGCCTAAAATCATGAAGGTGGCCACCCCTTCCTTCCAGCACGCGCCCATGTTGGGGCAATGCGCGCTTTCACAGACCGTGTGCAGGCCTCTGTCTCTAAAAAGGCCTTTCATCCGGCGGATCTGGGCCATGTCCGGCACGTCCTGCCTAAACCACGGCGGCAAGGCCGTCAGGCCTGACTCAAATTTTTCTTGCGTGATCATCGTCGCCCAATACTTTTCCGGTCAAGGTGCCGCTTTTGATCTCAGCGATGATTTTCGAGCGTTCCTTGGCAGGCAGATAATCCAGGATCAATTTGCCGTGCAAATGATCATACTCATGCTGGAACACCTTGGCCGTGAGCCCTTTGAGCTGGGCCCGCACGTGCCGGTTTTGCTCGTCGGTATATTCCACCCAGACCGTCTTGGCCCGCTTGATGTCCACCAAAACGCGCGGGATGCTCAGACACCCTTCTTCCATGCTTTCACTGCCCGCGCTCTTGAGGATCCTGGGATTGACCGCCGCGAAAATTTCCTTGCCGGTGTCCACCACAAAAATCTGCTCGTTGATGCCCACCTGGGGCGCGGCCAGGCCCACCCCTTTGCAGGCCTCCATGGTCTCGAACATGGAGGCAATGAGCATGCGCTCCACTGGTCCCACTTCTTTGACAGACTTGGATTTGGCCGTAAGGCAGGGATCGCCGAAAAGCCTGATTTTCAAAGGACCAAAGCCCATGTTAAGATTTCTTTATTCTATTGTTTGGATCCAAATAAACTATCTTGGGCCCCAGCTTCCTGGCCTCATCCTGTTCCATCAAAGCGTAGCTTAAGATGATCAACAAGTCGCCCACAAAGCCGTGCCGGGCCGCGGGTCCGTTTAAGCAGATGACGCCGGAGCCGGACTTGCCCGCGATCACATAAGTTTCCAGCCGGTTACCGGTATTTTCATTGAGCACATGCACCTTTTCCCCGGGGATGATGCCCGCGGCCTTGAGGATATCGGCATCGATGGTGATGCTGCCCTCGTAATGCAGTTCGGCCTGGGTGATGGCGGCATGCCCTATTTTTGATTTCAACACTTCGATCAGCATAGCCACTCCATTATAGGTGCGGATTGATCTTCGCCAAAAGCCTGTCCTTGGGCAAAGCGCCGACGATCTGCTCCACGGGCTTGCCGCCCTTGAAGATCAACAGCGTCGGGATGGACATCACATTAAACTGCCCCGTAAGCTCTGGAGATTCGTCCACATTGACCTTGGCCACCTTCATCTTGCCCTGCAGTTCTGCGGCGAGCTGGTCCACAGCGGGCGCGATCACCTTGCAAGGGCCGCACCATTCCGCCCAAAAGTCAACCAACACCGGCAAGCTGGACTGCAGGACCTCGGCCTCAAAATTCTTTTCATCCAAATGTAGGGCTCCCATAAACTTTCCTTCCCTAAAATTAAATGCAAATAATAAAAAATCCCAACGCCAACTCCTTGGGATGATGCGGTTTCATTATATATTCGTTGTAAATTTATATCAAATATTATTGCGCCATTCCCCCTCCGGCCAGGCCCGGGGATTATTGGGCCAGCCAACGGCAGATTTGGCCGGTGAAAATGCCAATATAGGCCCCGAGGGAATGGCCCAAAATGGCCAGAAGCAGGCCTACGGAAGCAAAGCCGGGCTGATAAATTTCCGCCACCATGGGCGCTGAAACCAGTCCGGCGATATTGGCCATGGAAGCTGTGGCTGCCAGGAACATGGGCGCGCGCAGCCATCTGGCAAAGCCGGTCAGGATGAGAATATGCACCGCCAAAATGAGAAAACCCGCCGCGATCAAGGCCCCCACCTGGGCGGCGTGGTGCAGGCTGGCCCTGGCCCCGATCGAGGTCAGCACAAAATACAGGATCCATTTGCCCCATGTATGGGTTTCGTTTTGCGGCATGCGGCCTATGGGGGTCATGGAACAAAAAATGGCCATGGCTGAAGCGAGGATCACGGTCCAGGCATAGGGCGACATGATGTCCTTGCCCGTCGGCAAATACACCGAAACCTGGCGGCAGACATATCCGATCAAAAAGGCCAATACCAAAATGGACACAAGGTGCATGCCGCTCAAAGATTGTTTCCTGGCCCCGCGTTTGGCCGCAGTCGCGGCCAGGGCATGGTTTAAATCATCGAGGATCCTACGATCGGAACGGTTCCAGAGATCAAAATCCCGCTGGCGGCCGGCCAAGGCCATCAAGATCGCCAGCCAGGTATAGGGCACCACCGTATCCACGATGACCATGGGCATAAACACAGCGTCGGGCGTGTTCAAGGCCTCCTTGACCGCGATCATGTTGGCGCTGCCTCCGGTCCAGGAAGCGGACAAGGCGCCGAAGCCTGACCAAAAAGACGCGCCGATCAAGGGTTTAAACAAAGCAAAAACCAGGACAACGCCAAGGACGATGCCGAAGGAGCCGGCCAAAAACATGGCCAGGGCCCTGGGCCCCAGCCGCAGAATGGCCTTGAGGTCCACCTTCAATAAAAGCAAAAACAGGGCCGGCGGCAAAAAAATCCTGGTGATCCCTGCATAGACCGGGCTTTTCGCGTCGATCAGGCCGCAGGTCGAAAGCACCATGGGCAAAAAATAAATCCAGAACATCGACGGGATGATTTTAAAAAGGAATTTGGTGCGGGGATTGGAGGCCAAGGATAAAACGATAATTTCGATGGAGAGAAGGACCAGAACGAGAATGTATATATTTTGAATCATATTTATGCAGTCGAAGGATAGGTATTAGGTGTTCGGCACAACCCCGGAGGTTGTGATGGTTATTGAAGGATCGGTATTAGGTGTTTGGCACAATCAGGGATTTTGAACCACCGCAACCCCGGAGGTTGTGATGGTTCATCACAACCTCCGGGGTTGTGGTGGTTATCCTTCAAATTACCTATCCTTCAAATTGAAATTCCTATTCCGGATTTTACCTTGCGCAGATCATAAATGCCCTGCTTAGACAAATACGGATTGCGCCCAGCCTCGCCTTTGACAAAAAACGGCGTGTCCAAATCGATAAAATCAAAATATCCCAATCCCGCTGCCACATGCGCCGACGCGGTCATGCTGACATTGGATTCCATCATCCCGCCGATCATCAGCTTCAAGCCCGCGGCATGGGCCAGGCGGCTGATTTCAAGGGCCTGCACCAGCCCGGTTTTCATCAGCTTGACATTCACCGCTCCCGCGGCTTTCTCCTTGATGATTTTGACCACGTCCTTCAAGGCCGAGGCGCTTTCATCGGCGCAGACGCAGACCTTGGATTCCCGCGTGACTTTTTTCAGGCCCTCCCAATCTTCCTTGGCCACGGGCTGTTCGATCAAATCTGGAACAATCCCGGCCTTTTTAAGCTCTTTTAAAAATTGCAGTGTTTGCCGGGCACTATACCCTTGATTGGCATCCAAAACGATCGATGAGCGCCGAACGATCCTGCCCACGGCCAGGACCCGTTTCAGGTCCAGATCCATAGCGCGGCCGATCTTGATTTTAAAAGCGCGGAATCCCTGGGCATAAAAATCCCTGGTTTTTTGCTCCGTTTCCTCGAGGCTGGCGATGACGATGGTGATATCCGTGCGCAAAGGTTGAGGTCTCACCGTCCAAAGACGCCATAACGGGATTTTCAAGAATCTTGTCAGCGCATCAAGGACAGCCATTTCCACCGCGGCCACGGCGCTTTGATTATGAGGCAGGCGCTCATGCAGGCAGGCTGAAATGGCCAAAAACTCCTCGATGCCGCGGCCTTTGAGCTGAGGCGCAATGTTTTTTAAATTTTGATAGGTATGAAGGACGGTCTCGCCGGTGATGTGCGGGGCCACCGCGGCCTCGCCGAGGCCCCGCGTGCCGTCCTGGAGCCGGATGGAAAACAAAATATTTTCCAGGCCGTCGTGCTGGCCGCTGGCGATGCGAAAGGGCTGGTTTAAGGGGGCCTTGAAAATCTTGACGGAGATCTCGGCAATGCGGGAAGCTTTATTCAATCGTCACAGTCCTCTTCAGGCGCCGCAGGAGGGAGCCTTTGGCGCTGCCCTGCCCCAGGGAGAGGTCGGAAATGATCACCCGGTCAATGGCGACATTGACTTCCTTCTCATCGACCATTTGCTTATAGCCCGTGGTGTCATGGATGGCATAGGGCCTGCCGTCCACCATGCCCAAGTACAGCATGATGTGTCCCTTCATGGCCAGCAGGGTGTTGCCTGGCGGCGCCTTGGCCACGCCCGCGATCTTGGCCGCCTCATCGCTTTGTTCGTCAAAATCGGCTATACTGCCCACCTGCATCTGGTCCTTGGAATCGCGCGGCAGCATGATCCCGACGGAGGCAAACACCATCTGCAGGAACCTGGAGCAGTCCTGCTCGCCGTACATGTCCCCCCAGCCGTAGGGCTGGTTGAGCATCATCAGGGCCTGCTTGTAGATATTGCGCGCGGTAAACGGCAGAAAGCCCGGATTGATGTCCTCCGCATTCATATAGGCTTCCTTGATGGCGAGGCTGCCGTCGGCGTCCATCACCGGTACATTGATGGTCACGCGCCCCGCGTCGATCCCCGAGAGAGGCAGGCGCATGCCCATGCGCACATAATCGTAATAGGCGGTCATGGTATCGTTGAGAAATATGTCCGCCTTGGGCTTGATCACCACCGCGAAATCATTGTCCTGGGCGAATTCCCGCACCTGGTTGACATCCCCCAGGGCGATGTTCCTGGCCTCCACCCATCCGTCGCTGATGTTGGAAAGGGCATAATACCATTGACCGTCTGCGGACGTATGGACCACGGCCACCGGCGTGCCCACATCCAGGGCGCTGTTTTGCAGCATGTCGAAATCACGGGATTCTTTCTCCTCATACAGGCCCTGGCGCGTCGGCAAAAAGCGCTGGGGCGCGAAATGCACCACCAGGCCGTAGCGGGGGGCCACGCCGATGACGACCCCGCTTAAATTCATGTTGCGCCGCGCCTCGTCCATAAAATCCCGGTCCCCCTTGACCCCGGCCGCCGTGTAATAGTCCTTGGCCGTGATATCGCCCAGGGTCTTTTGCAATTGATCGAGGAGATTCTCGGTCTTTAAATCCTGGAGAATGGTGAAAATGTCCTTCGTCAATTTATTGTCGCTGCGCACCCGCTCATTAAAGGCCTCAATGGCATCAGGGCTCATGATCACGGCATCGGGATTGGGATGGCGGCTGATCCAGTAACCGGCTGTTTTCATCATGCGCTGGGCATGGCCGGTCAATGCAGGCGCTTCATAGTTGGACCGTTGCTGGGCCCAAACGCTGGAAACCATCAACCAAACCATGAGGGCAGGAAAAAATATAAACTTCCTCAACTGCGGCATGGCCATATTTTATCAGGAATTAAAAAGACACAATATTTAATTCCAGAAATAAGTAAGGGGTCCCCTGATGTATCAGGTGGAAGAGGTCTGCAGGTTGCGCCTTAACTCGGAAAGCACAGGTTCATGAAGGGCGGGCTGGATTTCGATGATTTCAAGATCAAAGCCCTGGATGCGGTTTAACTGGGCCATGTCCTGATTGGCCAAGGGCAAGGGCACCCCGCGGCCGTTGTATCTGATCAGCATGTTCAAATGCGCGGCGTTGAAATCAACACCGCCGTTTCTTGTTAAAACAGCATGGTGTTCTGGGACGGTTTGATCTCCGGCCATAGCTTGATCAATATTTAATTTTGGTCTTTTTCCTAAATAATCCGGCGCCCGACGGTATAACTCTTCAACTCTGTTTAATTTATAATACCATCGTTGCAATCGATTCATCGATCCACCTGGACGTATGCCTGATCTTGCATTATCCAATATTCCTTTAGCTGCGGCCCAATCTTGACCTTGTATATATTGCCGTGCCTTGCTCATTTCATCCCGCCAATCCGGTTGAAAAGCCGCCATGGCTGAATCACGGTCTTTCATAGCGGTGCTGTTTGGATTCATCGTCTGGCTCCTTGTGCCATTTTCAGGATTCAGGATCACCGCGGCCTTGTCCAAAAATCCCTCTTCGGCAGGGGCTGTCATGGCCAGGTTATGAGGCAATCTGCCGCCGGGATGAAAAACAATCAGCGCGGTCTGGACCTTTCGCGTTGGATCATGGCGGCTGAAGCCTCCGGAAAAATATTTGCGCGGGATCTCTTCATCGGTGTAATGGTCAATGTCGTCCTTGATATAATTGAATACGCCTTTTTTAAAGGCCTTCAGGTATTGTTCATAAATGGACTCATTGGTTTTAGGGTCCTGATCAATGCCCTTGACCTTGGCCTTGTCCGCAAAGACCTTGCCCAAGAGCGATTCCCTCAAGGCCTTCTTGTACCAGGTGGCCAAAACCATCCCGCTGTACATTTGGCGAAGGGCCGCGAAGTTTTTCCCGTTGTTGACTTCCTTTTCCAATTCCGGAACAACGATTTCGCGGATGACTTGGGAGCCTATGGCATGGGTATCGTTTTGGACTCCTGGTTGAGCGGAAATGGCATGATGAGATAAAGATAAATAATCTTCTTCCAGCATCACCTTCAAATGGCTTTGCAGGATATAGGCCGTATTGCCGCTTTCATAAATAAAAGCCGTGTCCGGCACGATCCAGACCTTATTGAAGGTGTTCACCGGGACCTGGTTTGTGTGATATTCCTTCCAGGCCCGCTCATAGACCTTGTCCCAAAATTTCCTGCCCCAGGCGCCGTCCGGATAAATCAGGCTCGAAGAAACCTGCTTTAAAATATAATCTTCGGCCAAAAGGTCCCGGCCCATTTCCGTTTTTCCGAAATCTTCTTTAATGATGCGGTTATTTTCGTAAGGCGATAAATTGACCCATTGGTCTTCATCGGGAATTGTCAAAGAAGCCAGGAAATATTTGATCAATTTTTTATAGGCGGCCCTTTTCTTGTCCGCTTCCAAATTTTCATCGCCTTTATAGATCAAAAAATCGAATTGCAGGGCATTGTCAGGATGAATGGTCAAGCCCTGCAAATGGGCAGGCGTATAGTCAGGGCTTAACTGCACCATCTCCCCGGCCGCGGGCAGAAAGGGCATGGGCTCGTCCTGGCCGCTTTGGGCAAGGCAGGGGCCGTTGACCATATTGGCCAAAAAGGCAAGAATGACAAAATGAGTGACAAACCTTGGGGCCATGTTCCGCTCCAAAAAATTGTTTAATTTACATACTGTTTAAAGTATGCCACGTATAAATTAGCTAAACAAGGGGCTTTGAACGAGAGCCGGAAAGCGCTTCCCAGCCCTAAAAAAAGGGGACGTCTCCCAATTAATTAATTGGGAGACGTCCCCTTTTTACCATCACAACCCCGGGGGTTGTGATGGGTATCCATGCGTACCGTCGGGTGGCCGAGGGAGGGGTATCGCCCGTTGAGCGAGGCTTTTCGCGAGCGAAACGGGGATACCCGAGGCCAGGACCCGACGGTCTGCGAAACATATCCTTGCATGCCTATAGACAGTGTTAAGGGTAGATGAAACGGACCGGGATTTTCATGTCCGGATGCAGGCTTTTATGCACCGGACAGCTGTTGGCCGCGGCCTCCAGCATGGAACGCTTCTGCAGAGGGATGCCCGGGGCCATGTGCAGATCAACGCTGATACTGCCGATGCGCCGCTTTGGCGAGGTGATCATTTCCTTGGCGACCTGCGCTGATGTTCCTTGAAGCTCTATATTGTGCCTGGCAGCCACAATGCCCATGGTGGTCAACATGCAGGAGCCCAAGGCCGCAGCCACCAAATCCGTCGGGGAAAAAGCCTCGCCTTTGCCCATATTGTCCTTGGGCGCGTCGGTTTGGATCTTGGCGCCCGAAGGCCCATGGGTCAAGAGGCAATGCAATTGTCCTTCATACTCAATATTCATGTTTACCATAGCGCACCTCCTTTAATGCATATGATCGACGATAATCCCTTTTTGGATATAAACCGGCCGGATATGGCCCCGCAGTTTCGGCCTTTGCAGGGCAAATAGCAAGGTTGCCGCCAGACAAATACATCCGCCGGCCAAAAGCGTGTGTCCCGCACCGATTTTAGAGGCCAGGATGCCGGCGCATAAACTGCCAAAAGGCGCCAGGCCCATAAAGGCCATGGTGTAAAAACTCATGACCCTGCCCCGCTTGTCTTCTTCGACGATGGTTTGCAGGATGATATTGCTGGAGGCCATCTGCACCATCATGCCGAAACCCGAACATAACAAGACCGGGACAGCGATCTTCAAAACAGAGGTCTGGGAAAAAACCACCACCCCGGCGCTAAACAGCGCGGCGGTCCAGGTCATGACCAGCGTCAAGCCCAGCACATTGCGGCGGCTGGCCAGATAAATGGCGCCGGTCAAGGCGCCTAAGCCGGTGGCAGCCATCAACAGCCCCAGGGTCTTTGATCCGCCGTGAAAAATGTCCCGGGCAAACACTGGCATCAGGGCCTGCACCCCTCCGGCCACCAGGCTGATCACGGACAAAAGCATCAGGATGGTGCAAATCGGCACGGAATTGACCGCGTAGGCAAAGCCCTCTTTGAGCTGAAGCATCACAGATTCCTTCCGGCGCAGGGCAGGTTCCCAGCGGGGTAGTTTCATCGACATAAGGGAAAACAGCACCGCGCTATAGCTTAAGGCATTGAGCAAAAAACAGATGCCCTCGCCAAAAACGGCAATGATCATGCCGCCGATCGACGGCCCTAAAAGCCTGGCGGAATTGACCATGGTGGAATTAAGCGCGATGGCATTGGAAAGGTCTTCCCTGTCGCTGATCATCTCCACGGTAAAGGCCTGGCGCACCGGAATGTCAAAGGCATTGATTGCGCCAGAACAAAAACTTAACACCAGGATGTGCCAGACCGTGATCCTATGCGTCATATAAAGTAGATACAAGACCACCGCCTGCAGCATGGCCGCGGATTGGGTGATCAATAAAAGGCGGTGGCGGTGATGCCTGTCCGCAATCACACCGGCCAAAGGTGCCAGCAAAAAAGCGGCGATCTGGCTGGAGAATCCCACCAAGCCCAGCAAAAAGGCGGAATGGGTGAGCCGGTACACCAGCCATGAGACCGCGATCTGCTGCATCCAGGTGCCGATCAGGGAAATGCTCTGCCCGCCGAAAAAAAGGCGGTAATTTTTATGGCGCAAGGCGCGAAAAACTGTTTTAATGTTCATGATTCCATCACAATAACACACCCATCCTCTATGCCAAGCAAAATTTCGACTTGTGCCATCCCTGAAATGCTGCACAACCAGGATATCCGCTGGTGGATCGGCTCCGTCGGATTTTTCACGCTGGGCAGCAGGGCCCTGGCCGTCATCATCGGCTTTCAGATCTATCAAATCACCCACAGCGCGCTTTGCCTGGGATGGCTGGGATTGGTTGAAGCTGTCCCTGCCCTGGCCCTGGTTTTGATCGGCGGTTATGCGGCGGACCATTTCAACCGCCGCAACATCCTCTTGATCACGCGCGCGGCCTCGATGATCTGCGGCCTGGCCCTGGCTTTTTTATCCCTGCAGCATTACGCACATTCCCTGCTCGGCCTTTATGCCGTGATTTTCGCGGCGGGCATCGCCCGCGGTTTCGCGGACCCGGCCACCACGGCTTTCGAGGCCCAGGTGGTGCCCAAACACATCACGGCCCAGGCCTCGTCGTGGATCGGCAGTGCCTGGGTGGGGTGCGGCATCATCGGCCCGGCCATCATTGGTTTTGTGTACGAAGCCTGCGGCGCCTTTGGTTCCTATGCACTGATCGCCATTTTCTTTGCCCTCGGCTTTTGCTGCACCCTGGCCATTCCCCCTAAGCCCCAGGTGATGCCTGAACATAAAGAGCCGGTCTTAGCCAGCATCGCCATGGGCTGGCGTTTTGTTTTGAGCCAGCAGCCGCTGTGGGCCGGCATGACCCTGGATCTGATCGCCGTGCTTTTCGGCGGGGTGGTGGCCCTGCTGCCCATCTATGCCAGCGATATCCTGCACGTCGGCGCCAAGGGCTTAGGCTTGCTTAATGCCGCCGCCTCGGTCGGCTCCCTGCTCATGATGCTCTATGCCTCCCAAAATCCGCCCATGGCCCGGGCCGGACGCAATTTGCTTTTGAATGTGGCCGGCTTCGGCGTCAGCGTCCTGGTCTTCGGCTTCTCCAAAAATTTTCTCCTGTCCCTGGCGGCCCTGGCCTTAAGCGGCGTCTTCGACGGGGTCAGCATGGTGATCCGCAGGTCCATGGTCAGGCTCCTGTCCCCTGATCAGATGCGCGGCCGGATCTCGGCGGTAAGCTGGATCTTTATCTGCTCCTCGAATGAATTGGGCGCGTTTGAAAGCGGCATGGTGGCGGCCTGGCTGGGGGCTGTTCCCTGTGTCGCGGTGGGTGGGGTGATCACCTTGGGCGTTGTGGGCTGGATGGCCTGGGCCGCGCCCCAGCTTCGCCGGCTGCGTTTTGATCCCAAGACCATGGAGAGGGTTTACTTGCCGTAATCATTGCCGATAAAGGCGCGGTCGCCGGCAAAGGCGGAATCGGTATTTTGCTTGGTGTCCTGGTCCCACGGGTCCCCTGCAAAGGACGAATTTTCCTGCGTCAGTTCAATCGTACTGTTGGAAATGTCGCCGATAAAGGCACTGTTGATGGCGGCTGGGGCCTCGTCGGCCGAAGCAGAAAAACCAAGATACAGAAAAGGCCAAACTAAAATCAACGCGGCTAAAGGGCGCATGGTCTTATTTTTACCAGAAATCAGGGGTCATTTCAACAGCAATGGCAAGGAAGTGACAGGCCCAATGGACTTGATTTGAAAGCCCATGCCGTCATATTGCTGGGACTTGATGCGGTTGATCATGGCTTGATCGAAATGCATCTGCACGCCCTGGCCTAAAACCTTGGTGTCTAAGCCCATATCGCCGGTGTTTAAATCAATCCCGCCTTCAGGGCTTGGCATGGCCAGGTCTGCCGTTACGTCCCTCCATTGCCATTGCACCCCTTCGGCCGATCGTTCCTCTGAACTTTCATTATGTTCAATAAGGGTTTTGGCCAATCTGATATCCCTGGCTTTGACAGCCCAACGAAAACGGTCATAAAATTTTTTCATGGCCGGATGCGAGGTCATGCCCACCAGCAAATATCCTCTATATTTGTCACGGATCACCTGCTCCAATTTAGACAGCATGGGCCCCATAAATCCTCTTCCATTGGACTCACCAATATGCAGGGTCAGGGCTGTTTGATACAGGACCGGCCTTGGCAAATTAGGATAGGAATAATAGACCCGGTGAAGATAATCGCCGGTATTTCTCCAGTCCCGCTGCAATACCTCCTGCAGCGGGAAACCTTTGAGCTGGGACACAGGATAAACCCCGATGAAATGGATGGTTTTTTGATCCAGCGGATCAGGATGATAGGTATCCTGGATGGCCAGGGAAATATCGATGAGCGCATTAGGGTCAGCATCCATCAGCCTGGCTTGCAGCATCGCATTGACCAAGCCCCAATCGCCGACGGCTTTCACGGAAATAAATTTCCTCTCCCTGGGCAAGAACCTGAAACCGGGCCGTTGTGATTCATGATATTTGACGATTTCATCCCATAACGGCAGACCTTTCAATAAATCGTCCATGTGAAATGTCAGCCAATCCACGGCAGATGATCTTAAAAAGGCACTTCTTGCGCCGTAGCGCAATTTAAATCTTGTCCGTAAATTCCACAGCGCCCTCAAGACCGACGCATAATAGACTTTTTGTTGAACGTGTTCTTGATAACGATGCGCGTAGATTTCTGCCCCCCGCTGTTCCATCATCCAAGCCGAACGATCGTTGTCCGTGACTATCTCCGCGCGGGTAAACCCGCGCTTCATATATTCCTGATAGCTTAAACCCAACAGCCAATCCGCCACGCGGCTTTGTTCAAAGCCCTTGCGCACGGCCAATTGGGTCAGAAGCATATTGTTGGATTGCAACGAAGGCGAAGACGTAACAAAACCGACGAGATGGCCGGTCCCTTCATCCGTGATGGTAAATCGGATATGCGGCCCTGGAAACTGCGCGCCGTGGTCCCGGTTGACCAAATACACAAAATCAGCGCTTTCCTCCCTGCTCAAGACAAACAATTGATCATCCAGCAATTGATCCGGCCTTAAATTACTTTGCAGCGTGCGGATGGCTGGTTGGAATAATTTGCTTCTGGCCAAGTCCCTGCGGTCCGAAACCGGTTTTAGATGGAGCTCAGGTAAAGGTCCCAGATGCATTTCCTTCTCCCATTCCTCTGTGACTTCTCTAATGCCTTTGTTGAGTTCAATGCCCGCGCCGTTATTATGCCTGATGTCCTGATGGTATAAGGCTAATAATGCAGGAGCATCCTTAGCTTGAATCAATCTTCGAAAATCTTCAGGTTTTTCACCTCGAGGCACCGTCATGTTGATGCCATTGTAAAAATAGGCTCCAACGATATGTTTATACTCTTCCGTCTTGCCGTGCCCATCCGTCCGTGTCCTTAAGACCCAGGACAATTCATCTGCGCCGCCGATGGCCGTAGCTTTATATCTTTTTTCTTGAATTCCGGATATAACTTTAAGTCTTCGTTCCCGTTTAGCGGTGATACCATTGAGCTTACTTGCATCTATGCCGGCTGTCCCATTGGTCCTGCTCAACCGCCTTCCAATGGACTGTAGCCACCGGGTATGATTGATGGAAAGCGCGACAAGCTCCTCGTTATAATGTCCATCCCATGCCCGTATATCATAAAAGGTCCCGAACTTGGCCAGGATTTTCTTGTTCTTTTTTGGGCCGTTAATCCATTCCTCTGAAGGCAAGGTTGATCCGAATCGTTTAAATAATTCTCCGTTATTGATGCTTATTTCCACCCAAGAGCCAATCAAATCCCCGGGGATTCTTCCCATACTGGCTTCAAGCTGGATATATTTGCCCAAATTTTCCAAAATGACGGATTTTTTTAAGAAAAAGATATGCGCACCCGGATGATCTTCGATGTGTTGAAACAGGTTCTCTTCCGCCTGGCTGTCCAAATACCGCCTTCTGACTTCCGAAACACGTAATTCCTTTAATTTGGGATCAAAAGCGGTCACGATCCTATCCCCCACATCCAAATCCGCGGGGATGGTCCGTGCGGTGGGAGAATCCTTCACCCCATCCGCAGGGACGATCCCTGCAGTGGGATAACCCCTCACGCCTTCGTCATCCATAATTCGGTCTGGTGCACTGTCCATTTCTAACATAGCCTGATCTTGGAGCGCATGGGTTTGAAGACCTGTGCTGCTTCGCTGTAAAGGGGTCATGGCCACATGAAACAAGCGCAAAGGCTCGTCTCCATTCGCAGTTTCCCTGGGAACGTCGTGGACCATGGCCAAATCTAGATGGGTATCAATCCCGCCGGAGAAGTATTTACGGGGCATGGGCGCGCCTGCCTCGTCCTTCTCGTCCTTGATGAAATTTAATACCCCCTTTTTAAAGGCCCTTAAAAAACGGCTGTAAATTTTTTT
>CAZACW010000051.1:0-16502 GCA_964483785.1 uncultured Planctomycetales bacterium
GCGGAGGATTATACGCAGGGCTTAAAGCAACCATGGTCCCGGGTGCCGGCAAAACGAATTCCTGCCCTTGGGCCACAGGCAAAGGGCCTGCAACATCCAGGGTAAAAGCCAATATTGTAAAAATGACCGTTTTATTCCACCGCAACCCCGGGGGTTGCGGAGGTCTTTTATTAGACATGCAGAAAGTATAACACTTGTATTTAAATGACGCCATTTAAGACAGTTACGGAAACCATCACAACCCCCGGGGTTGTGGAGGTTATTGGACCAGGCGGGCCGCGCCCAAAAGCACGGCATCATCGCCCAATTGAGAAGGAAGGATTTTGCAGGTATTGAATTTCTTGAAAAACGGGTCGGCATTGACTTCTTTGTACACAATGGGCAGGATAAATTCACCGCAGGCCTTGATCACCCCCCCGCCGAAAATAATGGCCTGGGGATTAAAGGTATGGTTTAAGGAAATAGCCGCCTTGCCTAAGACGGTCGCGACCTTGGCCAGCACGGATTTGACCACGGAATCATTCATGCTCAAGGCCTCTTTTAATATGCGGCTTTTGATCATGTCCAATTTGCCATCATTGAGTTTGGAGACAATGGTGCTGTGTCCGGCCTTGACCGACTGGCGGATGTCCCGTTCAATGGCCCAGCGGCTGGTCAGGGCCTCCAGGCATCCGTGATTGCCGCAATGGCAGAGAGGCCCGTCCATGCCGACGATCACATGCCCCAATTCCGTGGCCGCGCCCTGGGCCCCAAGCAGTAATTTTCCGTCGATGATCGCAGCACCCCCGACCCCGGTCCCGGGAAAAATCCCCACAACATGGGCCAGGCCCTTGGCCGCGCCGAGCCACGCCTCGCCTAAAAGCCCGGCGTTGACATCATTGGTCATCACCACCGGCTTTTTGTACTTGCGCTTTAACGAAGCGCTGAGCGGAAAACCGGTCAGGGAAATATTGGGAGCGGCGAGAATATGGTGGTTGCGGGTGTCCACAATGCCGGGGACACCCACCCCGATGCCCTTGACCGCCACCGGCCTGATGCCGCCGGAGTGGATGAGCTCATCGATGGTGTCGGTGATGCAGATGTAAATGTCCCGGGGCTTGACCTTTTTGGGGGTCGAGGTCTTGGTGCGGCTTAAAATCTTTCCCGTCGGGGAGACCAGGGCCCCCGCGATCTTGGTGCCGCCTATGTCCAGGCCGATAAAATAATTCATCTGGTGTAATGATTGATAAAATACCCCTGCACGTCAAACGCCGAGCCTTCCTTGCGCAGCCGGCTGTAGGCGCGGTCACTCTTTAAGATCCGCGTCTTGCGGGTGTCCTTCAAGTAGCTCTCCAGGATAAACTGGATATGGCTCTTGATTTCCGGCTTGGTGATCTCAAACAAAAGTTCGATGCGCCGGTCGAAATTGCGCGTCATCCAGTCGGCGGAGGAGAGAAAAATCCGGCCGTTGCCGCTGTTGTTGAAATAAAAAATGCGCGAATGCTCCAGGAACCGGCCCACGATGCTGCGCACTTCGATGTTCTCGCTTAAAGACTCCACCCCCGGCACCAGACAGCAGATGCCGCGCACGATCAGCTTGATTTTAACACCGGCCTGGGAAGCCGCGTACAATTTTTCGATCATTTGCACATCTTCCAAGGCGTTGAATTTGGCGATGATCTGGCCGTTCTTGTGCGCCTGCTGGGCCTGGATTTCCTTGTCGATCAGATCATAAAAATATTTGCGCAGATCATGCGGGGAGGAGATCACGCGCTTCCAAGGGCTGGGCAGGGAATAGCCGGTGACCACGTTAAAAACATCCGCGATGTCCCGGGCCACATCGTCGTTGGCGGTGAAAAAGCCGATGTCCGTGTAAATATTGGCCGTCTTCTCGTTGTAATTGCCCGTCGATAAATGCACGTAACGGCGGAAGCGGCCCTCCTCCTTGCGCACGATCAGGGTCATCTTGGAATGGATCTTAAGGCCCGCGATCCCATAGATCACATGGCAGCCCGCCTGCTCCAGCTCCCTGGCCCACTGGATGTTTTTCTCCTCCTCGAACCTGGCCTTGATCTCCACAACGACGGTGACCTGCTTGCGCATCTTGGCCGCTTCCATCAGCGCCTTGATGATGGCGGAATCCTCGTTGGTGCGGTATAAGGTCATCTTGATGGCCAGCACATCCGGGTCCTTGGCCGCCGCGATGACCAAGTCCGAGGTCGGCGTAAACGCCTGATAAGGCACATGGATGATAAAATCCTCGTCCTTGATCTTGTCAAAAATATTTTCATAACTGGATTTGAGGGAATTAAAACTGGGATAGCGCAGATGGGGCTTGTCGGTCCAGGCGAAAAGATCATAAAGAAAGGTCAAATCCAGGTCAGAGGCGGCCAGGGCCACGTCCTCCTGGGGAAAGCCGATGCCGCTGCAGAGCACTTCCATCAGCTCCTTGGTCGTGCCCTTTTCCATCTGCAGGTAGACGGCCTTGGCGCTGGAGCGTTTTTTAAGCTCCTTTTCCAGGGCCTTCAACAGATCCGGCGCGAAGCCCTCGTCGATTTCCAGTTCGCTGTCGCGCAGGACCCGAAACAGCGCCGCGTCCTGGATCTTGTACCCTTTGAAAAAATGCTCCAGGTTTTCCTTGATCAGATAATCCGTCAGCATATACACGGTCTCGTCGCCTTCCGCCGGCAGTTTCAAGAGGCGCGGCACGGATTTGGGGATGGGAATGATGGCCAGATGGTCCTTGTCCGAACGGATGATATTGACCGCAAAGGCAATGGTGCGCGAGGGCAAAACCGGAAAAGGGTGCCCGCCGTCCACGGCCATGGGTGTAATGATGGGAAACAGCGTTGTTTCAAAAAAGCGCTGGGCGTATTTTTTCTGCTCGGGGTTTAATTGGTCGGGTTTTTTAAGGAAGATCTTCTCGCGCTCCAGCCCTTCCTTGAGAGGGCCCAGATAGATCTCATAAAATTTTTTGACCAGCTCCTCGGAGCGCAATTTGATTTCCGCCAAAAGCTCCTGGGGATAAAAACCGAACTGGTCGCGCTTGTTGTACCCCGAGGCCAGCAGTTTCTGCGCGCCGGACATGCGGACCATGAAAAACTCATCCAGATTGCTGGTGAAGATGGCCAAAAATTTGGTGCGCTCCAGAAGCGGATTATGCTCGTCCGATGCCTCCTCCAGCACGCGCAGGTTGAATTCCAGCCAGCTTAAGTCCCGGTGGATGAATTTTTCTTTTGTATCCATGTCAGTCCTGCGTCTTGACGGTCAGGGTCAATTTGTTGCCCGTGATTTCCTCAAAGAGCTCCTTCTTTTCCAGGAAATTCTCCTTTTCCAAAAGGAAATTCTCGTGCGTATGGGCCACCAGGGTGGCATCGCCCGCAGCGTTGAATTTGACCTCTAATTTTTTCAGTTTCTGCTTGTGCGCGCGGTCCAGGGAATTGGCGATGCGCAGCAAGGCGCTTAATTTCTGCACCAAGATCTGCTCCTCCGAGGCCAGGGAATTGTACAAGATGTGCGATTTGAGCGGCGCCGAACGGCGGTGATAGCGGGCGATGCAGGCGATGATATTGATTTCATGCTCGGTGAGCCTGAACAGGTTCAAGGAGCTGATGATGTACTCGCTGTGCTTGTGGTGGGAGCGGTTGTTGACGAACATCCCGATATCATGCAGATAGGAGGCCAACAGCACATAGAGGCGGTGGTTTTCTTCGAGGCCCAAGATGTCTTTGAAAGCGCCAAAGAGCTGGTCGGTCAGGGAGGCCACGTGTTTAAGATGATCCAGGTCCATGCCGTATTTGCGGCAGAGAAAATGCGCCACGGAGACCAGCTGGCTTAGCTTATTGTCCTTTTCCGCCATTTCGAATTTGAACAAAAGGTGCGCCAAAATGGCCTCGGAGAGGGACGCTTCCAGGATATACACATAATCGCTTTTGTTGAGCTTAAAGAGGGTGTTGAGGATAATGGCAAAACCGATGATGGTCGAGGCAATGTCCGCGGGCACATTGTAGGAATGGGCGATCTCCTCGACGTTCATTTGCCTGAGGCGCTCCATCAATTCCTGGGCCTCGGAGGCCTTGAATTTGAAAAAGTCCGAGTCGCGGCGTTTGTTGGGCAGTACGTTCTGGATGAACACGGAATAATTCTCATCGATGAGGATGATGTCATCGATATTAAAATCATTGTTGTTTTTATTGAGGGAAAGGACCTCGTTTTCGATGTACTCCTCGGTGGCCTCATGGACTTCCTGCAGGGAGCCGTCCAGCGTCTCCATGAACTGCGAGAGGCGCAGGGTGCCGATGGGAAAGCCGATGTTCATCAGGGTCAGGCCCTTTTCCATCACTGAAACGTCCAGGGACCCGGCGCCCAACTCCGCAATCAAAAGATTTTTCTTGTCCACCGGATAGGTCTTTTTCAATTTGTGGCTGAGAAAATAATCGATGTAATAGACCACGTCCCCCGCGTTGAGGACATCGATGCTGAAACCCGTCTTGCGCAATACGGTGTCCAGAAAAATATCGCGGTTGCGCGCCTCGCGCACGGCCGTGGTGGCGATCACCATCACCTTTTCCACATCGTATTCTTTGAGGGTCTCCTTGTATTTTTGCAGAACAGCAGCGGTCTGGTTGATGATGGTCTGCGGGATGCGGCCTTTCAGAAACACGTGCTTGCCTAAGGAGATGACGTTTTTAAGCGATTCGATGATTTTGACATCCTCCCCGTGGCTTTCCGCGATCAAAAGCTTGATGGAGGAAGAACCGACATCTATAATAGCAGCCCGCATCTTCACCTCTTTTAACTTAGCAATATGATGCTATAATTAAAATTCCATAAAAATCACCAAAGTATATCATATTCTGCCTAAAAGGAAACATTAAATGGACCGCACCTTCGAACCGAAATTGGTCTCCGTTATTAAGGAAGGCTACAGCGCCAAACTCTTCAAACAGGACCTGTGGGCCGGCATCATCGTGGGCATTGTGGCCCTGCCCTTGTCCATTGCCTTTGCCATTGCCTCAGGCGTCAAGCCGGAACAAGGCCTGATCACGGCCGTGGTGGCCGGTTTTTTGATTTCCGCCTTTTCCGGCAGCCGTGTCCAGATCGGCGGCCCGACCGGCGCCTTTATCGTCATAGTTTACGGCATTGTCCAAAAATACGGCTATGACGGCCTTTGCCTGGCCACGGTGATGGCCGGGGTCATGCTCATTGTCATGGGTTTTGCCAGGATGGGCGATGTGATCAAGTTCATCCCCTTTCCTGTGACAGTCGGTTTTACCAGCGGCATTGCGGTCATCATCTTCACCTCCCAAGTCCCTGATTTCCTGGGTCTGCGTCTGAATCCTACCCCTGAGCGGTTTTTAGGCAAATGGCTCTGCTATGCCCAACATATCAGCTCCATCGACGTCTATTCCCTGGCCTGCGGGCTTTTGGCCGTGGCCATCATCGTATTTTGGCGCAGAGTCACGGACCGGCTCCCCGGCCCTTTGGTAGCCATCCTGGCCACCACGGCCCTTGTCCATTTGTTTCATTGGCCGGTGGCAACGATCGGCACGCGCTTCGGCTCTGTGCCCCACACCTTTCCTTCGCCCCATGTCCCCCATCTGGACTGGGACATCTTAGTCAAGCTCTCGCCCCCGGCCTTGACCATTGCCTTGCTGGCCGGGATCGAGTCCTTGCTCTCTGCCGTGGTGGCGGACGGCATGACCGGACGCCGTCACCGCTCCAACATGGAATTGATCGCCCAGGGCATTGCGAATCTCGCCTCGCCGGTTTTTAACGGCATCCCCGCTACCGGGGCCATTGCCCGCACCGCCACCAATATCAAAAACGGCGGCCAAACGCCTTTTTCCGGCATAGTGCATGCCCTGACCGTGATGGTCTTATTTTTATTTCTCGGCCAATGGGCGGCCTTGATCCCCATGGCCACCCTCTCCGGCATCCTGGTCCTGGTGGCCTATGACATGGGCGAATGGTCCATGTTCGCCAAGCTCTTTCGCAGCCCTAAAAGCGATATCATGGTGCTCTTGTCCACATTTCTTTTGACCGTGCTGGTGGATTTGACCGTGGCCATCGAGGTGGGCATCGTGCTGGCGGCCTTCCTGTTTATGAAGCGCATGATCGAGGTGACCCAGGTCAATTATCTCAGCCAGGACAATCCCGACGATGAATGGGTCTTGGACCCGGAGATGGTGGAGGCCGGCAAGATCCCCGCGGGCATTGAAATTTTTGAAATCAACGGCCCCTTCTTTTTCGGCGCCGCGGACAAATTCAGGGACACGCTCAATCAAATGAAGGTGCGGCCCAAGGTGCTGATATTGCGCATGCGCTTCGTGCCGGCCATGGATGCCACAGGCTTAAGCGCCCTGGAAGACCTGCTCAACAAGGCCAAGAAAAGCAAAATGGAAATTATTTTTTCGGGAGTGCATGCCCAGCCCCTGAAGGTGATGAAGGAAGCCGGGATCATTGAAAAGATCGGCCAGGACCATTTTTTCTGGGACATCAAGGCCAGCCTGGCCTATGCCAAGACCCTGGCCGGCAGTGCCTGAGGGGCTGTGAGGGCCAGGCAGGTGGCGGTCATTGCCGCATGTGCGAGACGTGAACTTATTTTTTTTGCCAAAAAGTAACTTTTATGTTACTCTATGAATAGCAGGCAAAAGTATGATCAAACTCGAAGTGTATATAACAAATGACGGGAAAAAGCCATTTGAAGACTGGTTTAAAAGTTTAAATGTGCATGCCGCCAATAAAGTGAACGCTTATTTGACAAGGGTGGCACAAGGAAACGCATCAAATCTTAAACCGATTAAGGGAGCATTTCAAGAATTACGGATTGATTGGGGGCCTGGGTATAGAGTATATATCGGAAAAGACGGAAATAGATTGATCATACTTCTGGGCGGCGGGACGAAAAAACAACAGCAAAAAGATATTGAGGAAGCAGAATTTTATTGGGAAGAATATAAGAACAAAGGAGCGAGTTATGAATAAACACCATTTAGGAAATTATCGCCCGTTATTTCATAAAGCCAACACCCGCGATTTTAAAGAAATAGTCCAGGAAAGGGCTCTGCATGATCGAAAATTTCGAGAAGGAATCCTTCGTGAAAGCATTGAATGCATGCTTTCCGGAGATATCAAAACCGGTAAGGCCCTCTTACGAGACTATATAAATGCGACAGTGGGTTTCGATAAATTGTCGAGATTAACAAAAAAAGACCCCAAAAGTCTCATGAGAATGTTTAGCTTAAATGGAAACCCCACCGCTAATAACCTGTTTAATGTGATTCATATTTTACAGGAAAAAGAAGGGGTTCATTACGAGCTACAGCCTGCCTAACTAAACACCCCTTCCCTTGGCTGTCGGCTTTCCCCTTCCGAGGCCGGCAGTGCCTGAGGGGCTGTGA
This sequence comes from uncultured Planctomycetales bacterium, assembly GCA_964483785.1. Lineage (GTDB taxonomy): Bacteria > Omnitrophota > Gorgyraeia > Zapsychrales > Fredricksoniimonadaceae > JABDGZ01. The sequence goes on from CAZACW010000051.1 coordinate 7,383, forward strand.
GGGCATAGAGCTTGGATTCAGCGCCTAAATTCTTATGGATCAAAATGTCCCAGGCCAGCCCTGAAGAAACATAGACAAGATAAACCGCAAAGGCTGTTTTCAAAATCAAACCCGCCACCTTGAAGCGGTCTTGGAGGGCTGACATCGCCTGAATGGCAACCAAGATAAACATGGGAAAATAAAACAAGGTCATTCGGGGCACGGCCAGAGGATAGGCCCTGAGCATGGCCAGGGCCAGTTGAATGATGAAAACAGCAAAAGCGATTGGAACGACGGACCTTAGAAAATAATTTTCCCTCCTCCATGTCCCCCAAAACACCAAAAGCATATAACTGAAGCCCAAGGCCATAAAAAACCTGGATGGGACCCTGATCCATTTGGGATCCTCGGCAAAAACGCGTCCGACCAAATTGTTCATGCCCTTGCCAAAGGTGACAAAAAAACTTTTCAGGCTGTGAAAGGAAATAAAATAATCGCGCCAGAAATCTTCCAAAAGATAATGGGCACTGACCCGCGCATCGAACCAATAGACCAGGCCCAGCACGAGCAGATAGCCGGCCAAAAAAGACGTTAGATAAGGCAGCCATCGCTTCTGCCGGCAAGAAGACCAGATTAAATTATAGAGCGGAATAATCAAAAGAAATATCGCTGGATAAGACCACATCCCCAGCCATGGCAGAAGAAAGAACAAGACCACGCCCTTGCCGGGGCTCTCCTGCAGTTTCTGCTGGTCCAATAAAAATAAGACGATGAGGCCGCTGATCAAGACATCCGTACTGTATGGTTTTAATTCCGCCGCGTAATACACTAAGGGTATGGATGCGCACCACGAGCCGGTAAATAAAAGCATCTGCGGCAAGGTCCCCAGGACCCTGCGGCCAATAATCATCCAAACACCAAAGGCGCCCAGCATGGCTGCGTAAGCAAAAAAACGCAGCGTCAGTAGATCTTGAGGAAGTATGCTCCAAAACCGCTGGATCGTCCAAAGATACAGACGGGGAAATTCCTGGTCATTCAATAAGGGACGGGAAAATATCTCCGCGGGCTTTAATTGAGCAATATTGTTAAAAACACACTGTTCATCGTTGCCCAATGGCTGCCGGTCAACATAATGGCAGGTCACCAAGGCCAGATACCAGGCCATCAAGGCCGGCAGGATCAAACGTTGATAAGCCATATGATTTATGGTTTAATAGCAGGCAATGGCCGCCCCCCTTCCCTTAGCGCAAAGCCGTTTTGACCGCGGCATCAAGACCCTGCTGATCGGCTTCTCCTGCAATGTGCTGCTGGCCTCCATCAAAATCATCGCCGGCATCATCGGCAATTCCACGGCCCTGATCGCAGACGGCATCGAGTCGACCTTAGACATTTTTTCATCCGTGGTGGTTTTAGGCGGGATCAAGATCAGCTCCATGCCGGCCGATCAAAACCATCCCTACGGCCACGGCAAGGCAGAATCCCTGGCCGCCTTAAGCGCCTCCCTGATCCTCTTGACAGCCGGCATGGGCATTGCCTTCAAAAGCCTGGTGGAACTGACCCAGCCCCGCCACGCGCCGGCCTTCTTTACGCTCATCATCTTGGTTGCGGCCATCCTGATCAAGGAGGCCTTGTTCCGCCTGCTTTTTTCCGTCGGAAAATCCGTCAACAGCCTCTCCATCAAGGCCGAGGCCTGGCACCACCGCTCGGACGCCCTGACCTCCCTGGCCGCCTTGATCGGGATTTCCATCGCGGTGACCGGCGGCCCAAGGTATGCCTGCGCAGATGACTGGGCGGCCCTGGCCGCCAGCGCTTTGATCATGGTCAACGGGATCCAGATGCTTAAAAATGCGGTCAGGGAAATCATGGATTCCGCGCCTGACACCTCCACCGAAGAGGCCATCCGCACCATTGCCGCGAGCGTCGAAGGCGTGGCCGCCATTGAAAAATGCCGCGTGCGCAAAAGCGGGCTGGATTTGCTGGTGGACATCCATGTCCAGGTCAACGGCGCCATGCCGGTGCAGAAGGCGCACGCGATCAGCCATCAAGTCAAAGACACGCTGATGCATTCATCCCTGAACATCGCCGATGTGCTGGTGCACATTGAACCTGCCTAAAGCCCTATTTCGAAGCCTGAGGTCCGCTGAAAGGGCAGAAACCGGCGTTATTGCCGTAATGACAATGGGCCTTGGCAAACCACATCCCCGCGGCAAAGATAAAGGCCCCGACGATCAAGGCCGCGACTAACTTGACGCCGGAACAACAGCCGCAGCCATGCCCCGGGCCACAGCCGTTTCCTTCTTTTTTATTCTCGGACATAATGCCTCCTTTGAATTTGATTTTGGACATAGACCTCCCGGATGGATTATTCCATTCTTTTGGAAAAGCGCTTGATGCTAAACACAATGACCAAAACCGCCATCAAGAACAAGGGCCAGACCTGTCCGATCAAATCAAAAAATCCCAGGCCTTTGAGGATAATGCCCCGCACGATCTTCAGAAAATAGGTCATGGGGATCAAATACCCTATGTCCTTGACCCAGAGCGGCATCGCCTCCCTCGGAAAGATGAAGCCCGAGAGCAAAATCGAGGGCATGGCCAAAAACATGATGATCTGCGAGGCCTGCTGTTGATTGTCCGCCACTGTCGAGGCCCAAAGCCCTAAACCTAAACACACGACCAGAAAGACCAGGGTCATCCAAAACAGAGTCAGCACGCTGCCGTGGATGGGCACCCCAAAAAGATAATGCATCACGGCGATGATGCTGGTGGAGATGATGACGCCGATGCCGATATAGGGAAGGATCTTGCCTAAGATCAATTCATAAGGCTTGATCGGGGTCACCAGCAGCTGTTCGATATTGCCCCTTTCTTTTTCGCGCACGATGGCCGAGGCCGTGATCATGGGCACCAGAAACTGCAGGACCAGGCCGATCAGCCCCGGGAGCATGAAATAGGTGCTTTTCAAATCCGGGTTATACCAAAGCCGCGGCCGAAAATCGATGGGCAAAACCTGCACCGGGATGAATTTCTGCTCCTGCATAAAGGCATTGAGGATCGCCTGGCTGGAATTGAGCGCCACCGTGGCCGGCGTCGAATCCGTGCCGTCGATCAACAGCTGGATTTGGGTGCCTTTTTTCTTCAGCAGGTCTCCGGCAAAATGCGGCGGGATGATCAAGGCAGACTGGGCCTGCCCCTTGTTTAAGGCCTCTTCGATTTCTTTCAGGGACGCGGCCCTGGTCTTGACGGTAAAATAATCGCTTTGCGCAAAAGCATCCATGAGCCGCCGGCTGAGATAGGTCCTGTCCTGGTCATACACATAGGTGGGCAGATGCTTGACGTCGGTGTTGATGCCGTAACCGTAGATCATCAATTGCATCATCGGCATGAGGATGATCAACACCAGGGTGCGGCGGTCGCGCAGGATTTGGATGAATTCTTTATAGGCAATGGCCCTGATATTACGCATTGGTCCCGGACCTTTCCGCGTCCAAATCCGAAAACACATCTTCCAGGGACGCGGCTATGGGTTTGATGTATTTGATCTCAACCCCTTCCTTCACAGCGGCGGCGCGCAGGCGCGCCTCGGCCTGCTGGGGGTCGGTCACGTTCAAATTCAAGGTGGTGCCGTAGGCCGTGATCCCGCGCACCCCTTCCAATTGGGCAAACAAGCGCGAGGCCTTCATCAAGGGACTGCAGGAGACTTCCAAGATCTGGCGGCTGAGCTGGGCTTTGAGCTGGGCCGGCTGGCCGGTCCTTAAAATTTTTCCGCTGCTGATAAAGGCAATGGTATTGCAGCGCTCCGCCTCTTCCATGTAATGGGTGGTCACGAACAAGGAGGTGCCGCTTTCCGCCAGCTGATACAGAAGTTCCCAAATGGCCCGGCGGGACAAGGGGTCAAGACCGGCCGTCGGCTCGTCCAAAAAAATGATTTTGGGATTATGCAGGATCGCGTTGGCAATGGCCAATTTTTGTTTCCATCCGCCGGAAAGGTCGCCGGAAAGCCTTTGGGCGTAGCGGTCCAGGCCCGTCAAAGCCAGGACTTCTTCGACACGGCCGGTCAAGGCACGGCCTTCCAAACCATAGATCTGCCCGTAAAAAATCAGGTTCTCCATGACATTTAAATCCGCATAGAGGCTGAAGCGCTGGGACACATAACCGATCACTTCCTTGATCTGTTCAGGCTGGGTCTGCACGTCGAAACCGCCCACCTTGCCGTTGCCGCTGGTGGGCTGGAGTATGCCGCAGAGCATGCGGATGGTGGTGCTTTTGCCGGCGCCGTTGGCGCCCAGGAAGCCGAAAATGGACCCGTAAGGGATCTCAAAGGAGATGCCGTCGACGGCAGTGAATTTGCCGAATCTGCGGGTCAATTGCGCTGCGCTGATGGCGATGTCCGGCATGGAAGGTCCCTTATCCGTCAAACCTGACGTCCGCGGACACGCCCGCGTGAAGGTATTGGTCCGCGGCATCAATGGAGACCTTGACCGCGATCGTTTGGGTGGCGCGCTCTTCGGGCGTCTGGATATTGCGCGGGGTGAATTCCGCCTTGTCCGCGATAAAGGTCACATGGCCCTGATACGGCGCCCTGGCGCCGTCCACCAGGACCCTGGCCCGCTGGCCCAGGCTGATCTGGTGCACCATGTCCTCCGCTACGAAAATCTTGACCCATTGGTCCTTAGGATCGCCGATGACGACCACTCCCCCGCCGGCCGGGAGGATCTCCCCGGTTTCCGCATCCTTGATGAGCACGACGCCGTCGATGGGGGAAATGATCTCCTGGTCCTGCAAGGCCAATTGGGCATATTCCAGCGATTGCTGATTGGCCCCGCCGTTGCGAAAGAGCAGGTCCTCGCGGTCCAGGTCTTTTTTGCATTGCCCATAGCGGTCCAGGGTCGCGAGCAACTGCCCCTTCTTGACCGCATCACCCTCGTCGACATTCAGCACATCCAGCCGGCCGGCCACCTTGGCGCCCAGCACATGTTCGGTCAGGTCAATGGTCCCTGAAAAGGTCACGTCCTTGATCTGTTTCGGCTGGGAACAGCCGCAGATGAGCACGCACAGCAGCATCAAACGCATTTTATCCATTGGATTCCTCTTTCTTGATCAGGTGCCGCAACCGGCCTTCGGCATGTAAAAAATCGATATGGGCCATGACCCAGGCGGCCTGGGCCTCGTTGAATTCATCCTCCGCCGACGCTAAATTCGCCTTTTCCTGCATCACGTGAAAGACCGTGTCACTGCCGGCCTGCTGGCTGTGCACGGCGATCATCAGGGCCTTTTGGAAGGTCTGGCGCTTTTCAGCCTTGGCCAGCTTCAAATCATAGGCCTCAAAGATGGCGGCGCGGGCCTTGGCCACGTTCACGTTTTTCTGCTGGACGGTATCCTGCAGGTTTTCCTGCGCTTCCTTGATCCGGCCCTTGGCCTCACTGAGTTTGGCCTGCTGGGACCCGCCCTCCCACAAGGGGACCGTGGCCTGGACGCCCACGAAATAGGTATTGCTGCCGTTATGGGGCGATTCGCCTGCGCGGCCGTAATTGGCGCTTCCGGATATTTGAGGCAAAAAATCCGCCACCGCGCTGTTGCGGTCAGCCTGGGCCTGATCCAGCTGGGATTGCGCCACGTCCATGTCCGCATTGTTCTCCTGCTCGACGGAGGAAGCGGCGTCATTTTCCATCTGCTGAAGGAAATCATTGTCATCCAAAAGCACCAAGGGGACCTTCAAGGACAAATGAAGTGCCGCCTCCAAATCCAGGCAGGCATTGCGGGCTGATTCCTGAGCCTGGATGTACGCATACTGGGTCTCGGTCAGTTCCGCTTTATAACGGTTGACATCCAGAGAGGTCCCTGTCCCCTGGCTAAAATTATCGACGCTTAAGTCATAGGCCATCTGGTCGCGGTCCAATTGGACCTTCATCAAGGCCACGGCCTGTTGTTTGCGCTGGGCATCGATGAAAAGATCAGCCACCAGGGCCAGGACGTCTTCCCTAGTTTTTTCCAATTCTGCAGCGGAGAGCAATTTGCCTTTTCTGGCGGCTTGAAAACGCTCGAAAGACGAAGGGTCAAACAAGGCGAGCGTAACGCCCGCCCTGGCATTAAAATTATTGAAAGGCCCCACGCGCGGGGAACCGAATCCGGGAAACTGAATGCCCTGGGATCTTAGATCAACGGTCTGGCGTGCGCCGTTGACAGTGCCTTCCACATGCGGAAGCAAGTCTGCCCGCGCCTGGGAAATCCTGGCAATGGCCTGCTGCAGCCTGGCATTGGCCATCAAGACCTGGAGATTGGCCGAGTCCGCGCTTTGCAGGGCATCCTTCAAGGTCAGGCGAAAAGCACTACCCTCCCCCAGGACCTGGGCAAAAGAGAAGGCGCCAAGGCCGAGCCAAAACCCTGATATCATTAAAACGCGCATAAAGGCCATAGGATTCATTCTAAACTTTTAAAATGCAGAATTCAACTAAGGCGATGGATTTACCAAAAACCGGTGAAGGTCTGCGATAGGTTCGATTTGGACAAGGACAGGGACAAAACCGGAAACATCCTGTAATTGATTCAGCATGGCTGGATCGAGGTGAAACTGGATCCCTTGGTTTATCCCCCCGACTTTGACCGATGTCAGATCAATACCGCCTTCATGCTTGGATGGAGAAATCATGGCAGGGCTGATGCCTTCCTCAAATTTGAAATCCTTAACGCTTAGACCCTCGACCATGATCCCATCAATTCTATTCAAGATGGCCCCTTCATGGTCAAGGACCAAATAACTCAGATGAATAAACCCTTGCACAAAATAACCACGGTCGTCTTGATGAGTTCCAACCTCCCTAATCCCCTCATCCTTTAAACCGTCCTCGACCATTTTGATCACGTCCGGATCTTCCATCACGGAAAACTGAACACTGTACCGTTTTGATAACCGCTCATCGCGGACAAATGCGATGACGGGCCGGCTCAATGCAGATAAAACCTGATAATCGACGGGAAAACAGGTTGCCCAGGCCACATGATCAACAATGGTCCTGACCTGATCATTGTCCCCTACGCCCCAAGGATAATGATTCAACCCTTTCAATTGTTTCTTCACGATGTCGTAAGGCTTATCTATGACAAAGGTCAGTAATTTACTTTGAGGGTCCCGGCCATTGGCGCCGTACATGCGTCTGAAACCCTTAAGCCCATCGAAAATCCTCAAGATCGTTGAGCCGTTCAAATTGCCGACTTCCAAGCTCAATAATGTCTGTTGTCGCAGGGACGAGGTCCTGGGTTCCTCAAACCTGGCAATTTGAAGGCCTGCTATCAGTCTCTCCTTCTCTTTAGAAAAATAGACCATCGCCCTCCTGGAAAGAGAAACAACAGCCTTGTCCTCCTTCACCTGCGCCGAAGCGGCCCGCATGGAGGAATCGTGATAGGATTCATCTGACGTGAATCGGGCGATGCGTTTGAGCGTATATTCCAATATCCCTACCATTTCGTCTGAATCAGATGGACCAAATTTCTTTAATTTGGCCAACTCTAATTCTAAGATATCCGGCGGCAAATCAAAAAGCGTGCTCAACAGCCATTCATCAGTACTTACCCTATAACCCGGATCTTTCTCCAGGCCGTACATATTCATGGAACCGCCAATCTGATGATAGATTAACCTTACGGCTTCCGCAGTCAGGGGCGGTGTCGTCACGGTCAATAGGCCCCTTGAGCCGTTAATATGCGCGATAGAAGCCGCAGCAATGAGCCTGTTTAATTCTCTGTCAAAATCCGTCATTGCTTTTTGGGGTGGTTCATCCGGGGCTTTCAACAAGCCGGTCCTGGACATGATTTCTTCCACAGCCGTATATTGGCGGCTGGGAAAGAAATGGATCCCCTGCGCATAGGTCCTGGTTTGGATTTTCTCGATCAAGTCTATACTCCATTGCTTCCTAAAATCCGCAAAACAGCTGGGAGAGTCCCGCTCAGCCATTTCTGCCGTTTTTACCAATTGGACAAGACGGGGATATCTTCTCCAATGGATGCGCAATAGTTTCTCCAACCAAAATTGCACATCTTGCGCCGATGAAAACACCGGGACACCGATGAAGAATCTGACACGTAGATTGGCTTCCTGGATTGCATGAAGTTCATCCATGAATTCATCCCAAAAAAATGGCGGCTGGGTCAGAATATCTGTTGCGCCTAACGCGATTTTTTCCTGGAGCCGTGCAAAATCTCCCCGATCATTGGGGTCCCAGGCCATGAAAATGGGTTTATTATAATTTCTGGCCCGGGCCATGTTTCGGGCCAGGGGGAAACTGTCGAACGATGATACCGGCCGTCCATACACAGCGGGGTTTACCCCGCCGAAATACCTTTGGTAAAAGCCCCCGCCGGAAAGCACCAAAACGCCCTCCGTGGCCATGCCCATGGCGATTTCCAATCGATGTTCAATATCCTCCCAGGTCCTGAAATTATTGGCCACGGTCATGATGATGGGGAAAGCCTCCAGCCCCTTCAAGTCCAAAGGATCCGGCGCATGCCAGACACGTTTATCGAAATTACCCCAAGTTTTCTCCTTCCCGCTTATCACCCAATTGAGCAAGCGGCCTGAAAAGGGATAATCTGTGATCACCGCCTGAGTAACGCCTCTGGCAAGCAATCGCTGTGATTTCTCCTGTGGAAACCCTGAAAGCTCCATCGAAACCAACAGCTGACGCCGGGCCGGCATCGCCCGATCTAAATCAGGCGCTTGATGGTGAAGGGGAGACATGGCTGGGTCCATGTCGACTTTAACATCAAGCGCGTGGGCCATTGAAGGGACGATAGCGGTTGAGACCATGGCCTGGGAAGGATTGATGTCCACCCCGCCGGAGAAGTATTTTCTTGGGACAGGCTGCTGGGAGACGGAGTCGGTCTCTTCCTTGATGAAGTTATAGACACCCTTCTTAAAGGCCTGTAAATACCGCTGATAAATAACCTCCACAACCCCCGGGGTTGTGATGGTTATTCCTTGGATTTTGTTCTTGTTAGCATATACGGCAGTCAGTATGCTGTCCTTGATCTTCTTCTTGTACCAAGTAGCTAAGATCAAGCTGTTGTACACCTGTCTTAGCTTGGCAAAGTTGGCTCCGGTATTGACTTCTTTCGTCAATTCAGGAATGACAATCTCACGGATCA
>CAZACW010000052.1:0-16424 GCA_964483785.1 uncultured Planctomycetales bacterium
CAACCCCCGGGGTTGTGGAGGTTATTTATCGGCGGTACCTGCAAGCATTCAAGAAGGGTGCCTATAACTTTATCAAAGAAGAAACCGATCCCGTCACCCGCCAGCCCATACCCAGAAAATACTTCTCCGGTGGATTTGGCGCCGACGGCATTTCCACCAAGGTCCTTGAAATCATTGATTCATTGTCCGGACGATCACCAGCCATGCTTGGATTGAATTTAATGGAAGTGGATTCTGATTTGGCCATGATCGGTTCCAGGGTCGATGTATTTCATGCATTTAGGAGAAAGGATGGATTAGGGAAATCTTTGCCGGCAGCTTTTGTGGTCAAAGGCCGATTCGATAATGAGGAAAAAAATAAATTAGGATTTGTGTCCATAGGAGGACTCGATCCCACAAGGCTTGATTTGGTGGACCCCATTTGGCATGAAGATTTTAGGGGCCCCTATGGAATTGCGACGGTCGGAAAAAACATTTTGATCGGCGCATTGGATGGCTTGCATATTTTTGATAAGCCCAGCGATGCGCACGCAAAGGTGATATATAACGACAAACTTTACGGGCTGCATACCATTCAAACTTCACCGCTGGACCCTGATATAGTTTTAATGGCGGCTTCCGAATCACATCTCATTGCGGAAATGAATGTGAAGACAGGGGAAATTGTTTGGGAATGGAATGCAGATGGGAGCAGACCCAATGGGGCGGCCTATAATGCATGGAATCCAAATGAGATCTTAGCGACTTTGTTTAAAACAAACCAGGCGGTCGTCATCGGCAAAGACTCTGCTGAGGTGAAAATCGTCGACCAAGATTTAATTTCCCCTCATGGTTTTGTGCCGTTTCAAAAAGGTTTTGTTATTTCCAATACTGCTGCAGGGAAGGTCTTGTTTTATGATCAGCGTTTTCGTCTTCAGCGTGAGTTTGATTTTACCCAGTTTCCACTGCGTCAAGGTATCCAAAATGGGGGGATTGAGTGGATCCAGAACACCATTCCTCTGACATCTCATTTATTGGCTACGATCGATTCAAGGCGCCAGCAAGTTTATGTTTGGGATCCTCAACAAAGTGAATACACCCTATATCCCTTTTATGAAGATTTCATTGCCCAGTCCCTTTATCCTGTGGTCAGTCCTCATCCGGACCAAGATCTGGCCATGCCTTTTTCCGGAAAGAAAGGCGATGCGGCGATGAATGACACGGTTGGGATTAAATTTCAGGCAAAGGCCATTGATCAGATCAAGATGTGGCCGCTCGAAGGAAGAAGGGGCAGGAATTCAGCATTAAGTTTGCGGCAATTGGCCGTGGCTTTAAGGGACAGCCGAAAAAAGGTGACCTATGCGCAATGGTATAAAAAATTTGAATCGGCCAGGTTTCGGGCCAAGTTAGGCCTGCAGTTGACGGATGAAGGCCATGAAAGTTTAATCAGCCGGGGCATATTAAACCATGAAAATCTTTCCTGGACCGAAGAACAGATCCTTGCCGAGATCAAAAGCGTTTTCGACCGCACAGAGGGGGACAGCGCCATGCCGGCCAGGGTCGGGAAAAACCCCTTTGTTGATGGGCAAAATTATTTGATCGGGGATTGTCTCAATCCTGATTTTGTCCTGCATGAACGGCGTTTGGCCCAAAGGGGCAGGGACACCGTTGCTTTCGATTTTCTGGGGACCATTGCGTATTACGACGGTTCCGGTTCATACAAATTAAGGCCCGGCATCGAGGAGGTATTGGAACGTTTAAAGAGAGATCACAATTATCGCCTGGCCTTATGGACCACCGGAAAAAGACAGGACATCGAGCATTTGCATTTGGGCAAATATTTTGACGTGATCATCACCCGAGAAAACCGGCCCGATATCAGATTTGTCGAAGATGCATTAAAGCAAATTTTTGAATTTGTCCCCGGATTTAAGAATGCGGAGAAACAGAGATTGATCCGTTTACATACGAGGGAATACAGCTTTAAAAATACGGCCTTATTGGGCTATAAGGTCATGGTCGATGATGAATTAGAAATCCCAATGATCCAAAGCCTGCCGCAAACAGAACACTATCATTACCGTTATTTAAAAATCAGAAAAGCTTCGGAAGACCAGGAAGAGGAGTATTTAAAAGAATTGCCGTCAAGGATTGATGCGATCGCCAAAGGCGGCGAATCCGTGGATGACAGCCAGGATGAAGCCATGGCCGCCGGCGACGCGGCGATGAGGACACTGGCTGGGCAAAAGGCTGTATCTTCCGGAGATATGTTATGGCAGGAATTTGAAAGAAGATCAATACACATAATGAGGATAATCGAGGCTATGCCCGAAGCTGTTCAGGATCTGTATACCGAGGAAGTTTTGTGGAAGATGTGCCAAGGCCTCAGAGATCAGCACAGAGGTTGGGGAGAAGGGGAAGTCGTGGACCATTTGATCGCGACCTTAAGGAACGAAGGAAAAACTTTCCAGGGCCCCATGAACCAGCGCACAGCTTACGATATTGCCAAAGAAATACAGTCTATGGGAGAAAACGATGGTGAATTCTTTTACAACGGAAGTTTGACCAGGGAAGGAATCAGAACAAAGGTCAAAGACATCGTGACACGACGATTTTATGACATGATATCTCCGCCGCCGGTTCGCATGACCATAAATTCTGTGCTTAGGTTTATTGATAGGTACAAGATTGAACCAGTCCCTGGAAAGAGCGGCATGTTTAAATTGATTTTAAAGGACCCGGCCATGATGAACAATGAGGCGGCGCGGGGCGGGATTGATTTGCGCAAGCTGGACGTTCAAGGACAAGGGAGTATAACATTCCATCTGGACCCGGCCATGCTTAAACAATTCGAACATACCTCCGGCTTTGAGCCGGTGGTCACGCGCCTGGCGCCGGTGCAGGACCTGCGCTTTTGGCTCCTCCACGGGGCCCCGTCCTGATTTTTCGATTGACCAAGCCCCCCGTCTGTGTTAAATTTTTCGGATGCCAAGACTCCTCGTCTTTTGCGCTTGTTTGGTTTTGAGTTCTCTCGCCGGATGCGCAGGGGCCCCTCAGCCCAGCAACAAGATCGTCCTTTGGCACTGGATGACCGACCGCAACGACACCTTCTTAAAATTGGCCCAGCAGTACAAGCAGGAAACCGGCATGGACGTTTCGATCCAGCTGTTCGCCCCGTCGGACTCCTATTCCCAAAAAATCATCGCCGCGGCCCAAGCCAATGTCCTGCCCGATATTTTCGGGGTCCTGGATAAAAAGAGCGTTGTGGCGGATTTTATCAAGGCCGGCCTGGTCGCTGACTTGACCGAGGCCATGGAAGCTGACGGCGAAAGCTGGAAAAACAGCCTTTATGCAAAAGCCTTGGCGGACAAAGCGTTTGATGCCGGCAATACCTACGGGGTCAAGCCCGGGATCTACGGCGTGCCCATCGACGTGACCAATGAACAGGTCCTGTACAACAAAAAATTACTGGCCAAGGCCGGCATCAAGGCGCCGCCCCGCACTTTTGAGGAATTCATCAAGGACGCCGAGGCCCTTAAACGGGTGGGCATCGCGCCCTTTGTCTCCGGCTGGGGCGAGCTGTGGCTTTTGGATTGTTTCGCCTCCAACTACGCGTTTAACATCATGGGCGAGGACAAGGTCTTTGACACCTTCCGCGGCAAGGTCAAATACACCGATCCGGATTGGCTCAAGGTCTTTGGCCTCTTTGCCCGGCTGCATGACAAGGGCGTTTTGATCGACGGGATTGTCACCAAGGGCAATAAATACGCCGAGCAGGATTTTGCCCTGGAGCGCGCGGCCTTTGCCTTTAACGGGTCCTGGTGCGTGAATGTTTACCATAATATGAACCCGGATCTTGATTACGGCATCATCCCGCCGCCGCCCGTGGATTCCCCGCATGGCCTGAAGATCTGGGGCAGTGCCGGGTCGTCCTTCTTAGTCAATGCCTCGTCGCCCAACAAGAGCAAGGCCATCGCTTTTTTGAAATGGCTCACAGCCAAGGACCAGCAGGCCCTTTTGGCCAAGGAGACCAATAATCTGCCTTCCAATAAAGAGGCGACAGCCTCGGTGTCGGCCGTGCTTGGCGAATTCGCGCAGGGGATGGACATGTCCACCCATCCCAATATCTGGCCCCTGAATGAGGACCCGTCGGTGAGCGAGGCCTTTGACCGGGGACTGCAGGCCATCATCATCGGCGAAAAGACACCGGAGCAGGTGGCCCAGGACGTGCAGACCGTGAAAGACCATTTAACTTCAAGGGGGGCATAAAGAGGCATGGACCCAAAAGCCTCCGCCATAGGCGAGACCCCGCCGATCCAAAGGATGGACGGGAAAACCGCCGGCCTTGTGAAAGACAATCTGCAGAATTTTTTGTTTGTCCTTCCCGCCTTTGCCATCTTCTGCATTTTTTACATTTACCCGTTTTACAAGATGATCACCCTGTCCTTTTATGATTGGCGGGGCATCGGGCCCATGCATTGGATCGGCCTGCAGAATTATAAGGAATTGCTGGGCGACCAGTTGTGGTGGGACTCCTTGGGCCATGCCGGCTATATTACGCTCATCGCCCTGACCTTCCAGAATGCCCTGGCCTTTGCCCTGGCCCTGGCTTGCGACCGCGAAATCCGCCTGAAGCGTTTTTACCGCGTCGTGTTTTTTATCCCGCCGGTGCTTTCCGAGGTGGTGGTGGGCCTGATCTGGAACTGGATCCTGAACCCGGAAATGCAAAACGGGCAGTATATCGGGCTTCTTAATCATCTGCTTTATGCCTCGGGGCTCCCTCAGCTCGTGCATAATTGGCTGGCGGACCCGAACACGGCCCTGACCACCATCGCCATTGTCCACAGCTGGAAAGGCTTTGGCTGGGGGTTCATCATTCTCGTCGCCGGCCTTCAAACCATCGACAAACATTTGTACGAAGCGGCCAAGGTGGACGGCGCCGGCGCCTGGAAAACCTTCATGAACGTGACCATTCCCATGATGCTGCCCGTGATCCTGGTGGTGGTGATCCTGACGATTTTGGGGTCCATGCAGGTCTTTGTCCTGATTCTGGCCATGGTCAATGAAGGCCTGGTCAATCATACCGACGTGCCGGTGACCAGGATATTTTCGGCGATGGAACACACCAACCGCTTCGGCTATGCCTGCGCGCAGGCGGTGATTTTCGGCGCCATGCTCGTCTGCATCTCATTTTTGACCAAGAAATTCTCCGACCAGGCCAAACAGATTTAAAAGGGGGATGGGGATGAAGGTGAATAGATATGTGCTCTGGGGGATGACAAAATCGGCCCTCATCCATGTGTTTCTGATGGGGGTGGCCCTGACCTGCCTGTTTCCCATCTTCTGGATGATCCGCTGCGCCTTCATGACCAATGAGACCGTGTTTGTCGAGAAATCGCTGATCCCTTCCCATATTGTCCTCGGCAATTTCGCCGCGGCCTGGACCCGGGGCAATTTCGGCATCTATTTTTTCAACAGCGTCGTTTACACGGTCTGCGTCGTCACCGGCATTGTATTTATCTCGTCGCTGGCAGCCTATTCCTTTTCCCGCCTGAACTTCCCGGGCAAAAACATCCTCTTTTACCTGTTCGTGGCCGCCATGATGATCCCTTTGCCGGGCTCCTTCGTGGCCCTGTTCGTGCTGATGACCAAACTGCACCTGATCAATACCCGCTTCGGCTACATCCTGTGCATGATCAACGTGGGGCTGTCCATGAGCATTCTGCTGTTGAAGACTTTTTTCGACAAAATGCCCCAAGAGCTGGAAGACGCGGCGCGCATCGACGGCTGCGGCAAGCTCGGCATCTGGTGGAACATGGCCATGCCCTTTGCGCGCCCGGCGATCGCGGTGATCGTGATTTTCAATTCCCTCAATGTGTGGAATGAATACATTCTCTCGAACCTGCTGTTGATCGATACCAAACTGATGCCTTTGCAGAGGGGCCTGGTCTTTTTTCAAGGGGCCAACAGCACGGATTATCCCGTGCTCATGGCCGGCCTGACCATGGCCGCGGTGCCCATCATTGTGATATACTTACTTATGCAGAAATACATCATCAAAGGCCTTTCTTCCGGGAGCATGGTGGGATGAAACATGCGCTTGCCATAGCTTTATTGCTGTTGTTCGCCGGCGCCGGGGCGGTTGAAGCCCAGGATTCCGCGGACATTGTGCGCCAGTCCTGGGCCGCCTCCAAGGACGGGGACCTCAACAAAATTACCGGCCTGGTCAATGAAGAAGTGACCACCTACGGCGAGATGGCCCATGCCCTGGCTTCTCAGCTCAAAGGCTTTCCTTCCCACGCGGATTATGACAATTACAAGATCATGTCCGATGTGGCCACGGTGCTCTTTATCAAGGCCGAGACCCTGATGCACCAGGGCAATACCCAGGAATCCATCAAGGAATTCAAGGACATCATCACCCAATATCCTTACGCCCAATGCTTTGACCCCAGCCGCGGCGGCTATTGGTCCGTCGCAGAAAAATCCCAGGACAGTATTGATTTGATGCAGGGCAAGAACCCCACGGCCGCGGCCCCTGTCAAAAAGGCGCCCAAGACCATGCCGGTGTTGCGCTATCCCGGCAAGGAGGTCGTGGTGGATTGGACCAAATACGGCAATTTCCTTAATGCAGGCACCAAGGATTTTCATTATCAAATCACAGACCAGGCAGGCCTTACCGCGGCGCTGGGGGAGGGGATTTATCCGAATATCGCGGATCTTTACAGGGACCCGGCTTACAAAAAGGCGCTTAAGGCAGGCCGCCTGGAAGGCAGCCGCTGGGATTTCGTGAACACGTCGGATTTGCAGGCCGCCCTGTTCAAATGGTTTTCCGCGCCGGAGTCCTGGGGCGTGCGGCTTTTTTATATCGGCAATACCTTTGAAAAGGCCAAGATGTACGCCGAGGCCATCAAGGCCTATGATTCCCTGATCGTGAATTTTCCCTCGACGCTGGCCTGGACCTATTGGCAGACCCCGTGGTATCCGGCCCAGGCCGCGGTGGCCAAGATCAAATATCTCATCCGCCTGCACCCGCAACTGCACATGGAATTCAAAGGGGCCAAGCTTCGCATCCTCAACGCCGATGATCCGCACCACTATATGGCCCTCACCGATCCAGGTGTTCTGCGCTCCTTCAGCCCCATGGAAATCCTTAAACAGAATTTGAACATCCCGCCGCCCATGATGCCGCTGGGCAAGCCGGTGTTTTATTCCGGCCAGGGCCAGGTGCGCTTTGTCAAATATGAAAGCGGCCACTGGCAATTGCTCGTCGATAATAAGCCGTTTTTGATCAAGGGCATGAGCTATATGCCCACCAAGGTCGGCCAGAGCCCGGATGATGGCACCATGACCGATTGGATGCAGGAAGACGACCATCACAACGGCAAGATCAGCGGACCGTACGAGGCCTGGGTGGACAAAAACGGGGACAATAAGCGCCAGGCAGATGAGCCTGTGGTCGGAGACTTTCAATTGATGAAGGAGATGGGGGTCAACACCCTGCGCATTTACTATCAGACCACCATGAAGGCGGACAAGCCGTTTTTGGAGAAGATGTACAAGGAATACGGCTTTAAGGTGGCCATGAGCAATTTCCTGGGCAAATACGCCATCGGCTCCGGCGCCACCTGGTCGGAAGGCACGGATTACGAGAACCCGAAGCACCGCCAAAACATGATGGAGTATGTCAAAACTATGGTCAGCACGTTTAAGGACGAGCCGTATATCCTGATGTGGGTCCTGGGCAATGAGAACAATTACGGCGTCGCTTCCAACGCGGACAAGAAACCCGAGGCCTATTATGCCTTCGTCAATGAAGTGGCCAAGATGATCAAGTCCATGGACCCCAATCATCCGGTGGCCATCTGCAACGGCGACACCTTGTATCTGGAAAAATTCGGGAAGCTGGCGCCCGACGTGGATGCCTTCGGCGCCAACGTGTACCGCGGGGATTACGGCTTTGGCTCAATATGGGACGATGTGAAGGATTTGGCCGACAAACCGGCCTTTATCACGGAATACGGGGCCCCGGCCTGGGGCGGGGTCAACATGTCCTATGAGGAAGGCCAGCAGGCCCAGTCGGATTACCATAAAGGCAATTGGCTGGACATCCTGGAAAACAGCGCCGGATATAAAGACGGCGCCGGAAATTCCGTGGGCGGCATGGCTTTTGAATGGCTGGATGAATGGTGGAAGGACTATTCTCCTAGCCTGCATGACACCAAGGCCGACGCTGTGGGGCCGTTTCCCGGCGGGTATTATTTTGAGGAATGGTTTGGGATCTTCGGCCAGGGGGACGGCAGCCAAAGTCCGTTCTTGCGCGAACCCCGTAAAGTGTATTATACTTATAAGCAGATGTGGAATGCGTAGTTTCCCTCCGCAAGTCAGCCCTTGGCGGCCAACTTGCATTTTAACCTAAAAATATACTATACTTGATAGGGACATCCCAAGATTTTATTAACGTGACAAATCAGGAGGTTGGAATGAGAAAATGGTTAGGGTTGATAATTGCCGCAACATGCGGTCTTTGCGCGGTCCACGCGTACGCGGAAGACCAGGGCGCTGTCAGCGCCGCGAAAATGGCCTCGGAATCCGAGCCGGTGCCGGTACCTCAGGGTGATTCTGCCGACATGCCTGCGCAGGCCAACGCGCCGGCGGCCGGGGTGAAGGCCCCCATTAATTTCGGGGACTACCGCTCCAGCACCTTGACGACCAAGGCATGGGGCGCTTTGGCCCAAAACGATATCGAATCGGTTTTGGCTTATACCAACAAGTGCATCTCGCTCTACGGCGCCCAAGCCGCAAAGATGCAGGCCGGCCTGAAAGATTATGTCACGGGTTCTAACGATGACATTTTCAAGATGTGGGCCTTGAACGATGTGGCCACCAGCTACTATATTCAAGGAGAGGCCTACCGCAATGCCAACATGAAGGATGAGGCCAAGGAAGCGTACAATAAAGTCATCAAGGACTTCTCCTATGGCCAGACCTGGGACACCAACGGCTGGTTCTGGAAACCCGCCTCTGCTGCCAAGGAAAAAATGGACATGATGGCCGCCGGCGCCAATTGGGATTTCGGCGATTACAGGTCCACCACCTTGATCCAGAAGGCATGGGCTGCCCTGGCCGCGAATGATCTCAAGACCGTCGAAGTCTATGTCAACAAGTGCCTGGAATTGTACGCGGGCAAGGCCAAGGACATGCAGGCCTCTTTGAAAGAATATCCTTGGGAATCCAAGGAAAAGACCTTCAGTTACTGGGCCCTGAACGATGTGGGCACAGGCCTGTTCATTTTGGGCCAGGCCTACCAGAATGCCGGCAAGAAGGACGATGCCGCCAAGGCCTACAAGAGGGTCATCAACGAGTTCTTCTATTCCCAATGCTGGGACCCGAACGGCTGGTTCTGGAAACCTTCCGAAGCCGCCCAACAGAAATTAGGCGAATTAGATAATGTGTAATCGATAATAGGGACGTCTCCCAATTAATTAATTGGGAGACGTCCCTATTATTTCCATTTCCCCATAATATCTTTTAGAAAGCAGTATATGATTTGCAGCCGCGTACTGGCCGTACTTGTTGTTTTTTGCCCCTTTTTGGCCCACGCCCAATCCAGCGACAATCTGGGCCCCGAAACTTCCAAACCTTTCAAGCCCTTCGTTGTCTACCAAGATAAAGGCTCCCTTAACCGTTTCGTGCCTTCCGGTTACATGCCTAATGGAGAGTGCCTGAAAATGGACGACGCGTACCGGGACCATTGCCAGGAGGGCAAGACCTGCATCAAAATCATCTATGATATTCCTTGTTCCCTCAAAAGCCGCCACTGGGCCGGCATTTATTGGCTCAGCCCCGCGGACAATTGGGGCGACCGCAAAGGCGGCTACAATCTGGCCGGCGCCAAAAAGCTCATCTTTTGGGCCCGCGGCGAAAAAGGAGGGGAGAAGATCGCCGAATTCCGCCTTGGGGGTGTTGGCATGGGCCGGGAATACCCGGATTCGGACACGGCCTCCATCGGCCCGGTGATCCTGGCCAAGCAATGGAAGAAGTATGAGATCGATTTGCGCGACAAAGACTTAAGCTACATCAGCGGCGGCTTCGCCTGGACCGCCAACGTGGATGACAATCCCGCCTCATGTGTATTTTATCTCGATAATATTCGTTATGAATAGTTAACTTACGAGAAAATTATTGTGAATTTCCTTGTATTGAAGACCCCGCTTTGTTATATTCTTTATAATATAAAAACCAACCGGAGACGACATGTCCATCGCAGTGCGCGTTAGTGTTTGGGTTTTAGGTGTGCTTGTTTTAGTCAGTGCTGCCGTCGCCGTGGTGGCCATCATGCAGCAGCAAAAGCTGCAGAACTCAAACCAGAGCCTGCACAGCCAAATCGCCGATGACCAGGCCAGATTGTCGGACCTGAAAATGCAGGCGCAAAAGCTGGAGGACAAGGCGCAGTCCCTCAACACCTCCCTCACCCAGACCCAGCAGGACAAAGAAAAACTCCAGGGCCAATTCGATGAATTGAAGCACAAGTCCGATGACCTGCAAAACCAGATGGAGCAGGCCAACACGGAGCGCGAAGACCTGAAAAACCGCGTTGAGACCATCAGCCGCGAACGCGACGATTTACTGCAGAAGCTCAAAAATCAGCCCACCAAGATTGTCTATAAGACCCGTATCGTCAAGGTCAAGGCCCCGTCCGCTGCGGCGGGCGAAGGGGGTGCCGGGGAGAACGCCGCGCCGGCCGATGCCTCTGCTTTAGCGATGGCCGCAGTGCCCAATCAGCAGGGCGATGAGTATTGGGCCGGCGTGCTCAAGCAAAAGGCCGAACTGCAGGTGGAGCTGACCAAGGAAAAATCCGATTTGGACCAGGCCGCCCTGCAAGTGGCGGATTTGAAGAAACAGAATTCCGACCTGGAGCTTGAGGTCAAGAAGATCAGCAACGAAAAAGACGAGATCATCCAGAAGATCAAGTACGGCCAGGATTTGGCCGACAGCCTTTCCATCGACGTGGCCCGCGCGCGCGCCCAGCAGAACCAGGTCAATCAGCGGGCGGAAAAACTTAAAGGCCAGAACCTGGAATTGCTCAACCAAATCCGGGACTTGAGCTCCGCCAAGGTGGCCCTTGAGCGCACGGTCTCGCGCCTCACCGACGAGAAAGACGCCATCCAGAAAAAGCTGATCGAGACCGAGAGCGTGATCCAGAGCCGCATCGACGACATTTGGAAGATCAAGGAGGGCCTGGACCGCAAGCTTACGGAAAACGCCCCGGCCTCATCAACGCCCGGCAGTATGGAACTGCCGCCGATCATCGTCAATGCCTCCAACGGCCAGCAGGCGCAGCAGGCCCAGCAGGCCCAACAGACCCAGCAGGAGCAGCAGGGGCAGATGCAGGGCGCGTCTATGTCCCAGCCGGCATCTTCCTATCCGCAGCAGGCCATGGGCGGCCGTGAAAACCTCAATCAGGGCTCCATCATCAGCATCAATGAATCCAACAATTTCGTGATTGTGGATTTGGGACAGGACAACAGCCCCGTCAGCGTCGGCGTTCCCATGAAGGTCTTTCGCCATTCCGACCAGATCGCCACCCTGGAGGTCATCCAGGTCAGGCGTGACATCTGCGCCGCGGACATCAAGGACAAGTCCGCGGTCCTTCGCGTCGGAGACATCGTCAGGATTTGATAACGTGGCCGAAAAAAAAGTCAGCATAACGGATGTCGCCCGCAAGGCCAATGTGTCCATCACCACGGTCTCGCGCGTCCTGAACAAGGTCCCCACCGTCAACCAGGAGATCGCCCAGCGCGTCGAGCAGGTGATCCTGGATTTGAAATTCAGGCCCAACCCCACGGCCCAGCGCCTGGCCAAGGGCGCGCAGAACACCGCCATCGGCTTTGTCATCCCCGGCTATCCCGGCATCTTCCATTCCTTTTACGCGGTGGAGCTGATGCGCGGCATCGGCCACGGCTGCGAAATCCTGCGTCTGGATTTGATCTTCCACATCACCGACGGCAGCAATCCTTTGAGGTCCAATTTCGCCGGCGGGCTGATTTTCGCGGACATCATCGAGAACCAGCCCCAGGTCAGGACCGCGGTGCAGGAAGGCATGCCCTGCCTGGTCATCAACCATATCGTCAAGGACTTAGACGTCAGCTATATCGCCGTCGACAATGTCAAGGGCGGGTTTCTGGCCGCCGAATACCTGATCAATCTTGGGCATAAGCGCATCGCTACAGTCACCGGCAATATGCAGACCCAGGCCGGCATCGACCGTTTTGAAGGCTATCAAAAGGCCATGAAACAGTTTGGGCTTGAGATGCCCCAGGACTATGTGTTTAAAGGGGACTATTCCCGCCGCTCGGCCCGCCAGGGGGCGGAAAGGTTTTTTTCTCTGGAAAACCCGCCCTCCGCCATTTTCGCGGCCAGCGACGACATGGCCATGGAAATCATCTCCGTGGCCATGGAAAACGGCATCAAGGTGCCGGAAGACATTTCCATCATCGGTTTTGACGACAATCCCGCCGGGCTTTTCGGCCCTGTGGCCCTGACCACCATCAAACAGCCCCTGTTTGCCATGGGCGAGGAGGCGGCCAAGGTGATCCATGAGATCATGATGGGCCGCCAAAAAGGCCTGGTCCATAAGGTCCTGGCCCCGGATTTGATCGTGCGCGAGTCCTGCGCCCAGCCTTCCCTTTAGTCTTGTCATCACGCCCCGCATATAATAGACTATCTTTTATGCCAAAATCCACGGACCAAGAACGCCAGGGGCTCACCGCCTCCATTCCGGTGCCGGCCCACGCCAATGTCTGGCGCAAAATCCTTGCCTTTACCGGGCCGGGCTTTTTAGTGGCCGTGGGCTATATGGACCCGGGCAATTGGGCGACCGACATCGCAGGAGGCGCCCAATTCGGCTACACCTTGCTGTCGGTTATCCTCATCTCCAATTTTTTGGCCATTCTTCTGCAATACCTGTCCCTGAAGCTCGGCATTGTGACCGGCCGCGACCTGGCCCAGGCCTGCCGCGACCGATTTTCCAGGCCCGTCGCTGTTTTCTTATGGGTGATCTGCGAAATCGCCATCACCGCCTGCGATTTGGCGGAGGTGATCGGCTCGGCCATTGCCCTGAACCTTTTGTTTAAGATCCCTTTGATCATCGGCGTCGTGATCACGGCCCTGGATGTGCTGCTGGTCTTGTTTTTGCAGCATAAGGGTTTCAGGGTCCTGGAGGCGATTGTGATCGCCCTGATCGCCACCCTGGGGCTTTGCTATGCCTATGAATTGGCGCTGGCGCATCCTGCCTGGGGGGAGATGGCCGCGCATTTATGGCCGCAGCCGCAGATCCTCTCGGACAAGGGCATGCTCTATGTGGCCCTGGGGATTTTGGGCGCCACGGTGATGCCGCATAATTTATATCTGCACTCCAGCCTCGCCCAGACCCGGGCCTTTGAGCGCAACGACCAGGGCAAGGCCATGGCCATCCGCTTTGCCGGTTTTGACTCCGCCTTTGCCTTGATGGGCGCGTTTTTTATCAACGCCGCCATTTTGATTTTGGCGGCCGCCGCCTTTCACTGGAGCGGGCACAAGGACGTGGCAGATATCAGCGTGGCCTATCAATTGCTGACCCCTTTGCTGGGCACGTCCATGGCGTCGGTCCTGTTTGCCGTGGCCTTGCTGGCCTCGGGCCAAAATTCCACTCTGACCGGCACCCTGGCCGGCCAGATTGTGATGGAAGGTTTTTTGAACATCCGCCTTCGGCCGTGGGTGCGCCGATTGCTGACGCGCTGCATGGCCATCATTCCGGCGATCATCACGGTGGCCATCGCCGGTGAAAAAGGCGTTGCCCGTTTGTTGATTTTAAGCCAGGTCCTTTTGTCGCTCCAGCTGGGCTTTGCCGTTGTTCCGCTGGTGATGTTTACCAGTGATGCCAGGCAGATGGGTCGGTTTGTCAATTCAGCGCTGCTTAAAATTTTGTCCTGGTTTGTCGCCGGGGTCATCATCCTCTTGAACATGTATTTGTTGGTGCAGAGCGTCTTTGTTTAAGGACAAAGGAGGAGCGCATGAAAACAACCCTGTCCGCTTTGATCATGATGTTGATTTTATCCGTCGCTGCCGGCCCTGGGCATTGCGCCGGCCCCGCTTTTTCCATGGGGAGGGCCTATAATCACTACCCCAATGATATCGCCAATGTCACGGGTACCGTGGTCTCAACCAGTCTGAATGCCATTGATATCCGCGATGAAGAGGACAAAAGGGTCAAAAGATATATTTATTTGGGCACGGAGCAATTCCGCAAGGATGAGTACATACGCATTTATTATCATCCTGAAAATGCGCTGGTCGTGACCATCAAGAGAATGACGGTGTTGCCTTATAAAGGACAAGGGCAGAATTTGGGTTATATGTCCCGCTAAGCCGGCGCGCGTTAGCGTTGAGTTCCATCAAAGCTAAAGGCCCGGGATTGCACCGCCAGCCCTGACTTGACAATTTTTTCGATTCGCGGTATTTTAGACCCCTATGCATTCCTTTGATTGCATCGTCATAGGCGCCGGCCATGCCGGCATTGAAGCGGCCCTGGCCGCGGCCCGCATGGGCTGCAAAACCGCCATGGTCACCCTGGCCAAGGAGACCATCGGCCAGATGAGCTGTAATCCCGCCATCGGCGGGGTGGGCAAGGGCCAGCTGGTCAAGGAGATCGACGCCCTGGGCGGCCAAATGGGTCTGGCTGCGGATGCCACGGGCATCCAATTCCGTCAGCTGAATGCTTCCAAGGGCCAGGCTGTGCGCTCTTCGCGCTGCCAGTCTGACCGCAAGCAATACCGTTTGTACATGCAGCAGGTGGTTTTAAATGAGCCCAATCTTGTTGTGATTGAGGACAAGGTCAGCGCCTTGGCCGTCCATCAGGGCCGGGTGCAAGGCTTAGAGACCGCCGGCGGCCTGACCCTGGAATCTCCGACGGTGGTGATCACCGCCGGCACGTTTTTAGACGGCCGCATCCACCTGGGCCCGCAGATCATCTCCGGCGGCCGCGTCGGCGAGCAGGCTTCCCGCAGATTGGCCCAATCCATCCGGGACTTAGGCTTTGAAGTGCTGATGTTTAAGACCGGCACGCCGCCCAGGATCGACGGGCGCACCATCGATTTTTCCGGCCTGGAGCGCCAGGATTCGGATGATCCCATCCAGCCCTTTTCTTTCAGGACGCCGTTTATCCCGAAGGACCGCAAGCTTTTGCCCTGTCATATCACGCGCACCACCGAAGCCACCCATGAGATCATCCGCGCCAATTTCCATCTTTCGCCCATGTATTCCGGCCAGATCAAGGCCACGGGCGTGCGCTATTGTCCCTCCATCGAGGACAAATTAAAAAAATTTTCCGAGCGTAATTCCCATCATGTGTTTTTGGAGCCTGAAGGGCTGGACACGTTCGAATATTATCCCAACGGCATTTCAACCGGCCTGCCCGCCGATGTCCAGCTTCAGATGCTGCGCTCCATCCCGGGTCTGGAAAAAACCGAGATGCTGCGCCCGGGCTATTCCATCGAACACGGGGTCGTGCCGGCGACGGAATTAAGGCCGACGCTTGAGACCAAAAAAATCAAGGGCCTGTTCTTGGCCGGCCAGATCAACGGGACCACGGGTTATGAAGAGGCCGGGGCCCAGGGTTTGATCGCCGGCATCAACGCCGCCCTGCAGGTACAAAATAAGGGACCGTTTGTATTAGGCCGGCATGAATCCTATATCGGTGTTTTGATCGATGACTTGACCACCAAGGGCACTGAGGAGCCTTACCGCATGTTCACCTCGAGGGTGGAGTACCGCCTCGTCGTGCGCGAGGACAACGCGGACAGGCGCCTGGCGCAGTATGGCCGTGACCTTGGCCTTTTATCTAAGGAAGAGCATGAGAAGGTCCAGCGCAAATATGCGGCCATCGCCCAAGAGATCGAGCATTTAAGGACCCAGAAAATTCCAGCAGGGATTTATGCCAAACAGCCGATCTTTTTATACGATCTTTTAAAAAGGCCGGAAATCAATTACCAGATGATCTCATCCTATGACGGGTCTTTGAAAGATCTGGGGCCGCAGGCCATTGCCCAGGTCGAATATGAAATCAAATATGAGGGATTTATCCGCCGCCAAAAAAAAGAAATCGAAAAATTCCGCCATATCGAATATATCCGTCTCCCGGAGCATTTTGATTTTAAAGCGGTCCCAGGGCTGTCCAAGGAGATCGTCGAGAAACTCGACCGCTTCAACCCCGCGACCTTGGGCGCGGCCAACCGCATTTCCGGCGTGACGCCGGCGGCCATCGCGCTGTTGATGGTTTATCTGAAAAAATGGAAGGTCCAACACCAAGAGGAGATCTGATCTATGAAAATCGCCAACGACATCATTGAACTGATCGGCAATACACCGTTAGTGAAACTTAACAAGGTAACGCAAGGATGCGGGGC
>CAZACW010000053.1:0-16380 GCA_964483785.1 uncultured Planctomycetales bacterium
GTCTGACCGCTCATGGCAAAGAAAGTAGTCCTGATGGTGCCGGTCACATCCAGGGCCTGGCCTGGAGCGATGGAATCAATGCCAACATTTCTGGAATAGACAATCAAGGCGTTATTAGCCACCCAGGTGCCGATGCCCACATTGCCGTTAGTGACCACAAGACCGCTGCTTTGATTGATTGTTGTTGTACCTATGCCCACATTCCCACTGTTAAACTCGTACACATTATTGCCGGAGACAATCCAGCCGGAAACATTGCCTGCGGAGGCCCATTTGGCGTTACCCGCGCTGTCAATGGCGGTCATGACATAACCTGCCGACGGCGTCTGCCCGCTCATGGCAAAATAAGTGGTCCTGATTGTACCCGTCACATCCAGGGTCTGGCCCGGCGCAGTAGAAAGGATGCCTACATTGCCGTTGGTATCAATACGCATTGTTTCCTGGTATGAATTGTTGCCGGTTTGATGCCCAATCACAATCGTCGGCGTATAGAACCCTGCACCGGTATTGGAAACGGCCCCTATATAGGCCCTTTGAGTATTATTGTTTGAATTATTCGAACTAAGATAGAAAAAACTCCCGACATTATCATCCACCGTGTCTGTATTAATAGCGCCTGTGCCGCCGCCTTGCAGCGGGCTTGTCGCACCATTGTTTGAGCTGAGATAGGCCGTGTTGTTAAATTGGTTGGATTGCAGAAACCCGTAAGTTTGCTGTATGCCTAAAGAAAAGACGCTGACAGTGGTATTGTTGGCCATCAAGGTCAACGTATTGGGGGAGGAATCCAATATGCCGGTGGTCGGATCTCCCGCGAACGTGATGGCAGGCCAGGAGCTGATCGGCAGACGGATGCTTCCGTTGACATCCAAGGCCGCGCCTGGGATGATGGAACCGATACCCACATTACCACCGTACACGATCAATTTACCGCCCGCCGTATCCCAGGTGCCGATGCCCACATTGCCGTTGGTCACGACCAGGGCGCCCTGGGTCACCGACGATGTGCCGATGCCCACATTGCCGCTGTTGCTTTCATACACATTATTGCCGGAGGTGGTCCAAAGCCCGCCGCCTGAGGCCGCTGCCCATTTCGCATTACCCGCGCTGTCAATGGCGGTCAGCACATAGCCGCTCGACGGAGTTTGGCCGCTCATGGCAAAATACGTTGTCCTGATGGTACCTGTCACATCCAGGGCCTGGCCTGGAGCGATGGAATCAATACCAACATTTCTGGAATAGACAATCAAGGCGTTATTAGCCACCCAGGTGCCGATGCCCACATTGCCGTTGGTGACCGTCAAACCGCCCTGAGAGGTGGTGGTGCCAACGCCCACATTGCCTGAAGTGCCGTTGACGTAAAAGAAGGATTGGGTGTTATTTTTAACGTTGAAGTCCTTGGCGGCGAGGGCTTTGGGCAAAAAAGCAGGCACAGCCAAGGAAAGAAAGGCTAATAATAGGAAGAATTTTTTGTGCATTATTTAGAAATAAGAACATATCATTTTCCCAAGGCTAAGAGGTGACGTCAAATAAATAGTCAAGTATTTTTGGCTATTTAAATCCTTAAATGACAAAATTTTATGTAAATTTTATGTTACCTCCACAACCCCCGGGGTTGAGGAGGGACCATCACAACCCCGGGGGTTGTGATGGTCAGAGGAGGGATTTGAATAGATACATCACGGCAAAAAGCCAAAACAAGGCGTTGAGGCTGAAGAAGTTATAGGCCATGCTCATTTTAGGACAACGAAAATAAAACCTGATCACATGGCCTGCCTCATCCAAGGGAATGGCTTTATAGGCAAGATCAGCCCTGGCCACTTCAACAGGATGGTTGTTGACGGCCGCCTTCCAGTAACGGTCCCAGGTATCGCTGTACATCATCCACGCACCTTTCGGCACATCGCCCCTAAGCAAAACATCCAGTTCATTGGCGCTGAACCTCAAAATCTTATACCTCAGCCGCAAGCGGTCATTCCCCTGCGCCGAAGGACACACAAATGTTTTGCCGGCAGGCGCTGAAATGAACAACTGGCCCCCCTGGTAATCATGATCTGCCAGGCACCGGGCGATGTGCTCATCGCTCTCCTGCCATGCCCTGCTGAAAAATTGTATTTTGTCTTGCGTTGTCCCGGTTATTTTCAAACTGCCGGTATTGACCAGGGGGAATTTCCATCCCTGAAAAGGGACCAGACCAAATGGACGGAGGGACAAATCATCAATCGGCTGATGGTTCAAGGCGCGCACCAGTTTGTCCAGGGGCCTTAACCAGTAATCGGTACGATAAGGATGGTCCAGCTCATCCTCAAACAAAAAGGCATTCAAACTCCAGTGCAGGACGCCTGGAAAAGGCACGGTGTCCCATAATAACCGCACCTGCGGGTTGCGCATGTCAAAATAGCGGTCCCGACGCTGAAAATAGGTCAGCGGCCTAAACGCCGTCAGGGATGAATGGTCGTTTTTCAAGACCGCGGTCCTTACATGCATTTCGGAGATCTTATAATGCATCAAATCCGCGCTTTGAAAAGCAAGCAAGGCAATCAACAAGCCAAGACGGGCCCTCTTGGTAAAAGCGGTCTTGGGCACAAAATAGAGATACAAAAAAAGAAAAAATGAAACCAGGCATAATGATGCTGATTTTTCCAAACGAAAAGCCATGGACGGCGCATCCAATACATTCTTAATTAATGGTTGCTGGCCATGATTGATCCATTCATAGCGTCCCAACGGAATCAGGCCCTTCATGGTGGAAGAAACCAACTCGGCTGACTTTTCATAGTGACAGGACAAATAAAAAAGCCATCCGGACAAACCTATGAAAACAAAGGCGCCGGCCAACAAGATCGTTTTTGCGAAGGGCCCCTTGCGCCGGCGAGCATCTATCAGCGATCCAAAACCTGCGGCCGCCAATAAAGAAAGAAAAAATTTGATAAAAACAGCAAAAAGGCTCAAGTGCCGGAAATATTGCATCATCGGCCAGCCATAATAAAGCCCCGCGGCAACGACACTTCCCTGACTGATCAAAAACAGGGCCGCTAGGACGCCTGCGATATGCCGACTGCGGCGCCTTAAATGCAACGCTCCTAAAATGACCAACGGCAAAGACAAGGTCCCGATAAAAAGCGTGTAATCTTCCGCCGGAGAAATCCCCGAGGCCATTTCAAACCAGCGTGATAAATTTTGGTTGCCGCCATAATGCAAAAAAACTTCCAGCGGCACCCTGCTGTTGATTTCGCGCTCAAAATTGTAATTGGTGATGTCCCTGGCTGCCCAGGACAAGGTCCCGTAAGCCAAAGCAAGATTCAGGGCCAGCAAGAGCAAGCTCCCTGTGGCCTTGGCCCAAAAAAAACCGGGCTTCCTGGACGGTATCTTGCGGGGCCGAAGACAACCATAGAAGCAAAAATATAAAAAAACAACCAAGGCAATGGCGGGAAAACAATACGGCAGGTTGCCGAAAAGCTGGAAAACCAGCAGATTGCCCCCTGCCAGGGCATAACGCCAATGCAATGTGTCTAAAAAACGATGGCCCAAATATAAAATCAGCGGCAGGCCATAATAAAAATGGAAATTAAACCAGGGCTGGCTCATCCATACGCAGGATCCCGCCGTGGTCAAACAGGCGAATAATGATGTCCATGGGCTTTTAAAAAGCCTTTGCGCCAACAGCCAGGTGCCGATGACCAGGACCATCTCATCCACAAACATTCCCAGATCATAAATGGGCAAAAAATTGACCGGCTTAAGCATACCGCCGGAATACAACAATACATTTTGCAAAAACCCGGCCTGCAGCGTGTACCACCAGGCGGAGAGTGTGCCATGGGTCATATAGGGAATCCACGACGGGATGTCACCGAAATGGACCACATGGTTAAGAAAATAATACTGCAGGGAAAAATGGATAAAGGCGTCATGGCCTTTGACGATCCTATGCTGGCTGATCAAAACAGCAAAAAAAGCCAGCTCAAAGGCCAGGACCAAAAGAAAGGGGACGGATATAGGACGCGCGTTCGTCTTCATCGACATAAACCCGGTAAAAATTTTCATCGGACTGGGCGCCGCTGCGGTAAAGCACAAAATGATAGATCCCCGGCGTTAAGGCCAAGGGCGGATCGAATTTAAACGTTTTGACAGCGCCCGTCTCATCATGGGGCAATTCAGCTGCGCTGATGGGCCCAGAAGAACCGTTGGGAGCCGCGGGCACCCAGGCCATGGCCCAGCCGACCGGAGTATTTTTAAATACATATAAAACGAGACCATCTTGAGGGTCGCCGATTTTATAAAGACGAAAATCCATAGACGGCAGGACCACGGCATGGTCATACTTGATCATCAATCCTTTATAGCGGTACACATTGGACTTGGAGCCGATACTGCGGATGCCTTGATCGACCATTTGAATATATTCCGGGCATGGCGTATTGAGGCTGCGGTCGCGGGCCAGTTTTTGCGCATCCAAAATCCATAACCTGGATTTACGTGCATACTCGTCGGAAAACTGGCCCAGCATCAAATCGCGGTATGAAAGCGTCTCCTCCTCCTGCCGCCAGATGCGGCTGGAAGCCATGGTCTTAAATGAGGCGAGGGCGTATTTTTCAAGGACATTTTTACGGAACAATTCATTTAAATACGGGTCTTCGTCGAAATCGGAAAAACGCTGGGTCATGGCCTGGTAAATGGACGACCCGACAACCGGGGCCAGAATAATGTAACCGTCCTTGGCTTCGTTAATATTTCCGATCATATGAATATTCAAACCGCTTAAAAGCTGCGGGTCGATTTTACCGACGAGATATCTATTTAAAGGATTATGAGCATGCATATAAATTTTATCGGGTGGCAGCTGCCGCAATTGGCGGGTCAAATACACCGAAGCCATCCGGCCGGGCCATATATCGCTAAAAAGTATACAGGCATTAACAGCCGTATGGAGCGAGAATAAAAGCATTACCAGCGTCGAGACTTTCTTTGGACTGATTTCTAAAAATCGGCTGACAGCATATCCCAAAAATAGGATGACCCCTATCAAACAGGGAAAATAATTGCCCCCGTATTGCGCCACCCTGCCGGCCAAGGCCAGGCCAAGGGGTAAGGAACTCAGCGCGGCCATGCCGGGCACTGACCAGCGTCGGTTGGTATGCCGACGCCGGAAGAGAAGAATAAATAGAGAGGCCCAATAGCACGGAAACAGGACCGGCATGGCCAGCTGCAAATACAACAAGGCCCATCGCAAGCCGCCGAAGGTCTGGGCAGGATGGTCCATCCACCCTCTGAATACGTTCTGATGGAAAGAAAAATGGTTGACACTGCGGCTGATTTGAATGTACTGGAAAAATTCTTGGACATTGCCGATCAAATGAGGGTAATTAAAATAGTAAACGGCCGTGCAGGACCCCAGCACCGCGCTAAGAAATCCCTTGCTCTTGAAAGACGGGCGGAATAATGCCGCTAAATAAAAAGGGATGTACAACATTGAAACCGTGGAACCGTACAAACTCATACCCATGAAGATGCCGCTCAAGGCATAAAGCCCCAGGTGTGCCGCGCCTTTGATGATATGGGAAATCCGAAGGCAAAAGACGGCGGCAAGAAAATAAAATAACCCTATCAGTTGATGCTTGACCAGAAGAACATAGACATACGGCCAGAAACTGGTGACAAAGGCGCCGAAGCATATTAAGCCGGGCCATGGGCCCCAATAAAAGGCGGTGATTTCAAATATCAATACCGCGCAAAGGGCCCAGGCCGTGATCACGGTCAACAGCAAGGGACGCAGGGAGGTGTAATCTTGGAGCCATCTCTGCCAAAGGCTGAAATGCCAGATGGCTGCTTCTTTGCCGTGCACCAGGAAAGCATTATGGATAGCAAAAGAATGGCACAACTGGGAGGGATAGGTCACATAGGGCATTTGCAGGGCCGCCGGAAGGTACAAATTTTCCTCGTCGGAGCCGACAAAATTCAGGCCGCGCAAGGCCTGCGCCATGCAAAGCGTCAACACAACTGCAGTCACAACAACCAAAACTCTCAATAAACCATCACAACCCCCGGGGTTGTGATGGTTGACAAACAATGTTTTTGGATTTATATTATCAGTCCCCTCTGAAAATTCCATTAACTCCCCCGAAACAAATCCGAGCCAATATGAAACGCATCTGCCCTTTCGAAAACAACTCTTTTCATCACGTTTACAGTAAAAGCATTTACCGCTATGAGCTGTTCACCTGCCCTGAAGAATACCAGCGTATGATTCAGTTGATTGTTTTTTATCAATACGACGGGCATAAACAGCCATTTAGTCAATTCATTCTGAATAAAAACAATGAGCAATACATGAAAACTATGTCTGAACTTTATGGTCAAGAAAATTCGATAGTCCGCCTCGAAGCTTATTGTTTGATGCCGACCCATATTCATTTGATACTCCAACAATTGACTGACAATGGAATCCCGATATTTATGGGCCGTCTTTTAAATGCCTATTCTAGATATTTTAATTTACGTCATAATCGACGGGGGCCTTTATGGGAAAGCCGTTTTGGCAATAGAGTGATAGGCAGCGAGATGGTGCTTAATAAATGCATCGAATACGTGCATTATAATCCAGTGAAAGAGGCTCTTACAAAATCACCCGCACAGTGGCCCTACTCATCCGCCCATCACAACCCCCGGGGTTGAGGAGGGACCATCACAACCCCGGGGGTTGTGATGGTTCATGATTTTTCCAGAATCACGCCCCCCATTCTGGAAGAGCCGCCCTTCTGCAGGCGATAAAGGTAGTCCAAATTTCTGCGGCCGGTGGTGTCAAACGGGTCTGCCTGGATGGACAGTTGAAAATATTTTTCAGCCTCTTTAAAATCACCTTCCCTGGCATAGATGATCCCCAACGCATTGAGGGCATTGCGGGCCCGGGGCTCAATCCCTAAAGCATATTTCAAATACTGTTTGGCCTCTTGCGGCCTTCCCTGGACCAAGGCAATGGTGCCCAAATTGCAGTACATCAAATAATCAGGCCTTTGGCCGGTCAGGGCCAGCTTGTAATAACGGCCGGCCAAATCCAGCTCTCCCCGCCCAAAATAAGAACGCGCAATATACATGTTGATGGGTGTAAAGGACGGCGATTGTTTCAGCCAAAACCGGCAGTAACGCAGTTCATCGTCCCATAAATAATTGTAGACCCAGGAACTCAACAGCCATGCCGCAAGCGCCGCACCCGCCACAGGCCCGCGCCAGGGCCCTGGTTTGGCCTTGAAAAGCGCCGCTAAAACCATAAAAATCCCAATCGAAGGAAAAACCATCCAGTGCGGCTCGATCATCAGTTCCTGGCCATGGAACAAGGAGCCGACCCCCAGCATGACAAAACCTAAGGCGGTCCAAATAAGGCCGAGCCGCGCCCAGAGAGAAACCCCAAAAAATTTTTTGAACATAAATACAACCGCGCACCAAAACCCGACGCCGCCGATGATCCACAGCCACGCGCCCTGATGGACGACCGGCCTTAAAACAAAGATGGCGATTTCCGACGGCCAAAATACCTTGGCCAAATACCATGCCTGCAGGGAAAACCACGACGCCAGCACCTGCAACAGCCCGAAATGATAACCAAAAAATTTGTTAAAAATATTGGCGGACAAACTGGCCCATTGCAGGCGCAGCAAAAAGTAAATTATGGCCGTGATCCATATCCATTTTGTCTTTTGAAAGGCCTTGCCCCAGCTTTCCTGCTGAAGGAGCAAGGCCAGGGCCATCATGTACGCGGGCAGGATAAAGGCTGATTCGTGAATAAAAAGCGCGGCCATGAAAAACACCACTACCCAGATGTGACGCAGGGCCTTGCCCCGGCCCAAAAATGTCACCAAAGGAGCGGAGCTTAAAGTCAAATCCGCCGACAAAATCATAAAGATCATCTGCAAGGCAAAAACCCCGGCGGTCTTGAAATTGACGATGATGCCATTGAGCGGATGCACCAGGACGCCTGCGGCCACCAGCACGCCCAAAAGAATGTCTCCGGAAATCCTGCAAAGCCACAGGGCCAGGACCCAGGCCGCCGTGACAAAACACAGCAGATTAAAAACGTGCATGAAAAAGGCGTTGCCGAAGGTCAAAATATAGGTAAGTTTGGGGATGACCAGCGCCAAAGGCCGGTAATAGACCTCGACGGCCGGGCCTTCCATGTGCAGGGCCTTGGCCTTGTCAGGGATAAAATTGATCCAAATGTTTTTGATGTCGCGGCCGGCCTCGTCGAAAAACGCATGGTCATCGATCATAAAGGGATGGTTGAGGCCGTTGGCAAAAACAAGCGTCCCCCAGGCCAAAAAGAAAAAAAACAGTTTAATCGGATTCGATAAGAATGGGATAACTTTGGGGAGGTTCATGGATGATCATTTCCATTACATCGCGGTTTAAAATCCGGTATTGGGCCCAAGCGCGCCGGCCTTCCCTGGTGATATAGGCCACCGGCTCAATGGTGCCGATGGTGTCCTCGCCGCTGATATAGACCTTGTTTTGCATCACCTTCTTGATCGAGGCGATCGCATGCCTCTGCTTGGCATAATCATTGGGGTCAATGCCCTGGATGACAATCTGCCGCTGGATCTTCACCCCGTCCTTGCCCGGTTCAAGCACCAGCCTGCGGTAAAATTCCTCGCTGATGACCTTCCAGCGGTAGCGGGTGCCCTCGGGGCAATTGGGACGGCGCGCAAAGATCCACTCCTTCATCTCAATTGCATTGGGGCCCGTAGGCGCCTGCAGATATACAAACATGTCCCCCGGCCGGTTATAAATCTCCATGGGCACGCCCAGCCGGGTATGAAAAAAATTATCAAAGGGCTGGCGCTCGTCATCCAGCACAAGGCGCAGCATGGCCTTGTCGTCGCGGCCATGGCCCTGGCTGATTTGGACCCTCTTGATGATGGTGGGGGATTTTACCATAAATACCGTATAAACGATAAATTTATCGTCGACCTTTGGGTGCACCTGACCTTTGCGCGGGGTTTTTTTCACTGCCAGCGCCACCCAGGGGCCAAAGGTCGACTTGTTCCCACTCACACCCCCCTTTGGCGCAAATTTTGCGGCCCGGCGCAGGTCAACGCGCTGGTCGATAAGGGCCATGACGGCGTCGAAATCATCCGGGCGCACCACGATAGAAACGGACGCGCGGGAAATTCCGGAGTTAAAAGGAAAAGAAAACAACAATAATAAAAGTGCGGTCAGCGCCCTGGAAAAAATCTTGGCCATCAATCAACGCTCCATGCCAAAGTCATTGAATTGCGTGCGCGCTGGGGCAAAATCCGGCGCGATTTTCAAAATATCCCGGTACTCGGCCATGGCCTTGTCTTTTTGATGATTGTTAAGATAAACCAGCGCCAGGTTCATGCGCGGCTCAAGGTTATACGGGTTGGCCTCTAGTGCCTTTTGAAACCAATCGATGGATTTGTCCCAATCTCTATTGGCATAGGCCACAGCGCCCAGCGTGTTCAAAACATCCGTATGCCAGGGCTGGAGGGAAAAGGCCAGCTGGGCGTTCTTGGCCGCCTCATCCAGCCTGCCTTCGGTGATGTTCATCTGGGCGATGTTCAAATACACGATCCAGTCCTTGTCGCGGCCGACGATGGATTTCAAGAATTGGGCGCGCGCATCTTCGAGGCGGCCTTCCCGTCGGTAAACCTTGCCCAAAAAATAATGGATGGCCTTAAACTCCGGGTCCTTTTCTGTCCATCGCTCGTACAATTTGGCCTCGTCGCTCCAAAGGGCATTGCTGCGCCAGGCGCATAACGTAAGCGATAACGCCACACAGGCAAACACGGCATTGCGGGCCGCATGAATGGCAAGAAGCCGGTCTATAAAAAGGACCGCTGCCGCAAAAAAACCAATGCCCGCCGCGACAAACCATTGGGGTCCAAGAAGGGCACCCATCAAAGGCGTTGCAAAGGCCCCCCAAAAAATAGGGCAAAGGCCTAAAAAAAACCAAACCATAAAAAGGGCCGCCCTTTTTTCAAAGGTCCATAGAAAACGCAGGGCCCATCCTACAGCTAAGATAAAAATAAGGCCAAGGGCGAGTACGCCCCATCCCCCCTCTTGGACAAAAGGCTTGGACCACATCGGAAAAATGTCCACCGGCATAAACAATTTTTGGAAATACCAGGACAGCAATTGAAAAACGCTGGCCAGCTGCCGGGGCAGGCTTAAACCGTCGACGGCCGAGGCATGCGACAAGCCCTGAGAGAACGGCGCGTTAAAGGCACGGAAGGCCATGTAAAGGACAAGCACGCCCCACAGCCATTGGGTGCGACGCAGGGCCGATGCCATCCTATCGGCTTGCATCAGGCAAAGGACTAGCGCGTAGCCTGGGACTATCAATGAAGTTTCGTAGCATAACAAGGCAAGGATGAAAAACAAGGCTGAAATAAGATCGCCTCGCCGGCTCACGGCCTGGCCGCGAGGACGTATTAAAAAATATAGGCAAAGAGATATGCCTATCACCTGCAGGCTAAAAACCGAGGCTGTGACGGAATTGACCATCACCGCATTGATCGGGTGGACCATGAACAAGACCGCTGTTGTCAATGCCAGGCCAGGCGGCATGAACAAAGACAGCAGCAACAGCAGGCAGAAGGCCGCCGCGGCCAATAACAAGACATTGACAACGTGATAGCCTAAGGGATGGTTTTTAAACACCAGGAAATTCAAGTGCGGTACGACGAGCGCCAAAGGCCGGTAATACGCGTGCTCACGGATGGGGGCCGGCGCAAAATGGCTTAAAATGCTATGTCCGGAAAACTGTTTGAAGAAGCCGCGATCATCCAGCATGAAGGGGCCGTTGAGCGCGTTGCCATAAACCGCAAAGGCCAGGACAAGGAAAAAAGTAAACAATGAAATTTTTTTAGTCATGTTCGGCAACCCCGGGGGTTGTGATGGTTGCCATAACCCCGGAGGTTGTGATGGTTGCCATAACCCCCGGGGTTGTGATGGTTCATCACAACCCCGGGGGTTGTGGTGGTTGTATCAAACGGTCAATCATTTCCTTAGGATAGCGGATCATGCGGTAGATTTCCTGCCGCAGTCCCCACTTGCTTTCATCGTCGGTATTGGAAGAATCCTGCTGCAGCGGACCATAATATTCCCAGACCTTTTGCTTATCAGGCGTCAGCTCAAAAACATGGCCTTCTTCAGACTCGGTCACCAGCACATTGCCGTTGGGCAAATACTGCGCATACCCCTGCGAGAGCGAGTAAAAATTCTTCTGCCGGTATTCCCAGGTAATCCGAAGGTTTTCAGGGTCGAGCTTGATGATGCGCGACCATTTGCGGTAGCGGCCATTGTCCAAAACCAGGATCTGCCCGTCGGAAAGCATCACCGGCGCATGAGGGCCTTCCAGATTGTCTTTGACCTGGCCAAACACCGCATGCCAAAGGACATGTTTGGTGTCTTTATCCAGGATAAACAGCATACTGCCATGGCGGAAGCTCAAGAGCCAATTGCCCTTTTTATAATAAGGGGCCCTGCCTTCACGGGCATTAGACGGGATGACCGACAAGGCGTTTAAATGGTAATAATCATACTGCCCGCCGAAAATGCTGTTTTTGATCAAGTGTTCGGAAGGCAAAGGAAAATTGGGCGGCATGTCCAGCTCAAGCTTGCCGTGATACTGCTGAAATTCTTTCAGATGGTCCCATACCGAATAACGCGATAACTGATCTCCATCTTTGTCAAACTCCAATATGACGTCGAAATTGACCTCGCGGCCGTTGTACGTGTGCAATTCCTTGGAAAACGTGATCAGCGTGCCCTGGGGGGTAAGCAGAAGTTCATGGTGGATGGGAAAAAACTTTTCCCAGACCACCTTGTCCTCCCAAGTGTACCTGCCCCAGATGGGGGACTCAAAATATTTTTCCGCATAATAATCGCCGTTGGCATCCAGGATGCCCAGATACTTATTTGTCCATTGCTTAATCACATGGCCCTGATTGTCCATGAGCTGTCCGTCATAAAGATCATAGCCGGCTGAGATCTTTGACGCATCAAGCGTGTGCGCGCCTGAAAGCCTTGGATCGAATTTGGCCATGGCAGGCGCGCAGGTGAATTTGTAGATAAAAAAACCGCCGGCCCAAACTACGGCGATTACGCCTAAGACGAGCCATGGGCGCTGTTTGGCCCATAAATAGGCCATCCCCTTCCCCAAAACGTTGCGAAAAAAATGGATGACAAAGGCGGACACAAGGGCAAAAAAACTGCCGATGGCGGCCAAAATCGAGCTGATCAAATACCCGCCTGTGCCAGGGTCAACATAGGCCCACGCCGGGTGAGGCAAAATCAATAAAAAACAAAGTGATAAGTAAATGACCATATTAAGGCCTTGCACTGTTGAAAATGCTCCTTGCCCTACCGAAAGCCTCCTTGGCCTCGCCGCTGAACCCGTAACTTTGCAGTAAAATCCCCGCGTTCTTGAGCGTATACGGGTTTTCGCTCTTATGCAGCATCAACCGGGCCATCCTCACCACATTGCCTTGGTCCTTGTCGGCCATGTAAATCTGGATCAAGTCCACCATGGCGTGTTCTTCGCCGGGCACAATGTCCAAAACCTGATTGAGCGCATCAATGGCCTTAGGGTTATCGCCTAATTTCAAATAGGCCTTGGAGATGTCCAATAACGGCAAGACCGTAAAACGGTTGAGCTCATGCGCGCGCAGAAAATATTTCAGGGCCTGGCTGTATTCTCCGTCCATAAAATAGATGACGCCCAGGTCATTGACCGCCACCGAGGCCTTGGGGTCGATGTCCATCACCTTCAATAAATTTTCCTTGGCGCTTGTCCATTTGCCTTCTTCCATGTCCATCAAGCCCATATTGGTATAAGCAACATAACTTTTATAGCCGCGCTTGAGGATCACCGCATAATGCGCGCGGGCCAGGTCATATCTCTTGCGCAATTCATAGGCCTTGGCCAGATAGGCATTGACAGCCACGAAAGACGGCGACTCCATCAGCCAATAATTGCAGTAGCGCACTTCATCGCCCCAGGCCCAGTTGTGCCAGCGGGAAAAATAAACAGAGAAGAAAACAAAGAGGACGAGGACTCCCCTGCCCAGCCATTTCAAGGAAGGCCTTGCCTTCTGCGGCGCAAGGTGCGGGGGCCTTGACATAACACCTGACATTAACCGCTCAAGGACGCGGGAAAAACAAAGAAAAAAACCGATGACCGGAAACAAAAACCAATGCGGCTCGATCATAAGCCCATGAACAGGTTGGAAAAAGCAGGCCATGGTGTACGGGAAAAAACCAAAAATAAACCAGGCCAGGCCAAGCAGCATAAATTTGTCGCGGCGCAGATACCATATTGAAAACACCGCCAGGGCCGCCAGGGCCAAAAACAAGATGATCCACGGCGCCACACTGTCCCTCAAGGGCTGGTGGGCCATGATCAAAACAACATGCTGAAACCAAAAAAGCTTGGAAAGATACCACGCCAAAAGCATGGTCCAGGTGGCCAGATATTGCGCAAAGGAAATTTGGAAATACTGGATCTTGCTTAAAATACTTTCCTGCAAGGCAGAGACAAAAAAGACCCTGATAAACAAATTGATGCCGAAAACCGCAAACAAGGGCCAGGTCTTCTTCCAGGCTTGCGCGAGCGTCGCGCTCAGGGAGACGCGCTTGGGACCATCAGCCAGGACACAATAAAGAATCAACGCGTAAAACGGCAGGAACATGGCGGTTTCATGGCACCAGGTTGAAAGAATGTATAAAACACAAGCCCCCGCGGTCCATGGCCAGCTGTCTTGCCTTAGCAGACAATACAAAGCACCCAGCATCAGTATCACCTGCACGGAAAAAATCGAGGCCGTGATATAATTGACCGCGACCCCGTTGATGGGGTGCATGATATACAGCGCGGCGCTCAACAATGACACCGGATACCCGGCGCCCAGGCGCATCAAAAATAAATAGATGCAAAAACCCGCCAGACAAAACAGCGCCAGGTTTGTCGCATGATG
Source organism: uncultured Planctomycetales bacterium (assembly GCA_964483785.1). Lineage (GTDB taxonomy): Bacteria > Omnitrophota > Gorgyraeia > Zapsychrales > Fredricksoniimonadaceae > JABDGZ01. Next base: position 13,989 of record CAZACW010000053.1, read on the forward strand.
GCCAATGGTGTTGTTTTTCCAAATCAGAATAGAAATCATGGGAACGACCGTGGCCAGGGGCCTGTAAAAGGGGTCGGCGGACTCCCCTTCAATATGCAGGGCGCGGTCTTTGTCAGGCAAAAAATGAAGCGGCAGGAATTTGATGTTCCGCAGTTTTTCCTCAAAGAAGGCATGGTCGTCGATAAGAAAAGGGTTGGCAAGCCCGTTGGAGAAGGTCAACAATCCCAGGACACCGATTAATAACAAAGCTTTAAGATTTTGGGGCATCTTAAAAAACCTCCACAACCCCCGGGGTTGCGGAGGTCCAACCATCACAACCCCGGGGGTTGTGATGGTTGTGATGGTTTCAGCTGTGATATAATTGACCGTGACCCCGTTGTCATGGTCATTTGATCATTCCAAGGCGACTTCAGCTATGAACTCAGGGAATAATTCAATTTTACGCGTGTCCTCTGGAGCAAAAAGAAATTGCCTCACCTCCTGCCCCAATTCTTTAAAATCCATCCCCCTGATTTCTTTTAAGATCATCTTCCGAAGTCCTTTGCCATCAGCAACCTGCAGTTTTGATTTCAAATAAGCATAGTTGGGTTTAGTCAGCGTAAATAAATATACGATATCGTAAAAATCACGCCCCTTGGCGCGTTTGCGATTTAAGGCCGCATAAATTTTCTGGGAAAGCAGAATATCGACGGGCGTTACAAAAACCTCTGAAAACACATCAAACTTATTCAGGATCTTTTTGTCCGGATTGTATGCGAAGCCGTGGGCCTCGCTGTCGATTTGTATTAATATTTTTTCTTCCTGATGGGGGGATAGTTCATTGACAAAAAGTAATTCCGGCAGACGGACCCGGCACCTATAAGCTGCTTGACCGACAACATCTATTTGGACCTTCATCCCCTGTTCTTCTAAACCACTGCGGACCTTTTGGGCCAGGCCACTAAATTCTGCATCGCTTAAATCAAAATGATCGAAATCCAAGTCCTCTGAAAAACGGGTGTTGCCGTATATGATCCTTAAAGCCGTACCCCCTAAAAAAGAAAGTTTCCGCGCATATGGGCCGGCAAAAATAATTTCGAGGATCTTGTATTGCAGGTACTCCCGCAAAAGCCCTCTTTTAAAAGAACGCAGATTTGCTGGGTATTGCTGTTCTATTGCGCTAAGTGTGAGCATGCCCCTGTTCCTTTTTCATAAACCCCATGATTTTGTTGACCCGGCTAGAAAACCTTTTGCTTTTAAATGCCGCCGTATACTTTTGTAATTTGTCCAGATCCGCCTTGGCCAAAAAATCTTCACTATTAAAACGCCACCCCTTATAATCTAACTCATCCGCAAATTTGGGATGGAAATAAAGATAATCTAAAAAAACTTTTTCTATCTCTGCAATTTTATAGGACTGCGCCCTATACTGCCCTAATCGATAGCCAAAGAACAAGGCCGGCTTGATATTCCTATACGAAAATAGCGCAAGAGGCGTCTTAAAATCAGATGTCTTCTTGGTTGAGACAGATGTCATGGCATAAATCCCTTCTGGGATAAGCCCATAATAAGAAAGCGCTGATTCAAAAGAAATATAAGACGGTCCGTAAAGTTTATTGGCCATGAGATATAGTGTCCGTTCCTCAAGCGGTAAATCAGAAAACATATAATGCCCTCGGCGGAGCTTCTTGATATACCCCTTGCCCTGCCATTCATTAAGCCGTCGCCGATGAAAATGTGGGTCGACTTTGCGAATGTCATTCAATGAAATGATCACAAAATCTTTCAACCTATCTTTGAGTTCTTGATATCTCATATTGTTTCCGTAAGTTGCTTTTTTTAGCACTCTTTGGAATTAATATACCACTTCATAACAAAAAATCAAGAATTTTAAGACAAAAAACCTCCGCAACCCCCGGGGTTGCGGAGGTCCAACCATCACAACCCCGGGGGTTGTGGTGGTATTAAAACATTGTATCGAAGAAAAGATCGTCTACCGAGGTGCCGGCTGGATCAAAGATTTTGACGACAAAACCCGCTTGGGACTCAGCCATGGTGCCTGCAAATGTAATGCTTTGTAATCCAGTTGTTTGAGCAATATAACCACCGGCATACAAATTGTTCCCATTACTGCCGAATACAGATATAGCTAAAGAACTATCACTGCCTGCCCCTCCCAACCATTGCCCCCAATTTAAACTGGGTGTTCCTCCATCTGTTATTTTCACCACAAATCCATCACTACTTCCCCCAAACGGTCCTTGAAAGGTCACGGATTGCCAGCCTGTAGTTTGATAGGTATACCCTCCAACATATATACTACTACCATTATCAGCCAAAGAATTAACATAATCATAACCTGTCCCTCCCAACCATTGCCCCCAACTCAAACTGGGGGTTCCGCCATCGGTTA
>CAZACW010000054.1:0-15922 GCA_964483785.1 uncultured Planctomycetales bacterium
TTATGATAATCCAAATGGTCCTGGGTCAAATTGGTAAAAATCCCCGCCGAAAAATCAATCCCTTCCAGCCGGCCCTGGTCCAGGGCATGGGAAGAGGCCTCCATCACGCAATAATCAATGCCCCTGTCTGCCAATTGGGCCAGATAGCGCTGATTATCCAAAAATCCGGGAGTGGTATTTTTCGAGGGCAGGACCAAGGGGCCGATCCTGTAATTGACTGTGCCGATCACCCCGCAATGCTGACCTGCCGCGTGGATGATGGACTCGATCAGATAGGTAATGGTGGTTTTGCCGTTGGTGCCGGTGACGCCGACGCTTTTGACCTTGTGCGACGGCTCGCCGTAAAAGCGCGGACCAACGCCCTGCAAAAACCGTTTCGGGTCTTCAACTTCCAATTGGCAAATTTGATCCTCTGCCAGGCCTGGCCCGCGCGGCAAAGCATGACGAGACCCGGTAACAATGACCCTCGCCCCCTTGGATACCGCCTCTTGGATAAAATCTGTGCCGTTGAATTTAAATCCGGGCAAGGCCACGAACATGCCGTCCTTCTGCTCTTCCCGGGAATCGCAGGAAAGGTGCCTGACCTCGAATTGCCGAAAAGTTGCCGGCACATCCTTGGTGTACATGCCCTGGATCAATTCTTCAAGTCGCATAATTCCATTCTTGATCAAATGGCCATATCTTCGTCCGCGGCCGGCGGATGCATGGTGTTCAAATATTTCAGCGCATCGCCCACCACCTCGGAGAACACCGGCGCTGCCACAGTGCCGCCGTAATAGGCCGGATGCGGATCATCAAAAACCACCACCGCGGCCAGGCGCGGATTGTCCACCGGCGCAAAACCCACAAAGGTGGCGTAAAAATGCGCATGGGAATAGGTGCCGCTGACCACCTTTTGCGCGGTCCCGGTCTTGCCTGCCACCGTGGTCCCTGGGATGGCGGCCTTGGTGCCGGTGCCTTCATCCACGACGCCTTTTAAGATGGCCTTGACCCTTTGGGTGGTGGCCTTGGTAATCACGCGGTCCAGCACTTGAGGCGCATGCGCGACGATAATCTCTCCCCGGCTGTCCTTGACGTATTTGACGACGTAGGGCCGCATGTAAATCCCGTCATTGGCAATGGCGGAGATGGCCCCCAGCAATTGCACCGGGGTCACGGTCACTTCCTGGCCGATGGGCACGGCGCCGATCGAGGTCTTGGACCATCGGCTCACCGGCTTTAAAATCCCGCTGGCCTCCCCGGGCAGGTCGATCCCGGTCTTGATCCCGAAGCGGAAATGATGCGCGTAATTATACACCCGGTTGGCCCCGAGCTTCTGGGCCACCTTGGTGGTCCCGATATTGCTGGACTGCTCGATCACCTGCTTGAAGGTGATGGTGCCCAGCGGCTCATGGTCATGCAGGATATGATTGGCCACCCGGTAGGCGCCGTGCTCGCAGTTGATCAGGTCCGTTTCCCTGATCACGTTCTCCTGCAGGGCCGCGGAGGCCGTGACGATCTTAAATACAGAACCCGGCTCATACGTAAAGACAATGGCGCGGTTGGTGCGCGACTCCGGGGTGCTTTGGGAGACCTCTTCTAAATTATACGTCGGACGGTTGGCAAAAGCGAGGATTTCCCCGGTCTTGGGGTTCATCACGATGATGCTGGCGCCCTTGCAATTATACTTTTTAAACATGCGGTCCAAGGCCCGCTCGGCGATATATTGGATGGTCTCATCAATGGTCAAGACCACATTAAATCCATCCTGGGGCGCGCTATAGCCTTTGTCAAACATCAATTCCTTGGAGCGGGCATCCCGCAGGATAATGCTATGCCCTGGCTGGCCCTTCAAGTATTTGTCATAATCGCGTTCCAGGCCGTCGAGGCCGTTATTGTCCATGCCGGCAAAACCAATCAGATGGGCAGCGAGACTTTGGTTGGGATAGAAGCGCTTGCTTTCCTTGATGAAATTGATCCCGGGCAGTTTCAGGGCCTTGGTCCGGCGGTAAAGGTCCTCGGGCACCTTGCGCCTGATCCAGACAAAATATTTGTTCTTGTCCAATTTGGCGCGGATGAGCTGTGGGTCGATGTTGAATATCCCGGATAATTTCTGCACCACATCTTCTTCGTCGTGCTGGCGCATGGCCCGGGCATTGGCGTAAACGGAATACACCGGCAGATTGACGGCCAGGGCCCGCATATTGCGGTCATAGATCGTGCCCCGCCGGGGTTCCAGGACCATGGAATGTTCGTGCTGGCGCTGGGCGAGATTGCTCAAATATTGGGCGCGGAAGATCTGGATGAAAATCAAGAATCCGATGGAGTAGGCGAAACCGACAAACAAGATGATGAAGATAAACGCGAAACGCAAAGGATACTTACGCAGAAACAATTTAACCTCAAGGATGGGCCATTATTGATGTTGAGAGCGTCCACTTTTAAAATCCTGAACGCTAAAGTAACGTCAGTTCGACATAACGCTATCTATGGGCATGCAAGGATATGTTTTTTCACGGCGACGCGCCCCCCAACCCCCCAAACGCGGCGCTTTGGGGCTACAAAAGAGAACATTTGTAAGCAGCCCCTGCGCGCCTGGGGGGAAAAGCGCATCGCCTGATCAAAAACATATCCTTGCATGCCTTTCTCAATATGTCGAACTCGCGTTAAAGCACAAAACGCTCCATCACTCCCCGGCCTTGGCTTCCTGGGCCCCGAGGAACGAAAACAAATTCCACAGGGGATTGGCCGCCTTGGTTTTGGGGGCCGGCAGACGCTGGGAAACCCCCGCGGGTGCGGACACGGTCATCACCCGCAGATTGTCCATAAACTGCAAATTATTTTCATGGTCCAGCAATTGGGACCCTAAATTATTGGCGGATTTAAGCGTCAGGATCTGATGGCTTAAGGCGCCGTTGCTGTCATTGAGCTCATGGATGATTTTTTCCTTGTCCTTGCCCTTGTAGGACAATTCGCAGATTTTCATCTGCATGTGGATGTACAGCAGGGCCATCACCGTGGTGAAGGACGCGATTTTTAGATACACTTTCAGGCTCATGCGGACCTTTCAAAAGCCCTTAATTTGGCGCTGCGGCTCCTGGGATTGGCCGCGCACTCTTCGTCCGATGCCGTCAGGGGCCTTTTGGTCATAATAACCCCCTGCTCTTGCGCGGCCCAGGACTTGAACTTATTTTTGACCAAGCGGTCTTCCAATGAGTGAAAGGAGATCACGCAAAGGCGGCCACTTGGTTTTAAGGCCCTTAAGCATTCTTCCAACCCCACGGATAAAACTTCCAGCTCTTCATTCACTGCGATGCGCAAGGCCTGAAAGGTCCGCGTGGCCGGATGAATGCGGCCGCGCGTATACCCTTTGGGCAGGGCGCGCAGTATGATATCCGCCAAGGCCTTGGTGCTTTTGATCCTGGCCCTGGCCCGGTGCATCACGATCGCCGCGGCAATGCGGCGGGCGAAGCGCTCTTCGCCAAAATCCGCGATGATCTTCTCCAGCTGTTGTGCTTTGAGCGTGTTGACCAGGTCCGCGGCTGTGGTCCCCTCATGGTCCTGGTCCATGCGCATGTCCAGGGGGCCTTCGCTCATGAAGGCGAAGCCGCGCTCTGGATTGTCCAGCTGAAAACTGGAGATGCCTAAATCCAGCAATATCCCGTCGACAGCGCTGACTTTAAGGCCGGCTAAAAGTTGCTGCAGCTCACTGAAACTCCCTTTCAACAAATCAATCTTTAAGCCAAGAGAAGAGAGCTTACTTTTTGCCAGCCTTAAAGAAGCGTTGTCTCGATCGATCCCTATTAAATGCCCGCCGGCCCCCAGGGCCTGGGCCATCAGATACGCATGTCCGCCTAATCCCAAGGTCCCGTCCACGGCTGCCCCGCCCTGCGGCAGGCGCAAAAGCCCAAGGGCCTCCTTAGCCATGACGGATAAATGCTGTGCCTCATTCATATACATTGTCACCCCCGAATGTTTCTGTCGGGGGTCCAGACAAGCATTTAATCCACATCTAACATATGTTCCGCGGTCTTCTCAAAATCACCGCTGGTCCTGGCGAAAAATTCCCGCCAGGCGGCGGTTTCCCAAATTTCAATGCGGTTGGAAACGCCGATGACCACGGCATCCTTTTTGATGCCGGCAAAATCCTTCAAATATTGGGGGATGATGAAACGGCCCTGCTTGTCCGGCAGTACCTCCACAGCGCCGGAGAAGAACATGCGGTTAAAGGAACGCGCCTCGCCCTTGGTGAAGGAAAGATTTTTAAAGCGAGCCTCCTGCAGCCGCCATTCGCCTTCCGCGAACATAAAAATGCATTTGTCCAGGCCGCGGGTGACAAAAAATTTCTCGATGCCGTTGTCCTTGGCCGTTTCCCGAAAACGGGCAGGCAGGATCAGACGGCCCTTGGTATCAATACCATGGCTGTATTCGCCGTAAAACATACCCCTCCACTTCGCTCCACCTTACTCCACTTAAAAGCAAGTATAGTCCCGGCCCCTGGCCTTGTCAATACACAATTGGAATTAGAGACCATCACAACCCCGGGGGTTGTGATGGTTATGCGGAGGGATTTGAGCGAAACTTTTGATTCAACTCACTTAGGATAGGCAGGGTGCCGGCAGGTTTGATTTCGATAATGGTAGGATAAAAGCCCCGGATCTGGCTTAACTGCGCCCAATCCTGCCGAAGCAGAGGCAGGGGCACACCCCTGCCATCGCGCTTGATCAATAAATTCAAAGGGGCGGCATTCAAATCAAGACCGCCGAATTCATCGGCAGGGCCCAGCATGGCCTTGTCTGTGGTCACGGTATCGGGTTTGTAGCCGGTCAGGGACTCAAAATGATCCAAGGCTCTTTTTCTGAGGGAATCCTTCAAATTGGGCAGCTCTTTAAAACTCTTCAAGTCCTGAATTGTTTCCTGCAACACCGACACCGTGGTCTTGCCTTTGGGATCAACCTTCATCAATCCGGCCAAAACATTCCAAGAAAAAATCAACCCGCTTTGCCCATCTAAATAAAACGCCGCCAGTTTGACCATGCGCGCCAATTCAAATATGGATTCTTGTGGCCTGAACATGGACGACAATATAGCCACCCGCTCTTCATCACCTTGATGTAGGACATCGCCTTCTTTGATGCCTGCGCGTCGCGCGCGCAATTTATGCTCTGCCTCATGAAAGGCAACGATCTTTTTGATCACATCCGCGATATATTCCTCACTGCGCTGGCCAGGCGGGAATGCTTTTTGCAGATAATCCAGCTCCAACCGGGAGAGCGCATTGATCATTTGCCCTTCCTGGGAAAGCGCATTAGGGGCGGAAAATGTCGGATGATTTTGTTCAAGGGCCTGACTATAACTTTTAGCATCCTTCTCAATGGCCTCATCAAAGACCACCACATAATCCGTAAAAAAATTGCTCCAGCCGTTATTGCCCCTTAGCCTTCCATCCGCATATTGAGTGACCTGGCGGACATGCAAGACAGGAATGTCCCCCCGGGAAGTCCTGAATGTATCTTTGCGGGTGATTTTATATAAGACCAGTATTTTTTCATCATCCATGCGCCTGGGGCTTTGTTTAACCAGGTATCCTTTAGACAATAATATGGCGCTAAAATCATTGACCGCATCTGAAAAAATGTTGACCGTTGTTCTGTCTTTGTCCAACATGATTCTTATGTAATTCTCAAAATGCAAAAGTGTAGAACTTAACTCTTGGTCATTTCCGGCAGATTTTAACCGTTCCTTATAACTTTGAAGGACCGTATCCATGGCCCCTATATCCAGATTGACGCCCAAGGCCCCGCCAAGATATTGCTTCAATATTGCATCGCCGGTTTGAGTGATCAAATTCAGGTAATCCCTTGGATTTGAAATCCCTTGGTGTGCGGCCGTTTGGTTCACCTGATCAAATAAGGTCATATATAAATCGGCGAATTTTGAGGATTTATACCCCAAAACTTTCGCGGCTTCCCTTCCATTTCGCGGCAAATTGAATCCATTGGATTGCCTGATATTATTTATAAAATGCCTAAATTCATTCAACGATTCAATGTCGACGTCGGGAAGCGCCTTCTGCGCGAAAACTCTTGAAGGCCTGGAAACAGCGGCTGTAACACCCATGGCCCCAACCAAACCCAACAGCCCCCTTCTGTTTATATTTAGCCCAGGCGCGGCCATGCGCGTTGAAGACGGTCCGACTAAACTCTTTAAATAGGCCCCGGTGGGATCCTGTACCCTTTGTCCTTGAAATGCATCCGTGATCATGGCACTATCCGGGTTTTGTTTGTCAAAGAACGCCGGAATGTTGTCGGTTGGTTTATTGATCTTGAAATCGTCTGGTTTGGCAAAAAATAACTGCACGGCCAAAGCCCAAGCCGGCCAATTATTCTTAACCATATCCGACTTTACATGAAATTTTTCAAAATTTATGTGAAAATCCTTTAAAGGCTTATAAGATTCGTTTCCCTGAAGTTTTAATGCCTGAAGATCAACATTAAACTTTGGGGGATTGACCAATTTCTCAAGAACTGACTCCATTGGCTTTTGCGATAAACCAGCTAAGAAATCCTTCTTTGAGTCAGGCGGGAATGCATCTGCAAATTTATTCATTTTCTCTTGAAATAATTCGCCGAAGTTGCGTTCGATATAACGCTTCAGTTGATCCTGCAATTCCCTATCGTCTGCCGTCTCAGAAAATATTTTCATAAACTCCATGGCCGCCGCGATGGCCACGGCTTGTTCATATTCAAAAAAAACCTGTTCTTCGACCGATGATCTTTCAATCCTGAAACTATGTTCATTAAACGATATGGGGTGATCCTCGATACCCTCCAGCTCAGCGCCCACATTATCTTTAAGAGGATTTCTGCCTAAGGCATCCAATTTATTCAACACCGTCCATTCCCTTAACGAAAAGGCCAGTGGATTATACCCAAAAAGCTGTTGGGCAAATTGCCTGATGGAAGACGGATCTGTGATCGCTACAGTGATATTAGGCGGACTGACACCTTTGGATTTCGCGTCATGGATAAGTACGTTTCTGACAAAATATGGCACAGTGCCCAAAAATCCCGTATCGATGAGTACAAGATTTTGTCTTTCGCCCTGTCCATAACCTAAAGCGCGCAGTTCTCGGGCGGTAAATGATACAGCCTCGGCAAAGACCGGATCCTTGGCCGTCTGTTCATCGAATAATCGTTCCATGTTGCTAAAAAAATCATCGTAGGTTTTTCCTGAAGACTCGACCATCGCCTGCAAAATGATATCGCGCATGAGGTCATAGACGCGCATGCCGGTTTCACCTGACATCCGGGTACGGCTAAGATGATAGACCGAAGAACTGTTCCCGGGATTGGTCACTCCATCGATCATATGGATAAAGCCGGCATCGCGGGCCAAATAGATAAAATGGGTATCAGGGTTTTCAGCCCTTACCTTTCTAATCCAGGTCGTTAACAGGGCAAAAATGGAATATTTTTTGTGATACGGCGTGATCCCTGTGTCGGTGTCAGGAACAAATTCTCTTTTAATCCTATTGAGCAAAGTAAATCTTTGCCTTGCCGTCAATTTTCCTTCCTCAGCCATGCGATAGATTCTTTCAATAAAAAAATCATGGATCGTCGCTTCGACAGGACCAGGTCCCTGCAAGGCATAGGCAATGTCCCCATTGGCCGTATAGAGGCCGGCCAGACCGGCTTGAACATCCGTTTGTTGATAAAAAACAGACTTAGTTCTCGATGCTGGTTTTTGACCGGGTGATTGTATTAATTTATCCAGACCAAGAAGAGATTTATCCAAATGAGCTATTAATTGCTTATAAATTTCAGGGTCTGCCTTAATTTTTTGATGAATCAAAGTAATATGATCCTTCAGGCTTGCCTGCTTGTCCTCATCATCACTGATCCTGGCCATGTCCACGGACTTCTTTCCTAAGGAATTTTCTGCATCCAAGGCAACAGTAGCTTTATCCGTAGCACCGAAATCGGCGGCCATTTGGGCAAGATCGATCTTGTGCAGAACAGGCTGTGAAAAACTGGTATCAGCCCCCCAAACTTCCAGGGTGCCGGGAGAAAAGCCTGTTGCGGCCGCAGAGAAATTGACGGCCCTGAATCCCACGGTCCCCCCTGCAAAATACTTGCGGGGGATGATTTCCCTGGTGTATCTGTCCTGGTCTTCTTTAATAAAATTGAAAACGCCCTTCTTAAAGGCCTTCAAATACTGCTTATAAATATTCTCATTGAAACGAAGGTCCTTTTGATTGACGCCTGAAACCTTGGCTTTGTCGGCATAGACCTTGCCCAGCAAGGTTTCTTTAAGAGCATGCTTGTACCAGGCCGCTAAGATCATGCCGCTGTAAACCTGGCGCAGCATGGCAAAATTTTTGCCTTCATTGACTTCTATTTCGAGTTCGGGAAGAATAATTTGTTTTACAATCTGGGAGGCGAGTACGTGGGCATTGTCCGGAAGATGGATGACCGCCTGCGCGGGTGGGGCAGAAGAAATTCCGGTATGTTTTTGCAGGGACAGATAATCTTCTTCCAGCATCACCTTCAAATGATCGCGCAGGACATAGACAGTGTTGCCGCTTTCATAAACCGCCGCTTCATCGGGGATGATCCAGACCTTATTAAAGGTATTGACCGGAACATTGCTGGTGCCGAATTCCTTAAAGGCCCTTGCATAGATCCTGCTCCAAAATTTTCTTCCCAAGCTGGTTTCGGGATACATCAAGCTTGAAGTGATCTGCTTCAAAAGATAATCTTGGGACAAGAGGTCCCGCCCCATCTCTGTTTTGCCAAAATCGTTTTTGATGATGCGGTCAGGTTCATAGGGCGAAAGGTTCACCCATTGGTCTGCATCCGGAATGGTCAGGGAAGCCAGGAAATATTTGACCAGCTTCGTATATTCCTGTCTTTTTTGAGGCAGATCCAATTCACCGTCACCCCGGTAGATGAGAAAATCAAATTTTAAGGCATTTTCTGGATGAATGGTCAGGCCTTGCAGATGGGCAGGTATATATTCGGGGCTTAAATGCACCATGCTCCCGGGGATAGGCATGCGCATCATCACCATTTCCCCGGCTTGGGAAGACGGAATGGACAAAGTAGAACAAACAAAGGCACTGATTAGCTGGCAGCTAATCAGTAGTCTAAAGAATTTGAAAAATCTAAAGTACCCCATGAAATTTCTCCCCTGTGTCTCCACCTATTATAAAGTAAACCATATAAATAAGCGGATTCAAGGGCTTGGAAGCGGTTTTAGGAAAGCGCTTTCCGGGCGAGAATGATGTCTTTTTGGATCTGTTGGATCAACTCCTGAGGGCTGGAAAATTTCTTTTCTTCGCGGATTCTCTTGATAAACTGCACTTCGATGTGACGGCCATAGATGTTCTTGGAAAAATTAAGGATATAAACTTCCAGATGCAGATGGTCTTTTTGTCTTTCAAAAGAAGGACGGGTGCCGATATTGGCCAGGGCAGGATAGACCTTTCGGCCTAAATGGGCCTTGACCAGATAAACGCCTTTAGGCGGAAGAATGGCCGCAGGAGACTGTTCCTTGCTGTTCAAGGGCACTGTGCCCTGCTGGTAATCGACATTGGCCGTCGGAAAGCCCAAGGCCTTGCCCCGGCGGGACCCTTTGATCACCGGCCCGCTGACACTGACCGGCCTGCCTAAAAGGGCCGCGGCCTCCTTCAATTTCCCGGCGCTGATTAAAAGCCGGATGCGCGTGGAGCTGATCACCTGCCTGCCCTGCTTAAGCGCTGAGACAGGATGCATGGCATAGCCGCATTCAGGGCCGAGCTTCTTAAACAAGCCAATGTCCCCGCTGCGGTCCTTGCCGAAGCGAAAATCCTCGCCGACAAAAATGGCCTTAACACCCAATTGCCTGACCAAAATTTTCTTGATGAAATCCTCCGGCTCGATCCTGGCAAAAGTTTTGTCAAAAGGAACTACCAGACAATAGGCCACACCTAATCCGCTCAAAAAACGGAAGCGGTCCTGGAGGGAATTCAAATATTTTAAATCGATATCAGGCCTTAAGACATGGGCAGGATGGGGAAAGAAGGTGATGACTAAGGGCGAAGCGCGCAGGCGCCTGGCCGCCTTGATCATTTTTAAGATCAAGTATTGATGACCGCGGTGCACCCCGTCGAAAATCCCGATGGCAACGCAGGTCCTTTTGAATTTAAGCTTAGAACTGCCGTTTAAGGATATGACCTTCATTGAGATTTTCCAGCGTCACGGCATCCTTGATGTCAAACGGCCCCACCTGGGTGCGCTCGATCTGGGAAATGCACGCCCCGCAGCCTAAAACCTCGCCGACATCCTCGGCCAATTGGCGCACGTAGGTCCCTTTGGAGCATCTCATCAGGAATTCCGCCTCAGGCAGGGCAAAGCGCAAAAGCTCAAGCTCGTGGATGCGCACCAGCCTGGCCTCGCGCTCGACTTCGATGCCTTGCCGCGCGATTTTATACAAACGCTCCCCTTGGTGCTTCACCGCCGAGACCATGGGCGGCTTCTGCCTGATCTCGCCGGTAAATCGGGCAAAGACCTCGCGGACCGCGGCTTCTGTAACAGCCGCATAGGGCCTTTCCAGCAAGGCCTGGCCGGTGATGTCCGCGGTGCTGGTCTTAAGCCCCAAGCGCAGGGTGGCGCGGTAGGTTTTATCAAAGCCCACAAACTGGTCCATCAATTTGGTGGATGGGCCCAGAAGAATGACCAAAACACCGGTGGCCATGGGGTCCAGGGTGCCGGCATGGCCGACGCGGCGCATCTTGAAGGTCCGGCGCACAAAGCCCACCACATCATGCGAGGTGATGCCCGCCGGCTTATTGACCAGGACAATGCCCTGCAGTTGTCGGCGTTCGTTGGTCTGGATTCTCATAGTCTTTGATGAATGGCCTGGCAGATGATTTTCTGGGCCTGCTCCAAGGTATCATAGATCTTACAGCCCGCGGCCTTTTTGTGGCCCCCGCCGTCGAATTTCTGGGCCAGGGCCGCCACGTCAAAATGGTTTTGGCTGCGCAGATTCACCCGCACTTCTTTGGACTTTAACTCGGTCAAAATCACCACCACCTTGATGCCCTCGACGGAGCGCAGGAAGGTAAAAATCTTTTCTTTCAGGTCAAAGCTGTTGGAAAAACTCGCGGCCACGGCCCTGGTCATGGACACGCAATAGACCCGGTTGCGGTCAAGCAAACTGGCCCGATGGATCAGGTCTGTAAATTTCTTGATGTCCCCCACCGGGATCCCGACATAGAGGCGGTCATAGAGGTCCACGGGAGACAAGCGAAAGCCCATCAGCTGTTGGGCCACGGCATGGGTGTAGGCGCTGGTATTTTCAAAACGAAAGGAGCCGGTGTCGGTCATGATCCCGGCGTAAAGCAGGACAGCCAAATGCTTATTTAAGGGAAACCCGGCCTCTTTGAAAAGGTCAAAGACCATCTCGCAGGTGGAGGAGGCCTTGGTGTTGATCACGTTGATACTGCCGAAGCGGTCATTGGTCACATGATGGTCGATGTTGATGAGCGGCTTATTCTTTTGGATCAAGGGTACCACCTCGCCGACGCGTTTTAAGTCCCCGCAATCCAAAACGATGGCAGCGTCATAATTCATGGGTTTGACCGCCTTCGCTTTCTTCAGCCGGGAAGTCCAGGGCAAAAACTGAAGCCATGAGGGGCAGGCATGTTCATTGACAAGATAGACTTTCTTCCTCAAGCTTTTCAAATACGCGCCCATGGCCAGCACCGACGAGAGGGCGTCCGCGTCGGGATTATGGTGCGTGGTCACCAGGAAGGTCTGGTGGCGGCGGATGGTGGTGATGACATTTTTATATAGTTTCATGCGGCCTCATTCATGTTTGGCGGATTTTAGGCTTTTGATCTCTTCCAGGACCTTGTCCACGTCCGCGGCATACTTGATGCCCTTATCATAGATAAACTGAAATTCCGGCGTGTAGCGCAGTACGATCCGCTGGCCGATGAGCTTGCGGATATACCCCCGGCTGCTGTCAAATCCGGTCTGGGCCGCCTTGATGTCCTTGGGATCATCGGAGAGCGTGCTGTATTTGACCTTGGCGTGCTGAAGGTCCTTGCTGACCTCGACAGTGAGGATGGTCACGAAGGAAATCCTGGGATCGCGCACTTCGCCCAACTGGATCATGTTGGCCAGTTCGCGTTTAATCGACGAATTGACTTTTTCGATACGCATATCATTGACTCCTTAAAGCTTGCCATGCTTTTAAAATCCTGACAGCTTCCCCTGCCCAGGGCTCTGCCTCGATCTTTTTAAAGTCTTTAAGATACCTCTGCGGGGTGATTGTATCAAGTACTTTTCGCTCGATGGCGGATTTTAAGAGTTTAAGGGTTTTGGCCTCCAGGGTAAAGCCGAGCCGGGCCATGAATCTGGCCGCGCGCAAAATGCGCGTTGGATCATCCACAAAGCTCTGGGCATGCAAAACCCTGATCTTCTTGGACTTCAAATCAGCCATGCCCTTAAATGGGTCAAGGAGCTTGCCTGAATCATCCGGGTTGATGCTTAAAGCCGTGGCATTGATGGTAAAATCCCGTCGGAACAGATCGTCCTTGATCTTGGAAGGGGAAACCTTGGGATACGCCCCGCCGCGCGTATACGTTTCTTTGCGGGCCGTGGCCAAATCAACGCGTCTGCCGTCGGGCAAACGCACGGTTGCTGTTTTAAAAGCCGGATAATGGGCAACTGTTGAGCCTGGATAGAGTTTGGCCAAATGGTCTGCCAAACGTATGCCGTTGCCCTCGACTGTAATGTCCAAATCAATCGTGCGCGCGCCGAGCATCAAATCCCGCACCGGCCCGCCGACTAAGTAGGCCCTGGCTTTCTGCTGCCGGGCCAGCTCACCTATCGCGCGCACCATGGCCAAACTGCGGGGATCTAATTGAGATAATAAATGATTCATCATGGCATAATAAAGGGGACGTCTCCCATTTAATTAATTGGGAGACGTCCCCTTTATTTCATTTTCTTGGATGGAACTGTTTGTGCACGCTTTTTAAACGCTCCTTGTCCACATGGGTATAGATCTGGGTTGTGGCAATGTCCGCGTGGCCCAGCATTTCCTGCACCGAGCGCAGGTCCGCGCCATGCTCCAGCAAATGCGTGGCAAAGGTATGGCGCAGGGTGTGCGGCTTGATGGGCTTTTTGATATTGGCCCGCCGCGCGTAGAGCTTGATCACGGCCCACAGGCTTTGGCGGCTGATCTTCTCCCCCAGCCGGCTTAAAAACAGGACATCATGGGTCTTGTTTTTCAATAATTGGGGGCGGGCGCGAAGCAAATATTTCTGCAGGGCCTCGCGCGCCTTCGTGCCCAAAGGGATGATCCTTTCCTTACTGCCCTTGCCGACGGCGCGCACAAAGCCCACGTCAAAATTCACGCTGGTGGTCTTTAAATCCGATAATTCCGAAACGCGCAAGCCGCTGCCATAAAAAATTTCCAGGATGGCCTGGTCCCGGATTTGCTGGATTCCCCGCCCCGAGGCGGCCGCGATCATGGCCTCGATCTCCGCCTGGTTTAGCACCGACGGGATCCTCTTCCATAATTTCGGCGTGTCCACCAGGGCCGTGGGGTCGTCCTGGGCCAGGTTTTCCCGCACTAAAAAGCGGTGGAACATTTTCACCGCGGCCAGGTTGCGGCAGATGCTGGTCGCGGACATTTCATGCTTCTTTAAATCCAGCATGAAATCCGTCACATGCGCGCGCCTCACCTGGGGGCTGTCCTTGACTTTTTTCTGGGAAAGATAAGCGGTGTATTTCTCAAGGTCGCGCCGGTAAGCCAGAAGCGTGTTCCTGGCCAGGCCGCGCTCGACGGAGAGATAATTCATGAATTCGTCGATAAACTCTTTCATGGCTTACTGCCTGAAGCCGGCGCAGGCATGCTTTTGATAAAATGCCCTTTAAGCCTGTCCGCGCGCAAATGGTCCCGCAAAAGGCGGTCAAAGGCAAAAAGATCACTGCGCACGCGCCCCACATTGCGTGTCTGCCACGAATCCGCGATAGACGCATTGAAATAGTCCAGACAGCCCGCGAGCCTGGTCAGATAAGCCTGGCTGGGGACATCCACGAGCGGTTTCATCTGATCGATATGGTTTAAGACCTGGGTGATCACGTAATGGATGTATTTGCCCGTGCTTTTATCGTCGATGGCGGTCCAAAGGTCCTTGTACCAGGCCTTGATCAGATCATAATGCTCCTTATAATTGTGCTCAGGGTCCATTCCCGGCGAGGGGTATTCTTCCGGCTCCAGCACAGGGACCAAGGTCTGCACCTCTTCCCCCTTCCTTTTCTTGCGCGTGAATTTCTGGCGCAGGGAATCGCAAGAGCTTAAAGACATGCTGAACACCAAGATCCCCGCGATGAAAAAGAGAACCTTCCTGTGACGAATATCATTGACCATGCACAAGCTCCTTGAACTCTTTTTGGTTGAGTATTGTAACGCCCAGTTCCCTGGCCTTGGCCAGCTTGGAGCCTGGGGCTTCGCCCACGACGAGATAATCCAGGCCGCGGCTGACCGAGGCAAGCACCTTGCCGCCCTGCTCCTGGACCCAATCTCCCGCCTCTTCGCGCCGGATCCCGTCCAGCTCGCCGGTAAACACGAATTTTTTGCCTTTGAGGCGCTGGCCTGAAATCCGTTTGGGGGGTTCGGCCAATTTCAGGCCCGCGGCCTTGAATTTGCCCAGCAGTTTTTTGACCTGGGGCTGTTTAAAATATTCCACCACCGACGCGGCGATCACAGGCCCTATCTCATCAATGTCCTGCAGTTTATCGGCCGAAGCTTTTATGATACCATCCAGGGAGCCCTGATGCCCAGCTAAATTTACAGCAGCCTTGGTGCCGATATTGGCGATGCCAAGGCCGAACAAAAACTTGGACAAAGGCCGGTTTTTGCTTTCGGCAATGGCCTTAAGCAAGTTGTCCGCCTTTTTATCCGCGAACAAATCCAATTTAAGCAATTGCTCCTTGGTCAGCGTATAAATGTCCGCCACATCATGGACCAGGCCGCGCTCCAAAAGCTCATTAACGACGGACACACCCAGGCCTTCAATGTCCATGGCCCCGCGCGAGGCAAAATGCACCAGATGCCTTTCCAATTGCTTGGGACAGGAAGGGTTGACACAGCGATACGCCACGTCCTCTTCCTTGTCCTTCTGGATCTTGCCCCCGCACGAAGGACAGGTATCAGGCATGGTAAATGCGCCCTTGGCATGTTTTTCCAAGACCTTGACGATCTTGGGGATCACGTCCCCGGCGCGCTCGAGCAGGACGCGGTCCCCCTCATTGATCCCCAGCCGCTTGATCTCGTCGAAATTATGCAGGGTGGCGCGGGAGATGGTGACCCCGGCGCAGGGCACGGGTTGCAATTGCGCCACAGGCGTTAAGACGCCGGTACGGCCCACCTGCACCACGATCTTATTGATGGTGGTGCTGGCCTGGCGCGCCGGGAACTTGAAGGCCACGGCCCAGCGCGGGCTTTTTAAGGTAAAGCCCAGCTCTTGCTGTTGTTTCAAATCATTGACCTTGACCACGATCCCATCCACTTCATAGGCGAGCCCGTCGCGTTTGGCCGCGTGCTCTTCACAAAAAGCCGCAACTTCATCCCATTGGCGGCACAAACGGCTGTGTTCGTTGACGGCAAAGCCGTATTGCTTGACCTGTTTGTCGATATCCCGGATCAGCACGGCGAGCGCAATGACGGCAAATCCGATCAGGGCCGGGATCGGTGCGAGGCCGGCGAACTGCACCAGCCCGGCGAACAGGACGGCGGCAACCAGCAGGACCGGGCGCGCGCGTACGAACCGGCGCATGGTGCTGCCGGCAACGAAAGCTTCATTTCGGCGTTCCTGGATCGCCATCGGACTGCTTTGTGCCTGGTTTGCGCGGTTTTAGCGCATGATCCCGAAAAGGTGCAGCCT
>CAZACW010000055.1:0-15838 GCA_964483785.1 uncultured Planctomycetales bacterium
GACGCCGCAGGTTATTCAAGCTGCGACCCGTGGCCTGGGCCATGCGGTAGAGCACGAACAATTTGTGCATCGGGATATTGCAGCGCACAAAAACCACCGGGCTCCAGCCGTGGGACGAATGCTTCCAGTTGATCCTCTCCACCAGGGCGTTGATCTCGTCATTGAGCGCCTTGTATTTGTCCAGGTGGATGCGGCTTAAAATCCCCAATTGCAAAAACAGGACCTGCCCTTTTAATTCAGGGTGTTCATCGAGCAAGCGATCCAGGGCGTTCAAGCGCTCGAGAATGCCCTTGGTGTAGTCGATGCGGTCCACCCCCAAAAGCAGCTGAAAGCCGCCCAGGTGGTATTCTTCGATGAGGGCCTCCCGCATCAGCTCGAAATTCTCCGTCATGGCCCCGCGGCTGATCTGGTCGAAATCGACGCTGATCGGATAGGGCCTGACTAAGGTCTCATGGTCGCGGCGGATCACCGAATAACGCTCCCGGTCGATCTTGCTTTCCAGCTGCCGGTCCACCACCTCGATAAAATTGTTGCAATGATAATGCGTGTGAAACCCGATCATGTCATTGGCCAGCATCCCTTCCAGGATCTCGTTTTTCTGGGGGCATATGCGAAAGGCCTCGTAGCTGGGCCAGGGAATGTGCCAAAAATGGGCCGTGATCAATTGATGGGGCGCGGCCATGTCTTTGAGCATTTTCGGCAACAAACAAAAATGGTAATCCTGGATCCAGACAAAGGCCTTGGCCTCCCCGATTTCTTCCATGACAGCTTCGGCGAATTTGCGGTTGACCTGGGTATAATGCTGCCAATCGTCCTGTTTGAATACCGGGCGCTGAAACGCCGTGTGGCACAGGGGCCAGAGCGCGTCATTGGCATAGCCATAGTAATACCCTTCCTCTTCCTGCTTGGTCAGCCAAATCCGCTTAAGGGTATAGGCCGGACGGCCCTCGGGGACTTCGATTTTATGCTTCTGGTCCGTGACCCTGTGGTCCGCTTCCCCGCTGCTGGCGGCGATCCACAGGCCGTGGCAGGCCTGCATCACCGGCTCCAGCGCGGTGATGACCCCGCCCGACGGCCGGCGGCATTCGATCTTCCCTTTCAGGTAAACATGCTCATACGGCTGGCGGTTGGAAACCACCACGAAGAGGTATTCCCCGAGTTTTTCCTGGACAAAGGCCTGTAAATCCTCTTTACACAGCATCAGGTGCTCCTTAATGGACGCGCACGGTGGTCCCTGTAGACGTACTTCAGATATTGGACCGTCATGCCGGTGACCAGGCATCCGATAAACACGACCTCTCTGGACTGTTCCGTGCCCTGGATCATATTGGTGATGATCAGCGCCCCCAATAATGTCGAAACAAAGATCAGGGTCCAATCAAAAAAAATCACCATCAGGCACATCCCCACAATGCCCCCCACCACGAATATCAGCCACGCGTACGGGTCCGGCCCCACGGCCTGCGCCAAAATATTCATCAGGATATAGCCGCCCCCAAAGAAACCGGCCCCCACCACCACCATGATCCATTCAAAACTTACGGCCAGCACGGCGCCGGCGCAGCCCAGGACAAGGGCTGTGCCGAGGACCATCCAGCCCTGGGCCCATCCCACGGCCTGGGCGCATTGCACGCCCACCAAGAATCCGACGGTCCCCACGCACAGCCAAAATAAATTACGGCCCGATAAAATCAGCAAAAAGCCCAAAATCAAATCCACGATCATCATAGATAAGTTTGTATTTTCTTAAGGATCAGGCTGGCGGCCTGCTTGTCCGCATTGACAGCGCCGACCCTGACCTCCACCCTGGTCGATTTTTTGGAGATTTGATGCACATCAATCCACATCTCCCGTCCGTCGCTGTAGGTGCCCCTGATCTGGGTCATGCGCTCTTCATTGGTTTCCTTGGTGATCTGCAGATTCAAGGCATGCATGGCGGATCTGGCCGCATCCACGGTCGCAGGATACGGCGCATGGAATTCCTGGGTCAATTTGCCGGAAAGCCACACTGCGGTCCCGGCTCCTGTGGCCACCCCTGCGACCACGGCCAGACATCCACATAGATGAAGCATCAGTAAACCAAAAAAGCCCAAGGCCATGACCTTTGCGCGCATAACCCTCCTTAATAGTTGACAAAAACTACCTCAGTTCTACCCGGCTCCTTGGGGATGACTATAACTTTTTAAAGATGAAAGGAAGATGAATTGAAGATTAATTTCGGCTGGGCAGGATGACCTTGCAGGTGGTGCCGTGCCCGGGCTGGCTTTCGAAGCGGATCTCGCCGCCGTGGAATTTGGCGATGGTGTTGGCTATATGCAGACCCAGGCCGCTGCCCGGCATGTCTTTGTCGGCCCGGTAGAATTTCTCGAATATGTGCTTCATGTGCTCCGGAGCGATCCCGCAGCCGGTATCTGCAATGGTGGTGATGATCCGGCCCTGGCCTTGGTCCAGGCGCAGGTCAATGCAGCCCCCTTCCGGGGTGAATTTGACGGCATTGCCGATGAGGTTGAAAAATAAGCGGCGCAGATGCAGCCTGTCCCCGTGATAGGTCAAAGGCGGCTGCACCGTCTGAAGGTTTAACCGGATGGCGATCCCCTTGTTGGCGGCCTGCAGGCGGTTTTGTTCGGCGATTTCGCTGATGAACTCCACAAAATCAAACTGTTCGGATTTAAATACCTCGGACTGATAATCGAGCTTGGTCAACAGCAGCAAATCATCGACGGTCTTAAGCACGCGCTGGGCCTCTTCCATCACGATCCTCAGGGCCTGCTGGTATTCCTGCTTGGTGCGCTCCTTGCGCAGCAAAAGCTCTGCCTCGCCCTGGATGATGGTCAGGGGTGTTTTTAATTCATGGGCGACATGATGGCTGAACTGTTCGATGTGCTTGAAGGACTCCTCCAGGCGGCCGATCATTTCGTTGAAGGAATCGATCAGGGACTTGATTTCGCGGTCGTAATATTGGGTCTTGATCCTGGAGCTTAGGTCCTCCTTGGTGATCTTCTTGGCCATGTCGGTGATTTCATAGACCGGCGCCAGGATCCTGTTGGCCAGCACCCTGCCCACAAAACTCGTCAACAACAGGATCAAGGGCACGCTGATGGCGATGGAATACAGCCAGTTATGCAGCTGCTGCAGCAGAGGGTCCTGGGCAATGCCCACCTGGATCAAATACCATCCAGCCCTTCGGTCCGAAAAAGGATAATGGATGATCCTAATGACCTTATGTTTGTAATTCAGGGTCCGAAACAAAAAATGGCCGAAGGGCGGGAATTGGATATCGTCCAAAAAATCAAAACGCAGCTTCCTGTCCATGTTGGGGGAACTGAACACTTCCTTGGCGTCTTGGCTGACGACATTGATGTAATCCCTGGCCAAATTCATGGATTGCGCCTGCCTGGCCCATTTTTGGGACATCTTCCAGGTCTTGTATTGAAAGATGTTTTCATTTTTCATGCTTAAAGTCTTCTCGACGGCGCCGGCCAGGCCGTCATGGTCCCCGCCCAGCGTGTCCATGTAGGACCGGATGGCCAGATCCACGGCCTGGGCCTTGTCTTTCAGCTGCTGGTCGGTTTGGTGAAGGAAGGTGTTGGAGATAAGAAACAATACACCGCTGAAGACCACCAGGATCAAGCCCAGAATGGCCGTATAAAGGATGCTGATTTCGAATTTGATCGAATGGGATTTCATGCGCAGGTGCTAAGCATGTACCCGGAGCCGCGCAGGGTCTGGATCAACTTCTTTTTGTGGCCGTCATCGACCTTGTTGCGCAGGTTGCGGATATGGACATCGATGACATTGGACATGCTGTCGAACTGCTCATTCCAGACGTGTTCGGAAATCATGGACCGGCTGATCACCTGGCCCTGGTGGAGCATGAGGTATTCCAGCAGGGCAAACTCCTTGGAGGTCAGCACCATGGTTTTGCCCGTTCTTTTGACTTCATGGTTTAGCTGGTTTAATTCCAGGTCAGCGGCCTTCAGCACCGAGGTCTTGTTGGAGGTGGGCCGCCTTAACAGGACCTTGACCCTGGCGAGCAATTCTTCGAAGGAAAACGGTTTGGTCAGATAATCGTCTGCGCCGGCATTGAGCCCTGTGACCTTGTCTTTGACCGCGGCCCGTGCGGTGAGCATCAGGATGGGGGTATTGATTTTTTTGAGCCTCAACTGCCGGCACATCGACACCCCGTCATGCTTGGGCAGCATGATGTCAAAAATCATCAGGTCATAGGTATTGATTTCAGCCAGATAAAGCCCCTGCTCTCCGTCATAGGCTGTATCCACGGCGAAATGTTCTTCCTTCAGCCCGCGGGCGATGAAATCCGCGATGCGTTTTTCATCTTCAACAACAAGAACCCTCATACAAACCTCCTGAACCATCACAACCCCCGGGGTTGTGATGGTCGAACTTAGGTCAACTTAGTCTAAATATCAACCAAGAATTGTCTATGACCTGCTTCGCCTTTTTGCTGTCTTTTTTCTACTTTAGCATGAAGTTCATGAAAGTGAAGCAATACTTGGAGGGCCGGGTCTCAATGACCATCACAACCCCGGGGGTTGTGATGGTTCAGTGGGTGTTGCTGCCGGATGCGCTTCTGCTTTCTGCGCTGTTCGATGTGCTGGAAATGGGCACGCCGGCATTGGTGCTGGTATTGCCGCTCATGCTCGTGGTCGTGCCTGCCGCGTTGGTATTCATGCCCGCCTCATTATTGATCTGCGCATTGAGGTCCGTGACCCCGTTATTGCCCGCATCTGTGCTCCGGTCAGGCCCCCCATTTTGCGGCCTTTGCCCCATGGCATAGGACATGGACATAAAGGCGGGAATTCCCAAAGCTAATAAGACGATCCATTTTTTCATATGACACCTCCTTGAGAAAAGAACATGCTCCAGCCGTATTTTTAAAAAAACATTGTTTAGGACAAATCTCCCTCTTCTTCCGGGTTCTGGGTATTGGGATTGCCCTCATTGATAAAACGATAAATCTCCGTTCTTTTACCGCCTCGCTTGGCTGATTTCTTTCTGATCCCTGCCCGCGGTCTATACAGGGTCCGGCGCTTGGCCGCCGCCGACGGTTTCAGGGCATGGGCATTGATGATATTTTGCGACAATTCATTTAAGCGAAAATTCATGGCCCTGACTTCATTGAGCGTCTTGGTCAATAGTTCCACAATGAGCGCATGATCCAGATCAGCCGCGTGTTCACGGGCCGTCTTATATCTTTCAATCTCATATTGCTGCACCCTCTGCGCGACACCGATCATGGCAGCATCCGTGGTCTGGTCCTTCGTTGCCCTTTGGAGAATGACCTCACCCTCTGCGATAAGTCCGCGCATGGTTGTACACTCCGGCGCTTGGGGGTTCAGCCTGACATCGGCAAATATATCCTTGAGCCTCACCACATGCTTCTGCGTCATGTCCTGACAATGCCCTAAGACCGCTTTTAAGGCCGTTGATTGAGCGGCCTGCGCCATGTGGGGCAGGTGCTGGCCCCATTGACATTCCCCATTCAATAAATCAGACAACTCTTCCATAAACAAATGACTTAAGACCTTGGTTCTTTTCATAGGCAGCTCCCCTTGATTAGGCTTCTTAACGGCTGTTTCGACTCAAAGCTACCATAAGGAAGATGAAATCGAAATGAAACCAATATTAATTTTACGCTTAGGGCTGTCTGGCCGCTTGACGCGGCGGAAAACTTTCAATAAGATGTCTTTCATGAAACGCTTTGGAGCCTTTGCCCTCAGCAGCGAAGCCTGGGTCTTTATCGTGCTGACCTTTGCCAGCGCCCTGGTCCTGTTTCGCTGTGTCAATCTGGTCCCCCGTGTTGACAACAATTTCTTTTTTGCCAACACAGACCCGCAATTCAAAGACGAGATCCTGATCTCCCATTCCTTTAAAAGAAAAGACAATCTGCTCATCATCAATGCCCCCGGCCGCATTGATACGGATGCCTATATGCAAAACATTTCCGTCCTCACAGAGGCTTTGTTGAAACTCAACGGGATTGCCGCAGTCAAAAGCATTGCCCGCGGCCCCAAAGGCCTCGAGGATGCCGTCAAGGGCCCGCTTTGGGAGCGACTTCTCATAGCCAAGGACCAGCAGTCCACCAATATCATTGTTTTTCTAAAAGATCCCATCCCCGCCGCCACCATTCCTGAGATAGAACATCTCGTCATCCGATCTTGCGCCGACGGTTTTCCCGTCATCATGTCCGGCCCCCCGTATATCGTGGAATTGATCAGCCGCCAATTGCTTAAGGACATCCGGCTCTTTAGTTTTTTGATGCTGGCCATCTTCGGCGTGGTGGTGATGCTGATATTCCGTTCCTGGGGCATCCTGTTAGGGGCTGTGATCAGCTGCATCAGCGCTTCCATGTGGACCTTGATGATCGTCCATATGCTGGGCATCCGGATAGGTCTGCTGACAGCCAATCTGGCCACCATTGTCTTTGTCCTGACCCTTTCGCACATCATCTTCCTGACCTATAATTGGAAATTTGTCTGTACCCAGTCCCAGCCTTCATCGCCTGAGGCTGAGGCCATCCGCCTGACCTTCTCCCCTTCCTTCTGGAGCATGATGACCACCCTGCTCGGGTTTTTGAGCCTGCTCTCCGTACCCGCCCAGCCGTTACGGGAATTGGGCGCCTCCGGCGTGGCCGGCGCCCTGGTGGCCCTCGCGGTCGCCTACAGTGTCTACCCTGCCTTTCTGCGTTTGGTGGACCCGGCTGCCGCCAAAAACAACAGCCTTGACCGTTACCAAACCAAGGTCGAAAAATTCCTGGAACAAAGGAAAAAACTGGCTGTGCTTGCCATTTTCGTCTTGTTCATCGCGGCTGTGCCGGGGTTACGGCGGGCTGACACAGACCCCAGTTTGCTTTCCTATTTCAATAAAAACAGCAAAATCGAGCATGATCTGGCTTCCATTGACCAAAACGGAGGCAGCAGCCCCTTGATCTTAGTCGTCAAGTCAAGCACAGGCGAAAAGCTCGACACGGAATGGTCTTACAAAAAGCTTTGGAAATTACAGGAGGACCTGGAAGAAAATCCGGACATCGGCACCATCATCTCCCTGCCGGTCTTGATGGCCCAGGCCAAACAGCCCATCCTCGCCTCCCTCCTGTCCTGGGAAGGCCTCTTGAATATCCTTAAACTGCCTCAGTTCGATGCCATCGCCCAAAGTTTTATCACCGAGGACCACCGCCAGGGGCTTTTTCTATTAAGGATGAACGAATCCAGCCGGCAGACCTCGAGGCTCGCGGTGATCGAAAGGATCAAAAATACCGTCGAGAAGGATGGGTTTCAGCCTAAGTTGGTGGGGGGGATTTATAACCTGCAGGGGCACATGGCCAAACTGATCGCCTCCAGCATCGTCTGGGGCCTGGGCCAATTGATCCTGATCTTCACCATCATCGCCTGGGTGGTTTCCAGGTCCATCAAAACTGCCTTGGCCATTGCGCTGAGCATTTGCGTGATCCCGGCCATTGTGCTTGGGGTTATCGGCTGGCTGAGAGTGCCTCTGGACATCATTTCCGCGCCTGCTTCCAACATCGCCCTGGGTTTGGGCATTGATTCGATGATCCACATGGTCAAGGCTTACAGACGGCAATTGCGAGCAAACACCAAGGATGGTGAAATTTGGACCGGCGTCAGGCACCGGTTTTGGCAGCCTGTGATGACCTTTACCCTCGTCATGGTCCTGGGTTTCGGCATCTTCACCTTTTCGGAATTCCCTTCGACCCAGCGCTTCGGCGCTGCCGTTGTCTTCGGGGCCCTCATTGCCTCCATGACAGCTTTATTTGTCATGCCGGCCATTGCCGCCAAATCCTCCCGCTCACGCTGAGCGGACCTCCCGGGTCAACAATTTCTTCATCACCAAACCGATGCAAACGATAAGCAGAATGCCGAATAAGGTCCCCAGGATATAGACCATGCCATTATTTCCCGACGGAAGGGGCTGGTTTTGGCCTGGACCACGACCGTAGGCGGAGGGGCCACGACGACATAGCCGCTGGGGCCGGTCTGATAGTAATAACCGTCCGCATAATAATAGGGAGCTCCGGCGACATAGACCGTTTCATACCTGGGCGGCAGAGAAGCCACATAGGCGCCGACGGCCAGGCCTGAGACAAAACCGCCAAAACCCCACCAGCCGGCCTCATGGTAATAGTGGCCGTCTCTAAAATGACAGCGGCCTTCAAAAGACGAGGCCAGGCCCGGAATTCCGCACAGGAAAACGCCTGTCAACAGGACCGCGGACAATTTTTTCATAGGGCTCCTTTCAAGGCACGGCGTGGCCGGCGGTGCCGGAGGCTTGGGCAGCGGCCCCTGGCGGCCCCACACCTGAATTCTGGCTCTGGTTGCACCCTTGCATGAGGGCGAAGGTGATAAAGCACATCACCACAAAAACATCCACCCCTGCTTTGCGCTGGACATAATCGATCGTCATGATTGGGCCTAAAGGCCGACCTCCGTGAAGGTCAGCGTGCCTGTATATGTACCGCCGGCGTCGGTATTGGTAAACGGCTTGCCGTTGGAGGGGTCAGCGGGCGCGGTCGTGCTGCCGGTCCAAATGCCCACATACACCCGCTCCCAGGAGCCCGAAGGAATGGTGCTCAATTGGCCCGTGGTCCCGGTCAAGTCAACCAGCCTTTTCTTGCCCAAGGTGGACAAGGTCTCCACCGTGGATGAGCCGGAGATGGCCTCGGTGACAAAGGTGGCCGTGGTCTTGGTCCCCAGCCCATTGTTCGCGTCATTATTAGGATTAGTGCCTTCCGCATAGGTCACATTCACAATCGGCGTCCCGGCCCCGCCCGTGGTCCCGATATCAATGGCGAAATAATTGGTCGGTACATATATCCCCAAAGTGTTATTAAAGGCCAGAGTGCCGAAAGGAAGCGTCGTGGCCGAGATAGACGGCGTGCCAAAGGCATTGGTGGTGGCATTGACCGGCGTGACTGTCAGCTGTAGACCCGTGGCTGCCGGAAGCGTAGCTGATACCGTCAAAGGGATCTGCGCCATGGCGCATTGGCTGGTCAACAGCCCGCACAACATGAATAAGCCTAATTTATTTTTCATGCCAGTCTCCCTCCTGGATTATTCTTCATCTTCCCATACGTCCGGAAATTCATTAGGGCTTATGCCCAATAAAAAATCACTGTCTTCTTCCTGCCAATCCAGCCAATCCAGGTTTCTCGAGATACGGTGGGTAAGCATAGGCGCTTTGTTATTCATGGTCCCCTCCTTGAAAGATATGCGGGTTAATGGTTTTGGACAAGGCCAGCATACCTCAGAGAAGATGAAACTAAGATGAAAGTAAAATTAAAAACGGACTTGGGCTTATTTGAACGCGGCAAGAAATTCTTTGTTGGTGGGGATAAGCTGGAGCTTTTTGACCAAGGTCTGGGCCGCTTCCACAGGACCCAGCCCGGCCAGGGAGCGCCGGAGTTTCTCAACGAGCGGGTATTCTTCCGCAGGCAGAAGCAGTTCCTGCTTGCGGGTGGCGCTTTTGGCAATGTCGATGGCCGGGAAAACGCGGTGATTGGCGATTTCGCGCGAGAGCACCACCTCCATGTTGCCCGTGCCCTTGAATTCTTCAAAAATCACTTCATCCATGCGGCTGCCGGTCTGGACCAAGATGGTGGCCAGAATGGTCAGGGAACCGCCGTGCTCGATCTTGCGGGCCGCGCCGAAAATACGCCGCGGCACCTCCAGAGCCCGGGCATCCACCCCGCCGGATATGGTGCGGCCGCTGGATTTGGTCTGGGCGTTGTGCACGCGGGCCAGGCGCGTCAGGGAATCGATGACGATCATCACATGGGCCCCCTGCGCCACCTGGGCAAAGGCCTTTTGCATCAATTGATCGGCGATCTCAATGTGGTGCTCGTAGCTTTGGTCGGAAGAGGAATAATGGATCTCGCCGGGAATGCTCCGCTTGAAATCCGTCACCTCTTCGGGCCGCTCATCGATGAGCAGGGCGTAAAGCTTGATCTGCGGACAGCTTTTGGACACCGCCTGGCAGATGTGTTTTAAAAAGGTGGTCTTGCCGGAGCCCGGCGGGGCCACAATCAGGCCGCGCTGTCCCATGCCGATGGGGCAGATCAGGTCCATGGCGCGCATGGTCAATTCCCGGCTGCCGTCCTCCAGGCGGATGCGCGGGCAGGGGTCAATGGGCGTGCCGGATAAAAACTTTTTTTCTGCGTCGTTAAGCTGTCTTGCCATGTACCGGCTTTCTGGACATCCAATGGGAATACGCCAAGACCGCCAGCAAAAGGGCCACGGTCACCAGGGAGGCGTGGCCGCGGGGGATATTCAATCCCCCATGAGAGACGGGTTTGGTCAATAAATCCCCGAAGGTGGCGCCAAAGGGACGGGTAAATATAAAGGCGATCCAAAATAGGATCACCTGGTTGATGCGGGAAAAATAATGCAGGAGCATGACGACCACAATGATCCCCATGCACACCAAGGCCCCGCCGGTGTAATTGAGGCCCATATTATCGCTTAAGAAATCTCCGAAGGCCGTGCCCAGGGTGTTGGAAAACAGCACCGCGGTCCAAAACAGGAGCTCTTTTTTTCTGTCTGTGATGGGATAAACTTCCAGGTTCCCGTACAGGTAAAACCAAAGGCCCAAGGCTGACAACAGCAGTGTTACCAAAATCAGCGACCCTGCCATATAACCTAACCCCAGGGTGCGGTCCATATAATCGGAGATTTCCGTGCCCACCGACGTGGTGCCGACGATAACGGCCCAGTAAAAAACCGGATGGAAGGATTTGGACATCAATTGAAGGACCAGGGCCAGGGCCAAAAAACTCATGGTGATCAAGAAGCTGTTGCAATAACCCAGCTGGCAGGTCATGGACAGAAGATCCCCGGAGGTTTCACCGAGGGTGGTGGCCAGGATCTTCATGAACCAAAAGTAAACGGTGATCTGGGCGACTTTGTTCATATTTTAGGAAAATTATCTTTGAATCTTAACAGCTGGCCGTCCGGAGGATCGCAGACCCAGATATTGTTTTGGTCATCGCCGACCACGCAATGCGCGCGGGTGGCTGCCTTTCCTGTTCCCAGAAGGGAAAGCTCGCCCTTGGCCGAGACCCCCAGCACGGACAGGGAAGCGTCCTTGGACCCGGTGATATAAAAATGGGACAACTGGGCATTAAAATAGACCAGGTCCGACCCTGGGCCGGTGCTCAAACTGCCGATCAGTTTGCCGTTTTGGTTCAAATCAAAACTGACGGCCTTGCCCTCTGCGCAGGCCACGATCAGGACATTCCCTCCCTCATCAATGGCTGTGCCCCTGGATTTTTGGCAGGTGCTGGGCCATTGATTGGCCACGGTGTGGGTTTTTAAGTCAATGATCGCTGTATTGTCCCCCAAATTCGTGTAGGCCTTCTGATGGATATCATCCATGGTCAAGGATTCCGGTCCGTCATGCACCTTGATGATGGCCGCTTCCTCCAAGGGAAGGGCGGATTTGGGATTTTGGGAAGGAATGCCGTTGAACCTGAATATCTCGATCTGTTTCAAATCGTCAGGCTCGGTGACCCACACCTCCCGTTGACTGGCTGCGTAGCGGATGATGTCCGGCTGCCCCATCAAGGGCGTTTGGGCCGCCACCTTGCCGGTTTTCATGTCCACGGCCATCAGCATCTTGGTGCCGTGGTCTGCCGTAAAAATATAACCGTCCCCTTCGTCCGCCGTAGAAACGCCCGTGTGATGGCCTTTTTGAAAATGCGCGCTGGAGGTGAATCCTCCGATGCTGTCCATGGCCATGCTCACCGGGTCGATGAGATACAATTTTCCGGTGTGGCCTGCCGGCACCAGGATCTTGTGCAGTTGGGCACAATAAACCAAATCATCAAAGCCGATGCCTTCCTGGCCGTTGGGGATGGCCACTGCTGTTGACGTCAACGATGCATGCGATGTCTGCGCAAAGGCGGGATGCACGGCCGCCAGCACCACCAATAGGAATAGATAAAACATAATGCCCTCCTTTTCAGAAACGACGACACGTTAAACCATCACAACCCCGGGGGTTGTGATGGTTATCTTATTTTTCAACCATGGGCAGGGTGATGGTCACCATGAAGCCTTGCGGGGAGAGGTTTTCCGCCTCAACCTCGCCGTCATTCAACTGCACAAAACGCCGGGCAATGGACAAGCCCAGACCCAGACCGCCGGTCTTGGTCTTGGAGCCGCGGTAAAATTTGTCAAAAATCTTGGCCAGGGTCTCCTTGGGGATCCCCTCGCCCTGGTCGATGACGCTGATCCTGATTTTCTGGTCAATGATGCGCACATGGATATCTATGTCCTTGCCTTCAGGACCGTGCACCAGGGCATTATGCACGATGTTCTTCAAGGACTGCGTGATCATGTAAAAGTCGGCGTTCACATATAAGGGGCCCTGCGGCATGTCCACGTGGATCCGCTGCTCGTCCGCCTGGGTCGCAACGAGCTTGAGCGCCTGGGAAAGGATGTCCTTGACCTCGCACCAGGAAAAATTGGGCCTCAAATTGCCGGTGTCGAGCTTCGTCAAGTCCAGAACAGCATCGACCCCGCCGGAAAGGCGCAGACAGGCCAGGCGGCATTCTTCCAACAGGTCCATGGCGTCCTTGGGCCACTGATGGTACAGGACCAGGGCATCCAGATATCCTGAGATGATCGTAAGCGGAGTTTTTAACTCATGAGAAAGATTGTCCAACAGCGCGCTCTGCAGGTTCTGCGTGTCTTCCCTCATTTTAGCTTCATGGGAAATTTTAAGCAATTGGTCTTTTTCCAGCATGACGGTCATCAGGGCCGTGAAAGATTCCAGCAAGGTCCGCTGGGCCAGATCCAGGGGCCTCTCATTCAACAGCTCGATGACCAAGACCGCCCTGACTAATCCCGCGGAGGCCAGCGGCAGGTACATCAAGGGCTGGTCCGGCAGGGTGTCGCTGAATTTGCCGGCGGCCTTTTTATTGGCCACCACCCACTGCACCGTGCCTTTTTGATTGTCCGTCATCTCAATGGCATCGCCGATGGGTCTGTCAAAAGCAGGCTGTTCATTTTCATCCGCCATCAGCACGCAGCTTTTGGATTGGCAGAGCATGTTGATCTGGCCCGTGGCCACCCGCATGGCCTGGGCAATGTCCGTGCTCAGGGCCAGGGCCCGGGTCAATTCATACAAGGACTCCGACCTTAAACGCTGTTTCTGCTCGATTTCTTTTTGCCGACGGAGTTTCGAGGTGACAAAGCCCATCATCAGGGCCGTGATGAAGAACATCCCCAAAAGCCCCATGTCATAGCTGTTGCGGAAACTGAAGGTGTATTTGGGCGGCAAAAAAAGAAAATCCCAGGCCAGGGCGCTTAAGGCCGCCAGCATGAAGGCCGCGCTCCTGCCTAAAAAACTGCCGCTTAAGACCACGGTGAGCAAATACATCAAGCCCGTGGATTGGTAGCCGGCCCAGGCTTTCAAAGGAATGTTCACGAGGGTGGCGATGGCAAACATCAAAAAGCTCAGGCCGAATTCCCTGGGCCTGATCTTGGAGAGGAATTTTTTCGGCTTTTCGGGAAAATTCTTGTCCGCCGAGGACATGCGCACCATGTGCACGTCGATCTGGCCGCTTAACGACACCAGCCGGTCGGCCAGGGTGGGTATGCCGAGAAATTTCTGCCAGCCTTTTTCCAGGGACTTGCCCACGATGATCTGGGTGACATTTTCCTTGTTGGCCACGTCCACAATCACCTGGGCCAGGTCATCCCCGACCTGATGGATGATTTCCGCCCCCAATTGCCGGGCCAGGGTCAAATTCTTCATCAGGCGCTCTTTATGCTCTTCGGTCAGCTGGGCCGATCCTTCCACGTGCAGGGCGATCCAGGAGGCATCCAGCATCCCTGCCCAGCGTCGGGTCATGCGGATGAGCGATTCGGAAAAAGGCGTGATCCCGACAGCCACCAGGATGCGCTCCCCGCTTTTGGTGGGGCCGGAAAGGCCCTTGGCCGACATCAAGGAGCGCAGGTTGCGGTTGACATGGGCCGTGGTCAGGCGCAGGGCCATTTCCCGCAGGGCGGTCAGGTTTTCCGTCCTGAAAAAATTGGTGGCCGCGGTCTTGGCCTGGTCAGGGATATAGACCTTGCCCTCGGCCATGCGCTGCAGCAGGGCCTGGGGCGATAAATCGACGAGGGTGATTTCCGAGGCCTCATCCAGGATGGTGTCAGGCACTGTTTCTCCGACGGCCACGCGGGTCACGGCCAGGATGTCTTCCCGGCGGCTGTCCACGTGCTGGACGTTGAGGGTGGTGAACACATCGATGTCCGCGGCCAAAATTTCCAGGACATCCTGGTAGCGTTTGGGGTGGCGGCTGCCCGGCGCGTTGGTATGGGCCAGTTCATCGACGAGCACCAGCTGGGGCCGGCGCCGCAGGATCTCATCGATGTCCATTTCCTCAAGGGTGATGCCGCGGTAATTGATTTTCTTTAAAGGGACCTGCTCCAGGCCCTCGATCAGGGCCTGGGTCTCGGCGCGGCCGTGGGTCATGACCACCCCCACCAGGACCCGGAAGCCTTCGTTCTGGCGCTGGCGCGCCTCCTGGAGCATGGCATAGGTCTTGCCCACGCCCGGGCACATGCCGAAAAAAATCTTCAGTTTGCCGCGGTGGTCCTCTTCCGCTTTGACGCGGGCCAGGATGGCGTCCGGATCAGGTCGTTCCATATTTTATATCATACTCACAGCAAGAACCTTGGCGAGCAGTTTTTAAACCATTGCCGCGCCAGGAACAGGGAATATTTATTTTTTAATCTCATCCAGGGCCCTATTGACTTGCAAAACGTTGACGACAGGCTCGCCCAAGAGGCCCAGGAAACGGCCCTGGGTATGCCGCTCCATGATCTCCTGGACGGTCTCAGGTTTTAATTGCCTGGCCCTGGCCACCCGGGCCAGCTGATAACGCGCGGCAGCCAGGCTGATATGGGGATCCAGACCGCTGGCGGATGAGGTGACCAAATCCACGGGAATAGGCTCTTGGTTCGCGGGGTCCGCCGCCTTTAAGGCGGCGATTCTCCCCTTGACTTCCTCCAACAAGGCAGGATTTAAAGGCCCTAAATTGGAACCCGCCGAGGACGAAGCGTTATACGCAGGGCTGGTCGCGGAAATCCTGCCCCAGAAATAGCGGGGATCATCGAAATTCTGGCCGATCAGCGCCGAGCCTGCCACCCGGCCTTCCTGAGTATAGATCAGGGAACCTTCGGCTTGCTGGGGAAACAGGACCCGGGCCATGCCGGTTGTGATCAACGGATACAGAATGCCGGTGAGGACCGTGAACACACCAAACGCAACGAGTGCTGGTCTAAGTTGAGCTAACATAGGTTTATACCCAATGCAAGGCCGCTAAAATGATGTCGATCAGTTTTATGCCGATAAACGGCGTGATCAGGCCGCCCAAGCCGTAAATCAATAAATTGTCCCGCAACAGGCGGGTGGCAGCGACGGGCCGGTAAGGCACGCCAAAGAGGGACAAGGGAATCAAACAGATGATGATCAGCGCATTGAAAATCACCGCCGAGAGTATGGCGCTTTCCGGCGTGGCCAGATGCATGATGTTAAGGGCCCCCAGCGCCGGATAGGTGCCCACAAAGGCCGCGGGGATGATGGCAAAATATTTGGACACATCATTGGCGATGCTGAAGGTGGTCAGGGCGCCGCGCGTGATTAAAAGCTGTTTGCCGATTTTCACCACCTCAATGAGCTAGGTGGGATTGGAATCCAAATCCACCATGTTGCCGGCTTCCTTGGCCGCCTGGGTGCCGGTGTTCATGGCCACGGCGACATCCGCCTGGGCCAGGGCCGGCGCGTCATTGGTGCC
>CAZACW010000056.1:0-15752 GCA_964483785.1 uncultured Planctomycetales bacterium
GACTGGTGTTATAGGCAATAGGCATGGCCCGGGTTGGGTTTCTTGTTAAAATAAGGGACCCCTTGATTCGACGTATTCCTGGTGGGACTGATAAAGCCGCCCGGAATCAGGGTCTTTCCCGGGACCACACCCACATTGGTTGTAATGCTTTTGGTGGAGACCTGGGGTTCCTGGATGGTGAGCCCGTTGCCGACGGGCACGTCGGTGATCGCATCCAGGGTGTTGACCGCCGCAGAAACGTTGAGCACGGTTTTGTCCTGGTCGATTTTCGCTTCCAGCCGCATGGTCAATCCGTCCGAGACTTGCGATGTGGTCACATTGGACTGGGTGACATTATTGCCTATGGTTTGTCCTGTCCCGGAAATAAAGGGGATGCTGGTCACCTCCTGGATCACACAAGGGAACATGTTGGAAACCGTAATGGAGGGCTTGCTGATCACATTGACATAGCCCATCGCATCCAGGGCCTTCAAGACCATGTTCACGCCATTGCTGGATGTGCCGCTGTCCGCATGAGGGCCGGCAGCGGTCAGCGTCAACAATTGTCCGCTCAAAAATCCCGCTGTGGAAAAATGGGTCGCGCCTGTGATGGTGTTCAGGCCTTTCAGGCTCTTGGCAATGGCATTCCAATCAATGCCGGTTTCATGGTTATGGGACAAGGTCACTTCGATGATCTGGATTTCAAAAGACTCCTGGCGGCTCAGGCTCTCATTAAGGGTAGAAACCAATTCACCGATCTTGTCTAAGACCGCGGGCTTATCGGTGACGATGATGGACCCTCCCACCTTGTTGGTCGAATACGTGCCTGTCTGGGGCGTAAGCAAGGATTTGATATTGTTCTCCAAGTCTGACCATAAGGAAAGTTTGGGCGAACTGTTTTCATAATATATTTTGGTGCCGACCTTGACGTTCTGCGGCTGCTGTTGATTCACAGGCGTATTCACGCCGTTGGTATTATTGCCATTGCTCTCATCAAAGGATTCATTCGAGGTTTCATCGATGAAGGACTGGTCCACGGCCGGGGTGTTGATGTTGAAAATCCTGGTTTCTGTTTCCGTGATGATCAAATCCTCTTGGGAGACCTTGAAACCATATCCAAATTTATACAGAAGGCTTTTCAAGGCCCTCCACACTTCGATACGTTCAAGATTGAGAGAAGTTTTTTGCGCGTCGATGTCCGGCGTGGTGATAACATTCAAATGCGTGACCTGGGAAATGGTGGACAGATAAATTTTCAAAGGCAGGTCATTGCCTTTTAAGGTGATCTTATCATTTAAAACTTCAGGCAGGTCTGCATTCCCCTTAGGCGGGGCCTGGGGGGCTTTCTTCTCTATAATAGCGCTTGGCTGAATATCCAGCTTGGCCATGACCGTATGCGCATCGTTCTTTTGCGCCACAGCGGCCAACTTGCGGATGGTCATTTTCGTATAATAATTTTCCGCGGGGACCAGGCGCAGGACATAAATTTCTCCGGTTGCGCCGGTGACCGTCATTTCCGCTGTTTCAGGGCCGGTGGCCATCAATTCCAGGGTGTCGGGCTTTTGGTCGTTGCGTTGGATAAGATATTGATCAGCGCCAAAACCCCGGATCACTTCATGCACAGCTTCAGGAAATATGACCGTGGTCAAATGTTCTTTTTTCACGCGGACATACACTTCTTTGCCGTCGTAAATAAAATCCTTTATTTCCGCGTGGGCTTCGGTGAGGCAAAACAAGGACAACACAAGAATCGGCAGGGAAATTTTCATACGGGACCTTTGTAAACGGGGGGAGGGTTGGCTGGCTTAAACGAAGAGAGTATCTCACAATATTGATATTTTGTCAATAATTATTGATTAACAATAAAATTAAACCATCACAACCCCGGGGGTTGTGGAGGTAAATCTGCTTAATTTCTACTTGCAATTGAATTTAATCTTGTATATATTGAGGTCATCTCACGATGCATACGAAAATTTTCATCCACAGCCTCTTCTGTGCCCTGGTCTTTTCCACTCCCCTTTACGCCGGTTCCGTCACCTTGACCACCTATTATCCTTCTCCGTCGGGAAATTACAATAAGCTCGCCGCCAATTCCATGCGGCTGGGCTCCATCACGCTCGGGGAGATCAAGGACCAGTACCAATGCACCTATGAAAGCAATACCTCCCTGCCCCGCTGTCCGGCAGGCCTTCTCTTTTATGATAAAATGTCCCAGACCCTGTATATCGCGGACGGCACCCACTGGAGATATGTCAATTCCACCTGCATCCCCCTTCACCAGGCCTGCTCAAAGGTGTTCAACTGCAGTTCGGATGATTGCGGCAATGACTGCGGCACTTGCATCGGGCCAGCCGCCTGTTCCAGCAGCACCCCCGGCACGCCCGGCGTCTGCAAAGGCTGATCCGTTATAATTTGATGATATTTTTGTCTGTCCTGCCTTTGTATACGTTTCGCGTATCAAAGATGAGGCGGGCATTACTGCGGATAAGATCATAATTAACTGCGGTATGGTCCACGGCCACCACCACCACATCATAACTTCTGATTTTGGCCGGCGTCAATTCAATAGCTTCCAGGTCCAATCCTTCCAATTTCAAAAACGGGATGATGGGATCAAAATAATCCACCCAGGTTTTCTTCCTTAATAATTCCAGCAATCTGATGGCCGGGGATTTTCTTAAGTCCTTGACGTCTTTTTTATACGTGACCCCCAGGACCAGGACCCTGGCCTTGCGCATCGGCTTTTTAATCAGGGCCGCTATCCGCGCCACCGCGTAGGCCGGCATATCGTGGTTGGTGTCCGCGGCCAATTTGATGAACTTGCAGCTGAAATCATAATGCCTGGCCTTCCAGTACAAATACAACGGGTCTTCAGGGATGCAATGCCCCCCCACCCCCAGGCCCGGATAAAACGGCATAAAACCAAAGGGCTTGGTTTTGGCCGCCTCGATCACTTCCCAGACATCGATGTTCAAGGCATGGCACATCCGGGCGATCTCATTGATCCAGCCGATATTGACGATGCGAAAGGAATTTTCGAGCAGCTTGGTCATTTCCGCGGATTCGCAAGACGAGACCGCATGCACCTTCTTGATGATTTTGCCGTAAAGCAAGGCGGACAACGCCGTGCAGGCCGGCGTAAAACCGCCGACCACCTTAGGAATTTTGGTAACGTCAAATCCTTGGTTTCCGGGGCCTATGGGCTCAGGGGAAAAGGCTACCTAAAAATCCTTGCCAGCCTTGAACTTGCCTTTTTCCAGCTCATGCTTGATGAGCTCGCGCGTGGTGCCGGGATAGGTGGTGCTTTCCAGCACAATGAGCATGTCCTTGTGCAGATGCTTGGCCACGCTTTTGACCGCGCTGACGATATAGGAAATGTCCGGCGTGTATTTGCGCTTCAGCGGGGTCGGGACGCAGATGATCACCACGTCCGCCTGGGACAATAAATTGAAATCCGTGGAAACAGCGAAGTTTTTCTTGCGGATGAGCCTGGCGATCAAGGCGCTGGGCACGTCGGTGATATAGCTTTCCAGGTTTTGGATGCGGCCGACCCGGTGGGCATCGACATCAATCCCTAAGACCTTGAAGCCCTTGTCCGCAAAGGCCAGGGCCAAGGGCAGGCCGACATAGCCCAGCCCGATCACCGCCACGCGCGCTTCCTTGCGGTTGATTTTGTTCTTTAATCGAAGCGACATCTTCCCTTTATCTGCTGAATATATTGCTGATGCTCTTGGTGACGGAACTCAGGCTGTTTTGGGCCGTGGTCCCCGCTTCCTTGCCGATATTTTCCAAGCCATGCCCCACCTGCGAGGCCGCGCCTGAAACCGCTTTGAGCGTGTCTGCGCTGATGGCGCTGAAAATGGCGCTGGCCAGCTGGGCCGGTGTCAGGCCGCCGCTGTCTTTGCCAAGATCGGTCAAATGGATATCAGGCAAAGGTATGGTCATTTCTTTACTACCCATGCCGGTCAAGTTCACGTGGGCCTTGGCCCCGGTGATCAAAAAGTCATCGATTTCGATCTTGGGCGCGGGTTTGCCGCCGGATGCACCGGACTGCGCGCCGGCATTGGCATTGGAAGCGGCTTCGCCGCCGCCTGAGGCCTGGGACACTGCATTGACATTGCTTAAGATCTTGCTCAAATTATTGCCGCCGAATCCCCCTTCAAAGGTGATTTCCGGGGACTGGACCTGCACCGAACGCACCACGATCTTGCTGGACATCACGGAAAACGGGTCTACACTGACCGCCACATTCCCGACGCTGATGGACTGGGGCGTGTTGTACCCTTGGGGATTGCCCACCATCAGGCCCTTAACCTGGGCGGTTCCGGTCAATATGGACAAATTCACCGCTTCCACCTTGATGGGCACCCTGGCGATCTTGGGGCCGACGCTTTCCACCCCGAATTTGATGATGGGGCCGATATAAATCCCCACCACGACGGTGATGCCCACGATCAAGACGAGCAAGCCGATCCCGAAGAAGATGAGTATTTTTTTCATAGGGTCACGCCTCCTTCCTTAATGGAACAGTAAAAATCCGTTGGCCAGAAAAAACAGGGAGATGGAGCCGATGACCAGCCCCACGATCCACATCTCTTTTCTTTTTAAAAGGGCGCTGACAGAGGAGAGCATGATGCCGATCTGGGAAAAGACAACGGCCAGGGAAAACTGCGCCCCGCGCCGAACGACCAGGCCATTGTCCGTGCTTGTGCCCTCGGCCTGTTTTTTAATGTCCGCCTTTTCACTGTCATAACGCGCGATGTCCTGCTGGAACTTGGCAATGTCCTTGGTGAGGAGGTCCCGCTGTTCGGGAGTGGTTGAGCCCAGCATTTGGACTTCGTAGAGCTTTTCCTGCGTTTCATATAAATTCTGCTTGATGCTCTTGGCCTGGTAATAGGACCACTGGCTGCCTTCCATCGCGGTCAACAACTGGGCCTTGGCCGTAAAATACGCCGACCTCGAGGAGGCAATGGCCGCAATCACCGCCAGCACCGTGGTCGTGACCGCGACACCCTTCATCCACTTCTCAGATAAAATGTCTGCCATGCGCGTTCTCCTTTCTTAAAACTTTCAAAAAATTATAACAAATATCACTCCAAAGTCACCTAAAATCATCCGGCTGTCAGAACCCTTTGGAGGCGGCAAGGTCAGGCAGGTCATCTGTGCCTTCCAAGGCATAGCGGTTGATGGCATATCTTTGGTCGGCCCGCAGCAAATACCCGCCGTTAAATCCATTGATCGTGGCCGCGGCCTCATACCCCGCGTCCTTGGTGATGGCGATGATCTCATCATCATAACGGCCGTAGGGGTAGGCCAGCACGGTCACGGGTTTTTTAAGGCGGATCTCCAAAACTTTCTTGGAAACGGCGATCTCATGCCAGGCCTGCGCGTGCGTCAAATCCGGTAGCCTGGGATGGGTGACGGTATGCGCCTGGATATCCATGCCGTCGCTGGACAAGGCCAAAACCTGGTCCCAATCCATATAGGCGGAATGCCCCACCTCATCCGTAATGATAAAAAAGGTGGCGGCAAAGCCGTGTTTTTTCAAAACAGGAAGCACGGTCGTATAATGGTCCTTCCATCCATCGTCAAAGGTCAAGACCAAGGGCTTGCCGGGCATGGCCCGGCCTTGCTTCAGGCTATCAAGCATCTGCGCCATGGTGATGATGTGATAGCCTTGGGACGCGATCCAGTCCATCTGGCCTTCAAACGCTTCCGGGGTCAACGTCCAGCGCCGCAAGGAGGCGCTGGCGTCCGCGGGGATTTCATGGATATGATGGTAAACCAAGATCGGTATGCCTGAGACGTTAAGGCCGGCGATGGCGGTGTTATGGCGCGTGCTAAAGGAGGCGCACCCTGCCAGCAACACGGTACACAAAAGACCTGCGCTTATTCGGGGGAAAATAGGCATTCGAGGACAATCAACCCGATGAACATAATTGCATAGACCGACACGGTCAAAAGGCCATGAGCATATAAATCCGCCTTGGCAGGATTATTGTTCATGGCAATGCCGAAGGCCAGCGCCACGCGGAAAATATTGGCGAAGGCGGCCAAAGGCAGCATGGAATAAAAAACCACCCTCCTGTCGGTCTTGGTCATTTCCTGAAAATAAGCAAAAAACAAGGCGAAGATGATCAAAACTTCCAGGGAATAAAAAGCGGTCAAATCTCCCTGCAGGGAAAATTTATAGAAAGACGTTGAGATCGTCTCCCCCTGGATGGAGTATGGGTCATGGAACAGGCCCACCAAAAAGGAACTGCCTAAAATCACCATGGCGTTGATCTTACTCGAGGCTGCCATCACCCAGGACAAGGGCATCTTGGCAAAGTCGAACAAAAAAACGATCAGCGCCAAGCTATAGAGCAGGGCCCTGGACGCGGCCTTGGACAGGGCCTTTTTGGGCTGCGGCGGCTCCTGAGGCTCAGGATAATACGGCTCTGTTTGCAGGGGCGGCTGCACAACAGCCTGCGCTGGTTTTTCAGCTAGTTTTTCAGCCGGTTTTTCAGGAAGATTTTCAGGAAGATTTTCAAGTATTGGGACCTCTGCCGGAATTTCCTCGACGATCAAAGGCTCAGGCTCCGCTTGAGAAAGCTTGACCTGCAAGGGCACGGCCTTAAGGGGCGCGGGTTCATGCTTGACCCTGCGCTGTTCAGTGATGTCCATGATTTCCCTGGTCGTGTATTTATGCCGGGGATAGGAAGAACTCTTTTTTCTTTTCTCTGACATAGGAAACCAAAACGGTCAAATTTTGACGCCTAAACGCAAACCGAATTCCTCGGTGTCGTTCTTGGGCTCGTTCAGGACAATGGTGGCATCCGCCGGATCAACCGTGTTTTTGGATTTAACGATGTTCCAATAGCGGTAGAACCCTTCCACAAAGGCCGTAAAATACTTGAAATACATATTCAGGCGCACCGAGCCCCGCAGGCCGTAACCCGCGAAACCATCGCCCTGCTCAAAGACGAGATTATCAATGCCCGCGAAACCTCCCAGCTTGTCCTCCTGCCGACCATGGGCCACGTAATCATATTCCAAGTTGCTTTGCAGGGAGACATAGGGATTGTTCTGGTAAAAAAAGTCGGTGCCCAAAGGCACATAA
The DNA here is from genome assembly GCA_964483785.1 of uncultured Planctomycetales bacterium. Taxonomy (GTDB): domain Bacteria; phylum Omnitrophota; class Gorgyraeia; order Zapsychrales; family Fredricksoniimonadaceae; genus JABDGZ01. The sequence goes on from CAZACW010000056.1 coordinate 7,085, forward strand.
TAATAACCGGCGAATTTCTTAAACCCCACCAGGGTATTGCCGCCGACGGTGGCCATCAGCCCTTCGGAATTATCCTCCAGGTTCCGGTAGCCAAAACCCGCATAAGGTGTGGCCCTGAAATTCTGTGAAAAATAAAGGTCCCTGCCCAGCATGCCCCTGACTTCATAGACGCTGTCCTTGATGCCGGAAAACCCCTGGTCCGCCGGCCAGGACTTAAATTTTCCGGAGGCCCATTGCCCCTGCAGACGGACCATGTTGATCACCATGTTCGAGGCGCTTGAGATCCGATGGGAAAATTGGGCGTTATAGCCCGCCATAAACCCCCTCTGGGCGGAATTTTTGGGCTCTTCGAACCTGGCCCAATAAATTTCATCGCTTAACTCAAATTCATTTTTAGGAGGAAGCACATGGTACTGCCCCATGACCCAGCGTCGATGGGCCTCAGCCAGGATGTCACGGGGATGGCCGGATGTTTCCATCTGGTCCAAGGCTTGGTTCACCACCTGCATATGGGACTGATAAGGAGAGATTTCCGGGACCAGATCATCCGAGTGGGACGAGGCTGGGCCTGAAACACAAAACAGCAGGCCCATCAGAAGAATGGACAGATAAGACTTCATAATATAAGGACATTTTGTCCCCTTTCAGGCGGCCAAACAAGCAAAATCTCAATTTTTTCAGTAGCTGATCGACCCGGTATTGGACGGCGCGCTTTCGCCGTTGGCATTGACAGCCGTGACCTCGTAGGTGTACCTCGTGCCCTTGCTGGTGGTCCTGTCAAAATAGGATGTCGACGGAGGCAAGGTCGCAAGCAAGGCAAAGGCGCCGGCGCCAAGCGCGCGGTAGACCTTGTTTTGGGTGATGCTGGGGCTGGATGATTGCGTCCAGGTCATGGCCGCGCCGCCGGGCACGATAATACGGCCGATTCTCGCACCCAGGATGGTCACGGACAAATTGGTCGGGCTCAAGACAGGCGGTACACTGGGCTGGGCGCTGGCCTGCGCAGAATTGGCGCTCTCCCCGCCCACATTGACCGCGCTCACCACATAATAATACGTGGTCCCGTTGACCAAGCCGCTGTCGGTGTAAGACAAACCTACCACCGTGCCCGAGGCGGAAATGGTCGCATAAGGCCCGCCGTTGACCAAGGCCCTTTTCACATTGTAGGACGCGGCCGTGGGGCTTGACAGCCAGGTGAGATTGACCTGGGCGTTACCGGCCGCGGCCGCCAAACCGGCCGGCGCCGCGGGAGCAGCCATGGGCGTGGCCACAACTTGAGGGGAATTGGCGCTTTCTCCAGCGCCGGAAACTGAACTGATGACATAATAATAGGTTGTTCCATTGCTCACGGCATTGTCGGTATAGGTAGGCAGCGTCACAGCGCCGGGAGCAGAGATCGTCGCGTAAGGGCCTCCGTTGACCACGGATCTCTTGACATTATATGAAGTGGCGCCGGGAGCGGCAATCCAGGTCAATCCCACAGTTGCGTTCCCGGGCGAGGGCAACAGACCTCCAGGCGGCAAAGCGCCTGTCAGATCATTGTACAGATTGGCCCCGTTAAAAGAGCCCAAACCCGTGGCATCGTCAAATCCTGCCTTGGCCGGATAAAAACTGTTGTTGCCTACTGTAATATCATGAAAATCTGCTCCATAGCTTGGAGATTGGGCGATCTCATAGAGCGCGGGATTGGCCCAGCCCAGCACCGGCAATCCCCCGGCCGCCCGTCCCTGATTGACGCGGGAAAGAAAGGCGCCCCACAACGGAGAGGCGGCGCTCGAACCCCAAACCAGATACCAGCCTGTTCCATTAAAGGGATCGGATATAAAAATGGCATACGGGGCGGCAGGGTCCCCGTTCAAGACGACATCCGGGACATTGCGGTTGGTCTTGGAAACCAGCGACGACGGCACCGCGCCGGCGGCCGATGCCGTTTGAAAGGCCGGGATGGGTACAGAATACCCTGAGTTGCTGGATGTATTGCTGCCGCTGATACCTCCTCCGCCCTGCAGCGAAGCTGTTTCACCCGCGTAATTTTCACTGCCATTGACGGAGAGTATGCTGATCCCCACACCGGTCACATAGGGGTCAGAAGCAGGATCATCGACGGAGACTAACTGGCCCGCACAGCCGGGCGGGACCGAGGTCGGGCAATTGCAATAAGCGCCCGAATCTCCGGTGGAAACAAAAACCGTCTGGCCTTGAAGCGCCATCAATTGAAACACCGTATGATCGTAACCCAGCCCCAAATCCGTTTCGGAAAGCCCCCAGGAACAGCTGACCACCGAGGCATTATCGTCCGTAAAAATCTGGTTCCATTCATCGACCCAGGCATTGGGGTTGGAATTTTGGTCTGCTTCATAAACGTGGATGCCGGCCAGTCCAGGCGACAACGCAATGGCCATGTCGATGTCCAGGACAACCTCGCCGGTATTGGCCCCGACGCCCACAAAACCTCCGTCCACAGGCACCACCGACAGCGGCGGGACCGGATGCAGATTAAACAAGGTCGTATACTGCGTGATATCACTGGGCGTATAGCCGTCGAGCTCAAACAAGGCCAGGGTCTGGCCGCCGCCGGTGGAAGCCACGCCATTAAGATTATACGCCGTCAATAAATCGCCGGGCGCCACACTCCCGGCCGGCCCGCTAAAAGCAGGACGCCTCAATTTCAACATGGGTTGCACAACCAGGGAAGATTGAGCATGGTTGATCCAGGGCCCAAGATACCTTTCCCGGCGGGAATGGTTGATGAATTTGCGCATATTATCAAGCCCTACAATGCCGCTGATTTTTCCGGCCAGGACCGGTTCCAAGGTAGGGTCAGCGTCGATGGAAAAGTAGCCCTTGCCGTCCGGCCCGATATAATTATTCATGTTCACATGAAAGGCGCGCCTAACGCCCGCCGCTGTGCCCAAGATCTTCAAGACGCGGCCGTCATCGGATTGGCCATAAACCGTCAAGCCGTAACTGCCAAGCTCTGAAAGCACCGTCGGTAAATCCACCAGACTGGCCCCGAACTGTTGGATGATTTGCAGATGGGTCAAATATTTGCGGTACAGCGGGCTTTTGGGATTGTAGACTTGCTGGACCATTTGATCCAAGCCGGCCTGGTCCTTGGAAGGAAGCACGATGCGGAAATCAAAAATCTGGTTGCCCCGGACAGAGGATATTCTTCTGGCCGAGCCATTGGCCACGGCCAAAGGGACATGATGCAATAAGGTGACGCTTCCGTTGGGATTGATTTTGACCAGATTGGAGAGCCTGAGGCCCTGCGCAGATGCGCAAGGGTTTAGCATGAACACAACAGCCACGACCAACAGCCAGACCCTGACGAGCAATGTGCAAAGACCCATGGCACCCCCCTACTTATCGACCATCACAACCCCCGGGGTTGTGATGGTCCGTAGTTAAAATGACTACTCTAATCTTAAAGTTAGGAACTAAGAAGGGCAACCAAAATCCTGATTATTTTGACACCAGAGGCCGAAACCTGGTGTAATCTTCCAGGCCGGCCACGCCGGTGATTGGAATATCCAGATCAACGGCAGGGCAGTTTTGGGGAGCGTAGAAATTCCGTTTTTCAGTGGGATGTTTGTAGAGGATAAGGTTCGTATGGAAAATTTTATCAATGGTCTTGACCTGGCCGCTGAGGCCCAGCAGGGTCCTGCTCGCGTAGGGAGTGACCATCAATCCGTGCTGCTTAAAAAATGCAGCGATGGCATTATAATCTGCCTGGGTCGGGCCAAAACGGTCGGTGATGTCCTTAGGCGTCAGGTAATGATGATAATCCGCGCTTTGAGGGTCATAGATGTTCTTGGTCAGCTCTTGCAGACCAGCGCGGTCGCGCAGGGGTATCTCAACGGAAAGATGAAGGACCTTGCCCCCATCCAAAGGCCCGATGGGACTTTTAAGGACTTCTTCAGGGAAATGCGAGCAACTGACAGTCTGCCTGGCCAAGGCAAAATTGGCAAAGGCCATGAAATAAAGGCAGATCCCGATGAGACAGACCATGTACATTGGCATAAAAAAATCGTAACTTATTAAGATTTAATAAGTTACGATTATCTTCATAATCATTTGCTCAACAATGTAAAAAAAATAGGAGAAGCTTTGGATTTTGCCGGAGGTTGCCCGTTTTGCGTCCTCTGTATCTCCATCCCTCGAAGGGTGGGATGCCAGAAGGGCTTATTCTGGCGTCAGCAAAATTGCGGCTTCTCCTGGGTAACGATTTAATTATAAAACACAACCAGGGCTTTGTCAATAAAAAACCAATATGCCCGTCGCTATTTGCGTTTAAGAAGGTCCCTGATTTCAGCCAGCAACACTTCTTCCTTAGACGGGGCCGGCGGCGCTGCAGGAGCTGCCGCTTCTTTCTTCTTTAAGGCATTCATGCCCTTGACGATCATGAAAATAGCAAAAGCAACGATGATAAAGCTGACCATGGCATTCAAAAACATGCCGTATTTGATGGCCACGGCCGGATGAGCGGCGTCCGCGCCCTTGATCACCCACTCCATATTGCTGAAATCGATCCCGCCGATCACCCATCCCAAAGGCGGCATCATCACATCTTTCACCGCAGAATCCACAATCTTGCCGAAGGCCGCGCCGATGATGATCCCCACCGCCATGTCCATGACATTGCCTTTGAGCGCGAATTGTTTAAATTCTTCTATAATTTTCATGACTCCTCCTCTTTTTGAAATTGCCACGGTTCGCAGACAGCCTTAAAAGGCGAAGGATTATACATTGTCATCCGCGGTTTGGCAAACATTTGTCCTGAAAAAAATTGGGACACATTGAGTTTTATTATCCTATTTTTTAAAAAACTCAATGTGTCCCAATTTTTGGTCTGGACAGGGAGTTTAAGCCTTACTATATGACGCATATGAAAGCTCAAACCCTTGCCCTCTTAGATGAGGACAATGGTTCGGATTGGTGCCAATGGTGGAGGTGCCGAGAATTGAACTCGGGTCCTTGAGTCTCGCAATATAAGCGTCTACATGTGTAGTTTGTCTACTTGATCTTATCCCTCACCCTCCGGCAAACAGGATGGTTTTGGGACCAGTCCTCTAAGATCTCACCCCAATGGCGAAGACAGACATCGAGGCCAGCCTGCTTGTCGACCGTTTATCCTGTTAGCAGGCGTTACAGGTAAACGGGCTTAGTTACGGTGTAACTAAGACAGGAACCGGCATGACCGGATCAGGAAGAGCAGGGCTCTTAGCGAACTGATCCATCACACCAGCGAACGTTAACTTGTTGTTAGCGTTTGATGTGTGCTTAGCGTATTTTACGAGGCCAACCAAGCTTCCTCGACACGCGGCCTATACCCGAATGACACAAGTCGAAACCAGTCACCCCCATATGAAAGAACGAAAAGATGCTCTTATACTATATCCCAAAACCCTTATTTCGGCAAAAATAATTGGGACACATTGAAAAAACTCAATGTGTCCCAATTATTTTTATGCTTTCTGGTTGGTTAAAACCAGCCAAAGTGCATGGATGATCCCAGGCAAACCTCCTAAAAGCGTCAAGACAATGTTGATCCAAAAATGCTTGGTCGCACCTACTTGCATATACGCAGCCACTGGAGGAAGGAAAATACTTAAAATGATTTTCATGAATCTCCCCTTTCATTGAGTGTTAACTGCATTTCTGATCATTTTACACTACGCTTGACCGATCTGTCTATCTCCCTTTTGACTTCCCGCTTTTTGATGTCCTGGCGCTTGTCATAGATCTTTTTGCCCTGGCCCAGGGCGATTTCCACCTTGACCCAGCCGCGTTTGTTAAAATAGAGCTTGGTGGGCACAAGGGTCAGGCCTCTGCGGGTCAGATGGCCGTTGATCTTTTCAATTTCTTTGAAATGCATCAAGAGCTTCCGGGGACGGTCCGGGGCCAGGTTTAAATAGGAAGCCTGTTCATAGGGATTGATATGCAGATTATAGAGAAAGAGCTCACCCTTATCGATATGGGCAAAGGCATCGGTAAAGCTGGCCCCGCCGGCGCGCAGGGACTTGACCTCCCCGCCGTTTAACGCAATTCCACACTCCCATTTCTCCAAGAGATGGTAATTGTGATAGGCCTTTTTGTTAGTGACAGATGTCATAGTTCAGCCAGGAATAAAGGGGACGTCTCCCAATTAATTAATTGGGAGACGTCCCCTTTATTTACATGAATTTGCCATAAAGCCCTAAAAACACTGGGATAGTGACGATGCTCAATAAATGCGTCACCAGGATGCTTTGATTGACGAGGTCCTGGTTTTTCGTCTCATAATTGCGGCCGATGATCGAAAGCGTGATGGAACTGGGCATGCAGGCCTGCAGCATCGCGACAAAACTCAGCAAAGGATTCAATTTTAACTCATATAAAACAAGCAGGGTGAGCATGGGCAACAGGACCAGCTTGATCAAGGACACGCCGCCGGCTTGCACCCAGTCGACCTTGTTCAAATGAGATAAGCTCAAATTTCCGCCGATCACGATCATGGCCGAAGCCATCGCCGCATCACCCAAAAGCTTGATCGGCTTTAAGACCATTTCCGGCACGGCCTTTGGCCCCAAGGCCAAAATAATGATCAGGGCCGCAGACATGCTGATCAAAGGCGGATTGATCATTTTTTTCAAGTCCATCCTGGAAGCCTTGCCCTTGGTCAACAGCCAAACGCCCAAAGACCACAGACAGACGTCAAAGCCGATAATGGAAAGCACAACGCAGGTATAAATTTTCCCGGCCCAGCCCCCTAAGGGCAGGGACATGGCCATTAATAAGGGAATATAGCCCGCATTATGCAGGGAAGATACTGCCAAAAACCCGTCCTTGAGCGGCCCCGGGGCCTGGCGCGCCGTGACCAGGACAGAAATCACAAAACCGGCCAGGACCAGGCTGATATTGATCAAGGGAAAACCCCACCAAAAAGGCATGCTGGCGCGGTCAAAATGCGTGAGGATCTGGTTGAAGATAAACAAGGGAAAGAACACATTGACGCTTAAATGGGACAAAAGCCTCAGGCCGGATTCCTGGATAAATCCGCTTCGCACCAGGTAAAATCCCAGGGCGCCCATGGCCAGGATCTGGGCCACAGCCATGGTGGATGTTTGAAAAGTGACCGGAATCATTAAGGTTCGATTATAACAGTTTTCAGTGCCCTTGACAGACAATTTTCATACGGCTATACTGAAGGACTTATATACAGGGAAATCGCTTGGAAAACCATCACAACCCCGGGGGTTGTGATGGTCAACCATCACAACCCCCGGGGTTGTGATGGTTTTATATTCTTAGAGAAGTTTGTCTCGGTGGCGGCAACACTTTCTTCCTTAACTTTTCTTCCAGAAAAGAAAGGGTTCCCGCCGCCCCGGCAAACTACCACAAATTTACTTTTTAGAGAAGTTTGCCGGGGTGGCGGAATTGGTATACGCGTACGTCTCAGAAGCGTATGGCGAAAGCCTTGAGAGTTCAAATCTCTCCTCCGGCACCAAATATATATTCCATGAATTGAACTTTTCAGGAGCCTGGTATGAGCGATGATGTCAATGTAAAGAAAAACGCGGCCATGGATGAAGTGGAACTTAAAGAGTGGCTGGCCTCCCTGGATTATGTGCTCAACAGCGGCACTCAAGACAGGGTCCAGTACCTCCTGCAGCAGCTGCAGATCCGGGCCCAGGAATCCGGCGTCACCCTGCCCTTTACCTACAATACCCCGTACATCAACACCATCCCTAAAGAAAAACAGCCGCCGTTTCCCGGCAACCGCGAACTGGAGCGCCGCATCAAATCCATTATCCGCTGGAACGCCATGGCCATGGTGGTGCGGGCCAATAAAAACGCCGACGGCATCGGCGGCCACATCTCCACCTATGCGTCTTCCGCCACCCTTTACGAAATCGGCTTCAACCATTTTTTCCGGGGCAGCAGCAGCGCCTCAAACGGGGACCTGGTTTATTTTCAAGGCCATGCCTCTCCGGGCATGTATGCCCGCGCCTTTGTCGAGGGCCGCTTATCCGAAACCAATCTGCGCAATTTCCGGCGGGAACTGGCGGAAGGCGGCGGCCTCTCCTCCTATCCCCATCCCTGGCTCATGCCCTCCTTCTGGCAATTCCCGACGGTGTCCATGGGGCTGGCGCCGATCATGGGCATTTACCAGGCCCGTTTTTCACGCTACCTGGAAGACCGGGGCCTCAAGCCCAAGGACGACAACAAGGTCTGGGTGTTCATGGGCGACGGCGAATCCGATGAACCGGAATCCCTGGGTGCTCTGACCATGGCTTCCCGTGAAAAATTGGACAATCTGATCTTTGTGATCAATTGCAATTTACAGCGCCTCGACGGACCGGTGCGCGGCAACGGCAAAATCATCCAGGAATTGGAAGCGCTGTTTCGCGGCGCCGGCTGGAACGTGATCAAGGTGATCTGGGGCGAGGATTGGGACCAGCTCCTGGAAAAAGACACCGAAGGCCTGCTGGCCCGGCGCATGGGCGAAGTGGTGGACGGCGAATACCAAAAATATTCCGTGTCCGAAGGCTCCTATATCCGGGAGAAATTCTTCGGCCGTGACCCGCGCCTCCTGGAAATGGTGGCCCATCTTTCCGATGACCAGATCCGCGACATGAGGCGCGGCGGCCATGATCCGGAAAAAGTCTATGCCGCCTACAAGGCC
>CAZACW010000057.1:0-15589 GCA_964483785.1 uncultured Planctomycetales bacterium
CTCCACGCAAGCGGACCCGGGGCCAACAGGTAGTTGTGCTACACGAAACCACACCCCGCACCACCGTGGCCGCCTCGGCCAGCATCACCGACATGACCACCCTCAACGCCCAGGAAGTGTTCAGCAGCCAGGGCCGGGCCCTGACCGCCGGCATCACCAACCAGATCGGCAAGAAAATTGCCGTGACTGCCGATTATACGCTGGCGAATTTAAACAACGGCCAAATCAACAAGACCGCCAGCGTCCAGGTCACGGGCCAGGTCACCAAAAATATTGCCTTGACGGGCAATATGGCCACGACCTCTTCCTCGACCGGAACGGTCACAAACACAGCCAGCCTCGGGGCCAAGGCCACGGTGGCGCCGGGGCTGACCATGGACATGATGGTGGGCAAGACGCAGAATGCCCTGAGCGTCGGGGCCAATGCCCAGTCCGCCAACAATATCAGCTTAAACGGCACCACCCAGATCGGCAACACCACGGTGACCGGCACGGCCCAGGCATTCGGCGGGACCAATGTGGGCTTAGGCATGGGCAGCCCCGCCAATGTCAGTTTGGGCACGACAGCGGCATCTTCTTTGTCTTCCCTGACCACGAATTCCAATATCACGGCCACCAGCTCCGTCGGAGTCAAGGCAGTGACCAAGGTCAACGCCAATACCACCACCAACGGGTTCTTGAATTTGACCACGGAATCCACGGGCCGCAAAACCGCCACCTTCGGGTTCGGCAATACCAGCAAGCTCAACCAGGAACTGCAGGCGGTCACGGACAACAGCTTTTCCTTCAGCCCTGACAACGGGACCACGGAAAATTCCAAATACGGCCTGGTGCGCAACGTCAACGGCCGCCAGCTGGAGGCGGATTTCACCAAGGCCTCGGCCAATCAGCCCAATGCCATCACCCAGTCGAATATTTTCGGCTTGTCCGGGGATGTCAATGACAAGCTGGCCTTAAACGGTTCCATCGAACGCGGCAAGGTGCAGAACCTAAACGCCACCCAGACGGACCGCACGGATTTCACCTTGGGCGTGGGGTATGTGCTTAAGGACACCGAGACCGCCGTGGAGCGGCTTAAAAACTCCCTCAAGCTTGAATTGCGTATCGACAAAGGCCTTGGCACCAACAGTCTGCGCCAATATGTGCTCTATGATGCGCTGGAAGGCAAACTCACCGAAAATATGACCGCCAACATGAAGGTGGATTATTCCAAGACCATTGACACCACCACCGGCGCTAAGGCCGAAGAGCACCAGCAGATCATCCTGGGCATGGCGTACCGCCCGGTCAATTTCGACAATTTGAACTTGATCACGGAATATTCCTTCCAGAACGGCTACGGCGGCGGCCTGCAGCAGGCGGACGCGTTGAATACCAATGTGCTGGCCACCAGGGCCCAGGTCTTCAGCGCCCAGGCGGTGTATGACCTGACCGATCAATGGCAGTTGTCCGAAAAAATCGCCTACCGCATCTTAAACGAACAGGACGCCGGCTTCCAGTTTACCCAGACGCACACGTGGCTGGTCATCCACCGCCTCAATTATAAGATCGACCGCAACTGGACCGTCAGCGGCGAATACCGCAACCTGGGCCAGGTCGAGGCCAAGGACAACAAGCAGGGGGTCCTGCTGGAGTTGACCCATGACATCAACAACAATACCCAGCTTGGCATCGGCTGGAATTTCACCAAGTATTCCGACGATTTAACGAATCTCAGCTACACCTCCCAGGGGCCCTTTGTGCGCATGACCGGCAAATTCAATGACATGAGCCCTGAAGAAAAAGCCAGGCTGCGCGCCAAATGGCTGGATGCCAAGATCAATGATTGGGCCTGGATCTTAATCCGTAAGGAATTAGCCAAGAAGGACAGCAGGATTGTGCTGGAACTCAACCGCATGTTCGCCTTGGCCGGCACCAGCGTCAAGGCCGGCCGCTTGGAAGAGGCCAAGCAGATCTATAAGGACATCATCACCGCCGGCCAGATGATGTATGACGAAGCTTCGGAATATATCCGCGGCCGCATCGCCTTTGAGGAAGACCTGGTCAATCTGGACAAGACCGCCCGCGCCTACTTTAGGTCCGGAGAATACCTCAAGGCCCGCAAAATATGGGAGAAAATTGTGGATGACGCTTCCAAGAGTGTGGTAAAATGACCCCTGTTACCCTAAAAAGATCATGAAGACCATGCCCCGCCTCTTTATAGCCCTGGCCCTCTTTTGCTCGACGGGCTTTGTGGTTTATGCCGATGGCCCCAGTTCCTCGCTGGATGACAAGCCTTCCGTGGATTCCGCCTCCTCCGGGGTCCAGGTGCCGGCGGTGGACGCAGAAGCCGCCTCCCAGACCCGCTCCAGTTATTTGTATGATTTAAAGAACCTGATCGATAGGTCCCGCGAAAATATCAAGGAAGTCAACGACAAGATCAAGCAGCAGGCGGTCTTGAAGCGCAACCAGGAGCGCGAAGAACGGGCCCATGAATATTATCAAAAGGGGGAGGAACTGACCAAGGCAGGCAAGCTGGAAGAGGCGCGCGATTATTTTGAAAAAGCCATCCGCATCACCGAACATCCTGAGATGGCCGGCTATATCGAGGAAAGCGAGCGGCGCTTGCGCAGGCAGGAGGCGGCCCTGCGCCAGGAGGAGCACCAGCATTATAACCAGATCAAGAAAGACGAGCATGCCCGGCGGGAAGAGGTGGAGGGCGCTTACAAGGATGCCATTGAATTATACCGCCAAAAAAAATACCCGCAGGCCAGGGACGCTTTTAACCATGTCGGTGAAATCGCGCCGGATTACCGGGCCACCAGCAGTTACTTGAAGATCATCGACCAGTACATTGTTCTGGCCGATGCCCAGGCCATGAAGCAAAGGGCGGCCGAGGCCGCCCGCCAGCAACAGGAGGCGGAAACCGCCCAGGCCAAGGAAAAGACCGAGTGGCTCAGGCAAATCCAGGACAAGGAAAGGGCGCGCGATGAGCAGGTCAGGGCCCAGGCGGAAGATAATTACCGCAAGGCCGTTAAATTGTTCAATGACAAAAAATACGCCGAGGCCAAAAAGAAATTCCAGGAGATCAGCTGGGTGGTCCCTGATTATAAGGAGACGATGAGGTATCTGCACCGCATCGACGAGGCAGCGAAACAGGAGCAGGAGCATGCGGTCCAGGCCCAGCGCAAGAGCCTGGACGAAGAGCGCTGGCAGGATTTGGTGGCCAGTAAAAAAGAGGCGGCCCTGCGCCAGCATGAGATGGCCCTGAAAGAGGAGAAACATAAGCAGGAACTGGCAGAGCAGGCCCAGTTTTTGTACACCGCGGCAATCCATTTGTATGATACCAATGACTTAGACGGCGCCTGGGCCAAATTCGGCGAAATCGAAAAGTTATGCCCGGATTTCAAGTCCACCCGGGACTACATCGCGCGCATCGAAAAACAGGACGCGCGCTTTAAGGTGCTGCCCTCAGAGCCGCCGCCTGCTGCCGCGGTGCCTGCCGCGGCTTCCGGCGTTTCTTCTGCCGTTGTTTCCGGCACTTCGCCTGCCTCAGCTTCTGCTACTTCACCTGCCGCGGCCACGGCCTCTGCTTTTTCGACGGGCGGGCCGCCGTTAAACCACGTGATCGCGGATGAGTCCCTGCAGGGCCAGCAGCATTTGGTGCAGGATTTGACGGAGATGGACCGCCGGGTCAAGGACCTCTACAACAGGGTCTCTGCCTTAGAGGATAACAAAGCCACCCTGCCCATGAAGAGAAAAATGGGCGAAGTGGACAGGATTTTGAGCACTTTAAAAGAGGCCAAGCAACGTGTTGTCCAGGCCATGCTGCAGCAGCAGATGAGGCAGCGGCAGGCGGAATCCATGCTCCAGCAGCAGAAGCAAAAGGCCGAGGCCGAACAGGTGTATGAAGAAGCGGTCAGGGAATTCAATGACCATGATTATCAAAGGGCCCAAACGGAATTTACCCAGCTGGAGAACATTGTTCCGGATTACAAGTCCGCACACAGTTATTTGAACCGGATGAACAAGATCGAGGGCAATGCGTTCATGCCTCCCACCCCGGGCAATAAGCAGAATGCCGCCCAGCAGATCAAGGAATGGAAACAAAGGGAACAGACGCAGGAAGAGAGCAGCCTCAGGCGCCAGAAGGAAGAGAAGCACAATTTGGAAATCCAGGAACAGGAAATTTTGCAGAAATACGCGGACAAAGTTTCGGCCATCAATGATGAAATCATCCGTTTGTCCCAGATGCAGGATTACCAGGGCATGAAGGCGAAATTCATTGAATTGGAACAAGCCACCAATGCCATGGCCCGGGTCGAGGAATCCATGGGCAAGACCAAGGCAGAAGGTCAATACCGGCAAGAGGTGCGCCGCCGTCAAGAGCATCAGCCGCCGGACATTGCCCATTATAGAGACAAAGAGATCAAGGAGCAGCAGGACAGCATCTATGCGAAGGGCATTGATCTTTACCGCCAGAAGCGGTATGTGGAATCCAAACTTTTGTTTATCGAATTGTCCAGCCTCAATGACCGCCGCGCGCAGGACTGGGTCAAAAAGAACGAGCGGGCCATCATCCGGGAAGTTTCCCTGCACCAGGAGCGCGAGGCCAAGAAGCGCTCGTCCTATATTGAGGAGCAGATGAAGGCCAGGCACCGCTGGATGCTTGAGCAGGAGCACGAAGCACAGCGGCGCAAGCAAATGGCCCAGGAGATGGAACGCAAGAAAAAAGAATATGAACAGCGCCAGACAGAGGACAAGCGCAAGGAAGAAGCCACGAAGGCGCATGAACGGGAACGCCTGGCCCAGGAAGCAAAGCTCCTGCAGTCCCGCAAGGAAGAAGAAAAGCAGGATGAAAAATACCGCTTCCACCACATTGGGGCGCAGACCTCTGCCGCCCCGGCTTCTTTGCCGTCATCAGATACGACAGCAGGTCTTTCGTCCCTGGCAGCCATGCCGGTGGTGTCCACGCCGCAAGACCTGGAGGCAAGGCGCAAGGCCGTGCGCAAGGAATTGGAAGACGGGGTGGAGATGATGTACAAGCAGGCCTTAAGCTTGTATGATCAAGGCAATTTCACGGCCGCCGCAGACAAGTTCAAGGATATTGAGGACGTGCTTCCCGGTTACAAACGCACGCAGGAATTCATGCATAAGGCCAGGCAAAGAACAGCAGATCAAGGCCCCCCGCCCAATGCCTTGCCGGTCAGCTCCCATGTGGCAGCCGCGGTCCCCGCCGCGCCTGTTGCCGCCGCAGCTTCATCGCCGGTGTCCCGCCAGGACGCCATATCCAAAACGCTGGATCTTTTTGATTCCAATGTCAAATAAACCGGGCTTTGCCAATCATCTTGCCCAAGAAAAGAGCCCTTATTTGCTGCAGCATGCCCATCAACCTGTGGATTGGCATCCGTGGAACGCTCCTGCCTTGGCCAAGGCCCAAGAACAGGACAAGCCCATTCTGTTGTCCGTCGGCTACTCGGCCTGCCATTGGTGCCATGTGATGAGCCATGAAAGTTTTGAGGACGAAGGCATCGCCAAAATCATCAACGCGCATTTTATCCCGATCAAGGTCGACCGCGAAGAGCGTCCGGACATCGACCATGTTTATATGGCGGCGGCCACGGCCATGACCGGCCAGGGCGGATGGCCGCTGACGGTTTTTTTGACCCCCCAGGCCGAGCCGTTTTACGCAGGGACCTATTTTCCGCCTTATCCCAAATGGGGGGCGCCGGGTTTTTTGGATGTGCTGCACGCCGTTGCCGGGGCCTGGCATAAACAGCGCCAAGAGATCGTGGCCTCAGCCAGGACAATGACCGAGCGTCTGCAGTCCATGGAGGCCCGGGGCCATGGCCCATCTGCACCCTTGGATGAGGCTGTCTTGGAGAAGGCTTTTAGGCAAATGGAAGGGCAATTCGACGCGCAGGACGGCGGCTTTGGGACCGCCCCCAAATTCCCGATGGCGCACCAGCTCTCTTTTTTACTGCGCTATCACCGCAGGACAGATTCTGCTCAAGCCCTGAAGATGGTTGAGACCACCTTGAGGGCCATGGCCCGCGGCGGCATTTGCGACCAGGTGGGCGGCGGCTTTCACCGCTACTCGACGGACCAATATTGGCGCGTACCCCATTTTGAAAAGATGCTGTATGACCAGGCCTTGCTGGCCAGGGCGTACCTGGAGGCCTTTCAAGTCACAGGCTCCAAGGATTTTGCCCAAACAGCCAGGTCCATTTTCGATTATGTGCAAAGAGACATGACCGGCCCGCAGGGCGCTTTTTATTGCGCGCAGGACGCGGACAGCCCCCTTGAAAACGGAGGCCCGTCGAAAGAAGGGGCTTTTTATGTGTACACGGCTTCCTCTTTGGATGAGGTGCTGGGCCGGAAGGAGGCCGCTGTTTTTAAAAGCTGTTTTGGGGTCCTGGACCAGGGCAATGCGGCGCATGATCCGCACGGAGAATTGATCGATCAGAATATTTTGTATCAGGCGCGTGATTTCAAGCAGCTGGCGGAAGAATTTTCGATGGCTGAAGAAGACATCCGGTCTTCCCTTGAGCGGAGTTTGCGGAAAGTCTTTGAATGGCGCAGCCGCCGGCCGCCTCCGCATGTGGATGATAAGTGCCTGTGCAGCTGGAACGGGATGATGATTGCGAGTCTTGCCTTTGGCTGCAGGGTGCTGGATGAGCCTAAATATGCACAGGCCGCGGCCAAGGCCTCGGATTTTATATTGTCCACGATGATGAAGGAAGGCAGGCTGGAGCACAGCTGGCGCGGCGGGTCTTCCGGCATCCCGGCCCAGTTGGAGGACTACGCGTTTTTCATCGACGGACTCTTGGAACTTTATGAAGCCGGTTTTCAGGACGCCTATTTGAACGAGGCCAAGCGTTTGGGCATGGCCATGATAGAGCTTTTTGCAGACCCTCAAGGCGGGTTTTTCATGACCGCCAAGGATGATGAGGGTTTGATCGTACGGCCCAAGGACAGGTATGACGGGGCCATGCCCTCGGGGAACGCGGCAGCGGCCCTGGTCCTGCTCAAACTGCATGCCTTGACCCATGAGGACATTTTCCTCCGGCAGCTCGAGGCCTTGCTGGCCTCTCTCGGCCCTGAAATGGAGAGGTCCCCTTACGGGCACAGTTTTTTGCTTTCTGTTTTGGATGGGCATTTGCAGGGCCCTTTGGAAATCACCTTTCAAGGCCCGGCCAATGACCCCAAGCTTGCCGCCATGATCAAGATCCTGTATGCGCATTATCTTCCATGTAAGGCCATCCATTTTAAACCGGATGCCAAGCCCCTGCGGGCCCTGGTCTGCCGGCGCGGGGCCTGCCAGGCGCCCGTCGAGGAAGCGGCCCAGCTGGAAGCCAGCCTTTTAAGGACCTTATGATCGGCCAGTTTATATTTTTTACATTGTTCGCCTTTACTTTTTTGGCCGGCACCTATGTTTACATGAGCGCGAAACACCAGCCCCTCAATCCTTCCTCGGGGGTGGTGATGTCCGGCAATGATCCGGACATGACAGAGCAGACCAAGATCCAGGAAATCCAGCAGCTTCATTTAAAGACCATCCGCGGCATTGCCGAAATCAGCGCCCAAATGGAAGAGATGACCAAACAGCAGCAAAAACTCATCGATATCATCGATTATGACCATCAGCTCTTGGACCATACAAACCAAAATATCACCGAAGCCCTCAATCAGCTCAAGGCCGGCGGCGAACCCGACCTTTTGAAAATCAAGTCGTTGGACCTGCATTTGCGCAATGACCAGCGGCTTTTGGTGGAGCGGGGACAGGCCCTGGTTGATTTTAACCAACAGTTGAATAAGAACAGGCAGTGGCTGGCCCAGCAAAATGAACTGCTCAAATTCGACAGTGCCGAGTCCACGCGCCTTGGGCCGCAGGGCCATGGAGAATTAAATGAATCGTCGGTTGATTTTGACAAGATCACCCAGGAAAATAACCATATTATGCAGCATGCCCAGGACCTGATAGACCAGGAGCATTTCAAAGTCCAGGACAAGCAAGGCCAGCCATGAAGAGAGTGCGCAGGCTTGTCATTTACGGGCTTTTGTCCATTGCTCTCATAGCCACTCTGTTGACCGTTGTTTTCGAGAAGACCTCGGACTTAGACGCGTATGTACCGGCCTTGAACAAGAAGTTTTCCAAGGTCTTAGGCAGAAAGGTTGCCCTGGGGCATTTGAGTTTGGGGCTTTCCTTGCATGGGCTGGCCTTGAATGCCGGCCCCTGCGTGATCACGGATGACCCGAGTTTTACCCTTCAGCCCTTCATGACCATCGCAAGGGTAAGTACGAGCCTCAGCCTGATGTCCTTTATTTTGCGGCGCGAAATCCGCATCTATGACATCCTGCTCTTGGCGCCGCAGGTCCATATGATCCGCTCCCAGGACGGGACCTTCAATGTCCAGTCGCTGGGCTTCCATGGGCCAGCGGCCGTATCCAGCGGGGCCGGTCCGCCGGCCGTGCCTGCCGCTGCTGTGCCGCCGGCCGCCCTGCCCCATCCGGCGCGGCCCCCGAGCCCCGTGGTGATTGATTCGATTTATATCAAGGTCCGGGATGCCTCGGTGTCCTGGATCGACCTGGCCCAGAACATACCGACGGATGTTTGGCTGAGCAATATCAACGCGGACTTAAGCGGCCTTTCCTTCGCCAAAAATCCCGACGGGAGCAAGGCCGTCCAACTGCGCGAGGGCCGCCTGGTGATGACGGACAATGTGATCAAGAATTTCAATGTTATTGACGTGATCATGTCCCGCGCCTTCGGGGTCACAGGGGGGCTGGACAGCTTTATTGACAAGGACAGCATTCATGATACGATCATAGGGAGGGCGCAGGCGCAGTTCGCGTACCATGACCAAAAGCTTGATATCAGCCATGCCTTGGTCAAGACCAATGTCTTTGAGCTTTCAGCCCAGGGGTCTGTGGACCTGAAGGGCATGGGCGTGGACCTTCAGACCTTGCTGCATGTGAATCCTGATATCAGCGCTTCCCTGGTCAATGCCTTTGGGGCGCTGAGGATCTTGTGCGATGAATCCGGCCGCATCACCATTGACGCGGGCCTGAAAGGGAACTACCCTCGCATCAAATATAAACCCAGTAAAGATTTTAGAAAGAAAAGCAGAAATGCCTTGTTCCGACAGCTCTTCGGGGCTTAATATGCGACTGGACGCTGAGGGCCGCATGGTCCAATTCGATTTCGCCAAAATCACCTGTTCCAGCGAAATCGGGGGAGGCAAGGCCTTGTCGAAATTCTGCGCCGGCAGGCCGCTGCATGAGATACTGGAGCTGGATTTCAGGATGCTGGTCTCGGTGCTTAACCTGAATGCGGACGAGGAGGGCCAATTCATCCTGTATTTGGAATTGGACGCCTTAAAATCCGCGGTCAGCCAGTTTCTGGGCATCGCCTACCCCGGGGTGGATACCGAGCGCAGCAGGATTTCTTCCATTGCCTATAACGGCGAATATACGGATATTGCGCTGGTCATTCTGCCGCCGAAAGAATTGCCCAAAATCCTGCCTTGCAGTATTGTCAAGGCATGAATTTTTTGAGCCTTTACGGATTCTTAACATAATCATCAAGATATCTTCATAGCCATTTTTTAAAATGGCACAGGAGGAGGTATTCTCTATGATGATGCGTTATGTGGGCTTGGCCGTTCTCATCTTCTTTCTGCTGGAAGGTTCGACATTCAAAGATTTTTCCGGCACCATGATCGATGCCAGTCTTTGGCATTTTCTGATCAAATCCACGGGATTTTCCGCTGAAACCCAGACCCAGAACACTCAGCAGCAGGCCATTTTCACGAAATTAGAGGACCAGAAAGAACAGTTGGAAAATATCCGCCAGGAGATCGACCAGCTACGGCAGAACCTGAAGGACATGCCGGAAAGAAACCAAAACGGCTATTTCAGGAGTTTGTTGGGCGAGTACCAGGACAAGGAAAGGACCTTGAACCAGCAGATTTCCCAGGATGAACAGCGCTATCAAGGCAAGCTCAAAAGCGCTGTTATTAACAAGATGGAGCAGACCACGTCTTCAATGGATCAAAACCAGATCAAGGTCATGGACCAGAATGCCAGGATGGACAATTTTATGGACACTAACCAGGCCCGTCTGAGAGATCAGGCGGTGCGCATCGATGAGCAGATGCGGCAGAACCAATCCGGGGTCGAAGCCATCAATCAAAAGACCAATGACCTTTTAGAAAGCAATCAAATGAAGGCCTTAAGTTTTTCCCGCAACGAATGATTTAAATTTCCCACATGACTGCGCAGGGGGTCAGGTTGTTTCCTTGCCGCGGGTAATCAATACTTTTCCAGTACGGATCATTTCCAAGACCCCGAATTTTTTCATCAGGTCCTCGAATTCATCCAGTTCGGCGGAGGTGCCGGTCTGTTCGATGATGTAACAGCCTTCGGATGTGTCATCGATGCGGACATGGAATTTGCGGGCGTGTTTGGTGACAAAGGCCTTGACGGACGGGGAGGCCTTGGTTTTCAAAAGGGCCAGTTCCTTTTCCACGGTATTGGCCGGGTGCTCTTCGCAATGGATCACATCAATGAGCTTATTGACGTTTTTGATGATCTGCTCCAGGGTCTCCAGGTCGCCCTTGGCCGTGATCGTCATCCGGGAGTATTTGGGGTTGATGGTGGGGGAGACCACCAGGGAATTGATATTATAGCCGCGGCGGGCAAAGACCAGGGCGATTCTCACCAGCACGCCGGGTTTATTGGCCACTAAAACGCTGATGGTGTGTAAAGGGTGCTTGTCCATTAGGTTGATCCTGTGGGTTTTTCCATCTTCACCGTCGGCTTTTCAATGATCATATGAAACGCGGATTTGCCGGCCGGGATCATGGGAAACACATTGTCTTCCTTGATCACTTCGGCATGGATGACGCAGGCGCCTTTGTATTCCATGGCCTGTTTCAGGACAGATTCGCACTGTTCCGGTTTGCTGATATGGAATCCTTTGATCCCGTAAGCTTCGGCCAATTTGACGAAATCAGGATTGCCTTCCAGGTCCACGCCGGAGAGGCGGTTGTCGAAGAACAGCTCCTGCCATTGGCGCACCATGCCTAAGTATTTATTGTCGATAATCAGCACCTTGACCGGCAGTTTATGGATGAAGACGGTCGCGAGTTCATATAAGGTCATCTGGAAACCGCCGTCGCCCACAATGGCAATGACCAATTCCTTGGGAGCGGCAAATTGGGCGCCCACGGCCGCGGGAAATCCATAACCCATGGTCCCGGCCCCGCCGGAGGAGAGCCAGTAATTGCCTTTGTCCGAAAGATAAAATTGCGCGGCCCACATCTGGTGCTGGCCCACGTCCGTGGTCACAATGGCCTTGCCCTTGGTCACCTTGTAGCAGGTATCGATGACCTGCTGGGCGGTGAGGCCGTTTTCCGTGGTGTATTTAAGAGGAAATTCTTTTCTATAAAATGCCAGCTCTTTGAGCCAATCCGCCGTGTCCAAAGGCTTGACCAATTTCACCAACTCTTCCACCACTTCGCGTGCCTGTCCCAGGACCCAGGCATCCGGCTTGACGATCTTGTTGATTTCGGAAAAATCCACGTCGATGTGCAGTTTTTTGGCGTTGACGCAGAATTCGTTGTTATTGCCGTTGATGCGGTCGTCCCAGCGCGAGCCGATGGAAAGGATCAAATCGCAGTTGATCAGGGCCTTGTTGGCATAGGCGGTGCCGTGCATGCCCAGCATCCCTAAGGAGAGGGGATGGGTCTCGGGAAATTCGCCCTTGCCCAACAAGGTATTGGTCACCGGCGCCTGTAATTTTTCCGCGAGTTTCCGGATGGCTGCCCCGGCACGCGATAACACCGCGCCATGGCCGATCAGCAATAAAGGCTTTTTACTGCCCTCGAAAAGCTTGGCCATTTTGGCAATATCCACCTTATGCGGCGAAGGCGTGTCTTTTTTATAACCGGGTATGTCCATTTCCGGATCAAGGCTCTCGCCGGTAAACGGGGCTGAGGTGATGTCCTTAGGCAGATCGATGAGCACAGGGCCAGGCCTGCCGGTTTGGCAGATATGCCAGGCTTCCTTGATGATCCGCGGGATCTCATTGGTATTTTTGACCAGATAACTGTGCTTGACCACCGGCATGGTGATGCCGGAAATATCCGCCTCTTGAAAAGCGTCCTTGCCCAGCATGGAGGTGATGGTCTGGCCGGTGAGCACGATGATGGGCACGGAATCCATCATGGCCGTGAGAATGCCGGTCACCGTGTTGGTGGCGCCAGGTCCCGAGGTCACCAGCACAACGCCGGGCCTTCCGGTCACGCGGGCATAGCCGTCCGCCATGTGGGTGGCGCCCTGCTCATGGCGGGTCAGGATCAATTTGATTTTGGAGCCTACCAGGGCATCGAAAATAGGGATGGCAGCCCCGCCGGAGAGGCCCCAGATATATTCAACGCCGTAGCTTTCCAGGCATTGGACCAGGGCCTGGGCGCCGTTGATGTTTGATTTCGGTTGTGTTTTGGCTGTTTCCTTGCTCATAGTTTCCCTTAAAGATAAAGGGGATATGTTACCATAAAAGTCTTATTTTAGCAATTGCGCCAGCTCGCCGTTTTCATGCATTTCAGCGATGATGTCTGCCCCGCCGACAAATTCGCCGTTGATGAAGACCTGGGGGATGGTGGGCCAGTTGGTGAATTCCTTGATCCCGGAACGCAGTTCTTCCGATTCAAGAACATTATGGTCTTTGATGGTGACCCCGTAGGACTGCAGGGTCTGCACGGTCCGGGCGGAAAATCCGCACATGGGCTGCGTGGCCGTACCTTTCATAAAGATGACCACCTTGTTTTGCTTGATGTCGTTTTCGATGTCTTGACGTAATTGCTGGCTGAGCATAGGGGCTCCTTCCTTAAAAGCCGTATTGGGCCTTGGTTTCTTTCCATTTGGCCGGGGTAAAGGTCTTTAAACCCAGGGCATGGACCATTTCAAAGATGTCCTTGACGGCGGACATCACCATTTGCTGCTGTTTGAACACGGGCAAGCCCTCAAAAGCAGGGGCAATGACAAAGGCCTGCAGATGGGCGCCGTCATTCATGGGGTCCAGCACATAGGCGCTGGAACCTGGAATGGCTTTTTCGATGCGTTCCTTGATCTCTTGCGTGCTCATTTTTTATAGTTCTTTTTAAACCAATTAATTATATCTAAAGATTCATAAAGCGCCTTGCCGTCGATGAGGAGGCACGGCACCTGGGCCTTGCCGCCGATCTCGATCAATTCCTGGCGAAAGGCCGGGTTTTCATGCGTGTCCTTCATGGGCACGGTGATGCCTTCCTGCTTCAGGAAACGCGTGACACGTTCGCAAAAGGAACAGCCCTTAAAATGATATAAGGTCAACGTTGGCATAAAAAATAAAATCAGGGGATTTAAACGATGTGATCAACAGGATCACGACTTTTCTCCTTTGTGAAGCATTAGTATAACAGCCGCCCCCAAGAATGCAAGGACCCACCACAACCTCCGGGGTTGTGATGGTAAACATCCATTGACCAATGGATTTATCGGACCAATTTCTCGACAAAATCAATAATTTTTTCTTCGAGACTGAGATGGTACAGGCGGTTCATTTCCTGCAGGCAGGTGGGGGAGGTGACATTGACTTCGATGAGATAATCGCCGAGGATGTCGATGCCGACCAAATGCAGGCCGAGCTTGCGCAGGTGGGGCCTGAGGGTTGCGGCGATCTTCTTGTCCCTGGCCGTGACCGTGGTGGGCATGGGCTTGCCGCCGGCGTAAAAATTATTGCGGTGTTCGCCCTTCTCGTGCACCCGCAGCACAGCACCGAGAATTTGGCCGTTTAACAAGAGGATCCTCTTGTCGCCGTTTTTGGATTCCGGCACATACTTCTGGAGAATGATGGCCTTATTGAACCGGTTGGTCAGGGTTTCCAAGATCACGTTGGTGTTGGTGTTCTTGTGCTCAATGTGAAAGACGCCCTGGCCGCCGAAGGCATTGGTGGGTTTGGCGATGATATTTTGGTGGCGCTGGATGAATTCCATCAAATCGGTTTTGTTGGCCGAGATGATGGTGGGCGGCGTGATGTTTTTGAATTGGGCGGCCCAGATTTTTTCGTTGACGCTGCGCACCCCGTCCGGATGGTTGATCATCACCACCTTGCGGGGGCAATGATTGAGCAGCCAGGTGTTCAATAAATAGTTTTCATCAAAGGGCGGGTCGGTGCGGATGAAAACCGCGTCGATCTCATCGTGGGATAGGGGCGCACTGAACTCCTCTTGAAAGGGCATGTGGGCAATGGCCTGGGGGATCACCTTGATCACGTGGAAATACACGGTCCCTTCGATAAAACTGATCCCGTCCTTGGGGCAATAATAGATCTCATGGCCCCTGGCGTAGGCGCCGAGCATCAGCATCAAGGTCGTGTCTTTTTCAAAAACCACGTTTTCCAAGGGGTCCATCAAAAAGAGGAATTTCATGTACGTTCGTTCTCCAAATCCTTGATTTCCCGGCCGGCGGCCACGCCCGCGATCCGTCCTAAAATGCGGTAGATGTCGAATATGTTCATGTTGTGCTCAATGCCGCAGTCCTTGCCGTATTTGTCCAAATGCGGGCACATTTTTTGAAAGGCCATGCCGCCGGGCGCATTCAGGTTTTCCCGGGGGCTTTTTTGCGTATGAAAGCGGTAAAATCCGCCGACAAAATTGTTGTCGATTTGATACAGGCAGACCTCGCAAGGGTTTTCTTCCAGGCGGTGGATGGTGGGCACGCCTTCTTGAAGGAGAAAATGCGTGATGGTCACAGCGTCCTTGCCCCGCACCAGGTCATTGCGTTTGCGGCGGTTTAATTCCAGGATCTGCGCCGGATCTTCGATGGGCACCACCCCCATGCCGTAGGTGCCGGAATCGGATTTGATGAAGATAAACGGCTTGCTGTCCACATGATGCTCGTCGTATTTGTCCTGGATGTTCTTGAACAATTTCACCCCGGCCTGATACAGCCTCTGTACATCAGATTCCTTGTTCACATCCACGTGGTTTTCCACTTCAAAAAGACAGGAAAACTGCCAGGGGTCCAGGCCGATGATATCGGCGAATTCCCGGACCAAGGCATTGGCCTGGCGGAAATGCTCGGATTTCAGGCGCGCATGCCAGCCCGCGTGGATGGAAGGCACAATGGGGATATTGATTGTTTTAAGGTCTTCTGGAATGCCTCCGGAGAGATCATTGTTCATGATGATCAAATCAAAGGTCGCTTCTCCTTGTTTGATTTTTTCCATGATGCGCTTGACGCAGTAGACCTTCACGGTCTGGCCCGTTGCTGTCTCCATCTCCAGGGCGCTGGCCGCCTGGGCGCAAAAGGAGGGTTCGTTTAAAAAGAAGGTGGCGATTTTCACGTTAAAGCCCGCCTTGGCGATGATTTCCTGCAGGATGCGGACATTTTCCAAATACCAGGTATTGCGCGTATGTTCCTCGGCGATGATCAAGATGTCCTTGGCCTGGGGCACCCTGGCCAGAATGGCTTTTTTGATCAGGCCCTCGGCGTCTGCCAGGCCGTGCTCGCAGAGATTATTGAAGCCCGCGGGAAAAAGATTGGTATCGATCACGGCGTCCCA
>CAZACW010000058.1:0-15394 GCA_964483785.1 uncultured Planctomycetales bacterium
GGGGGTGGGCCTGCCCGTGCATGAGCCCGCCGGCAAAATGATCATCGACATCGGCGGCGGGACCACGGAATTCGCCGTGATTTCCTTAGGGGGTTTGGTCTACGCCAAATCCATCCGCATCGCCGGGGATGAAATGGACATGGCCATTATCGAATATCTGCGCAAGACCTATAATCTGATGATCGGCGAGCGCACGGCGGAGGAGATCAAGATCCGCCTGGGCTCCGCGTATCTGCTGGAAGAGGAGCTGAACATGGATGTGCGCGGCCGCGACCTGATCGCCGGCCTGCCCAAGACCATCAATGTCACGTCCGTGGAAATCCGGGAAGCTTTGCAGGACCCGGTCCAGGCCATTGTGGATGCCTCCAAATCGACGCTGGAACATACCCCGCCGGAGCTGGCAGCGGACTTGATCGACCGCGGCATCGTGATGGCCGGAGGAGGGTCTCTGCTTCGCGGCATAGACAAAAGGATTGCGGAAGAAACAGGATTGCCGGTGCACGTGGCGGACGATCCCTTGACCGCCGTGGTCAACGGCACAGGCGCCACCTTGAACATGTCCCCTGTGATGAGACGGCGTTTTACGGCCCAGGCCAAGTTGGACTTTTAATTCATTTTGACGTTTGAGACAGCGTTCAGTGGTCCGTGTTCAGTGGTTTAGCAAAGCACCCATACTGAACGCCCTACGCTGAACATGTGGTCTAAATATTTTAAACAAGCCGCTTATGTTGCCGTCCTCGCCGTCCCTTTCCTGGTCCTATTTCTGCATCCGAAAAATTATAAAGCCGTAGGCCTGTTGGACGCTGTGGCCAAGCCGGTGGGTCTATGGCAGGTCCCGGCCGCAGAGCTTAAAAAATTATTTTTCTACCGGGAAACGTATGACGAGTATTTAAGGTACAAGAAGCAAAGCGAATGGCTCAGGGCCAAGCTTTTGGCCGTCCAGGACAACGAGGCTGCCCGGCAGAGATACGGCAGGATCCAGGATTTTCGCGACCGGCAGAATTACGCTTCCGTGGTGGCCAAGGTGATCGGCCGCGATCCGTCCAATTGGAACGCCTCGCTGATCATCGACCGCGGCAAGGCCGAAGGCCTTGAGGCCGGCCAGCCGGTGGTGAGCCCCTTAGGCGTCGTTGGCAGGATATTTGAAGTGGGACATAATACGGCCAAGGTGATCCTTTTGTCTGACCCGACCTTTGCCGTGGGCGCGGTGGTGGAGCGCTCGAGGGAAAACGGGCTTTTGACCGGGACCCTGCAGGGCGTGTTAAGACTGCAGTATTTGACGGACAACGCGGACGTGAAGGTGGGGGACAGTGTGGTCACCTCAAGGCTCAGCACCGCCTTTCCCGAGGGGATTTTGATCGGCCAGATCAGCGATGTGCGGGCCTCGGTCAATACCCATACGGTGGAATGCCTGGTTGAGCCAGCGGTTGATCTTTCGGAATTGGAAGAAGTGATTGTGATCAAAAAATAGGAAAAATAGGGGACAGCGCCCTATTTTTAGTAATTCAGTACTCTGAAAAATAGGGCGCTGTCCCCTATTTTTGGATGTTACGGAATTCTATATGTATGCGATTGAAATCAAAAATTTAGTCAAGACCTACCGCACCGGCACCAAGGCCCTTAAAGGCGTTGATTTGATTGTGCCTGAAGGCGATTTTTTCGCCCTGCTGGGCGCCAACGGCGCGGGCAAGACCACGGTGATCGGGATCCTCACGGGCTTAGTCACCAAGACCGGAGGTGCGGTCTCCATCTTCGATCATGATATCGACCATGATTTTGAGGCGGCCAAGAAATGCATCGGCGTTGTGCCCCAGGAATTTAATTTCAACATGTTCGAGCAGGTGCAGGACATTGTGGTCAATCAGGCCGGGTATTTCGGCATTGATTACCAGACGGCCTTGCATGATTCCGAAGAGATCCTCAAGCGGGTGGGGCTTTGGGAAAAACGCAAAGCCATGGCACGGACACTTTCCGGCGGCATGAAGCGCCGCCTGATGATCGCCCGCGGCCTCATCCACCGTCCGCGCATGCTGATCCTGGATGAGCCCACGGCCGGCGTGGACGTCGAACTGCGCCACGGGATGTGGAAATACTTAAACGAGATCAATGCCCAAGGCACCACGATCCTTTTGACCACCCACTATCTGGAAGAGGTGGAGCAGATGTGCCGCACCTGCGCCATCATCAAGGAAGGGGAGATCGTGCGGTATGACAGCGTGCGCAATCTCCTGATGATGATCCCGCAGGACACCTACCGCGTGACAGTCAAGGACATGCTGTCCTTGGACCAGGTGCGCTCCTTTAAACCGGTGCAGATCGATGAACATACCCTGGACGTGGAAATCCAGAACCGTGAAGAGCTCAATGTGCTGATTTTAAAATTGGCCCAGAGCGGGTTTGTGATCACGGACCTGCATCCGAAGGGCAACCGTTTGGAAAAATTATTTTTGGAGATCGTGCAGAAATGATAGCCAGGGACCATTACATCGCGCTTAAGACCATCCTGCGCAAGGAAACCACCAGGATCGTCCGGATCTGGACGCAGACGCTTTTGCCGCCTTTGATCACCCAGACTTTGTATTTCATCATTTTCGGGAAATTCATCGGCTCCCAGGTGTCCGCGATCCATGGGATCAGTTATATGACCTTTATTGTGCCCGGCCTGGTGATGATGGCCGTGATCAGCAATGCCTACGGCAATGTGGTGGCCTCTTTTTACGGCGCCAAGTTCCAGCGCAATGTCGAGGAGATCCTGGTCTCGCCTACCCCTGACTGGGTGATCATCGCCGGCTATGCGCTGGGCGGGGTGGTGCGGGGGGTGGTGGTGGGTTTGCTGGTGTTCTTGGTGTCCTTGTGCTTCGCCCATCCGGTGGTGACGCATATCTGGGCGGTCATTATTTTTACCCTGCTTAGTTCCGCGCTTTTTTCCCTGTTGGCCCTGATCAACGGCCTATATGCCCGCAATTTCGACGAGGTGGCCTTTTTCCAGAATTTCATCCTCACGCCCTTGATTTATCTCGGCGGGGTCTTTTATTCCATCAAAAGCCTGCCCTGGATTTGGCAGCAGGTTTCCTTATATAATCCGCTGGTCTATATGGTCAATGGGTTCCGCTACGGATTTTTTGGATTTTCCGATGTGGACCCCGGCATCTGTTTATTGGTTTTACTGTTCTTGACAATTGTATTATGCGCCGTTAATCTATTTCTGTTTAAAAAAGGCATCGGTTTAAAAAATTAAGGAGGGTTCTATGCGTCAAAATGTCCTAATTTTATTCATTCTCGGTTTATTGACCATGTCTACTGCGGCCTTGGCCGATGCGGTCACCTACACCATTGATCCTGCGCACACCAGTTTTTCCTTTGTGGTCCAGCACATGATGATCAGCAATGTGCCAGGCGGCTTTGATCAATTCAGCGGCACCATCACCTATGACCCGGCTGACCTGACCAAGGCCAAGGCGGATATCGTCATCCAGACAGCCAGCATCGATACCCGCATCCAGAAACGCGATGACCATTTGCGCAGCCCGGATTTCTTTGATGCGGCCAAATATCCCACCATTACCTTTAATAATGCCCTGTTTACGCCGGGCCATATCACGGGTGATTTGACCATGAAGGGCAAGACCCAAAGGGTCACCATCCCTGTTATCATTTCCGGGCCGGTGGATGAAATGGGGCATCAAGCCATCGGCATTACCGGATCCCTCACCATTAACCGCCAGGATTTCGGTATAAGCTTCAACAAAGTATTAGACAAGGGCGGCGTTGCGGTATCCAATGACGTAAATATCTCCATAAGCATCGAAGCCGACCAAAAATAACGTTCAAGACCTCCACAACCCCGGAGGTTGTGATGGTTAACCATCACAACCTCCGGGGTTGTGGAGGTTCATGAGTCAGGATGAAATGATTGTAATTGTTTGAGAATTATTAAGTTATATTTCTTATAAAATAAAGAAGCCCGTTGGAGCATTTCCGACGGGCTTTTTTTATCGGCAAGCGTTTTCTTAAAATCAGGCCTGGGCCCTTGTTTTGGCCTATCCAGGTGTTATTCTTGAATTGACAGTTCGAGGACCATGTCTCCTTGGGCTGAGTCCTGCCTCCGCAGGACGGAAAGGAGGGTCCGTATGAGTTATCTAACATTCATTCTGGATCCGCTAAAGACAGTGTTCAGCATTATTTATGGCTTTATCCCTACGGTGTTAGGGGTGTTGGCTGCCTTGGTTGTCGGTGGATTGGTGGCCCGGGAAACGGGCAAACTGGTTGCGGCTGTATTGAAACGCATCCATGTTGATCGAATCAGCCATGAAATCGGTCTGACGCACACCCTGGAAGTCGGAGGGATCAAACGTTCGGTCAGTGACCTGATCGGCACGGTCATTACCTGGGGCATCACGATAACGGCGCTCGTGATCGCATTGACGTATGCGGGCGTAACCATCATCGGCCCGATCACCGGCCCTGTCATGTCCTATGTTCCTGGCGTCTTGACAGGCGTGATCACCTTGATGGTGGGCATGTTTTTGGCCCATATCGTCGGCTTGTTCGTCCGCCTCATCGCGGCGAACACCGGTATGCCCAGACCGGACATGTTGGCAGCTTTTACCAGATGGTCGGTTATCCTGATGGCTCTTGGCGTATTCGTCAATAAGGTCGGTTTCGGCTTCCTTTTGACGGGTGCTCCTCTGACCATGCTGGTAGGGGGCCTAAGCCTTGGTTTGGGCTTGGCCTTCGGATTAGGCGGTAAAGATCACGCAGCCCATTATCTGGACAAGCTGTTTAAGAAATAACGTGATCTCCCTCGCCGTCCTGAAATGGGGCGGGACGGCATCCACAAGGGCGGCAGCCGCAAGGTTGCCGCCCGACCTTTTAATGAACTTACAGGTTTCCTTGTTTCCTTCCCGCAGCGATGTTACACTACCTGCATGCCTAAGCTATATATCATAGCTGGTCCAAACGGTGCCGGTAAAACCACTTTTGCCAAAGCGTTTTTACCTTATTACGCAAAATGTTCTAATTTCGTCAATGCAGATTTGATTGCCTTAGGGCTTTCTCCGTTCGTACCTGCGGATGTAAGTATCAAAGCAGGTAAATTATTATTGGCTGAGATCGATCGTTTCATGAGTCGAAAGGTTGATTTTTCTTTCGAGACAACATTGGCTGGCAAAGCATATGTAAATTTGATCAAAGAGGCCAAGTCCAAAGGGTATTTTATTCATATTGTTTTTTTATGGATCCCAAGCGAGAACCTTGCCAAAGAGAGGATTAAACAAAGGGTGAAGCAGGGAGGGCATCATGTACCGGATGCGGATGTAAAAAGAAGATTAACCCGTAGTTTAAAGAATTTCTTTGATTTATACAGCCCTTTGGCCGATGTTTGGGATATTTTTAATAATTCAGCTGAAACTCCTCAATTAGTTGTAAAGTTTAATGAAAAAGGCCTTCAAATCTTAGATGAAGGACTGTATCGGCATTTATTGAAGGAGAAAACAAAATGATCAAGAAATTTGAAGGAGAAATCCTTTCAAAAAAGGCTGAAAAAGCCATGAAAAAAGCCATTAAAGGGGTTATTGCAGACCGTAGAATGCGCGGTGAACCTCTCATTATATGGAAGAATGGGAAGGTGGTTAAAGTCCCTGCCAGCCAATTAAGCAGGTTTTGATCCTCTCCAAGCCGGTGACCCAGTTAGAACAGGTGCGTTTTCGAAAACATGATAATTTAGAAAATAAGTGGAAAAGACCTGATATTTGATACAATAATTCTAAGCCTGTCAAATTAAAGGCAAAGTATATGTCAAACCGTGTTAGGAGGATTTCTATGGGTCAACACCAAGGAACCAGCAAGCAATGGATGGGCATTCTGTTTTTATTTTCACTCATGGTTTGTGCTGCGAACGTTGGTGCAGATGACAATATGCCGTCAACGGCAAACACTTCCGGAGCTTCCACAGCCAATCCACCCAACGCGCCAGCAAATACTTCCTCATCCACAGCGGCGATGGCCCCTGCCGCAGGATCAGCAGCTGCAATGCCTGCTGGCGGCGCGGCGGTTTATCCTCCTGCGGGTAGTGCCGGCGCTATGGGAGCCCCGGCGGGCGGTGCTGGCGCTATAGGAGTCCCGGCGGGCGGTGCCTCTTCGATGCCGACAAATATCCCATCCATTGAAATCACAACTTCCATGCCTTTTACCCAGAATTTCACCGGCACGGTCCATATCGGGGCAAAATTAGCCGGGATGCTGCCTTCTGGATATAAATTAAAAATTATCGTGCAGGGCAGCCAGGATACAGCCGGGCATGTGTTCAATCCTGGCCAGGAACCGTTTGGTTTTGATTGGGACACCACCAAGGACAGCAACGGACAACATATGATCCAGGCCATGATTGTTACTTCCGGTGATATGCCCACCGCGTCTCAGTCATCCTTGAATGTTATGGTGAATAATGTGCAGGCAGGTGCTGGAAGTGGTGCTGCTTCAGCATCCGTGCACAATGGACCAACAGACACAGCTGGGACAGCAGGGGCAGCAGGGACAGCGGGAGCTTCGAATGCTATGATGAATAATGTGCAGGCAGGTGCTGGAAGTGGTGCTGCTTCAGCGTCCGTGCACAATGGGCCAACAGATACGGCAGGAGCAGCGGGTACTGCAGGGACAGGAGCGGCAGGAACATCAGGAACGTCCATCCCGCATAGCGCAACAGAAGGCGGAGTAAGGACCTAAAAATATTTGCAGTTTTTGAAAAGATGGATCGCTGATCAGCGATCATTAAATCGGTCCTTTTACCCATATTTTTTTTGCTTTGGGCTTCCAGATGCCCTGCACGCGGCAAATGTCTATTTTTGAGGGCATTCTTTTTCCATCTTCTAAAATTTGATGGAAGTTTCAAGCAGGTTCCAACCCTTTCCCGCCAGCCACCCTTCCTTTCCCGCATCCGTAAGTATCTGAAATATTGAAGCTTATGGATGATTTATTTTTACCCTTGACGGGACTTCCGAACCTCGCCGTTGAATTCAATTATATTGCTGCCCCCTCCAAAATGTGGCATACTTTCCTCATGGTACTATTTAAATCCTTTTATAGACTGTTCACCGTCTTGCTCATCACAGCATTTATGAGCGCGTCGGTTTACATTCCTGATGCCTGTGCTGGGGAAATTGTTCTGCCTCCTATGCCTGCGCCCGGGACCATGGTCAGCTTAAGCTCTGCATATGATCCCGCGTATCTTAAAGGGATCGTGATTCATCCCGAGAATGCCCTGAAGTTTGACTTTCTTGTGTACCGGGGTAACGGGAATCTTACCACACAACAGAAACAGACAGAGTACAACAAGCTGATCAAGTACTTTCTGGCTTCATTGGCCGTTCCCGATAAAGATCAGTGGGTGAACCTTTCGCCTTACGAAAAGAACCGCATCATTGAAGAGGATTTTGGAGAGACAGTCATGGGCCGTGATCTTCTAGCACAGGACTATCTTCTGAAGCAAATAACGTCCTCGTTAATTTATCCGGAAAAAGGATTGGGCAAAAAATTCTGGGATGAAGTGTATGCCAAGGCATACAAGGAATATGGCAACACAAACATTCCGGTAAATACATTTAATAAGGTGTGGATCGTTCCAGATAAGGCAATGATTTATGAAAAAGACAATACGGCTTACGTGGTGGAAAGCCGATTAAAGGTCATGCTGGATGAGGATTATGTGTCACTTCAAAAACATGCACCTTCTACGACACATACGGTTGCCTCCAAGGTCATCCGTCAAGTTGTCCTGCCTGCTATAGAAAAGGAAGTCAATGAAGGCAAGAATTTTGCTCCATTGCGCCAGGTATACAGCAGTATGTTGCTGGCGGCATGGTATAAGCGTGCACTGAAAGAATCTTTACTGGGTAGGGTTTATGCGGATAAGTCTAAAGTTAAGGGTGTAGACCAGGATCCCAGGGCCAATCAGGCAATCTACGAGCAATACTTGCAGGCCTTCAAAAAAGGGGTGTTCAACTACATTAAAGAAGAGAATGATCCGTATACTCAGCAAGTTATCCCGAGGAAGTATTTTTCTGGGGGTACGATTGGGTGGGGTGATAAATTTGATCATGCCCAGGTAGTTCATGAGTTAAAGCCTGATCAGGCGCAAACAGCATTGGCAGTAGTTTCCACGTTGGATGCGGTTAGCACGGATTTGCAACAGACCAAGGTGTCAGCCTTAGATGCCACCAAAGAAAGAAGCCGAGACCAGGCTATGAACGGGCTAGAAATTTCTAGCTTTGACGAATTTTTAGAAGCAAAAGGGATATTTGACGCCTTTTTTCAAAAAATTACTACACAACAATCGACATTAAATGGTGCAGAATTGTACTTAAAGCGTGTTTTGACGTCAGAGTTTTATACAAAGAATATGCTAGAGCCTTCCACTGGTCTGGAATTTGCATATTACTTGAAGCTTGGAGGAGGAGCTCCGATACTGGGCTCGCAAGTACGTGATCCTAAATATCAGGTTCTATATGATGAAGACCATGGCGTTTATCGAATAAACGAAACCACGATCCGATTAAAAATTCCCGGAAGTGAATATTTGATCGAACGAAAAAGTGACGCCGATGTGGATGTTCGCCGGATTGATGTTCCGGATGATAATAGTGATACGTCTCGAATGGATACCTATTCACTTTTAACGGGAGATCAGATCAGAAAGCGCATCTCAAGTTTACCAGAGAATGTTCGCTCTAAATTTAATTTTCAGCAGCCCGACCCTTGGCCTGATGGCCAGTTTTCTGGAGAACACATAGCGAGTCATGCAGAATTTCATTTTGAAGGAACAGCGTCATTTGGCCCTGATCCCCAGGAGAAATACCTGTACGTTACCGATCATACATATGGAGTTTCCCGAATAGATTTACAGACCGGAAAGGTGGAACGGGGGTTGCGGGAAATCCAAATTCCAGCGGATATGAAGATTAAATTTGGACTTGATCCGAATAGGTCCCGACAGGTAAGGGCAGAAACGAACGCTCAAGCATTAGACGAGTTAGACTTTGAGCACTTGGACGATGGTTTACGATATCGGGAGGATACCATTGTCCAGTTAAATCGCAAGGGGGAGATTGCAGGATTGTACTTACAGAAGGAAATTGACAGACCGCTTACGGACATACGGGGTATACAGGTTGTTGAACAGCACGGAAGCGACTGGTTAAAGATTGTATATGCCGATGGCTCATTTGAATTTCGGGGTATGGGTAATGCTTCATTTATGGGGACGCCGGAAAAAATACCGGCAAATGAGATTCCCGCGCATGTAACAAGAGAACAATTACTGGATGAAGGAGCAACCGAGTTGGGCGATTTAACGGGCTTATTTGAGTTAAAGCATCGACAAAGAGGCGACAGAGTACTTGTGTTGATACGCAATGGAGTGGTAATCTGGTTAGGGGAAGAATCGGAAGCATTTACTCAAAAGTATAATGCGGCCGATACTCATATTGCGGGATGGGACGAAGATATTGGATTAGTCTTTCAGGAAGGTCCTTTGATATATGGAGTAGGAAAATCTCGAGTGGTCACACTAAGGTTGGACACTGACCAGGAATTGAATGTTCCACTCACGAAGGCTCAAAGTCAGGTTGAGGCGCCAAACGCAGACGGTTTTGTGGTGGGCGGCGTTAATACCAATGAGACCATTGCCCAACTAACGCAATTAAATGGTCGGACTATTGCTCAAATAGAATCTGATTCAAGACCTGGTGTAGATGCCCAAATAGCTGCTTTAAACGGGAGATACATACGTAGCACGGCCCTGTCGGATGCGGGCTTCCTTGGATCAACAGAGCGGTTGAAGGATGTTTTGCTCGCGGATAACACATTTGTTACAAGCCAGGGTTTGAACCATCAACAGCTTGTCGAGCCTTTATTCTACGCTATGAATTTTCTTGAAAGCACGGGGAGCCAATCTGGGCGTTTTCGTTATAAAGGCAATTTATACGAAGCAAGCTATCAACAGTGGAGAGGCATCGTGGAATCGCCTTTTCATGATGGACTTAGACCGAGCCGCGACTATACTGTGACCAATTTGGAAACCGGGGCGAGTTTGGGCTTTTCTCAAGCTGTGCCTTATTTTATTCAGAGATACGGATTTTACGAAGGAAACACGCCATACCGTGTTGATCCAAAGCGTATTTTGGAAGTCTTTTTCACCAAGCAGGATGATGAGATCTTGCAAGCCCGCCGCGGCGAAAGGAAGACGCTTAGCACGCCGGAAGAAATAACGCGTTTAGCGGGGCTGCCCGAAGAAACCGTAGAAGCTATTTTGCCTAATATCGAAATAAAGGTCAGAACCCTTCAAGAGTTAAATACATTCCAATATACGCTTAAAGCTCATCGGAGGCTGGTTTCTGACATTCGGAATAGAACAGAAATAGTTATAAATCCGTTTTCACTCAAGCCATCAAAAAGTGACCTATTGAATTTTGGATCTATATGGAAGGCTGCCGATGAGGATACTAGGACTTTATTGGGGCATGCTTTAACTGCTATCGAAGGGACAGGGGCCAATACCTGGGACGTATTTTATTTGTTGTCAAATGTAAAATTTGACGAACGTATCGCGTCCAAGCTCCAGATACAAAGTGCTGCCGAAGCCAAAGGACTTTTATTGGACTTGGCGTTTGCTACGGGAAGCACTTATAAAACAGGCGAATTGACCAGTGAGGAAGAAAAGAAAGCCAAGGTTATCCGGGCAGCTGTCCGGAAATTGAACGAAGGGAAAGAACTGTCGGAAACTACATTTAGACTTGTGCAATCACCAGACGATGTTAGAAGGGCTGAGGCGGTGTTTCGGGCTTTCAATAACGGCCCACAGATCCTTCCCATAGGCGGTGCGTATAGTTCTGAGTCTAGAGCATACGGCATTCTTCATCGCAATGGCATAAGTTATGATACACGAACATATGCACTCAAGTATTCATATGC
This sequence comes from uncultured Planctomycetales bacterium, assembly GCA_964483785.1. Classification (GTDB taxonomy): domain Bacteria; phylum Omnitrophota; class Gorgyraeia; order Zapsychrales; family Fredricksoniimonadaceae; genus JABDGZ01. Next base: position 10,966 of record CAZACW010000058.1, read on the forward strand.
TGGACTGGATCCGCAACAGCGCGTGCTGATCGGGATTGTCGACAATGTATTTTTCTCATTGGGCCCGGATAGAACATTAGAAATTGTGAAAGTAAAGAATTTAGAGGATGTAAAGTTTGTAGATTCAGCGATGACCGTAGGAGATAGTTTGCGGAATTTTCTTAAGGTTATGGGGGTTGTATCTTCAATCTTCATGCCGTCGGCTGAGATTACAGCTAAACAATTGAATGGAAGTATTATTATTGTGCCAATTGAGCCTCAAAGCCCTGCTCCAGAACGAGAGCCAGGAATTGGTGAAACAGGGACCGAGAGAATTTTGCGTGAAATGCTTGAAAGGGATAGGATAGGTCCTGGGCCCCATTTGATGGGACCGGGAGATAAATTTGAAATCCCTAATGCTCCTGCTGGTTCCGATAAAAATGAACCGCACCTTTTAGGGCCCGATGACAATTTGGATAACCTTCCAGAAAACAGTATTATAAAGAAGATACCAAAACCACAACCAAGTTCGGATAAAATTTCTATGGCGAAGCCTGGTGGTATCGACTTTAATTCTTCAAATCTGAATTTACAAATCAGGCGTGATGGCAAAGGCGTGCCATTACCTCTGGCCCAGCAAGATATGGCCCAATTGAGCCGCATCCAGGGCTTTGTGCCACGAATTATCAAAATTCGACCCGCAGCCGTTTTGCCCATCTTTAGTGAGCTTAAACAAAAGCTGCGGGTCCAGCCAGCGGTTATAGCCAGCGCGTCATAGGCGCTCAAGATACCTGACGTTTCTGATGTTTAATTGAGTTTGTGGAAGACTGGTATAGTCATCAAACAGGTTCTGACCCTCTCCCGCCAGCGACCCAAGGATTTCAGTATCGCAAGCCTCTGTTTTGCCTCAGTTGCCGGTGGTGGCGATTCCGCTGCCGGAGCACAGGCCGGAGGAGTTGGAGAGGTTCTTCAAGACCCTTTTGGCTGAGCGCAGGGGGCAGGAAATAAAACTTGCAAAATATGGCACGGATCAATAAAATGTTGTACAATTTTGTTAGATTTAGATTACTACCCTTGGGTTTCGACCCAAGGCGCGGGGCTGTCCTTGTGGCAGCCCCTGCTACTTTATGAAGCTGAAAACCTACGTTTATATTGACGGATTTAATCTCTATCACCGGGCCCTCAAGGGCACTGTCTACAAATGGCTTAATCTAAAATCCCTTTTCCAGCGTGTTCTGGATGATAAGCATGAAATTGTTGGGATCAAGTATTTCACAGCCATCGTTTCAGGAAAATTTGACCCACAAAAACCAATACGTCAGCAGGTTTATTTAAGGGCATTACAGCTTTATATCCCAGAAATTTCCATTCATTATGGGCAATTCATGCATCATGTGGTTAAAGCCCCATTGGCGCACCCCGTTGGCCAAAACAAATGGGTGGACATTATAAAAACCGAAGAAAAGGGTTCAGATGTCAACCTGGCGGTTCATTTGTTAAATGACGCTTGGCTGAAGAAATATGATTGCGCGGTGGTTCTGTCAAATGATAGCGATTTAAAAGAAGCTATTACCTTGGTCAAGGATCACCATAAGAAGCTGATAGGCGTCGTCATGCCTCCGAATTGCTTTCCATCCAAAGAATTGATGAGGGTGGCTCATTTTGTTAAACAAATTAGGAATGCGTCATTAGCGGCCTCGCAGTTACCGGACGTTATACCGGGCTCCAATGTGCATAAGCCCAAAGAATGGTAATTAAATCGTGTCAGTTGGCGATCAAACAGGTTCTGATCCTCTCCCGCCAGTGACCCTTATTATTTTTTATCCCTGATTCTGGACCCGCGCACCGCTCGCCGCTGAAACATAGATGGCCTTGCAAGAACAGAGATGATTGTGTTATACTGTTGTCTTCTTTAAGGCCCTGCGGCACCCCGGCGCAGGGGGAGACTGCTGATGAGCGCTGAAAAGCGGGCCTTTCCTCGGTTTTCATTTTTACAACCTGTCACGTACACGCAGGCGGAACTGACGCCCAACGGCGGGGTGGCAGGCAATATCAGCCTGGGCGGCATTGCGCTTAAGGTCCAGGAATTCATCCCAGTGGGCACGCTTTTGGAACTGCAGATCCACCTGGAACAGTCGCCCAAGATCATCTGGGCCAAGGCCCAGGTCGTCCGGATCCGGGAATTGTCGTCCGAAGATTGCTATGAAATCGGTTTACAGTTTCTTCAGGACAAGGAATTGATCAAGACCCTGAAAGAACATATCCAGGCCGACAAGGCCCTATAAACACCAATACGAAGGAGTTGTCTGTTATGGCAGAAGAAACGAAGGCCGCTGTTGTCGAAGAAGTCAAGAATTGTCCCGTCTGCAAAAAGCCGATGAAAAGGGCCAGACGCTATTACCGCAACGGCGCGTATTATTGCAACAACAATTGTTTTAAAAAGGCCCTGGCTTCCAAGGCCGCCCAGGCCGCGGAAAAAGCCGAAAAGGCTGAAAAAGCCGAACAAGCCCCAGCTTAAGGACCCTTGCGTGGTTGATCACCCGTCTTTGCCCAGTTTCCAGGAAAAACGCCGCCACCGCCGTATTGATCACGGCGTGCCGGTCAAGATTTCCAGCACGCTGGGCGATATACTCACCGAAACCAGGAATATCAGCGCTTCCGGGGCCTTTTGCCGCACCTCGGAAAGGCTGGAGCCCATGACCAAGCTGAAAATCTGCCTGCTCTTGCCCATGGTCAAAAAAGAGAAGGTGACGACCAAGAAGATCAATTGTCAGGGTGTCGTGGTGCGCGTCAAGGCCGCCGAAGGGCACGCTTATTATGAGACAGCCATTTTCTTCAGTGATATCGCGCCCAAGGACAGCCAGGCCATCCATGAATTTGTCGAAAGCAAGGCCGCTCACGTCTAAGATCCAGGTTCTTTATGAAGACGATCAATGCATGGTTTTCAACAAACCAGCCGGACGGCTGGTCGTGCCCGCCGGCAGGAATGAAGGCCTGACCCTGGAGCAGATCGTCAATCAGCAGTATCCAATTCCAACCCGTCTTTATCCCGCGCATCGATTGGACCGCGATACATCAGGCGTGATTCTCTTTGCCAAAGGCCGGGACAATCAGCGCCGGCTGATGGAATGCTTTAAGACCAAACAAGTACAAAAAATTTATATTGCCTTTGTGCACGGCCGCCTCAAGCAAACACAGGGCCGGATCGATCTGCCGGTCAAAGATTATTTTCAGCGCAAATTCAGCCGCTCGATTCCGGCACAATCGGCCTTGACGCATTACGAGGTGGAGGATTATCATAAAGGCTTTACAGTGGTCAAGGTGAGGCCCATCACCGGAAGGACCAATCAGATCCGCATCCATTTTGCCGAAATCGGGCATCCCCTGGTGGGGGAGGACAAGTATGCTTTCCGCCGCGATTTTGCCTTGCGCTTCAAGCGCACGGCCCTGCATGCCTGGCGCCTGGCCTGGCCGCGGCTCAAGGACAACGGGATGATCCGGGCCGAAGCGCCCTTGCCTGCGGACATGCAGGCATTTTTAGACAAGGAGAACGCATGAAGGACGAACAACTCAGCCTCAGGGAATGGTGTGCGCTTTGCCACGCCATTGCCAAGGAAAAAGGCTTCTGGGACAAGGACCGCAATATCGGCGAGGCGCTGATGCTGATCGTCACGGAACTGGCCGAGGCCATGGAAGGTTACCGCCACCAGGACCATGACAATTTCCGGGAAGAATTGGCCGACACCTTTATCCGCCTGTTTGATCTCTGCGGCGGATTAGGGATCGATATCCAGGCCGAGATCATGAAAAAATGCGAGAAGAACAAGACCAGGCCGTATAAACATGGAAAAATTTGCTAGCCGGCGCCCTGGCCCACGATGGCCCTGCCTGCGGCTTTTGGCCGCGGCCCCTTTATTGATCGTCTGCATGGCCGGCTGTACCTCGACGCAAAACAGCGGCTATATCAGCCGGGCCGACCATCCCTACAGCCGGAAATTTAATGCGGGCTATGAGAAGGTGGTCAGCTCCATCGTCTATGTCCTGAAGAAGAAGGGCTGGGTCATTGACAGCGAGGCCAATCCGTCCGTGTATGAACGGGACGAGCGCTATGACAATAACGGGTTTCAGAATTTATTGATCATCACCGAGACCAGAAAAAATATCCTGCAAACCACCCGGATGCGCCTGAATATCCTGGTCCATGCCTTTGACAGCAATTGCGACGTGGAAATCCGATATGAGGCCGTCACCCCGATGATCAAGCAATTTGTATCCACCCGCAATGACCGCATGGTCCAGGAACTCTTAGATGCCGTGGGGAATGAAGTGCATGGATAAGTTTCTCCTTAAAAGCCCTTTTGGGCCTGTTGCGGAACAGCAGAAGGCCATTGATTATCTGACCCGGGGGCTGAAGGAAGATGTCCCGGCCCAGACCTTGCTGGGCGTTACC
>CAZACW010000059.1:0-15351 GCA_964483785.1 uncultured Planctomycetales bacterium
GGCTGTTACCTGTTTTTGTTCCTGGTTACGGACAGCCTTGTCTAATCTTTCCATCCGCTCCTTGGCGGCCTTTTGCAGGGCTTCGGTGATTTTTCCCATAACAGCTCTTTCCTATGTCCCGCTGGCCTTGAGCGCTTCAGCCTTGGCCTGGTTCATGGCCGCGGTGATCTCGTTGATTTTTTGGTTTAAATGGTCTGCTCTTTTCTGTAAAACACTGATCTCTTCCCGGTCAGCCAGGGCAGCTTCCTTAAGACTGCTGTAATGCCCGCCTTCGCTGGAAACAGCGTCATGGATCTGGTCCTTGAGGCCGGCCTCATTCCCTTCCATGCGGCCATCCAGGGAACGGATCTGGCTTTCGATGGTGCCCTGGTTTTTGTTGATGGAGGCAACCAGGCTGTTGATCCTTTTTTCTAAGCGCAGGACCTGGGTTTGCTTGGATTCCAGGCTCCTGGTCGTCAAGGTAATGGCTGTGACGCTGGTCATCACCGCACCCACAGCGCTTAAAATGACCAGGCCCATCAAGGCGGTCTTGGGCCAGGACTGCGGCGCTTCCGAGAGATAAACGACATTCTTGATATCTTCCTGCGCAGAACTGTTGTTCTGGCGTGTTGCTTCAACTTTTTTTAGGGCTTTGGATATAAGGCTCATGCGTACTCCTTGGCTTTTTCCTTCCCAAATTGCAGGCTGGGTGCTTCTTCCATGACTTCCTTCATGATGCGTTCATCGATGACAGGCAGTTCGGCGATATAGCCGGTCAAAAAGGCGCTGTCACAGATCTGGTTGATCAGGCGGGGTACGCCCTTGGAAAATTTAAACACCAGGGCCAGCGCTTCTTCGGTCATATACGCATGGTCGGAGTCGCTGGCCACCTTCAAGCGGTGCAGAATGTATTCCCTGGCCTCCTCTTCCTTCAAAGGAGAAAGGTGATAATAAACGGCGATTCTCTGCCTTAATTGCTCCAGGCGGCTTAACGCCAGTTTTTCTTTGAGTTCAGGCTGGCCCAACAGGATGATTTGGATGAGTTTTTCCGTTTCCGTTTCCAAATTGGAAAGCATGCGGATCTCTTCCAGCACATTCGGTTTTAAATTTTGGGCCTCATCGATGATCAAGACCACATTATTGTCCTGTTTGATCTGGTCGATCAAATAAGAATTCAGCTGGGACAACAGGCTGGCCTTGGACCCGGAGGAAAATTCGATTTCCAAATCTTCCAGCACCATGACCAAAAGGTCCTTGCTGTTTAAATGGGTATTGGTCACCAGGGCCACCTGGGTGTGGCGGTCCAGCCGGCTTAACAAGGTGCGGCACACCGTGGTCTTGCCGGAACCGATCTCGCCGGTGATCACCACAAAGCCTTTGCGCTGATTGATGGCGTAGACCAGGCTGTCCAAGGCCTCGGCATGTTTGCGGCTGGCAAAGAAGAACCTGGAATTGGGTGTCAGGTTAAAAGGGCTTTCTTTAAATCCGTAAAATTTATTGTACATAGGTTTTACCTTATATGGGCTGCAATGTTAACGAACATGATGGTGAGGCTGATCATCAAGACCCCGCCGGAAAACATCCAGAACAACAGATTGGCTTGGGCGTATTTATGCTCCCGGATCGACTCTTCGGTGGTGATTTTGGAGATGGCGCCAAGCAAAGGAACGTTTAAATAAGAAGAAGCTTCCTGGAAATCCAAGAATGATTTGTCCAAAAATTCCATGACCAAGATGAGGCCAATGCCCAGGCCCAATCCCAATACCAAGCCCATGAAGGAGATCAGCAATTGATTGGGCTTGATGGGTCTGACCGGCAGGCGGGCGTCTTCGATGATGGTATAGCGCGTGCCTTCGCTGGAGGACTGCAGGCGCTGGGTGATCTTGGCTGTTTCAAGTCTCTGCAATAAATTATTGTAGATGGTTTCATTGACGCTGACATCGCGGGCCACCACAGTGTCGATCTTGTCCATAAGCATCACCTTATACAGGTCTTTGTCCCCGCCGGACGCGCCGGGCGAGGTCCCGGGTGAGCTTACGGTTTTGGGTCCCAGATTGGCCAGGGCCTGCTGGATCTGGCTGATCATGGGATTGGTGGCTTCGGCGGAAAGCTTGGCATCTTCGTAATATTCCAGGTTCTTGGCCTTGAGTTCATCCATCTTGGCCTTGATTTGAGACCTTAAGGCCTTGACCTGGGGGTGCATTTCCGTGGAATCGATGAGCAGGCTGTTCAATTTATCTTTGAGCTCAGCGATTTCCGCGGACTTGATTTTTCCCAGATAGACATGCAGCTGCTCTTCGATGAATTTGATGGCATTGCTGGTTTCCAGATTTTGGGAAAGCACATTGCGTCCGATGAAAATATCCGTCACGTTCTTGACCACGGCCTGGGCCTGGTGGGGATCGGGCGAAATGTAGGCGATTTCAATGATATTGCCGTCGGGTTTGAACTCGATTTTGCTCTGGAGCGTTTTGATGAATTCTTCCTTCTCTAAAGCGGTATGGATGTTGGTGTCCATGTGCAGGCGCTTGATCAGCTCATTGAGGCTGTCCCAGCCTAACATGGTCTCACGGATCGTCTGGATGCGCTGGGCCACGGAGGTTGAAACCGTGATGTTGGTCAGAAGCGGATTATCATTCTTGCCCTCTTCCACCAGGATTTTCATGGACGCGCCGTATTCTTTGGGCAGGACCATGGACAGGCAGATGCCCAGCACCAAGCCGGTAAAGGCAGGGACAATGATAAACCATTTGCGCCTGAAAAACACCTTCAAGTATTCGATCAATCCGTGGTTCAAGTCTTCCATAAATCGGTCCTTTAATTTTGTTTTTTATAAATGGCTAAAACGCGGCCTTGGTCGCGCCTCCGGTGCCAGCCACCTGGGCTATAGGCGTTGTCACAGGGCTGATCATTCTCATGGCCTTGGTCAAGAAGGTCGCAGGGATATACAGACAGTCCCCCGGGCGCATGATAAAATTTTCCCGCAAATCACCTTTATACAGCAGGGCCTCGACATTGACCTTTCGTCTGGTGATTTTGCCGGATGAAGACGGTGTAAACAAGGAGGCGCTGTCCGTTGCCGCGGAACCGATCAAGGGCAGTCCGGCAGCCAGCAAGGCGTCTCTGACCGTGATGGTGTCTCCGTGCATGATCACCTTGCCCGGGGTGGCCACTTCGCCCACCACATAAACGACCTTGCTGTTATATCCGGAAATCTTCAGATTGATTTCCGGCTTGATGATATACATGGAAAGGCGCTTGGCCAGTTCCTTGACTGCCTGTTCCTTATTAAAGCCCGCCAGCGTCACGTCTCCGACAAATTCATATTGGATCTTGCCTTCTGAGTTGATGATATATTCCCCGCTGACTTCCGCGTGGCGCATCACCATGATATCGATCACATCATTGGGCCCCAGGGTGTATTGGTTGTTCAGGTCAGCGTAGGCCTTGGCCCCCTTAAAATTGTTGTATTCACTCGCGTTCATGGTGGTCTTGATGCTATCATCCGGAATGGACCAGGCTGTTGAAGTTTTTTCAGCATCGACATCCTTGTTCACGGTGTCCTGGTGGCCATTCAAGGTCGGGTTGGCCCAGGCCCCGGGACCTATGCCTGTGACAGCGATCCAGGCCGCTAACAGCATATTGAAAAATCGTGGTGTTTTCATGATGCAAAATCTCCTTGTATATCCGTGTTGGGCATTATTCGACATCAAAAAGGATCTCATGCAATTGGCGGATTTGAAAAAGATCATCCTCATCATAAACGCGCCAACTGCGCCAATCGCGTTTGGGCTTTCTGATTTTTCCAAGCTTCTCCCACCGAATGATGGTTTTGGCGCTGATACCCACAATCTGGGCCACTTCGGTAATCGTTAAACGGCGTTTGGTTTGACTTGGTACCATATTCTATCCTCTTAGCGTGTTACCCATGATCCAGCAATTCGCGTTCCAACTCGCGTATTTTTTTTGACCTTTGCGGTAACTTTATGCCTTACAAGAGGTTAAAATATTTTTTTAAAGATTAAAACGTGCCTTCCCGGGTGTTCCGAGTGTTTAAAAGAATGAACATTACTGTCCAGGACATAGTAGGACAGGGAGTGCAATTATAGCACGAAAATTGTAAAATTAGTAAATATATGATATATTTAATAGGTGAAAATCAGTTTAGCTAAAAACCAGGTCCAAAAGCAGGCCTTTTCTGCGCAAATGGAAAAATCCATCGCGCTTTTGATTTTGCCTCATGCGGATTTGACCCTTCAGATAGAGCAGGAAGTTCAGGACAATCCCCTGCTGGAAGCGCAATGGACACAGCAGGCGCTCGAGGTCTTCAATACGCCCATGCCCCGCTCCGGCATCCAGCTGGCAAGGCCTGAAACCGAAAATGAACCTGCTGACCAAGCTTCCATGGAACAGATGATGAGCCTGGAAGACCATTTGTTTCTGCAATTGTTTTGGGAACGCTCAGATCCCCTTAAACAGGAGATCGGCAAATACATTATCAGCAATCTGAATAAGGACGGTTTTTTGTCCATGTCCTGCGCGGAAATAGCCCAGGCCCTGGGCAAGGCAAACAGCGTGCAGGTCGAAGAGGTGCTCAAGTCCATCCAGGATTTTGACCCTCCGGGCATAGCCGCCAAGGATTTTAAGGACTGTTTGCTCATTCAACTGAGCAAATGCCAGTCCTTTCACCGGGATTTGGCCATGCGGATCGTCGAACATCATTTGGAATTGCTGGGCCAGAAGCGTTACGCGGCCCTTGGCAAAAAATTGTCCGCTTCCCTGGAAGATATCAAGGAAGCGGAATTTTTGATTTCCACCCTGGAGCCCAGGCCTGCCCGGGGCTACCGCAGCGTGGACCCGACGATCTACATTGCCCCGGATCTATACATCCGCCAGAATGAGCAGGGCGAATTTTACGTTGAAACCAATGCCAACGGCCTGCCGGCATTAAGGATCAACGCCACCTACCGCCGTTTGCTCAACCAATCCGGCATTTCCGAACATGACCGCCAATTTATCAAGGAGAAAATCACCCGCGCCCTGCTTTTCATCAAAAATATCATCCAGCGCGGGGAGACCCTGTTGGCCATCGGCCGCATCATTTTAAAACATCAGCGGACATTTTTTGAAGGGGACGGCGAAAGCCTTGCTCCCCTGTCTTTGAAAGCCGTGGCCGAAGAATTGGAAAGAAATGAATCCACCGTTTCCCGGGCCATCAGCCATAAATACATCGACACCCCGCAGGGCATTTTCCCGCTCAAATTCTTTTTCAGCCACGAGGCCTGCCGCCAAAACCAAAACTCCGTGTCCGCGTATGACATCAAAAAGGAACTGGCCAAGCTCATCGAAGAGGAAGACCCGCGCGCACCGCTTTCCGACCAGCAGATCCAAAAATATTTTTTAGGCAAGGGCCTGCCCTTGTCCCGCCGGACCATCACCAAATACCGTCGGGCCTTGGACCTTCCGGCGTCCTATCTGCGCAAGTAAGATTATTTTTTGATCAAGAAAACAGCGGTTTCGGCAAACCAATTGCGGGCCAGGGTGATTTCTCCCCTGGTGTCAAAGGCGCATTCGCGCTCAATGGTGATGGAACGCTCCCGGCAGAAATCACGGAAGTCCTTGATGCTTAAAAACCGCAGGTTGGGCGTGTTATACCATGTGTAGGGAAGGCCCTGGGTCACCGGCACCCTGCCTAAGAAAAAAATCTGCAAGCGCGCGCTCCATTGGCAGAAATTCGGGATCCCGACGATGATTTTGCGGCCTACCCTTAAGGCTTCGGCGATCACCTGGTCCGGGTTCATCACTTCCTGAAGGCTTTCATTTAAGATCACATAATCAAAACGTTTGTCCGCGTAATCCGCCAGGCCGGAATCGATGTCTCCTTGGGACACGCTCACCCCGCGCTCCACGCATTTATAGATGGCCTTTTCATCGATTTCAATGCCGGCGGCGCGGCACTGCTTTTTGTCCATCAAAAGGGACAAAAGCTCGCCGTCGCCGCAGCCTAAATCCAGCACATGGCTGTTGGGTTCGATCAATTCCAGGATGTATTTATGGTCATTGCGCATGTTTGGCCACATTGTTTAAAAAAGACCTGACTAATTTGGACTGCCCGTCGATCTCCACCAAAAAGGAATCATGGCCGTAGCTGGTCTGTATTTCGATAAAGGAAACATCCACTTCATTGGCCTTCATGGCCTTGACGATGTCCTTGGACTGGTAAGACGGATACAGCCAGTCCGAGGTGAAGGTGATGATCAAATATTTGGTCCCGATGTTTTTGAAGACCTTGTTTAAATCCATGTTGCCCGAAAGGTCAAAATAATCCAGGGCCTTGGAGAGATACAGATAACTGTTGGCGTCAAAACGCTGCACAAAGCTCGCTCCCCGGTATTTGAGATAGCTTTCCACTTCAAAATCATGGGAAAAATCATAGCCGACCTTTTCCTTGCCCTGCAATTTACGGCCGAATTTTTCCTCCATGGATTTTTCCGACATGTAGGTGATATGCCCGATCATCCGCGACACGGACATGCCCTGCGCCGGCAATTCACGGCCGTAATAATCCCCCTTGTTCCAATGGGGATCGGACATGATGGCCTGGCGCGCCACCTCGTGCAGGGCGATTTGCTGGGCGGTATGCTTGTAATTAGTGGCGATTAAAATGGCTGAGTGCAGGGTGCCGGGAAAGCGCACAGACCATTCCAGGGCCATCAGGCCGCCCATGGACCCTCCGGCCGCGGCCAAAAGCTTCTTAATGCCCAGATGGTCAATCAGGTATTTTTGGGAAAGCACCATGTCTTCGATGGTGATCACCGGAAAGGAAAGGCCGTAGGGTTTTCCCGTCGCTGGATTGATTGAAGACGGGCCGGTCGAGCCTTTACAGCCGCCGATCACATTGGCGCAGATGACAAAATACTTGTCCGTATCAAAGGCCTTGCCCGGCCCGATCATGGGGTCCCACCAGCCGGGATTTTTGGCGTCCTTGTGCCAGCCTGCCGCGTTTGCATCGCCGGTCAAGGCATGGAAGATCAGGATGGCATTGCTCTTTTTGGCGTTCAGACGGCCGTAGGTCTCATAGGCCAGGGTCACAGGGCCTAATTTGGTCCCGCTTTTGAGCACCAGTTCATGGGGCGGCTGGGCAAAGGTGAAATATTGGGTTTCGATGTATTGGGGGTCCATGGTCAGGCAGCGTACTGGAACATGGCTTCGATGGTTTTTAAGGCCTTCAGACGCGTCGGCTCATCCAAAAGCACGCGGTCTTTCAGCTCTGGTTTTTGAAGGACCCGCCAGATATTGTCCAGGGAATTGGATTTCATATATTTGCACATGGTGCAGGAACCCACCAGCTGTTTCTGCGGGAATTCCGATTGCAGACGGGCAGACAGTCCGCATTCGGTGAGCATCAAAAACTGCCGGGCATCGGTGTCCTTCATATAGGCCAGCATCTGTTCGGTACTGCCTACAAAATCGGAATTGTCGATGATGGCTGAATTGCATTCCGGGTGGCTGACAATCTTGGCCTCGGGATACTCGAGTTTTACCTTTACAATATCATCCAGGCCGTAATCCTCGTGGACATAGCAGGTGCCGGAATAGAATTGAATGTCTTTTTTAATGCCGTTTCGCTCCATATAATTTTTTAAATTTTGGCCCATGAATTTGTCCGGCAAAAAATATATCTTGTCATTGGGAATGTCCTGGGCCACCTTGTAAACGTTCGCCGAGGTGACCGTAACATCGCACTCAGCCTTGACCTGGGCGCTTGTATTGATATAGCAGACAAAGGTGTGCTGGGGAAACTGGCGGCGCAGGTCTCTGACGGTCTCGGGTCTGATGGAATCCGCCAGAGAACATCCGTCCAGGGAGGCCGGAATAAGCACCTCTTTTTCCGGATTGAGGATTTTGGCTGTCTCTCCCATAAAACGCACAGCCACAAACACAATCGTTGAAGCGGAGGTAGTCAGGGCATCGCGGCTTAACTTGTAGGAATCACCGACGAAATCCGCCACGCCGTAGATGATTTCCGGACTTATATAAGAATGGGCCAGGATAACAGCGTTTTTTTGCTCTTTGAGCTCATTGATCTCATTGATTAAGGGGACCAATTCCTCGCATTTTTTTAAAGAATATTGGCACACCGAGGCCCCGAGCTTGATGTTTTTAAGCTTTTCATAGAGCTGTTGGGCTGTGATTTGGGTCTTTAACATAATTCATAAATATATACCCAATTAGCCCTTTTATCAAGCAAACAAAAAGGAGACACCTTGATTCTAATCACTGCCGTGACGATATCTTTGCATCGGCCTGCCCCAGTCGTTGGCCCAGCTTTCTCTGACTGGCGGTGTGATACTGCAGGCACGGCATTCCCGCGGAAATCCGCCGGATCCGTCCAACCACCAGCATCCTGCCGCTTGGCCCAGGTTTTGGCAGGCCGCAAAACAGGCCCCGGGTGTTACCGTATCTCCCAATCTTATGACATCAGCCCCGGGACATTTGTAATATTGCATAAACCCATATTGTTCAGGATTTAACGAATCCTGATTGAGGGGATATTGGGTGCTGCTGGGATATTGAGTGCTGCTGGTATTTTGATTAAACAACCCGGCTCGTTGGATCAAATTAAGGAAATCCTTGCGGTAACCATTGGTATCAGCCCCTTGGGCTTTTTGGGCTGTATCCATGACTTGAAGATAGGAAGCGTTGGCCTTATATGGACTGTCCCGCAAAAGCAGGCCGAATTCCGCCACAGCGCCTGCAAAGCGCAAGTTTTCTGAAGGATTTTCAGTCACGTAAGAATTATCCACTTGCCGGGTGATCAGCCGGCTGGTACCGCTTTGGGGGTCTTTGTAGCGCAATTTGACTGTCATAAGATCATTACTGGGTTTTGTGACCGTTGTCTGGTAGCGCAGTTCATCGACCTTGCCGAGCTGTTCATTGGAACCCGCAGGGACAATTTCATAAAGCGCTGTGACAGTATGCCCTTGCCCAATCACGCCGGCATCGACCCTATCGTCATTAAAGTCTTCCTTGTTCAGCAAATGTTCCTCATAACCTAAAAGACGATAGCTCTTGACTTGCGCAGGATTAAATTCCACCTGCGCCTTGACATCCTTGGCGATGGTGTACAGCGTACCCGCCAGCTGCTGCTCGAATTGTTTGCGGGCCTCATCCAAGGAATCAATATAAGCGTAGGTCCCGTGGCCGGCATCCGCCAATTTTTCCATCCGGGAAGCCTTGATATTGCCCATACCGAAACCGAATACAGTCAGATAGATCCCCTGGTCCTTCTTTTCCTGGATCATCCGCACCAAGTCCCCGTCAGCAGATGTGCCTACGTTAAAATCACCGTCCGTGGTTATGATGATGCGGTTGTTTCCATTGGGAATGAAGCTCTCCTTGGCCATCTTATAGGCCAGTTGAAGGCCATCTTCTCCATTGGTTGAGCCTCCGGCTTCCAAATTGTCAATGGCCGCCTCGATTTTATCTTTTTCCCGGCCTGAAGCGGCCTCTAATAAACGTTGCGCAGAACCGGAAAATACGGCAATAGAAACAGTGTCCTGCGGCCGCAATTGTTCAACCAATAAGTGCAAAGCAGACTTAACCAAGGGCAATTTATCCTCTTGCCCCATGGAGCCTGAAATATCAATCAATAAAACTAAGTTGCTCGGCGCAAGATTCTCCATAGGCAATTTTTTACCTTGCAAGCCGATCAGGGCCAGTTGATGCTGGCTGTTCCAAGGACAGACGGAAACTTCAGTCGTGATGGAGAACGGATCATTGCCGGCCGGCTGAGGATAATCATAATTGAAATAATTGACCAATTCCTCAATCTGGACCGCATCCTTAGGCGGAATCTGGCCATTATTTAAAAAACGGCGGACATTGGCGTAAGAGCCTGTATGGACATTCATTGAAAACGTTGATAAGGGATTGTCTTTCACACCCAGGAATGGATTGTCAACAATACGGTCATACTGTTCAGTGTTGGACGGCGCGCTCTGCCAGTAATTGGAATACGGATAACCATTGATGTTTCCTGAAACCGCCATAGCTTGATTATAACCGCCCAATCTATTGACGCTGCCGTTAGCCCAAAGGCTTTCAGGAATTAAACCCTTGGTTGTGGACGCATTCTGGCTAAGATCGTCAGCCAATCGAGAACCCTTCCCTGCATCTTCTAATGCGCCGGTCTCCACAATTTGCTCCATACCCGTACGCTTATTTGCGAATGCATCTGGAGCGGCTCTCATCAGCGCCATGGAAGGTCCAGCTGATTGAAAGGCAGATCCGCTAGTGCCCCAATATTCTTTTTTCCTATCTATAATGACATTGTTAAACGTCATCATTTTCAAGGCAGCAACCGGACTCTGTAGCACAGGCAACATAACCGGCATAGGTTTTTGGACTGCAGGGACAGCAGAATTGGCTGTTGGCATTACAGGACGTGTAACAGCCGCTGTGGGATTGATCAAAGCAGATTTCAGATTAGGCTTTAATTCCATCTGCACCACTGAACCAACAATCAGCGTCAAGGCTAAGGTGGTCCCAAAGGTGATCAAGTTGCGTTGGGTCATCATGGGTTCTCTCCTTTGTAAAAGCCGTTTTTGGATCTTGAGACTTTCATCCGGAGAAAGGCTTTCATCAGGCCATTGTGAGAGAGAAGACGAAATGGACTTGTAGGCTTGCACGTCCTTCTGGCAGGAAGGACAGGTCTTTAAATGTTCTTCGACCGTTGTCTTTTCC
Organism: uncultured Planctomycetales bacterium; assembly: GCA_964483785.1. Lineage (GTDB taxonomy): Bacteria > Omnitrophota > Gorgyraeia > Zapsychrales > Fredricksoniimonadaceae > JABDGZ01. The sequence goes on from CAZACW010000059.1 coordinate 10,726, forward strand.
TGGGCGGTGATTTCACCGTCCATATAAGCGGAAATGAGGATTTTGATGTCGTCGTGGTTCATCTTATCTTCCCTCCTCTACAACAACAGGTGGGAGCGTATTTTTAAGGTTTTGGCGCGCGCGAAAAATCAGGACTTTGACCTTTTCCAGCGAACAATTGAGCACTTGGGATATCTCATCATACGAAAACTTTTGGAATTCCCTTAAAATCAGCGCTTCTTTCTGTTCTTTCGGGAGCCGATGCAAGGCTTTTTGCACCAGGGCCGCGGTTTCTTTTTGGTCCAGCACATCCCGCGCCGTGCCTGATGGATCAGGCAAATCTATCATTTGCTCCTCGCCCATATCATTTTTGCGGGACCATAAAGAAAAAAATTTATTCTGCCCCTTTAATCTTGAAATGCACAAATGATGGGCCACGGTAAAAAGCCAGGTCTTAAAACTGGCCCCCGGCTTGAGGGTATAGCGCTTTTGGCAGACCATCATGAAGGCATGGCTGACGGCTTCATCGGCGTCCGCCCTATTGCCGGACAAACGAAGGGCGTAATTAAACAGATTATCTTTGTAACGCTTGAAGACCACGGCCAGCGCCTCCTCGTCCCCCTGGTAAAACTGAAGGACCAAATCTTCGTCCTGTGTGCCTTGTAAGTCCATTCGTCTTCTCTTGCCTCTCTCTGACCTTTAAACCTGGAGGACGCCAAAATGTTACAGTTATTTTTGTAAAGAAAGCGCTTTCAGGGCGTGCGGGGTGGCTGAGGTGATCTTGACCATGGCTAAATCCCCTGTTTTTAGGCCATTGAGAGGTAAAATGACCAATTTATTGCCGTCTGTCCGGCCGACGGTATGCTCTGCGGCTTTGTTGGGAGGGGTCGGCTCTATGAGAATTTGGAAGGTTTTCCCGATATCAGCCTGGTTTTTTTGGAGGGTGATTGCTTTCTGGATTTCATTCAAGCGCATGATGCGCGCTGTTTTGACCGTATCGGGAACATCGTCAGGGTATTTTTTTGAAGCGATGGTCCCCTGGCGTTCGGAATATTTAAAGGTAAAGGCTGAGTCAAACCTTACCCTGCGCATCATCTCAAGCGTTTCTTCAAATTCAGCCTCTGTTTCCGTGGGAAAGCCCACGATAATATCCGTTGTCAGCACGATTTCCGGGATTTTGGAGCGGATTTTATCCACCAGGGCCAAAAATTCTTCCTTGGTATAGGTCCTGTTCATCATTTCCAATACGCGATTATGGCCGGATTGCAAAGGCAGGTGGATATGTTTGCATATTTTAGGATTGGCAGCCATCAGGTCAATAAAGCGGTCGGGAAAATCTTTTGGGTGAGGCGAGGTAAATCTGATTCTTTCGATGCCTTCCACCTTGCTGACTTCATCCATTAAATGGGCGAAATCATGGTGGTCATAACGGTAGGAATTGACATTTTGACCAAGGAGGGTGATTTGTTTAAAACCCTCAGAAGCCAGCCACTGGGCTTCTTCGACGACGTTTTGGGGGGAACGACTGCGCTCCCTGCCGCGTGTATAAGGCACAACGCAAAAAGTGCAGAAATTATTACAGCCGCGCATCACGGCAATCCAGGCATTGACTCCCTCTTTGCGGCTGGGATTGACATCGGAATAGGTCTCAAACTCAGACAAAGTCACATCGTAGGATTTTTGGCCTTCTTCAGAGGCTTCGCTGATCAATTGCGGCAGTTTTTTATAACTGTCCGGGCCTGCAATAAAATCAATCTTTAGACTGCGGTCTTCCAAAAGGTCCTGGCGCAGATTGGTGGCCATACAGCCTAAAATACCGATCATGACCGGCTTGTCCTTGCCGCGGGCATGGCGGATGCTATGCACCCGGCCAAAGACCTTGCGGTGGGCGTGCTCGCGGATGGCGCAGGTGTTAAGCATCACAATGTCCGCGGTAAGCTCATCGTTGACAAATGAGTAGTTTTCCTTTTCGAGAATCGAGCGCACCAGCTCGCTGTCATACTCATTCATCTGACAACCATATGTTTCTAAAAATACTCTTTTCATATTTATTTTTACACCAAGAAAAGCGTCGTTACCTCATTTAAAATTTTTAAGCAGAGCGAAACGCTTCACTATACGAATTGTCTGAAATGTTTTTAATAACCCGAAATAATTGACTTTTTTCATCTATCAGAGTCTCGCAGCTATCTAAAATCTCTACACCATGTTTTGTTGCAAATGAATAAACATATCTAACGCCATCATATGCCTCGGGACACGTTTCTGTAAATTTATGATTCTTTAGTTCATTAAAATTGGTTCTCTCAATTAAATTTATTAATTCTATTAATTTTTGCTGGCCAACGACGAACTTACTTCTTATTACCCATCGACCAGTGCTGAGTTCGGATATCTCTCCATTACCATCACCGTAAATATATAATTTGGTTTCAATGCCTTCTCCTGGCACAGAATTTACTATTAAAATTGTTTTATTCTGAATTTCTGATTTAATTTGTGCTTCTACAGGCGAATAAATGTAAATAAGAATTATTGTTGTTAGTAAAATTTTTATCATCCATTCTCCTATGCAACAGTAATTATTAGGCACATTATAACCTTAATTCAATTTATTAATCAAGTTTACTACCAAAGTCGTGATAATATCTTTTTCTTTCGGCTGGCTTTCGGCAATCATGAGTGTAATGGCAACCAAGGCATTATCGGCAATACGTTTACTACCATCGGCTTTATAAAGGATTTTATTTCTATCAAGAAAATAAACAAACAAGGCCGCCGCGATGCGTTTATTTCCATCAGAAAAGGCATGATTTTTTACAATCAAATAGATTAAATTGGCAGCTTTTTCTTCAATGCTTGAGTATAGGTCTTTGCCTCCAAAGGTCTGATAAACGGCTCCCAATGCACTCTTAAAAAAATCGTCTTTTTCATGGCCAAACAAGCCACTCCCACCAAATTTTTGGCGCATTTGTTCAATAAGACGTTTGCCTTCATCGTAAGTTAATTGATAACATTCCTTGGCTGTGGCTGATTTAATTTCAATACGGCCATGGTCGTAATCATCAAGAACGTTCAAGCCGTAGCTATAATCACGAATGACTTCAAATAACCCTTTAGCCTCATCACTGGTCAATGCTTTGCGCTGACTTAAATCGGCCAACATTTTTACAGCATTTTGAAGGGTCTTTAAGCTGGCCGTATGTTCTTTAAGTCGTCTATCATTAATGGTATAACCTTGAATCAAATGCTGTTTTAATACATTGGTCGCCCAAATTCGAAACTGTGTCCCCCTTCTTGAATTAACACGATATCCTACAGAAATAATGACATCAAGGTTATAAAATTGGACAGGTTTATCCGAATTTGCAATGTGCATTTTTTGCACATTGCTTTTCTTTTCTAACTCCTTAATTTGGAATATATTACGAATATGTTTGGTAATAACACTGCGTTCTGTCAGAAATAATTCTGTCATTTGAGCCTGTGTAAGCCAAACGGTTTCTTCCTTTAATTTCACTTCTAAAGCTATTTTTGCCCCATGAGGGCGAAAAACAACGACGTCTTGTCTATTTTCTGAATTTGCATTTCCCATAATTACACCCCTCCTATTTGGTCACTTTCGGGGGGTCGTGACTGGTTTAATAAAATTATTCAATGTAAATTTTGCTTAGAAACTCAATCAAACTCGTAACGTACTGCACCCATCGGCCATCCGTAGGTTTCTAAAAATACTTTTTTCTGTAATATATTATGTATCATAAAATTATAAAAAGTCGTACTCAGTCAACGGTCAAAATTTTTAGATGAACGAGTATGATTTTAATAGAGTCTTAATTAGTCTTGGTTATTATAGGAGTCGCTGTGCCAGTAGAAATTGCTATAGAATGGAGAGTCTCAAAATAACGCCGATGAGTATGTCGCAAGTGTTTTTCATCCACAGCTTCTAAAAGCACAACTTCATGGTCGATTTTTTGTCGATTTAAATTCAATTCAATTTGAAGACGTTGTTTTTCTGCTTGTATTCTATCAGAATCACTAAATCTGTACTCGTTGACAATAAGGCCTTTTGAACGGTCATATTCAATTAAAAGAATCATATTTATTCTCCATAATCAAAAATTAATTTTGAATAATTATTTATAATTTTAGCAATTGATTGGCTTATTCTTTTTGTTGTCTGAGGATTTATTTTTGTTCTCTGGTTCTCAAACAATTTGATTATTTTAGAAATGTTTAAAAGCATTCTCTGGATTTTTTTGCTGCCACCACCATATTTTATCGATGAATCAATCTTATCTGAAAGTTTCTCTGAAAACTCAGCCCAACCGTGCTGTAATTCAGTCCGAATTTGTACTTCAATGGCCTTTTCTTTATGTTTTATAATAACATGAACTGCACGGTATCCATAGCTCGGATGAATCCTACGGTCAACTACAGTCGTAGTAGAAAAAACTTCTTTAATCTTTTTCACAACATCATTTTGTATTTCTACATCAGATACTACCACCCTGCAACCCGTAATGTCTTGTATTTGGCTTCGTATTTGGTGTCAGTTCTGCCGAAATCTATATTTTTCAATAGGTTAATGCATCAGTGCTGTCCGGTAAAGTTTTAGATGAATGTTAACTGAGGATCATCGCGTTT
>CAZACW010000060.1:0-15173 GCA_964483785.1 uncultured Planctomycetales bacterium
AGGGCCCGCTGTTCGCCAACCTGGTGCTCGCCGACGAGATCAACCGCGCGCCGGCCAAGGTGCAAAGCGCTTTGCTTGAGGCCATGCAGGAGCGCCAGGTCACCATCGGCGAGGAGACCCTGAAACTGGAGGACCCGTTTCTGGTTTTGGCCACGCAAAACCCGATCGAGCAGGAAGGGACCTATCCCTTGCCCGAGGCCCAGGTGGACCGCTTCATGCTCAAGGTCAGGATCACCTATCCGGCCAAGGACGAGGAGCTGAAAATCCTCAAGCGCATGGCCAAAACCGGTCCGTCGTTTCCGGTGCAGGCCGTGGCCTCGCCGCAGGACATCCTCCGGCTGCGTTCCGTCGTGGATGAAATCTACATGGATGAAAAGATCGAATATTACATCGTGCAGATCGTGGAAGCCACACGCCATCCTGAAAGCCACAAACTGGATGATCTCAAAGGCCTGATCCTGTACGGGGCCTCGCCCCGGGCCACCATCAATCTCGCCCTGGCCGCCAAGGCCCATGCCTTTATCCAGGGGCGGGGGTTTGTGACACCCCAGGACGTCAAGTCGATCGGCATGGATGTGCTCAGGCACCGCGTGATCCCCAGTTATGAGGCTGAGGCCGAGGGCAAGGTCCCCGAGGATTTGGTCAAAAGGATTTTAGACGAAGTCGAAGTGCCTTAAAACAGGCAGGCCCGGATGATCCCCAAAGAAATTCTCGAAAAAATCCTGCGCATCGATATTACGACCAACCGCCTGGTGACGGATGTTTTCGCGGGCGCGTATCACAGCGTCTTTAAAGGCAGGGGCATGGAATTTGATGAGGTGCGCGCCTACCAGCCCGGGGATGATATCCGCGACATCGACTGGAACGTCACGGCCCGCACCGGCCTGGCCCATATTAAAAAGTACGTTGAAGAGCGTGAGCTTACGGTAATGGTCCTGGTGGATGCCTCGGCTTCGGTGCATTTTGCCTCCACGGGCCAAATGAAAAACAAGCTGGCGGCTGAAATCGCCGCGGTGCTGGCCTTTGCCGCCATCCGCAACAATGACAAGGTGGGGCTCTTGATGTTTACAGATGAGCCGGAGCTGTATATTCCACCGAAAAAAGGCAAGGCCCATGTCTTAAGGGTGATCCGGGAAATCCTTTATTTCAAGCCCAAGGGCAAGACCACGGATTTTTCCAGGGTGCTGGAGTATTTGACCAGGGTGCTCAGGCGCAAATCCACGGTGTTCATGGTTTCGGACTTTTTCGACTCCAGCGCGGATTATGCTTCCCTGCGCAAGTCCCTGCGCATCGCCAATCAGCACCACGACCTGATCGCCATCACCCTGACCGACCCCAGGGAAATGGATTTGCCTGATTGCGGCCTGCTCGAGGTGGTGGACGCGGAAACAGGCGCCAGGACCCTATTGGACAGTTCGCATCGCATCGTGCGCCAGAGATACCGGTCCAAGTCCGAAGCGCTGATGAAAAACCGCAGCCGTTTGTTCGATGGCATCGGCATCGACCATATCGACATATCAACCGACGTGCCGTATACCAAGGCCCTGGTCAGTTTTTTTGCCCAAAGGCGCCATCGCTTAGCCCGATAGAAAAATGATAAACGATATCAAGGACGTCAAAGCTCCGGTGGACCTGCCTGATTGGGGGTGGGCTGTGTGGCTTGCCTTGGGCTTCTTATTGGCCGCGGCCGCAGTTTTTATTTTTAGATGGTTTTCCAAACGGCCTCCGGAGCGTACCCAGCCCCTGGCCCCGCCCTTGCCGGCGTGGGAGAAGGCCTACCAGGCGCTGGAAGCTTTGCGCCGGGAAAATTTGCCGGACCAGGGACGGTTCAAGGAATTTTTTACGCGGGTGGCGGATATCGCGCGCCATTACATGGAAGACCGTTTTCAGATCCATGCCCCGCACATGACTACGGAAGAATTTTTGTATTATTTGGGCATTGCCGGCTATTTGAACGAGGCCCAAAAAAAGGCCTTGAAGGATTTTTTGGATTCCTGCGACATGGTGAAATTCGCCAAATACGCGCCGACCCTCACCGAGGCGCAGCACAATTTTGATTTGGCCAAAAAACTTGTAGATGATACCCGAGTTTAAAACCCCTTTGGTCTTGCTGTTGATCCCGCTGTCGGCGCTGTTGTATTGGTTTGTTTTCCGCCGCAGGGAAGAGGCCCGTTTCAGGTTTTCATCCCTGATGGTGATGGGCCAATTGGGAGGGACCTGGCGCGCGCGCTGGAGCTTTCTGCCCTGGGTCTTGCGGGCCCTGGTCCTGGTCCTTTTGCTGGTGGCCTTGGCCGGTCCCCGCAAATTATTGGCGCAGTCAAAGCTTTCCAGCGAAGGTATTGACATTGTCCTGGCCCTCGATGTCTCAGGCAGCATGTCGGCGGAGGATTATGTGGTCAACGGCCAAAGAATCAGCCGTTTGGACATCATCAAAAGCACGGTGGAAAATTTTATCCAGCAGAGGCCGGACGACCGGCTGGGCCTGATTGTTTTCGGCTCCCAGGCCTATACCGTCTGCCCGCTGACCGTGGACCATTCCTGGCTGCTTGAAAACCTGCGGCAGGTCCGCGTCGGCCTTATTGAAGATGCCACGGCCATTGGTTCCGGCATCACCACCTCGCTGTTAAGATTGAAAAAAAGCAAGGCCAAGTCCAGGATCATCGTGCTGTTGACCGACGGGGTCAATAATTCCGGCAAAATCGACCCCTTGACCGCGGCCAAGACCGCCCAGGCCTTAGGGATCAAAATTTATACCATCGGCGCCGGGACCACGGGGATTGTGCCGTTTCCCGTGGTGGATGAATTCGGCAACAAGCATTATGAGCAGGCGCAGTTTGACCTGGATGAGGAGACCTTAAAGAAAATCGCCGGGATGACCGGCGGCCAATATTTCCGCGCGGCAGACACCGAGTCTTTGCGCGGCATCTATGCCCAGATCGACAAGCTGGAAAAAACCAAGATCGAGGACAAGGGCTTCAAGCAGTATGAGCCTTTGTTTTGGGAATATACCGGGGCCGCGCTGGGCGTCCTGGCCCTGGAAATCATTTTAACCAACAGCGTATTTTTGAAAATCCCATGAAATTCGCCAATCCCCAGGCCTGGCACCTGCTGTGGTTGCTGCCGCTGATCGCCGCGGGCCTGCATCTGTTTTTTCAATACCGCCGCCGCATGATGGCGCGCTTCGTCGAGGCCCATCTCATCGATGAGCTGGCCGAGGGATTCAGCCTGAAACGTCACAGGCTTAAGGCCGCCTTGCTGATGGCGGCCTTTGTCTTCATGGTCGCGGCCTTAAGCCGTCCGCAATGGGGGTTTCATATACTGCCGGTCAAACGCCACGGCCTGGACGTGATGGTCGTCATCGACACGTCCAAAAGCATGCTGACTAAGGATGTCAAGCCTTCGCGCCTTGAGCGCACCAAGCTTGCCATCAAGGACCTTATCCTGAAATTAGACGGCTCTGACCATATCGGCCTCATCGCTTTTGCGGGGGACGCGATGCTGATGTGCCCGTTGACCTATGATTACAACGGGTTTTTATTGAGCCTGGAGGATCTGGGCACAGATGCCATCCCCCGGGGCGGGACAAACATGGCCGCGGCCATCGATGCAAGCATTCAGGCCTACGCAGGGATGGCGGATTCCGACAAGGCCGTGGTCCTGGTGACGGACGGGGAAGACCAGGAAGGCGATGCCCTGCAGGCGGCCAGGCGGGCCAAGGCCAAGGGCTTGAAGATTTTTACCGTCGGCGTGGGCACCCGGGAAGGGGACCTGGTCCAGGTGCCGGATGCATCCGGCCAGCCGGAATTTTTGAAAGACAGCGACGGCAATGTGGTCAAGTCCCACTTGAATGAAAACCTGCTGCAGCAGATCGCCTATATCACCGGCGGCGCGTATGTGCATAGCGGCGCCGAGGAATTCGGCCTGGATTATCTGTATGAGAGGCAATTGTCGAAATTGAAAAAGCATGACAATCAGGAAAAAATGTCCAAGCAGTATGACGAGCGTTTCCAGTGGCCCCTGACCCTGGCCTTTCTGCTGTTATGGGCCGAGGCCCTGGTTTTACACAGGAAAAAGATTTTGTTCTTTGGGATAGGCGTTCTGTTTTGCTTTTCCGGCCAGGCCCATGCGTCTGTTGCCGGCGAGGTCAACAAGGCCAACAATCTTTATAAAGAAGGAAAATTCGATGATTCCCTTAAAATGTACCAGGATGCCTTGGGCCGCCAAGAACAATTGCCCGTGGTCCAATATGATCTGGGCACAGCCCTGTATAAAAAGGGGGATTATGACAAGGCCTTTGGATATTTACAGCAAGCGGCGCAAGATAAAAATCTTAAAATCAGGCCCAAGGCAGAGTATAATTTAGGCAATGTGCTTTTTCGCAAGGGCGCTCAGCAGGAATACACCAATGTGGATGAGGCCATCAAGTCCATGCAGGAGGCCATGGGTCATTATGATAAGACCATGGCCGAAGATCCCAAGGACCAGGACGCCCAATATAACGAGGATTTTGTTAAAAAGGAGATTGAGCGGTTAAAGCAGAAAAAGCAGAATCAGCAGCAGAATCAACAGCAAAATAAACAGCAAAATAAGCAGGATCAACAGCAAAATCAGCAGAATCAACAAAACCAGCAATCTCAACAAAATCAACAGAATCAGCAAGATCAGCAGAACCAACAGAATCAACAACAGGCACAGAAGAACCAACAGAATCAACAAAATCAGCAGGACCAGCAACAGCAAGACCAAAAGAACCAGGCGGACAAGCAAAATCCATCCGGGTCCAAAAAGCAGAAAGAACAGCAAGCCCAAGACCAGGCCCAGCAGGGGCAAAAGGACCTTGACCGTAAACAGGCGGAAGATCTGCTGGAAGATTATCAGGACAATGAAGAGCCTAAAAAGCTGTTAAACTACAGGCAAAAGAAAATGGATGAAAGGCCGGTTTTGAAGGATTGGTGATATGAAGTCAATGGATCAGTCATGGCCTAAGCCCAAGCGGCGAAGCGGTTTTTCCGTCAGGGGTCTGCGGCGCTTAAATCGAATAGCGGCGCTCGCCATGGCCTTATTTGTAGTGTCGGCGGCCTGCGAACAGGCGCGGGCCGATGCTGTCACCTTTGAAGCAACGGTCAATTCCGCGCGCGTTTCTTTGGATGAGGCCCTGCAATTGACCCTGACCATTACCGGCGTCAACCAGGACCTTGACCCCATCAATCTTCCGGTGCTGGACGGTTTTTCCGCCAAATATGTGGGCCCCTCGACCAGCGTTTCCATCATCAACGGAGATTATCACAGCGAGCGTTCCTTTATTTACAATCTGTTTCCCAACAAGGCCGGCCATTTCCAGATCCCGGCCATCAGCGCCACCATTGCCGGGCAGACCTACACCACCAAACCCATTGATGTCGATGTCCTGGCCGGCCCCCCGCAAGGCCAGGCCCCCGGTCCTGCACCGCCGCAAGGCCAGGCGCCCAGCGCCGATAGCCTGAAGGACAAGGTCCTGATCATGGTCTCTGCTGACAAGGCCGAGGTGTATCTGGGCCAGGCCGTGACCTTGAGCATCAAGCTTTTGGTCAACGCGGTTCCCATGCGCGATATCCAGCTGGCTAATTTCGACAAGCAGGGCTTTTTGATGGATGCGTTTGAAAAACCCGAGCAAGGGGCGCAGGTCTATAATGGGATCAAATATGACACGGTGGAATACAAGACTAAGATCTATCCCAATCAATTGGGAGACCTGCAGATCGGGCCCATACAAATCCAGGGCAATATCATTTATAAGACCGGCCAAAACAATCCTTTTGGCCAGGAAAATGATTTCTTCGGCGGGAATTTCTTCAATAATTTTTTCGACACCTATGCCGCCCGTCCGGCCACGATCAATTCCGAGGCCATCCACCTGCATGTCTTGGCCTTGCCGCAAGCCAACAAACCGCAGGATTTTACCGGCGCCATCGGCCAGTTCGATTTTCAGGCCTCGGCAGCACCAGCGCAGGTCAAGGCAGGCGACCCCTTGACGCTCAAAATGGACATCAAAGGCAGCGGCAATTTCAAGAGTTTCAAAATGCCTGTGTTCCAGGCGGAGGGCTTTAAGACCTATGAGCCCAAGATCAAGGATACGGGCGACGAGAAAACAGCGGAAGAAGTGATTATCCCGACCGCCCCCGGGACCAAGGAGGTGCCTGCCTTGAATTTTTCTTATTTCGACACGTCCTTGAATGATTATAAAACACTGACCCAGGGGCCTTTCCCCATCACCGTGTCAGCTCCTAATCCTGACCAGGATTTTAAGGCCGTTGGTTTTGCCGATATGAGCAAGGAACCTGCTGTACTTGCGGCCAATACCTTGTCCCTGGGCAAAATCTTCAAAGATTTTTTGCACCTGATTAAAAAATTATTGGGCATGGTATGGTTTTGGACTGTCCTGGGTGTTGCCGTTGCGGGAGCAACTGCCTATTTTATTTGGAAGGCGTTTCAAGAACGCTTAGAAAACGACCCGGCCTTTGCCCGCCGGTTAAAGGCTGTTCGGGAAGCCAAGAAGGCTTTGGCGCCGGCTGAAGGGCTGATGGGATCGGGGAGACTCAAGGATTTTTACGGCCTGATCTCCAAGGTCTTGAAAGATTATTTGGCCAATAAATGGCATCTTTCATCCCCGGCGTTAAGCGTTATGGAAATAACCGGCCATTTAGCGGAGGCGAAAATCGATCAAACCTTGATCGATCAAATCAAGTCGCTTTTGGAAGCAGCTGATCTGGTCTGTTTTGCCGGCGCCTCCCGCGACATGACCCAAATGCGCGCTGATCTTGCCCAAACGCAGGACATCATCGCCCGTCTGGAAAAGGCCTTATAGTTCCTCAAGAACAATCTTGGCCGCGCGCAGGCTGGCCCCGCCCTCGCCGAGGGCGGATTTGACCGCGGCCAATTCTTCGGTGAGGCGGGGATTATGCATGGCTTCTTCCAAGGCCTTGGCAATCCCGGGTCCTTGCGCATCCTCCTGGATCAATTCTTCGACGATTTTTTTTCCCGCCACAATATTGACCAAGGCGATATAAGGGATTTTGATCAGGGCGCGGGCCAGGGCATAGGTCGGCCAGGATGTCTTGTAGAGCACGGCCATGGGTTTTTTGAGCAGGGCGCATTCCAGCGTGGCTGTGCCGGAGGCCACGATGATCGCGTCCGCCGCGTTCATGCCGTCGTAAATGGGGCCGTCATAAATTTTGATGGGCATGTCCTGGCCCGGTTCTGAAGGCGGCGCGGCGGTTTTTTTAGAGAGCTTGTTTTGTTCTGTCCGCAATGATTCTTCAATGAGGGCCAAAGAGATGGTGGGCGCTTTAAGCAGGATAAATTGGCGTTCCCTATTATGGGCCAAAAGGATGCGCGCCGCATCGAGCATGCAGGGCAGGTGCCGTTCGATTTCCTTGGACCTGGACCCCGGCATCAGGCCGATGGTGGTTTTACTGGCGGACAAACCCAGACTTTTTAAAACTTCGGTCTGGTTTTTGTCTACACGGATTTCATCGGCCAAAGGATGCCCCACGCAATCCGCCTTCATCCCGTATTTGGCATAGATGTCTTTTTCAAAAGGAAAGAGGACCATCATTCTGTCTACAAGTTCCTTGATTTTCAAGACCCGTTTTTCCCTCCAGGCCCAGACCTGGGGGGATACGTAGTAGATGACCTTGATGCCGCGTTTTTTGATTTCAGCGGCCAGGCGCAGGTTAAAGCCCGGATAATCCACCAGCACAACGGCATCGGGCCTGGTCTCATCGATTTGTTTTAATGTTTGTTCAAAGACCTTTTTGATGCGGTTGAAATTCTTGACCACTTCCGTGATGCCGATCACAGCCAGCTCGGTGATGTCGGCAAAACACACAACGCCGGCCTGGCGCATGGAGGCGCCGCCGATGCCGGTCAGCCTGATTTCAGGGGCAAGCCCTTTCAAGGCCCTGGCCAGGCCCGCGGCGCGCATGTCGCCGGAGGCTTCGCCGGCCACCATCATGACATGTTTTGACGGTGTTCCCATATTTTTTGGGTGATGTCCAGGGCGACCTTGAGGGCCTCGCGGCCTTCCCTGCCGGAGACCTTGGGGGGCAGATCGTCCCGGACGCAGTCGATGAAATGCTCGAGCTCTTTTTTCAGCGGCTCCTCTTTTTCAATGGGGATGCCGCGCTTGTGGATGCCGCGCTCGTCCTTGCTGTAGAGGCTGGCTTCCTGCTTGGCATAATCCAGGGAGATGTAGGCATTCTTGGTAAAGAGCCGGATTTTTCTGGTCACTTCAGGGGAGATGCGGCTGGCCGTGACATTGCAGACACAGCCGTTGGCAAAGGTGAGCCGCGCGTTGGCGATATCTTCCTTGTCCGTCAGCACATTGATGCCCACGGCCTGGATATCCTTAAGCGGGGCCCGGACCAGGCCTAAGATGATGTCGATGTCATGGATCATCAGGTCCATGACGACTCCAATGTCCAGGGAGCGGTTGGGGAAGAGGTTGAGCCGGTGGCATTCGATGAACAAGGGGTTCTGGGCCACAGGCTCGATGGTGGTGAAGGCGCTGTTAAAGCGCTCCACATGGCCGACTTGCAATTTGAGGTTTTTGGCTTCAGCCAGGCGGATCAGTTCATCCGCCTCATCCAAATGCATGGTGATGGGTTTTTCCACAAAAACATGCACGCCTTGCCGCAGAAAATGGGAGGCGATCATGGCATGGGTGACGGTGGGGGTGCAGATGCTAACAGCATCCAGGGGCCCGGGGATTTCTTTATAATCACCGAACACCGGCACGTGGTATTGCCTGCCCAGATGTTTGGCGTGTTCCGGGTGATGATCACATAGGGCGGTAAGCTGGACCTTGTTTTTAAGCGCGTGCAGGCATTTGAGGTGCCGCTGGCCCAAAAAACCGCAGCCGATCAGGCCTAAATTGATTCGTTTCATTAGGTTAAACAATAACAAACCGCTCGACAAATGTCAAACACCATGCTAAATTACGGATTCTTATGAAAAACTATTTTAAACTCTTAAGATTTATTAAGGGCCATGAGGGGCTCTTTGGCATCGCCATTGTTTTTATCATCCTCTCCTCGCTCTTTGAAGGCATGCAGTTTACGTTCATTTTACCGATCGTGGACCGCTGCCTCATCGGCGAGCCCATTAAAATCCCTCATATGGACAGGCTGCCTGATTTTCTGCAGCAATTGATCAACCAGCTCAATACCATCGATCCCCAGAAGCTTTTGCCGATGACCATTTTGATCTTCATCATCTTTTTTGGGATCGGGCAGGTGGTTGCATTTTTTTCCAATTATTACATCAATGATGTGGCCCAGGCCGTGATGCGGGACATTCGCTTGCGCCTGTTTGAGCGCATCCAGACCCTGTCGCTGGAATATTTCAGCCGCAAGCGCACAGGGGAGCTGATTTCCAGGATCACCAATGATGTGAACGCCATTGAAAACACCATTTCCTACGCCATGACGGATTTGTTCAAACAGCCGGTTTTGATCGGGGTGTTCATGTTTCTGGCCTTCATACTGAATGCCAAGGGCACGCTGATCGTGCTTGCCTTATTTCCGGCCATCGGCTGGCCCATGACCTTGATCAACAAGAAATTGCGCAAGCTGGCCAAAAACACCCAGGAAAAAATGGCGGACATCAACTCGCACCTGATGGAGACCATTTCCGGCGTGCGCATCTTAAAGGCCTTCGGCACGGAAAAATACGAGATCCAGCGCTTCCGCCACCAGAACCACGATTATTACAAATTGCGCATGAAATCCCTTTTTAGGATGGGGCTGATGGGGCCCATCACGGAAATGATGGGGGCCGCCTGCGGCATGGTGATCCTTTACATCCTGGCCCAGGACGTGGTGCACAAGCACATCTCCTTCGGCGTCTTCGCCGCTTCCGTCGTGGCTATGAGCCAGCTGATCCGTCCGATCAAACGCCTGGCCAATGTGGTGACCATCATGCAGGCCGGTTTGGTGGCCAACGTGCGCATTTATGAAGTGCTGGAGACCAAGCCCACCGTGGAAGAAAAATCCAACGCGGCCCAATTTGAGGTGTTCAAGGACAAGATCGAGATGAAGGACGTCAATTTTTATTATGATGAAATTTCCGGGAACGTTTTGCAGGGCATCAATCTGACCATTAAAAAAGGGGAGTTGGTGGCCATGGTGGGGCCCACGGGTTCGGGCAAATCCACCCTGGTCAATTTGATCCCGCGTTTTTATGATGTGACCCAGGGCCGGATCCTGTTTGACGGGGTGGATGTGCGGGAGGCTTCTTTTAAATCCCTGCGCGGCCAGGTGGGCATTGTGACCCAGGAGGCCATTCTTTTCAATGATTCCGTCAGGAACAATATCGCCTATGGGACCTTTGATGTGACCATGGAGCAGATCCAGCAGGCGGCCCACATGGCCTTTGCCGACACCTTTGTGGCCAAGATGCCCAAGGGCTATGAAACCACGATCGGCGACCGTGGCTTCCGGCTCTCCGGCGGCGAGAAACAGCGCCTGACCATTGCCAGGGCCATCCTGAAAAACCCGCCGATTTTGATCCTGGATGAGGCCACTTCCCAGCTCGACTCGGAATCGGAGAAATACGTGCAGGAGGCCTTGGATAAGCTGATGCAGGGCCGCACCGTCATTGCCATTGCCCACCGGCTTTCCACCATCATGAAGGCGGACAAAATCGTGGTTTTGGAGCATGGGCACATGGTGGGTTTGGGCAGACACGATGATCTTTTGTACTCCTGCCCGCTTTACCGCAGATTATATGAGACCCAGTTCCGGACCAACGGCGCTTTGTCGGAAAAATGATTGCAAATATTCAACTGTTTGTTATAGTAAAAGGTCAATTTAACCCTAAAATAGCCGTTCTTGAGGGCATGAGGTTGTAATCAAGGGCGGGCTAAAACCAAAGGCCCTGTCTAAACCTGATTGAGGCACAATCCGCCGGCAGGGCCGAAGCAGAAAGGAAGCACAACGTTTATGGCCACAGAATTGATCAAGAAACTGCTGGAAGCAGGAGTGCATTTCGGTCATCAGAGCCGCCGCTGGAACCCCAAGATGAAACGGTTTATATTCGGGGAACGCGGCGGCATTTATATCATTGACCTGGAAAAGACCGTGGAGCGGCTCAACAGCGCACGCGATGCCATCCGGGACATCGCGGCCAAGGGCGGCAGGATCCTCTTGGTGGGCACCAAGAAGCAGGCCCAGCAGGTCATTGAGGAAGAAGCCAAGCGCTGCGAGATGTACTATGTCAAGAACCGCTGGATGGGCGGCCTGCTCACCAATTTGGAAACCGTCAAGAAATCCGTGAGAAAACTGGTGGACATCGAAAAGATGGAAACCAACGGCACGGTGGACCGCCTGACCAAAAAGGAAGCCTCCCTGTTAATGAAGGAAAAGGAACGCCTGATCCGCGATCTGGGCGGCATCCGCGACATGGGTGTCATCCCGCAAGCCATATTCATCGTGGACACTAAAAAGGAAGAAATTGCCGTGGCTGAGGCCAACCGTTTAGGGATTCCGGTCTTCGGCCTCATCGACACGAATTCCGACCCTGATTTGGTCCAATATCCCATCCCCGGCAACGACGATGCAGTCAAGTCCATCAAGTTCATCACCAGCCTGATGGTCGACAGCGTGATCGAAGGCCGCAAGGAATTTGCGGCGGGCAAGAAGGCCCAGCAGGAGTCCCAGGCCCAGGAGGTGGCTGTATGATGGCGGCGACAGCGGATGATATCAAGCGTTTGAGGGAAGAGACCGGCTGCGGGGTGATTGACTGCAAAAAGGCCCTGGAAGAAGCCAAGGGGGATGTTTCTAAAGCCAAGGACCTTTTGCGCAAGCGCGGCCTGGAATTGGCGGCCAAAAAAAGCGACCGCACAGCCAAGGAAGGCCGCGTGGAAGCCTATATCCATCACGGCAATAAAATCGGGGCCGTGGTCGAGGTCAATTGCGAGACGGATTTTGTGGCCCGCAATGAGGATTTTTGCAAATTTACCCGGGATTTGGCCATGCATATCGCGGCCTCAAGCCCGAAGTACATTAAAAAAGAGGAAGTGCCGGCAGATGTCCTGGGCAAGGAAGCGGACAAGGAGGCCTTTATCAAGGCCAGCTGCCTTTTGTCCCAGGCCTATGTGAAGGACCCGGGCAAGAGCATTCAGGACTTGCTTAATGAACTGGTGGCCAAGATCGGCGAGAACATCGTGGTCGGCCGTTTCGTCAGATTTAAAGTGGGTGAATGAGTTTGAACAAGTCTCCAGTGTATAAAAGGGTCCTGTTGAAATTAAGCGGCGAGGCCTTGCTGGGCCGCCTGCCTCACGGCATCGACGCTGAAATGTGCGCGTCCCTGGCCCAGGAAATCAAGGAAATCCACGAGGCCGGGGTCCAAATGGCCCTGGTGGTGGGCGGGGGAAACATTTTCCGCGGCCATGTGGAAAGCAAGCGCTTCGGCCTGGAGCGTTCGGTCGCGGATTATATGGGCATGCTGGCCACGGTGATGAACGGCCTGGCCCTGCAGAACGCCCTGGAGCAGACCGGCATCCAGACGCGGGTGATGACCGCCATCCAAATGCACGCGGTGGCTGAGCCGTATATTTTACGCAGGGCCATCCGCCATCTGGAAAAGCGCCGCGTGATCATTTTTGTGGCCGGCACCGGCAATCCTTATTTCACCACGGACACGGCCGCGGCCCTGCGCGCCACGGAAATCGGCTGCGACGTGATCATGAAGGCCACCAAGGTGGACGGCGTTTACACCTCTGATCCCATCAAGGACAAGGACGCCAAAAAATTCAAGACCCTGAAATTCATCGATGTCTTAAAGAAAAATTTGAAGGTGATGGATGCCACGGCCATCAGCATGTGCATGGACAACAGCCTGCCCATCATCGTGTTTAACCTGCTGCAGAAGGGGAACATCAAGCGGGCCATTTATGGCGAGGCCATAGGCACCATCGTCCGGTAAACGCTTAAAGCACTGTTATTTTTAAGGAACATTCTATGACGGCCAAGGACATTTTAAGAGAGACTGAAGGCAAGATGAAGAAGACCATGGAAACGACCTTAAGGGAGTTTTCCGAGGTGCGCACCGGACGGGCCCAGCCGGCCTTGGTCGAGGACATGCACATCAATTATTACGAAACATCGACCCCCATCAAACAGCTGGCCGCGGTCTCATCGCCTGATCCCCGCCAGATTTTGGTGGTGCCGTGGGATGCCACGGCCATCAAGGACATTGAGACAGCGATCTTGAATTCGAAGCTCGGCATCACGCCGGTCAACGACGGCAAGACCATCCGTTTGGTCTTTCCGCCCCTCTCGACGGAGCGCCGGGAAGAATTCATCAAGGTCTGCAAGGACATGGCCGAGCGCGGGCGGGTCACCCTGCGTTCCATCCGCCGCGATGCCAATGAAAAGATCAAGAAAATGCAAAGCGAGGGCCATGTCAGCGAGGACGACAAGTTCAAGGGTGAGGACGAAGTGCAGAAAATGACCGACCGCTTCATTAAAGAGATAGATGCTCTGCTGGATAGAAAGTCGAAAGAATTACGCGAAGTATAAGACCCACTAGCTCACCCGGTTAGAGCACTACACTTTTAATGTAGGGGTACCGCGTTCGAGTCGCGGGTGGGTCACCATTTATCGGGGACCGCCTCATGGGGGCGGGTGGCGGAATGGCAGACGCGCATGCCTTAGGAGCATGTGGGGAAACCCGTGGAGGTTCAAGTCCTCTCCCGCCCATAAAGAATTAAAAAACCGAGGCGGAGAGGACTTGAATGAGCCTTGTTTAGAAACTGCGACGAATAGGAGCAGTTTCTAAGGCGAGTGGCCGACCCGGAGTGAGGCTTCAGTTCAGAAGAACTGAAGCCGAACGGAGGGCGCCAAGTCCTCTTTCGCCCATAAAGAATTAAAAAACCGAGGCGAAGGGCCGACCCGGAGTAAGGCTTTTAGCTTTAGAAGAGCTCAAGCCGGATGCGGGCCAAAGTTCCTTGTTCGCCCGACTTAAAAAAACTCAAGATGCGGCGGTAATTCAGTTGGTAGAATGCCACCTTGCCAAGGTGGATGTCACCGGTTCAAACCCGGTCCGCCGCTCCAAATATTTCTGCGGAGGCTTCATGAAAATCAGCGATATTCTGCGCAAGGACGCCATCAGTACGGAGCTTAAATCCGAAACCAAGCAGGACGTGATCGCGGAAATGGTGGCGATGTTAGTCGATGCCGGGATCATCGAGAAGAAATTCAAGAACAAGATCGTCGAAGGCCTGATGGCGCGCGAGGCCCTGGGCTCCACGGCCATCGGCCAGGGCATCGCGATCCCGCACACCAAGTCCGACGCCGTCGCCGACCTGATTTCCGCCCTGGCCATCAGCAAGCGCGGCGTCAATTTCGACTCCCTCGACGGAGAACCAGCCTACATCTTTTTTCTCTTGATCGCCCCTACGGATTCCGCGGGCCCGCATCTCAAAGCGCTGGCGCGGGTCTCGCGCCTCTTGAAGGATAAATTTTTCCGCGACAGCCTCAAAAACACCAAAACTGCCAAAGATGTGATGGATCTTCTCTCCCAAGAAGATGCCCGCATTGGTTAGTCCATGGCGATGCCGCAAAATTTTTTCAAATGGCTCTATCCCGGCATCAAGGTCAAGCGCTGGGTGTTCGTGTCCCTGTTCGGCGTCCTGATCGTCGGCATCGGCGCTGTTTTCGCCGTCTACCCTTATCCTTTTGTCAGCGGACTCGGCATCATCATCGTCCTGTGCGGGGTCTTGTTCATAGTGCTTGGCATGGGCAAGATGATCATTTCGCTCATCACCCTGTTTCTGCCCAAGCGCGAGCGGGACATCGTCGATATTCTTTATCAGCGCCGCTTCCTGGAGCGCGGCCCCAAGGTGGTGGCCATCGGCGGGGGGCACGGCCTTGAGTCCCTGCTGCTGGCCCAGAAAGGCTACCCGGCGAACAATCAAGTAGACGCCCATCGCGCTGAGCGGCACGCTCGCCGCGAGGGAGGCGAGAAGCGCCGTGCGCATGAACTGGGCCTCAAACATGCGAGGCCCCTGAGTGGCCAACCACGAGCATTCGTTGTCCGTGCAAACGATCGAGATGGACTGGGACGCGATACAACGCCTCCAGCCGATTCTCTTGCAGAACGTTCCGGACGACTACATCCAGATCACGTCCGGC
>CAZACW010000061.1:0-11898 GCA_964483785.1 uncultured Planctomycetales bacterium
CCATCTGACTTCGCGACCGTCGAGCGTGTGTTTTTCGGGAAGCGGGGGCATGCGCGATTTGTTGAAAAAAATGAAGCCCTCGGAATTTGAAGATTTGATCGCCATCCTGGCCCTTTACCGTCCCGGGCCCATGGGCTCCGGCATGCTGGATGATTTTATCCGGCGCAAAAGGGGCGAGCAGAAAATCAGCTATCCCCATCCCAAGCTCGAGGGCGTGTTAAAATCCACCTACGGGATCATCCTGTACCAGGAACAGGTGATGCAGATCGCCTCGGTGCTGGCGGGATTCAGCATGGCCCAGGCCGATGATCTGCGCAAGGCCATGGGCAAGAAAATCCCGTCGGAAATGCAAAAGATGCGTTCCTTTTTCACGGAAGGCTGCGCCAAAACCAGCCAGATTTCCGAGCCCCAGGCCAATCAATTGTTCGACCTGATCGATTATTTCGCCGGCTATGGATTTAACCGCAGCCATTCCGCGGCCTATGCCCTGATCACCTACCGCACCGCGTATTTAAAAGCGAATTATCCGGTGGAATTCATGGCCGCCTTGCTGACCTCGGAAAAGGACAACACGGACAAGGTGGTGGAATACGTCAAGGAATGCGCGGCCTTAGGCATCCAGGTCCTGCCGCCGGACGTCAACCACAGCCTGGCCCAATTTACCGTCGAGCAAAACCGGTCCATCCGCTACGGGCTGTTGGCCGTCAAGAACATCGGGGCCGGCGCCATCGAATCCATGGTCCAGGCGCGCAGCGCCGGCGGGTCTTTTGCCTCGGTCTTTGATTTTTGCCGCCGCATCGATTTGCGGCTGAACAACCGCAAGGTCGTGGAAAGCCTGATCAAGTCCGGGGCCTTTGACAGCTTGGCCAAGCGCAGGGCGCCGATGCTGGCGGTCTTGGAAAGGGCCCTGGAATCCGGCGCCCAGGGCCAGAAGGAAAAAGAGATCGGCCAATTTTCCTTTTTCAGCATGGACCAGCAAGAAAACGGCTTCGGCCAAAACGATGAGGACCTGCCGGATATCCCGGAATGGCCCCAGGCCCAGATCTTAAGCCATGAAAAAGCCCTGCTGGGTTTTTATCTGAGCGGCCATCCGCTGGACCGCTACAAAACCGAAATCGAAAAATTCGCGGACTTTACCACGGCCAATATCAAGAACGCCCGCGACGGCCAGGAGGCGCGCATGATCGGCCTCATCACCGCCGTCAAATTGACCACGACCAAGAAGACCAATGAGCGCATGGCCATTGTGGGGCTGGAAGATATCGACGGAGAAATGGAGCTTGTAGTGTTTCCTTCCAGTTACGCGCCGATGGCTTCCTATTTGAAGGAAAACACCGTGGTGGTGGTCAAGGGCAAGGTGAGCTTCCGCGACGGCCTGCCCAAGATGATGGCCTCGGAAATGGCCGGCATTGATGAGGTCTATGAAATGATCAAGTCCGTGCAGGTGGATTTGTCCCACGCCAATCACCAGGGATTTGAAAAACTTAAGGAAAAATTGGCGCGTTTTCCCGGCAAGGTGCCGGTGTATGTGCAGGTGGACACCAATAATTATAAAAGCGTGCAGATTTTGGTGGGGGAAGATCTCTATGTGACGCCCAGCGAGATTTTGATGGAGGAGATCAAGGTTTTGGTGGGGGAGAACAATTTTTCGTTGACACTGTAACTTGTTGTTGATACTATAGTTGCGCACTTAAGGAAGCCCTCTTGAAGGAGGGCGATTTAATTTAATCGTGAAGGAGTTTTGAATGACTAAAAAAGACATTGTCTTGAAAATCACCGATGCGACCGGCATCAAGCAGGTGGATGTCAAAAAGATCGTGCAGAAGACTTTTGACGTCATCGTCGATGCTTTGATGCAGGGGGACAAGGTGGAATTGCGCAATTTTGGGGTCTTTAAGATCAAAGAGCGCCGCGCCCGTTTCGGCCGCAATCCCCGCACAGGCCAGAGCGTTCCTGTCCCTCCCCGGAAGGTCGTGGTCTTTAAGTCCGGTTTGGAAATGAAGCAGAAGGTCAAATAAGCCGGGTCATCTTACGTGAATAAATCTTTCAATGTCCCGCGCGGGACATCCGATATATTACCCGAGGCTGTCCCTGCCTGGGAGGCCTTGGAGTCCAAGGCGCGCATTATCTGCAAGTCCTACGGCTACAGGGAAATCCGCACACCCATCTTTGAAGACATCAATCTCTTTAAAAGGTCCTTAGGCCAAACCAGCGATGTGGTCCACAAGCAGTTGTTGGAACTGGCCGCTTCCAAGGAGGATGAGGGCTATGCTTTGCGGCCGGAAGGGACAGCGGCCGTGGTCCGCTCATATATAGAGAATAGCCTTGATAAAAATGAGCCTATTTCAAAATTGTTTTATATCGGCCCGATGTTCCGCGGGGAGCGTCCCCAAAAAGGCCGCCTGCGCCAGTTTCACCAGATAGGCGCGGAGGCCATCGGTCCCCATTCCGCCCAGCCTTATCTGGACGCGGAATTGATAGCCCTGGCCATGCATTTGATCAAGGCCTTGGGCGTTCAAGGGGCGCAATTAAAGATCAACAGTCTGGGCTCCAAGGAAGACAAGGCGCAGATTTCTTCCTGGCTGAGGGCGCAATTGTCCAAACGCAAAAAGGATTTGTGTGAGGACTGCCAAAGCAGGTTTGAGCGCAATATATTCCGTGTGCTGGACTGCAAGAATGAATCCTGCCGCAAGGTGGTCGAGGCGGTGTTGGGCGCGGATTTGCAGCTGCCTTTGGCAGAAGAGTCAAAACAGTATTTTCAAAAAGTGCAGGATGCGCTCAAAAGTCTGGACCTTCCTTTTAAAGTTTTTCCCCATTTGGTGCGGGGCCTGGATTATTACACGCATACGGTATTTGAGATCAGCGCCGAAGGGCTGGGCAGCCAGGATGCGGTCGGTGCCGGCGGGCGTTACGGCGGACTGGTGCAGGAATTAGGCGGCAGCGAGGGCGTGGAAGGCATAGGATTTGCCTTGGGCATGGAACGGTTGCTGTTGGCCGGCGGTGCCGCAGGCGTCCCCGCAGCAGCGATTGAGGCCTTTGTCATTGCCATGAAGGAAGAATACCAGGCGCAGGCATTTTTAATTTTACAGCAATTACGCCAGGCCGGCCTTTGCGCGGACATGTCCCATGCCGGCGGTTCCATGAAATCCCAGATGAACCGCGCCAATAAAGCCAATGCCCGTTTTGCCTTGATTTTAGGGGAAGAAGAGATCAAAACTCATAAAATTGCTTTGAAAGACATGCAGGCAGGTGTGCAGGAATCAGTTGATTCAGGTAGTATTGTACAAGAAATTAAAAAGAAATTGGCATAGCCAATCATCGGTCGGTATAGATAGTTTTAATGCGTCAGGAAGAGACTTTGGGAACAATTTTCGAAGACCGCTGGAGGCCCGCCAGCCTACTT
Organism: uncultured Planctomycetales bacterium; assembly: GCA_964483785.1. GTDB lineage: Bacteria > Omnitrophota > Gorgyraeia > Zapsychrales > Fredricksoniimonadaceae > JABDGZ01. Next base: position 3,404 of record CAZACW010000061.1, read on the forward strand.
CGCCGATCAGAAAAATCTGCTAATAAAACAGCTTATTTTTCTGAGAAATTAGAAAAGGCTGGCGGAAAAAGCCGACCGCGGTCTTTGAAAATTTGTTCCCAAAGGCGAATTCCTGTAGCGAAGGAAAGAAATTTATGAGAACGCATACATGCGGGGAACTGAACAAGAATTTCAAGGACCAGGAAGCCACCCTGTGCGGCTGGGTGCACCGCCGCCGGGACCACGGCAAATTGATCTTCATCGATATCCGCGACCGCTACGGCATCACCCAGGTGGTGTTTGTGCCTTCGGTCAGCCCTGAAGCCCATCGCGAGGCCCAGACCCTGGGGCCGGAATTCGTGGTGAAGATCACCGGCACGGTCAATGTCCGTCCGCCCAAAAACGCCAATCCCGATTCACCCACCGGCGACATCGAACTGTTGGCCCAAAAACTGGAGATTTTAAACACGGCCCAGGTGCCGGTGTTTGAGATCGACGATAATATCGAGGCCTCGGAAGACCTGCGTCTGACCTACCGTTATCTGGATATCCGCCGCAAGAAGGTGAGGGACGCTCTCCTTTTGCGCCACCGCATCTGCAGCGCCATGCGTGCCTTTTTAAACGGCGAAAAATTCACCGAAATAGAAACGCCGGTGCTGACAAAATCGACGCCGGAAGGCGCCCGCGACTTCTTGGTGCCTTCGCGCCTGAGCCCCGGCGCTTTTTACGCCCTGCCGCAGTCTCCGCAATTGTTCAAGCAGATCCTGATGGTCTCCGGCATGGACCGCTATTACCAGATCGTCAAGTGCTTTCGCGATGAGGACCTGCGCGCCGACCGCCAGCCGGAATTCACCCAGCTCGACATGGAGATGTCCTTTGTGGACCAGGACTTTATTTTTGATCTGACCGAACGGATGTACCAGAGGATATTCAAGGAAGTCCTGGACATAGACCTGGCCATTCCGTTTCCCCGCATGACCCATGCTAAGGCCATGGCCCAATACAATTCTGACAAGCCGGATATCCGTCAAGATAAAACCAACGGCAAAGAATTCGCCTTTTTGTGGGTTGTGGATTTTCCTTTGTTCAAGTATAATACCGAAGACAAGCGCTGGGAGAGCGAACATCATCCTTTCACCGGGCTTAACCCGGAGGATATTCCCTTGCTGGAAAGCGGGCAGTACGCCAAGGTCCGCGGCCGTTGTTATGATCTGGTTTTAAACGGCAACGAGATCGGCAGCGGATCGGTGCGTATCCACCGCCGGGAATTGCAGCAGAAAATTTTTGACATCATCGGCATCGCCCCGCAGGAGGCCCAGAAGCGTTTCGGCTTTCTTTTAAGGGCCTTTGAATACGGCGCCCCGCCCCACGCGGGTGTGGCCTACGGCATTGACCGCATCGTGACCCTTGTGACCGGCAACGCGTCCATCCGGGACTGCATCGCCTTTCCCAAGACCCAGAAAGGGACTTGCCTGATGACGGACGCGCCGTCGGACGTGGATGAGAAACAATTGAAGGATTTAGGCTTGACCGTTTTGAAGAAAAATAATTAACCGGAGGATGCTCATGGTAAAACAAATGTTGGCCCTTGCGACGATCGCGCTCTTTGCCGCCGGCTGCGGTGTGGAGACGCGGACCTACGTGATCACCAAGCCCCGCGTCGGGCTGGACGTCGGCAACGGCAATGCCGGCTGCATCCAGGGCAAATGCGATCCCCAGCCGGCGCCGAAGGAGACGACCCGCAAGGTCTATGTGCTGGAAATCACCCGGCCGGTCCCCGAATCCGAGGTGCAGAAAATCGAGACCACGGCCGTCAACGTCATTACGACACCCGGCGAAAATGCGTCTGCGGGCGCATCTGCGCCGGCCCCCGCGGCCGGCCCTGCCGTGGACAACAGCCAGCCTGCGGCCGGCGCTCCGGTTGTCCAGGTGATCGGCGAGACCCCGGGCTCCAACCCGCCCCCGGAAGCGGCCGAGGCCAACAACGGCAATGTACAGCCCACCACCTATACCGTGCAGAAGGACGATACCCTGCAGAAAATATCCAAGAAGATCTACGGCTCCTACGGCAAGTGGTATAAGATTTATGAAGCCAACAAAGACAAGATCAGCAACCCGAACATCCTCAAGCCGGGCACGGTCCTGACCATACCGTCGATCAAATAATTTTTAGGAAAGGGCGTGGATGGATTTTCATTTGAAGTTCGACAATAACCGCGATTTACAGCTGCTCTTCGGCCGTTACGATCAAAATCTGAAAATCATCGAGAAGGAATTGGGTGTCCGCATTATCCGTTCCGAGGAAGGCCTCAAGGTCAACGGGCAGGAACCCCAAGTCCAGGTGGCCCGCGACCTGCTGAATTACCTGATGACCTTTGTCGAAAAGGGCAAGGATGTCAAGAAAGCGGACATCGTCTATGCCCTGCGCTTAGTCGACAAGGAAAAAGAGATTGATTTCAAGCGGCTGGCCAAGGAAAAGATCGAAGTGTCGGTGCAAGGGGGCTTGATCACCCCCAAGACCAAGGGCCAGATCGAATACATCGAGGCGATCAAGAACCATGACCTGGTGTTTTGCATCGGCCCGGCCGGAACAGGCAAGACCTATCTGGCCATTGCCATGGCGGTCAATGCCCTCAAAAAAGGGCTGGTGCGCCGCATCATCCTGACCCGTCCGGCGGTGGAAGCGGGGGAGAGCTTAGGGTTTCTGCCCGGAGACATGGTGGAGAAGGTCCTGCCGTATCTGCGGCCTTTGTACGATGCTCTGTACGATATGATGGAGCCGGAAAAGGTCGAGCATTACAATGAGCAGGGGATCATCGAGGTGGCGCCCCTGGCCTTTATGCGCGGCCGCACGCTGAATGAGGCCTTTGTGATCTTAGACGAGGCCCAGAATGCCCGGCCCGACCAGATGAAGATGTTTTTGACCCGCATGGGTTTTGATTCCAAGGTCGTGGTGATCGGCGATGTGACCCAGAGCGATTTGCCGGCGCCGGAGAACAATGGGCTCAGCGAAGCCAACCGGGTGCTGGGCAATGTCCCTGAGATCAAGTTCATCCATTTGACCAGCGAAGACACGGTCCGCCACGAATTGGTGCAGAAGATCATCGAGGCCTACGCGCACACCAACGGCAACCATAAGCCCAAGGACGTTTCCCTTTGATTTCCTCCGACCAAAGCATCATGGTGGCTGTCACGTTTTTGGCGCTGCTCATCTTTTGTTATTTTACCGGCCTGGCGCTGATGATCCCGATGCTGGTGTTTTTTTTTGGCATCCACCTGCTGTATTTCAAAAAGGTCAAGCTCACCCTGTTTCTGCACCTGGTCCTTTTATTGGCCCTGCTGGTCTTCGGCGCCCACGCCCTTAAAGCGTATTCCCACCTGATCCACTATTATCTGCCCGTTGCTTCCGTGGCCATGCTGGCCATGCTCTTGTTTAACGACGTGCAGGTGAGCTTTGTGATGGCCCTGATGAGCGCTGTGCTGGCCTCGATGATCCTGGGTTTTGATTTGAACGAAATGCTGATTTTCTTTTTAGGCGGCGTGGTCGGCGCCTACAAGGTGCGCGACGCCCGCACCCGGGGCGTCTTGATCGAGGCCGGGATTTTTGTGGCCATCATCCAGGTGGTCTGCGCCTTATTGACCAATCCCATGGTCAACCGGGACATTTTTGTGTACATCTTAAAGCCGCTGGCCATCAACGGCCTGGTTTGCTCTGCCGTGGTGATCGCCACGTCGAAGATTTTTGAAATGCTTTTTGGCGCCATCACCAATTTCACGCTCATGGAACTTTCTGATTCTTCCCATCCCTTGCTTAAGCGCATGGTGGTGGAGGCGCCGGGCTCCTATCACCATAGTTTGATCGTCAGCAATCTTTCCGAGGCCGCGGCCGATGCCATCGACGCCAATGCCTTGCTGGTGCGGGTGGGGGCGTATTACCATGACATCGGGAAAATGGTCAATCCGAATTATTTTACGGAGAACCAGATGGTCTCCGGCAACAAGCATGATGATTTGGAGCCGTCCATGAGCCGCTTGGTGATCTTTAACCATATCAAGGAAGGGGTCGACCTGGCGCGCCAGTACCACTTGAACCAGCGCATCATTGATTTTATCCCCGAGCATCACGGCACCAGCCTCATGCATTATTTTTACCAAAAGGCCCTGGCCGAGGAGCACCCCGAAGGGCTGGAAGAAAAGGACTACCGTTATCCCGGGCCCAAACCGCAGAGCAAGGAAACCGCCATCGTCATGCTGGCGGACTCGGTGGAGGGGGCGACCCGCGCGCTGGAGGAGCATACCCCGCAGCGCATCGAAGATGTGGTGCGCAAGGTGATCAACAACAAATTTATCGACGGACAGTTGGATGAATGCAACCTGACCTTGCGGGAGATCGACACCATCGCTTCCGTGTTCGTGCGGGTCTTAAGCGCCATGTACCACGGCCGCGTCAAATACCCTGAAAAGTTCAATGGACATTACCCTAAAAAATTTGCAAAAGAAGATCCCCATTCCCCGGGGCAGGATCCTGAAGGCGGCGCAGGCAGCGTCGCGTAAACTCACTGCAAGGGGACGCTTGAAAGCGTCCCCTTTTTTTCTGTCCGTGGTCTTTATCGGCCCTCTGCGCATGCGCTCTCTCAACCGCCGGTTTTTGGGCCACGATTATGCGACGGATGTTCTGACGTTTCAGATGGGCCGTGATTGCGCGGACATCATCATCTGTCCGCACGTTGCCGCAAAGAACGCTAAGCGCCACGGCACATCGACGGGCGATGAAATCATTTTGTATGTCATTCACGGTCTGTTGCATTTGGCGGGTTACGAGGACCATGCGCCGAAGGACATTTTAAAAATGCGCCAAATGGAAGTTGAAATGTTGAAGGGTTAAACGTTAAATAGACCACCACAACCTCCGGGGTTGTGATGGTCAACCATCACAACCCCGGAGGTTGTGGTGGTCATTCCGTGCCAGCTATCCATCCTCAAATTTGATTTAATATGAAACGCGTCGCTGTCATTGCCTTGGTCTCCTACCTCGCCTTTGCCCTGGAATTTTTGCTGTATAATTTCTGGGGGCCGTGGGGCAAGCCGGAGCTGTTGATTTTGGCCGTGATCTTTTTTAATCTCTACCTGGGTATTCGCTTCAGCATCATCGCCGCTGTTTTCGGCGGCCTGTTCAAGGACAGCAGCGGCATCGCGCCCTTCGGCACCTACATCCTCACCTATATCTGCGGCGCCTACATCACCACCCTGGTGCGGCGCTATGTCTATCAGCCGGGTTCCAGGTTTTCCCGGCTCGTGGTCACCTGCCTCGTCGTGCTGGGCTGTTTTCTCGTGCAGGTGATGCTGGCCTGCATGAACCATGACCTGCGCTGGGGCCAGGGGCTGGTGTTTGTCCTTGTCCCGCAGATGCTGACGACCATGATTGCGGCCACCTATGTTTTTGCCAGGCTCAGCCTCTTAAGCCAATTTTTCGCCCTAAAGTCCCGCCATGCGCCTTAACATCATCCAAGCCGTGATCTTTTTCTTTTTGGGCCTGATCCTCTGCGGCCTTTTTTATCTGCAGATCATCCACGGCGATTATTACCGCCGCCAGAGCATGAACAACCGCATCCGGGTGGTGCCTGTTGAAGGGCCGCGGGGAAAAATTTATGACCGCAACGGCGCCGTGGTGGCGGACAACCGTGTCGCCTTCCACGTGGGCCTGGTCCCTCAGGACATTGAGGACAGGGAGGCCCTGTTCAATTATTTGGGCCGCATTTTAGGCAGGGATCCGGATGAGCTCAAGCGCCTTTTCGCGCGCAAAAAACAGGCCCCTTTTGCGCCGGTGATCCTGGCCCAGGACATCCCGAAGGCATTGGCCATCAAAATCGAGGAGGAGAAGCTCGTCTATCCGGGGCTGGTCGTGGAGCAGGGCTTTGAGCGCTATTATCCTTTTAACGAGGCCGGCGCGCATTTGATCGGGTATGTGGGCAAGATCAGCGAAGATGAGATCGTCGAGACCCAGCCCTATGGCTATACGCCCTTGACCTTTGTCGGCAAGACCGGCGTGGAAAAATGGTATGACGCCGCGTTACAGGCCGAGGCCGGCGGCCGTCAGGTGGAGGTGGACAGCCGCGGCACCCAGGTGCGGCTGCTGGGGCTGAAGGAACCGACGGAAGGCAAGGACCTGGTCTTGACCATCGACCAGCGCGTGCAGAATGCGGCCCAGACCTTGCTGCAAGGCCAAAGGGGGGCGATCGTGGTCATGGACTTAGACAACGGGGACCTTTGGTCCTTAGTCAGTTCTCCGTCGTATGACGCCAACGTTTTTTTGGACCGGGAAAAAGCCGAGGCCCTGGGCCGGTATTTCAGCGACCCTGATACACCCCTGTTTAACCGCTGCGTTTCAGGGCAGTACCCGCCGGGTTCGGTGTTCAAGGTCCCGCTTGCCTTGGCCGCCATCCAGCTGCATAAAATCGCGCCGGAGACCACCTTTGACTGCCCGGGGTTTATGATGGTGGGCAAGCGGAAATTCGGGTGCTCGCATGTGCACGGCCAGCAGGACCTGCAGGCCGCCCTGGCCCATTCCTGCAACGTGTATTTTTTTCATGTCGGCCAACTGGTGACTGCGCCTCTGCTGGGGGCCTTTGCCAAGGCCTTTGGCCTGGCGCGCAGGACAGGCGTTGACCTGCCTTTTGAGGCCAAGGGCAAACTCGTTTATGGGCACACAAGCGAGCGGCCTTGGTACACCGGCGACATTTTGAATTTTTCCATCGGCCAGGGTTATACCCTGACCACGCCCCTGCAATTGACCGTGATGATGGCAGCTGTGGCCAACAACGGCATGATCCTTCGTCCGCGGGTGGTGCGCAAAATTGGGGGCGAGGAATTGCGTGTCCTGGCGCCGTCGCGCAGGCCGCTGGTCCGTTTGCGCGGCAAGACCTGGCGGGTGGTGCAGCAGGGATTGAAGGCCGTGATCGATGATCCTCAAGGCACAGGCCATGATTTAAAATCGATTCCAGATCTCGACATTTACGGCAAAACAGGTACGGCCCAAAGCGTGCACGGCAAGCCCAATCATGCCTGGTTTGTGGGTTATACCAGGAGCCCGAAAGCAGGCATCGCCTTTTGCGTGTTCCTGGAGTATGGGGGATCTTCAGAAAATTCCGTCCAAATTACCCGCGATTTGATTTTAAAACTCCGCGCTCTCCAGTTGCTTTGACGATCAAGCTTATGTAACCTCAATGACAGTACAAACTTAAGATAAAAAAATTTGAAATAAGTATTGTATGACCTCGGTGATTTGCTAATATGAAACTACGCGTATTTAAATTTGCATTTCTTCGTTATCGAGAAAGTGATGAATTTTTCTGGTCTTCAAAGACAATTTTTTATTTTTTTCTTAATTCTCATATTATCCTTTTTCTCTTTTTCCGCTTCATCCCTCGCCGCTGACATCCAGGCCCAGTTAGACAATACCAGCACCAGCGGCTTTTCCATCCAAAATAATGCCGGCAATGAAGAGGCCCGCGTGGACAATAGCGGTAATCTTTCGACGCGCGGCAATGTGGGCATCGGGACCAGCACAGCCGCCAGCCGTTTGTCCGTCAGCGGCGGGGCTGCCATCGGCGGTTTGACCTATATCAATACCTTGGCGCCAACCAACGGCATGATCGTGCAGGGCAATGTCGGTATCGGGTCTTTGGCGCCGGGCCAGTCCTTGGATGTGCAGGGCACCATGAGGACCGTGGCCTTTGCCATGAGCGGGCAGACACCGGTGGCCGGCTATGTGCTGACCTCATCTGACAGCGCGGGGGACGCGACCTGGTCCTTTGCCGGCGGGGTGGCTGGCTGGACCGTGCTGGGCTCCAATGTTTATGAAACCGGGCAGGGCAATGTGGGCATCGGCACCACGACTGTGAATCAAGGGGCCTTGGTCGTGACCAACGGCAATGTGGGTTTCGGCACCTGGGCCCCGTCGGCAGCCCTGGCTGTCGGGCCCAATGCCTTCATGGTCGATAATCAGGGCGCCATCATTGCGATGACCGGCATCAACACTTCCGGCGGCTACGCGCAAAGCGGGACCGGCATAAATTCGTTTACAGGCAATGTGGGCTTAAGCTCAACAGCGCCGGGCCAGGCCCTGGACGTGCAGGGTACGGTCAGGACCACGTCTTTTGCGATGAGCGGGCAGACGCCGGTGGCCGGTTATGTCTTGACCGCCTCTGACAGCGCCGGAGATGCTACCTGGACGCCGGCAGGCGCAGTCGCCGGCTGGACGGTGCTGGGGCCCAATGTTTATGAAACCGGGCAGGGCAATGTGGGCATCGGGACCTTGACCGTGAATCAAGGGGCCTTGGTCGTGACCAACGGCAATGTGGGTTTCGGCACCTGGGCCCCGTCGGCAGCCCTGGCTGTCGGGCCCAATGCCTTCATGGTCGATAATCAGGGCGCCATCATTGCGATGACCGGCATCAACACTTCCGGCGGCTACGCGCAAAGCGGTCTTGGCATCAACTCTTTTACCGGCAATGTAG
>CAZACW010000061.1:11998-14528 GCA_964483785.1 uncultured Planctomycetales bacterium
TAAGTTCAACGGCTCCGGGCCAGGCCCTGGACGTGCAGGGCACGATCAGGACCACATCTTTTGCCATGAGCGGGCAGACACCGTTTAGCGGTTATGTGCTGACGGCCTCTGACAGCGCCGGAGACACGACCTGGACCCCGGCAGGCACGGTGGCAGGGTGGACCGTGTCCGGCAATAATGTGTTTGAAACCAACGGCGGCAATGTGGGCATCGGCACCACCATGCTCTCTCAAGGGACCTTGCTGGTCAACGGCAACGTGGGCATCGGCACCTGGACCACGGCCGGCGGTAATTTGACGGTGATGGGCGGCAATGTGGGCATCGGCTCAGCCTGGCCCGGCCAATTGCTCGATGTGGCCGGCACGTTAAGGGATTTGAACGAAATTATCAACGGCAATGTGGGCATCGGCACCTTTGCCATGCAGGCTTCCCTGGCCGTGACCAACGGTAATGTCGGCATCGGCACCTGGACCAGCTCTTCGACCTTGAGCATCATCGGGTCCATTGCCGTCAATACCGTCAGCCCCAACATTGATTATACCGCCACCTCCAGCGACCAGGTGATCTTAGTCAATGCCTTGGCAGGGACGGTGAAGGTGACCCTTCCGGCGGTGACCGCGGTGCCCGGCCGCGAGTATATCATCAAAAAGACCGACGGATCGCCCAATGCCGTGGTCATCCAGGCCAATGCCGCGGAAAACATCGACGGACAAAACAAGGTTTCCTTGACCTTGCAGTATCAATCGTACTCCATTGTCTGCGACGGCACGCAATGGAACATCATTTAACATGATGGACCATCACAACCCCCGGGGTTGTGATGGTTCCAGGGGATACCCGAGGCCAGGACCCGACGGTCTGCTAAACATATCCTTGCATGCCTCAGACGGCGTTATGTCGAACTGGCGTTAATCAGGTAAAGAAGGCAAGGATAGGGGCTGTCAAAATAAATTAAAATTTGAGCATTTTGGGGGGATTTGTTTGATATAATCCTTAAAGTACCGGATTTGTTTAATTAATGGAAGGAGAACACTATGAGAATTTTCTGGACCGGCTTGTTTATCATTTCCGCTGTTTTATGTCAAACTTCATTCGGCGCGCCCCAGGCCCCCTATACGCCCAATCCGCCCCCGGCGAGTCTTTTGAATTTTGATACGACGCCCTGCAATCAATTGGATGCCCAATCCGTGGCCTTCTTTAATTGGCAGTCTTCGGAACGGGGCAGTTTCATGAACACCTATCCGGACGCGATCAAAACGCATGACCTGAATTTCCAATATGGCCAGGCGATTAGGGTGGCCCAGCTCAAAGGCTGGGCTTGGAAAAACCTTCCTCAGCCGCCAGGCGAAGACCCTGCTTTCTCGGCCTTTGAGTCCAAACAGCTGAGCGACAAACAGACGTTTCTTTCAAAATTTTACACGGCCAAGGATAAATGCAATAATCCGCCGCCGACGCCTAAGGTCACACCAACGCCTCCTACCACCACGCCGTAGGTATTTGAAGGATGGGACAGGAGCGCCTCAAGGGTTTCCCGACGCTTGCTTAAGCGCCTGGATGAGTTTTGGATCAACGGCATAACCCAGGGCCTGGGCCTTGACCAAATCCTGCCACGCCTCACCGTATTTTTTTAATTGGACATAGCTGACCGCCAGGTTCATATAGGTCTGGCCATCCTTGGGGTCAAGGGCCGCAGCTTGCTTAAAATGGCTGACAGCCTCGGCCCACCGGCCTTGTTTAAAATAGATGTATCCCAGATTGAAATGAATGTCCGGATCGTCGGGATCCAGGGACAGGGATGTATTGAAATCGTCGATCGCCTGGTTCCAATGCCCCTGGGCAAAATAGATATTGCTGCGGTTGGTATAGGCTGCGGAAAGCTTTGGGTTGAGGGCAATGGCTTTAGCATAATCCGCCAGGGCCAGGGCATAATCGCCGTGTTTGCCGTACACATTGCCCCTGTCCACATAGGCCTCGGCCAATTGAGGTTTGATCTCTATGGCCTTGCTGAAATCCTGGATGGCTTGCGTAAAGGCACCCATTTTATGGTACATCAGGCCGCGGTTGACATAGGCGTTGGTATATTGCGGATTGATGCGGATAGCCTCGGTGTAATTGTCCGCGGCCCCTTTGAGATCGCCTTCGGCGGCCAGGGCCAGGCCGAGATTATTGTAGGGCCTTTCCTTGCCGGGAGATTTCTCGACGGCATCAGCCCATAAACTTTTCTCGCTCATCCAGGCCCTATTGCGGTGAAAGGTCAGGAGGGCATAGGCGCCGACCAGCAGGACCAAAAACTTGGCCATGGCCTTGAGATTATTTTTCCCTCCTAAATAATAGACCCCGCCGGCCAACAAGAGGCTGAATCCCGCCATCGGCAAATACAGCCGGTGCTCGAAAATCACGTCCTGCAGGGGCATGAAGCTGGATTCCGGAAGCAGGGTCACGAAAAACCAGATGACGGCAAAGGTCAGCAGGCGATAGCGCGGATACAAACGCAGGGCCCCGTAAACGATCAAGCCCAACAGGGACGACC
>CAZACW010000062.1:0-13464 GCA_964483785.1 uncultured Planctomycetales bacterium
ATGGGTGTGCCGGCCGTCGTTTGCGTCAATTGCCGGGTGGGCTTGGCCGTGGCGCCGGCCTTGGTGGGCGGGCTTTTCCAGTACCGTTTTGCCGAGGGCGACGGGATCAAAGGCCAGAATTTCGGGAATTTGTTTTTGACCGCCATGGTGCAGATCACCAAGGGCGATTTCAAGAAGGCGGTGGAGGAGTGCAGCCAGGTCCTGGCCATCCGCGGGAAGGTGATCCCTTCGACGGTCCATAATGTGCATTTGGTGGCGGAATACATGGACGGCACCACCACCAAGGGTGAGGCGACCATTCCCCGGGCCAATGTGCCCATCAAGCGTCTGTCCTTGACGCCGCAGGACGTCGAGCCGACGGACGATGCCTTGACCGCCATTGCCCAGGCCGACATCATCGTCGTAGGGCCGGGCTCCCTGTACACCAGCATTCTGCCTAATCTGGTCATCAAGGGCGTGACCGAGGCCATGGCCGCTTCCTACGCCTACAAGATTTACGTCTGCAATGTGATGACCCAGCAGGGGGAAACCGAAGGGTTTACCGCCTCGGACCATGTGCGCGTGCTTTTGGAACACACAGACCCCAAGCTTGTCGATGCCTGCCTGATCAATGACGCCGTGGTCAGCAATGAGGAGGCCCTTAATCGCTACCGCAAGGAAAACGCCTATCCCGTGGCCGCTGACAGCGACCGGATCAAGGCCATGGGGGTCAAGGTGGTCACCGCCGACCTTTTGTCCGTCGCTGATTATGTCCGCCATGACGCCAAAAAATTGACCCAGGCCCTGATCAAGCTGATCGAGACCCAAAGGGTGATCAAAAGATAGCGCTGCGACCGGGGGTGGATGGAATTGAGGGTTAAAGGGATGCAGAAAATTGAAAAAGAATTGACGGTGCGCAATAAAAAAGGCCTGCACGCGCGGCCGGCCGCGCTTTTTGTCAGCCTGGTCGAGAAATACAATGTCACCGCGACCTTGACCAAGGGCGAAGAGAAGATCAACGGCAAATCGATTATGGGGATTTTGATGCTGGGGGCCGTGGAAGGCACGGTGCTTACACTAACGGTCGAAGGGGACCAGGCGGCGGAGGCCATGGCGGCCTTTGAACAGTTTTTCAACAAACAAGAGGAAGAATTGGCGCCATGAGCGAGATCGTCTTAAAAGGGATCCCCGCGGCCCCGGGCATAGCCTACGGCCCTTCGTTCATATTGGACAAGGGCGAGTTTATCGTGCCTAAGCGCGCCATCGCTCCGTCGGAGATTGACTCGGAGATCGCCCGCTTTGAAGAGGCCGTCGGCCACGCGCGCCGCGAAATCGACCAGTTGAAGGCCAAGATTTCCCAGGACATGGGCTCGGCCCACACCGGGATCTTTGACGCGCATCTGTTGGTATTGCAGGACCCGGCCCTGCTGGAGCAGGTCACCCAGGGGATCCGTAAGACCAAATTCGGGGCGGAATATGTTTTTTTCATGGTGATCAAAAAATTCATGGAGGCCTTTGTGCAATTGCCCGATGAATACCTGCGCGAGCGGGCCTCGGATGTCAGCGATATCAGCAAGCGGGTCTTAAAGCATTTGATGGATGAAAGCAAACTGCATGATCTGGATAATCTGCAGGATGACCTGATCATCGTGGCGCATGATCTTTCCCCCTCGGACGCGGTGAGCATGTACAACAAGAAGATCAAGGGCTTTTTGACGGACATCGGGGGCAGGACCTCGCACACGGCCATCTTGGCCAAGTCCTTAGGGGTGCCGGCCGTCGTTGGCCTCATGGATTCGACCTTGCGGATCAACAACCAGGACGATGTGATCGTCGACGGGCAAAAGGGCCTGGTCATCGTCCATCCTTCCCCGGAAACCAAGGAACTTTACATCAAGGAACAGAACAAGATCACGGCCTCCCTGGAAAAGCTGGATGATCTTAAGAACCTGCCGGCCCAGACTTTAGACGGCAAGAAAATTTCCATCCTGGCCAATTTGGAATTGTCTTCGGAAATTTCCGCGGTGCGCAAATACGGGGCCGAGGGCATCGGGCTTTACCGCACCGAATTTTTGTACATGAATAGGCTGGATCTGCCTTCGGAAGAGGAACAATTCAAGGCCTACAGCCAGGTGGCCGCGGCCATCGCGCCTTTCGGAGTGACCATCCGGACCCTGGATTTAGGCGGGGACAAATTCATCTCCAGCGTCCAGATCCCGCGGGACATGACCCCGTTTTTAGGCTGCCGGGCCATCCGTTTTTGCCTTGAGCGGCCGGATATTTTCAAGACCCAGCTGCGGGCTGTTTTGCGCGCCTCGGTGCATGGCCGCCTCCAGTTGATGTATCCCATGATTTCCGGCCTGGGCGAATTGCGCCAGGCCAACGCGATTTTAAACCAGGTCAAGACCGGGTTGAGGGACGAAAAAATACCCTTTGATGAACAGTTAAAGGTTGGTATCATGATGGAGGTGCCGGCGGCGGTGATGACCGCCGAGGCCCTGGCCCGCGAGTCCAAATTTTTTTCCATCGGCACCAATGATTTGATCCAGTACACGCTGGCGGTCGACCGCGTGAATGAAAAAACCGCGCATCTTTACGAGCCTGCGCACCCGGCGGTGCTGAAAATGATCCAAAAGGTCATCGATGCCGGGCACAACGAGGGGATTTCGGTTTCCCTGTGCGGGGAGATGGCTTCTGATCCCTTGCTGGCTTTTTTGCTGATCGGTTTGGGGATCGATGAACTGAGCATGTCCGCGGCCAGCATTCTCATGGTCAAGCGCATGGTCCGCAGCGTAAAAATGCAGGATGCCCAGCGCATGGCGTATGAGGCCATGCAATTGGCCACGAGCCAGGAAGTGGAAGAGTTTATTGATTTGCGCTTGCGCAAGTTCATGCCGAGTTAATCTATGAAAGCACTGATCTTAGCGGCCGGATACGGCACACGGTTGGCGGCGGTGATCAAGGATTTGCCCAAACCCTTGATTCCGGTGGGCCGCAGGCCTTTGATCGATTATGTCATCGACCGTCTGCAGGACATCAAGGATTTGAGCGAAATTGCGGTGGTCAGCAACAATAAATTCGCCGGGCAGTTTGAGGCGTGGGCCGCTGCCCGCCCCGGGAAGGTCCCCATCCGCATCGTCAATGACGGGACCAATTCCCCCGAAGAGCGTCTGGGTTCCGTGGGTGATATCCGCTTTGTCTGGGAAAGGGAATCTTCCCCGCAGGACTGGCTCATTGTGGGCGGCGACAATCTTTTTGACGGCAGCCTGGGCCGGTTCATGGATTTTGCCGTTTCCAAATTGCCGGCGGTCAGCGTCGGGGTTTATGATATCAAGGACATCGCTGCGGCCACCAAATTCGGCGTGCTGGCCCTGGATCAGGACCAAAAAGTGGTCAGTTTTCAGGAAAAGCCCGCAAAACCGGCGTCGAGCCTGATCACCATGTGCCTGTATTATTTCCCCAAGCAGAGCTTGGGGTTTTTGCCGGAATATTTGGGTGAATCCGAGGCGGTGGATGCGGCCGGCAGTTATATCAAGTGGCTTGCCGAAAAGAAAAATGTTTATGGTTTCCAATTTTCCGGAAAATGGTATGATATCGGGAGCATTGAATCCCTCGAAGAAGCCAGAGCGCATTTTAAATAAACATTGAATGAAAGGCGGTTTTTGTGAAAGGACGCTATCTCTTTACATCCGAGTCTGTGGGCAACGGCCATCCGGACAAGGTGTGTGATCAAATTTCAGACGCGGTCTTGGACGCGGTGTTTCAGCACGACCCCAAGGGCCGTGTTGCATGCGAGACATTCTGCTCCATGGGCCAGGTCATCGTGGGCGGTGAAATCACCACGACCACCTATGTGGATGTCCATGCCGTGGTGCGCAAGGTGCTGTTGGACATCGGCTATAATCATCCCAAATACGGCTTTGATGCCAACACCTGTTCCATTTTAAATGCCATCAACAAACAGTCCCCGGACATTTCCCAAGGGGTGGATGCCGGCGGCGCAGGGGACCAGGGCATTATGTTCGGCTATGCCTGCCATGAGACGCCGGAATATATGCCTCTGCCCATCACCCTGGCCCATCGTTTGGTTCAGCGCGTGGAAGAGGTGCGCAAAAAAGGCATTTTGAAATACCTGGGGCCGGACTGCAAGTCCCAGGTCACCATCGAATATGAGGATGATACGCCCCTGCGTGTCGATGCCGTGGTCCTGGCCTGCCAGCATACGGAAGAGATCTTAGACAAATCCGGCAAGCGCATCACGGAAAAGGCCAAGCATGACATCATCAAGACCGTGGCGCATCCCATCGTGGGCAAGATGATGGACAAGAACACCAAATTTTACGTCAATGAAACGGGCAAATTTGTCGTCGGAGGCCCCCAGTCCGATACCGGGGTCACCGGCCGCAAGATCATTGTGGACACCTACGGCGGCGTCGTGCCCCACGGCGGCGGCGCCTTCTCCGGCAAGGACCCCACCAAGGTGGACCGTTCCGCGGCCTATATGGGGCGCTATATCTGCAAGAACATCGTGGCCGCCGGCTTGGCGGATAAATGCATGCTTCAGGTCGGCTACGCCATCGGGTTTCCCCAGCCGGTTTCCGTGATGGTGGACACCTACGGCACCGGCAAGATTTCCGAACAGCATTTGGTGGCCCTGGTGCGCAAGCATTTTGACCTGTCGCCGCGCGGGATCATCAGCACCCTGGATCTGCGCAGGCCAATATATTTAAAAACCGCCTCCTACGGCCATTTCGGCCGCCCTGGATTTTCCTGGGAAAAGACCGACAAGGCCGCGGCCTTGAAAAGAGACGCTTAAACAACCGTGTCAGGGATCCAGAAAAATGAGAAAGCTATGGCTAAATTGATGACTAAATCGGTGTCTAAAAATAGGATCCAAAATTCAAAAATCCAGGACTACAAGGTCAAGGACATGTCTTTGGCCTCGTGGGGCCGCAAGGAAATTGAGATCGCCCAGACGGAAATGCCGGGCCTCATGGCCATCCGCAAGGAATATGAAAGCCAACAGCCTTTAAAGGGCGCCCGCATCGCCGGCTGCATCCACATGACCATTGAGACAGCTGTCTTGATCGAGACGCTGGTGGCCTTGGGCGCCCAGGTGCGCTGGTCTTCCTGCAATATCTTTTCCACCCAGGACCACGCGGCCGCAGCCATAGCTGCGGTTGGCATCCCGGTGTTTGCCTGGAAAGGGGAAAGCCTCAAGGAATATGACTGGTGCGTTGAGCAGACCATTCCCTGGCCCGACGGGCAGGGCCCGAACATGATCTTGGATGACGGCGGGGACCTGACCATCATGGTCCATGAGAAATTCCCGCAATTCTTGAAAAATATCCACGGGCTTTCCGAGGAAACCACCACCGGCGTCCATCGTCTTTATGAGATGATGCACAAAGGCACGCTTAAAGTGCCGGCCATCAACATCAATGATTCCGTCACCAAGTCCAAGTTCGACAATCTCTACGGCTGCCGCGAGTCTTTGATCGACGGGATCAAGCGCGCCACAGACCGCATGATCGCGGGCAAGGTCTGCGTTGTGGCCGGGTACGGGGACGTGGGCAAGGGCTGTGTGCAATCCTTCAAAGGCCTGGGCGGCCGTATCATCGTCACGGAAATCGACCCCATTTGCGCCTTGCAGGCCTCCATGGAAGGTTATCAGGTGATGCCCATGAACGAGGCGGCCAAGATCGGTGATATTTTTGTCACAGCCACGGGCTGCATCAACGTGATCACGGGCAAGCACATGGATGCGATGAAAAGCGGGGTGATTATCTGCAATATCGGGCATTTTGACCTGGAAATCGATGTGGCGTATCTGAATAAGAGAAAAGACATCAAGAAGGTGCAGATCAAGCCGCAGGTGGACCAATATACCTATCCTGATGGAAAGAAAATCATTGTCCTGGCTGAGGGCCGTTTGGTCAATTTAGGCTGTGCCATGGGCCATCCGTCTTTTGTGATGAGCAATTCTTTTACCAACCAGGTCCTGGCCCAGATCGAGTTGTGGCAAAACGGCCATAAATATGAACGCAAGGTCTACACCCTGCCCAAACATCTGGATGAGAAGGTGGCCAGCCTGCATCTGGCCAAGGTGGGCGCTCAATTGGATGTTCTGAGTTCTGAGCAAGCCAAATATTTGGGCATCAAGGCCCAGGGGCCTTTCAAACCAGACCATTACCGTTATTAAAAAAATAGGGGACAGCGCCCTATTTTCATTATAAAAATAGGGCGCTGTCCCCTATTTTGTTAAAATAATTGGGACACATTGATTTTTTTGAAAAAACTGGGACACATTGACTTTTTTAAGAAAAGTCAATGTGTCCCAGTTTTTTTTCCGCGTCTTGATTTTCCCTAATATATATGGCATACTTTCGATAAGAATTAGGAATCAAGGGAGATGGGGTCCCTTACCCAACATATGAAGAAATATAGACTTAGATCACATAGACAGGCTGTTGCTTGGGCCATTTTAACCGCCTTTTTGTGCACATCCATCCAGATGCCGGTTTTTGCCCAAACAGACCCCTTGCCTTTTATGCCCAAACCCGGTGTGATGGTCCAGCTTAGCCCGCGGTTTTCTCCTGCTTATTTAAAAGGCATTGTCATCCATCCGGAAAACGCCCTCAAATTCGACTTTATCATCTATAGGGGAGATCAGCCCTTAAATGATGCCCAAAAAAAGGAAGAATACACCAAGCTCACCAAATATTTCCTGGCCTCTTTAGCCATCCCGGATGATGATCAATGGGTAAACCTTTCACCATATGAGAAGGACAGGATCATCCAGGAGGATTTTGGCAAGACCGAGATGGGCAGAGACCTTTTGGCCCAAGATTATTTATTGAAGCAGATCACGGCTTCCTTGATCTATCCGGAAGATCATTTGGGCAAAAAATTCTGGGACAAGGTCTATGCCCAGGCCCAGAAGCAATATGGAACGACCAACATTCCGGTCAATACTTTCAACAAGGTGTGGATTTTGCCGGATGATGCGCTGATTTATGAAAAGGGCCGTACGGCGTATGTCCTTCGCAATCATTTAAGAGTCATGCTGGAAGAAGATTATCTTTCCTTGGCCAAACATCAGGGCCTCAAGCGCGCTCCAAAGGACACCCTTCATACATTAAGCTCTCAAATCATCCGCCAAATCGTGCTCCCTGAACTGGAGCGTGAAGTCAATGAGGGCCAAAATTTCGCACCCTTGCGGCAGGTGTACAGCGGTATGCTGCTGGCTACCTGGTATAAACGCGCCTTGAAGGAATCCTTTTTAAGCAAGATCTACGCCAACAAGGCCAAGGTCAAGGGTGTCGACCAGGACCCCAAAACCAATGAGGCCATCTTCCGCCAATATTTGACCGCATACAAAAAGGGCGTGTTTAACTTTATTAAGGAAGACGTGGACAGATATACCCATGAAACCATGCCGCGCCAATATTTCTCCGGCGGGGCGGATAGTTACAGCGCCTCGCGGGCCATGCTGCATGAGGACCCGATCAAGGTCGAAACAGCCATTGCGCCTGACCAGGCCCAGGCCGTGGAAGGCGAAGAGGTCCGGGACGATTATGTCGCCATTGCAGCCAACGTGGCCGGCACGAACGGCTTTAACGGACTCCGCCATTTCAATCATCCTGCGGCCGTTGCAGCAGGTTCTGCGGATAGGGCCGTGATTGCTGAAGTCAAATTTGAAAATAGCAGGGCTGATAAGAAAATTTTTGAGGTGGATCAAGTCATTCAAGCCATTGATGCCATAGCCGTCTTTTTCGGCGACCACAAGTTTCGAGGCGTCCAACCCCATAGTCGTTGGGCCGGTTTCATGAGAGCGCGTCATGATTTGAGGGATATTGCCATAGGCTTGGCCAGTGAAATTCCGTATTCAAGCTGGAATTTTATAGCCGTGCCACGCAATGACCCTCAAGGCATGATGGTATTATTTACCATGAATGAGATCTATAGGGATACCTTCATGCAGTGGTTGCAGCGTCAAAAAGAGCATTACCTTGCCATAAGCAATAATGCCAGGTGGTTTAAATTTGAGCGGGACGGAGCGTATTGGCTGAACATAGCCCATCAGCTGCCTTTAAAAGAATCAGATAAAACAGAGTCACTCGCATTTACTTATGATGTTTTTATGGCGCATTTAAATAACAGGGACTTTGATCTCATGCAAGCATATATCTACGCACGATTGATACCTTGGACCAGGAGAAAATTAAAAGAATTGATCGAAGAAGCGAGGCATGATGAGACCGGTCGCCTAAGAGACTTTCAGGCTGAATTAATAAGTTTACAGCAAAATTTGCCGCCCGCCCCGTTATTAGAACAGCCGATAGGGGAGTTTTTTCAACGGGAAGGCATTGCTCAGACTGATTATAGGATTTTAGAAGTAGGCGGTTATTTGGAAACACCATTGGGAGATTTTATCCCGGAACATACGATTGATAAAGGGGTGGTGAAAGACCATCGAGTCTTGGCCCAGCGTCTCAATGCTATTTTAGGAAAATATGATTTCGAGTTGGGCATGACGCGTGATCAACTCGCATTAATCGAACATCTTCGTCATGCGCCTCTTTTAGATCATCTGGTCAGGATGGTGATTAAAAAGGATGAAGTGCCGGGGCCTGTCTATACTGCTTTAAAGCCTTATTTGGACATGCCCATGATCGACTTTGTGACGGACAGGGAGGCAGAACAAAATATTCGACGCATCCCCGGGGTCAGTGATTTTAGGATGGGGGTACTTAAAAGCAAATTGGACCAAATGCATTTAAGGCTGGGCATGACTGAAGCAGAAGCTCTGGCAGCAGTTTCCAGTCCGGCCATGACAGCGGGCGGCCAAAATCCAGGACAAAACGAGGCGATGACGGTCACGTCCGATCCGGATGTGCAGAAATTTTTGGATGGTCATCCTGATCTTATGCCTGGGACAAAGTTGAGCTTTGGGTATGCGCAAGGGTATAAGGGCAGCAATGGCTATCAACGAGTTTCAATTGTGTTTCTCAATTATAGGAAACTCCTCGATGGCACAATCGTCGGCATTGTTTCTCAATCACAGGGAGAATTTCCTGTTTCACTGATCAAAGACATCAAGATAGATGCGGCGATGGAGGTGGATGAAACAGCGTTAAGGGGATTTGAGAAATATGTGACAGAATTGAAGGCTGGTCGAGTGCCCTATGCCTTCTTAGCAGGAAATTCATTTCGGGACCGGTATAACAGCGAAGTTCCTCCAGCAAAGCGTATAAGCTCAGAAGGTTTTGAATTCCTTTATGACCAATTGACCCTGCGCATTATGGGTGTGGTTGATCGGCAAGGCCCATTCAGAGACAAGGATGCTTTCGGCGCCAAACTTTTTGAAATCGCCGATGGCATTATTGTGGAATACAGGAAAAAGCTTGGCGAACCAGAAGCGCCTCAGGCCTCACCCGGATCTGTGGCGGCGATTAATGTTGCTGCTTTGATTCAAAGATTGAGAGAAACCACAGACGAAAGCACAGTGGATGCTGTATTTGCCGATTCAAGACGATTGCCGTTGGAAGAGCGATTAAGGTTTTTGGCAGGAGCTGTTCAATTTAATACCATTTATGACGTATTTTTGGCTTTAAACAATGTCCGGGCCCTTCTTTTAGATCATAGCGAAGAAGTCAAAAGGATTTTTAAACCCGTTGCTGACAGGCATTTCAGTAGTCTTCCAGATCAACCCATTAAAAGGGTCTATCAACATACATTGTCCATGATGAACACAGATAAACAAAAATTTAAGAATGCCGTAGGCTTACTGAGAGGTTTAATATTTGAGATTAGGGATAAAGATGTTTTTAAAACGCCTATATTGGCTGCAATCGGCAGGGTGACCACTGTTGATTTTAACCGCGCGAGATTCGACGAAACCTTGGAAGGCTTTGATCTGCCAACCGAATATGCTGATCAAGCCCATGCCCTTTTTACAATTTTTGTGAATGAAATTTCCTGGCAGCACAATGATATAAATTTGGGCACAAGATTAGCGGGCATGACATCTCAAGAATTTTTCGCTCAATTTTCCGAATTTTTGGATAATCTTGTTCCTTCATTTTTGAGTAATCTCTTTCCCAGCCAGGCCATGGTATCTACCTTTCGAGTAAAACCACCTGTCGAGATTGGAGTTCCCATCACAGTTTCCGAATATATCAGGTATATCTTGCTTAATCGTCGAGTGACTCCGCTTGTCGATGTCATCACGCCTGGAAAAACGTATCACCGTGTTCTCATAACTGTGGGTATTAATGATATCAAAATTGACGAAAACAATATACTCATTCCCAGAAGCGATGATCTGAAAATCGTGATAGGCAACCCTGCCATGGTGGCCATTCCCAGGGCGTTAAAAAGTTCATTAGAAAAAATTCCTGCCGAACACGGACGGACCAGGGCCGCGGTGACTTACATCCTTAAAAATTGGGGAAACATTAATCAATATGCCCAAATCCGGCAACGCATTGGTCAAATCAGAGGAGATATCAGGCCGAATGAAGAGGCATTTCTCAATACTTTAAATCAATTAGAGCAGATTTTATTTGATGCAAAAATCGAACATGAAATATTTGAAGGCAGTGATGAAGTGGCTATGCAAGTCATCATGGATCAAACCCCAAGGATCACGGTCACAGACGCTGTGGCAAGATTTTTGGCCATTGATGATGGCCTTGGCAGGGCAGCCGTTCGAAAACTCGCCCAGGCAGAATGGTCCAAACGCAATCCTCCCCAAACAAATACAAAAGCTAAAATTGCCGAAGCAGAGAAGGTCCTTAATGGCATATTGAAGCAAGATGAAGACCGGCAAGATTATGAACAGATCTTAAAACTTCTTGTTACGGATGAGGGAAAGGAAAACTTGAAAGACGCGGTTGTGGCCCAAAATCGAAACCTTGACCGGGATGCTCATGTGGCGCCGGCCATCGAAAATGTCAGAAGGGCCAAATTAGAGGAATATAGAAAAAGTTTTTTAAGCACCTTGCAATCCAAATATTTGAGGATGCCGCCCGCCAGTTTGAGAGAAAAAGAGTATTATAGTGATCTCTTAAGCTTCAATACCTTGCTCGAAATAGCCTTTTTGGAAGATCTTGAAATCCATGCCGTCATTTTGGATTTAAACATCCGTGTTGAGAACATCGATTTGCTGGAACTCATAGGGCAATATATTGGATTATTGGTTAATAATAGGATCGTGACCTTGCCCAGATTGGCCGATGAATATTTTGGGTCAGGGGCCAAAGGTCAAAAACATGATGATCAAATAGATGCGGTCGGAGCCGCCCTCGCCGCGATCAATGGGCGGTTCCACGGATATCTCACACTGCAGCACATGGATGCCACTGCGGCCGACCGCATGGAAGCCAGAAATTTGACAAGACAAGCCGCCATCGAGAATCTGACCGCCTATGCCGCCCTGCCTGAAATTCATGAAGCAAAGGATTTAGTCAGGCATGTCGCATTGAAAGCGCAAACAGATGAAGCGAAAGCTGAATTGGCCATTCAAGCGAGCATCAGGCGTGCGGTTGGTCCTGAAGGGAGCATTCAAGCCTGGCTGCATGATATCAGTCATCATGAAACCCAGCGGACCGCAGGCCTTATAACAAAGGTCCCGTTGGTCATCGGCCATTACAGGATCCATTATGTTGATGATGATAATACGCGGGAAGTTTTGAATGACCATATTCTAAATACAACTGTAAAACCCATACGGGAGGCCCTGGAACGTTATCTCAGCGCGTCCCAAGCCCCTACCAAACTGGAGTATCCGGGTATTTCCGAAGTTGTGGTGCCTAATTTAGGTTTTCTTTATGTACGGCGGTTTACAGATGACATCATTATTGTAGATTATACGTCCAGTCTCAATAAAAGGATATTATCAGGAAATATCGCCCCTAATAATTTTTTCGGGATGGAACATTTGGCCGAATTTACAAGTGAAAGAATATCAAACTTTTATAATTTTACGCATCGCCGGGATTTGCGCATACTGCCGGTGGAGGTTTTATCCCGCAACGAGGCCATGCTGGCGCTGACATCCAATGCCTCCATTCTTAATACGGACATGGACGAATTTGGTTTAACCGATTCAACCTTGAAGGCCCTCAAAGAGAAAGGTTTAGTTTCTTTAAAAAATATTTTTGGGAGATATCCGACATGGAACGATTTATACACCCGCGATAAAGTAAAAAGAATAACGATGGATGTCGCAGGTGATATTATCCGCATGTTCCGCTCATATGGGTATTATTTTCCGGGCGATCCTTTGGCGCTGACTTATGAAGAGTTGGAAGCTATGGACATCAACGTCATCGCCGGTCGATTGCGGGAAGCATGGCAAGAGACAGAGGAAATCCCTTCATCTTATAATTGGAATCCTGATGAAATTAGAATATTAAAACGCAAGCGTGTTATAACCCTATTAGATTGGAAAAGCACAATGTTCAATTTGGGTGATCTGAAATTGCCTGAACAGTTCGCCCTGAGCGGGAAGCTCAACCGGTTTGTAAACACGTATTTATTCAGACCTCTGAAGAATGATGCCACTGTCCAGGCAGAAAAATGGCGTGCCAATGTCGCTGGATTTTTATTAAGAATCAAGGATCAGACAACAAAGACAGGTGGCCAGGTGCGGATTACCTTTTATCAAAGAGATTTAAGTAAGGTAGAAGATCCTCGAGAGTCTCCCATTGCCGGCATGCTGCGCTATGTGGATGTCCCTTCAGAACATGTCCGTAAAGCCTATGTAGATTTGGCCTATAGCGAAGCATCCATCATAGGGGCCGATGCCCGGATATCATTTAAAATTCCTGGCCCTAACGGAAGTACGCAATCCGTTACAATTTTTCGGAATTATATCGAAAATATCGAAGACGTCAAAGGTAAGGTCCCTACGGCAGTCCTTAAAAGCACATCCGTTGCTGACCTTTTACGCGGGATTTCAGAATATGCCGGGCAAGCGAAGCTATTAGGATTCTTTGGGTCAGTGACCTTGGATAGATTTGTTTCAAGTGATTATTTAAGATTTAGTGATCCTGAAGCAATGTTGACTAAGATCAAGAGAAGAATCGTCAGAGCCCTTTTAGTGAATTACCCTGGAATTGTGAATTATTTTAGGACGGTCGACCCTAATATCAGCGCCCTTTATGGTGTCAATGCCAGTTTGGCCATGGTTTCAAGCCCAGAGCAAGTAGTTGACAGGGCCATGAATCCCGGCGGTATCGACATGAACGCCGCCAATTTGGCCATGATCATCGAGCGCGACGGCAACGGCGTGCCTTTGCCCCTGGCCCAGCAGGACATGGCCCAGATTGCCCGCATGGAGGGTCTGGAGCCGGAAATTCTCTCGATTCAACCTGCCATCAGCACTCCTGTTTTTAACGAACTTCTACGCTGAAAAACTGGACAAAAAAACTGGGACACATTGACTTTTTTAAGAAAAGTCAATGTGTCCCAGTTTTT
>CAZACW010000063.1:0-13193 GCA_964483785.1 uncultured Planctomycetales bacterium
TAAAGCGGATATCCAGGGCGAACTCGCAGAAATCCGCCACCATATTGACCTTGTCTCCGCCGCGGATGGTGCCGATGTTCTTGGTCGGCGGCACCAGCAAAGGGTGCTTTTTGAATTTAAACTGGTGCTTCTTTAAACGGCCGATCACCCGCGCGGCGATTTCAATGGCATTGATCCCCAGCCAATTATAGGCGCCGTGCGCTTTTTTTCCAAAGATCTGCACGCGGCTGTGGAATAGGCCTTTTTGCGCGATGATGGCATCGAATTCCTCCGAGTCCGTGATCAGGGCCGCCTTGGGCCGCAAAATCCCCTTTTTCAACAAGGGAATGATCCCTAATTTACTGCCGGTCTCTTCATCCGCGGTGGCGGCAAAAACAATGTCTCTTTGCAGGCGCACCCCGTCTTCGGCCAAGGAATGCAGGACCTCCATGCCCACGGCGCAATTGCCTTTATCGTCGCTGGCGCCGCGGCCGTAAATTTTTCCATGTTGGATTTGAGCGCCTAAAGGATCAAATTTCCAGCCATCTCCAAACGGAACGGTATCGTAATGCGGCGTTATTAATAAGGCTTCTTTGGCGGCCTTCGGCCGCGGCCAGGTCCCTTTCAGGGTCGCCACGACATTGGGCCGGTTTTTGGCAAAGGCATGGATTTTGACATCAAGCCCTATGGACTTTAAATCGCGCGAGACATAATCTGCGATTTTGACTTCATTCCCGGGAGGATTGACGGAATTGATACTGAGCAAAGACCGGGTGATCTCGATCAGCCTATTTTTATTTATCATCTTTCTTCCTTAGGCGTCAAGTGGTTTCCCTGGGGTGCTTTCACATTCAAAAGTTTACTTGCTTGGCAACGTGCCTTGGGACACGTCCCCAGACTGACCGTACTTGGTTATCCAAGGATTCCTTTAGCTTTCTCTTCGCCTTCAATTCTCTTGAAGTCATCATAATCCACAAACAAGAGATGGGGCCGCTCGTGGCTGATTTTAAGCAGTTTGGGCATATGGTCCCTGACATTTTGAAAAGCGAGGTATTTGAACTCGGTCTTACATTCCGGGCAATGGGACTCGTCCAATTTCAAGTCCATGTGTTTGCAATTGGCGCAGGTGCCGGAGAGGGCCCCATAGGTCATCAAATGCGTCTTGACTTCATCAAGAAAGAATTTTTTGTAAACCCGGATGAAACGCTCGGACATAGGAAGGTATTATAATGAAAAAACAGCCGGATTCACCTATTATTTTTCCCTCCACTGCCCCCTATTTTTGGATGCCCGCCTCAGATCCTATTTTTCAAAATTATTTTCCGGTTTCGAGGCCATGCTCTTGAATCAGCGACGGGCATAGAGGCCGGAAAACGCTTTCCTTCAATGCCGGCCAGACCACCTTTTCCCCTGTATAAGAATGGTATACTTTAATCGAATTAGTATAAAAACCCGATGATAGGAGAAGATATGAAAAGGCATGTCCCCCATTTAGCTTATCGTATCGTGTCCTGTTTGTCCCTGATTTGCTTTATATTAAATTCATTGCTTCTGCCCCCTGCAATGGCCCAGGTCGCTTTTTTGCCCAAACCTGGAATGATGGTTGATCTCACCCCCCGCTATTCCCCCATGATGATCAAGGGCATGAAACTTTATCCGGACAATGCCTTTAAATTTGATTTCATCCTCGACATGGCGGATGATCTCAAAGATTCAGATGAAATCAAGGCAGAAGGCCGCAACTTGGCCTCCTATTTTCTGGCGGCCTTGACCACTCCAGAAAAGGAAATGTGGGTCAATCTCTCGCCTTACGAACATGCGCGCACCATCCCCCGTTCGTTCGGGAATACCGAGATGGGCAAGGAAATTCTGGCCGAGGATTACATTTTAAAACAACTGATGGCCACGGCCCTTTATCCTGAAAGGCAATTGGGCAAGGCCTTCTGGCAAAAAGTATATGCGGAAGCCCGCGAGCGCTTCGGGACAACGGACATCCCCATCAATACCTTCAACAAGGTCTGGATCCTGCCTGATCAAGCCAGCGTCTATGAAAATGAACAAACCAACAGCGTCCTTGTGGTGGACAGCTCTTTAAAGGTGATGCTGGAGCGGGATTATTTGGCGGCCAATAAACATAAAGCCATGGAACAATATGGATGGACTGAAGGACAGTTGCCTAAAATGACCCAGGCCGGCACCCTATCGTCATCCATCATCAAAGAAATTATCCTTCCCGCCCTGACCGAGGAAGTCAATCAGGGCAAAAATTTCGCTAAACTGCGTCAAATCTACCAGACCCTGATTTTAGCGGCCTGGTATAAACATAATCTCAAAGAAAGCATTCTATCCAAAGGTTATGTAGACAGAGCCAAGACCTTAGGGATCCAAATCCAAGATAGGGGCGTGATCGAAAAAATTTACAGTCAATATTTGAAGGCCTACCGTAAGGGGGTTTATAACTACATCAAGGAAGAAATCGATCCGACAAGCAATGAAATGATCCCCAGAAAATATTTTTCCGGCGGATTGCTGTTGGCCGTGCATCCTAATCCTGCCCAATTGAGCCAGGCCAAGCGCGCTTCGCAAGCCATGGTCGATCCCCGGATCCTCTCGGTCATATTTAGAATGGTCCATTATACGCCGAGGCTGAATTATATCAGCGAACCCAATGCGCGCAATAATGCCATCAACAACATCCTGCAAGGAAGATTCCTCAGGGCCAATCCCCAAAACAATCATCAAAAAAATTTGGTCCAAATGCTTGTCCGTGATATGCAAAGACCCATCCCTAGCAGACGTAACATCGTTTACCCTTTTCAATTTAACAATCAACCGCAAAATTATCCGGCGGTCTATGTGGTGGTTGACCCAAAATCTAAGGAAGGCTATTTTAAGGTCGGGAAAAATATGATTGTGGTGATGAATTCGGACCGGAATATCGACCAGCGGCTCAAAAATATCAATAACACAAGCCCATTCTTCCATCAGTTTATGATGGCCTACTCTATGCTCCTGATCAGAAATTTTCAACCCATTCAGTCAGGTCATGGCACGGCAAGGCCAAGGCCTACGGTCAATCCAGGGATCACGCCCTTTTATATGGTGATCAAGGCCCCGGAAAGACAACGGCCCAGGCGCGCGCCGATCCAAATCCGCTGGAGATATCTCACCCTTTTGCTGCCGCTGCTTTTACAAAGCTCCATGGGATTAACGCCCAGCACCCCGGACATTGCCAATAAATCCAGAATTTTTCCTTTTGACCTGAACTTGCCTCACAGAGGACTGCCGGATGGGCTGAGAGATTTTGGACAACCGCGAAAAAGAATACCTTCGATCCGGCCAAACCCTTCGAATCCACAGCCTTCTCCCTGGGAAACCCGGCGCCCAAATGACAAACTATTCGAATTAAAACCATTTTCAGGAATACGATGCATCTGGAGGGACGTCATTGTATTGGTACAAAAATCTGCGCCCCACAAATGGATTACCACTGCCCCGGACCTCTCTTATAATGATGCGGTTTTGAGACGGGAATGCCTGCCCAACGGTGCAGTTATATTGCCCCTCCCATTTCTAAAGGAACCTGGCCCCAGGGATCATAACCAACGACACCCAAATCCCAACGATCATGGGGATATTCCTGATATTCCTCAAATACCTGACATTCCTGATTTAAGAATTCCACATTCTACTATTGACCCTAATTTTCCATTTGAACCTTTTAAAATCCCGGCACCAACAATTCCAAATCATAAAAAAATCAATGATATAGCAACAATTGGTCGTGACGGGGTTTATGAAGCAGTGCGTCAAACCATACTTCATAACTTTCCAAGTGAAATCGCTGATAAATTTAATCCAACAACTTATTTGAACATGGTCAGAGATGGAAAGATCAGGGTGTTAGAAACAGGCGAAGTTTTGACGCCGAAAACAGTTGGAGATTTGAATTACGGGAAAAGGACCTGGCCTGAGGGAACAAAAATTTTAGTTGAATTGGAAGGCTTAGATAGGGCCATGTCCGGGATTGAACATCGACCCTTACACTTCATGCATCCTGTGAGCATGCCTGGAGGTATCGACCTGGAAAAAGTCAAAATCCAAGCCCAGCGTCAAGGCCGAGGGGTCAGGACCGCCTTTCAAGACCCGGCCATGCTGGATGCCATCCTCCATGCCCAGGGTCTGATTCCTGTTGTGACTGGTTTAAGTCCATTGACAACGGCCATGACCAATATGCTGTTAGGGTTCAATAAGAAAATCCCCCAGCCAAAGCCTGCTGCTTCCGCAGGCATCCAAACAGCTTGGGCTGTCAGGTCTAAACACTACGCTTCTCAATTTTTGACATGATCTGCCTGAAATTAGATTCACTGGAAACCAAATAATATTCTTTCATCTGCCAGGCCAGGGGTTCGCGGGTAAAACAGGCCGCTTCCACTCTCTCCAGAACTTTACCGTCGGAAACCCTGCGCATTTCCATGCCCGCAGAACGCAGAATCGGCCAGCTGCCGGCAAAATCCCACAAATGACTGCGGGTAAAACACCCCATGCCGCGGGCCACGGCCGGCCAGCAAAGATTGACCACGGCGCAGGCATTGATCATGATATGGAAATCCTTGTCGTTCCAATAAAATTTATCAAAGAAGGTGTCATTGCAGAAAAACAGGGAACGCGGCGAGATCTCCTCATTGAGCGTGACGATCTTGGATTTGATCTCTTGGGCCTCAAAAGCATTCTGCACAAAATAACTGTCCTGGCCGTCGCAATAAAAAAGCTCTTTTAAGACCGGAAAATAGACGACCCCTAACCAGGGCTTAAGATCCTTGATCAGCCCCAGGGAAATGCCGAACATCGGCATGCGGTTGGCGTACAAACGCGTCCCGTCAATAGGGTCCAGGGCCCAGAGAAAGGGCGTCTGATCCAACTGCTTCTGGTCCAGATAATCAATGGACCGTGGGTCTTCCTCGTCGATCAGCACATGCCGGGGGTCTTTGAGCATATCCTGCAGGGAGGCGCGGGCCAATTGGGAGATGGCCCGGTCCGCCAAGGTGATGATCGAGCGGTCTTTTTTAAGTCCCGGGTCACTGCGGCCCATCAAATCCAGGGCCAAGGCCCCGGCCTTGCGGGCAAACTGCAGCATGCAATCTAAATATGGGTCTGGGACAGCCACGTGTCTTTAGCTCCTTGCATTAAAAATTATGGCTGGGGATAAAAAATGGCCATGCTGTTGGTGAATCCGTGCAGGAAATTGATCTCGCCCACCGGCCCGAATTCCCCGGCGCAAAAAAATCCGGCGGCCGGAAGCGGCCCCAAATGGTGCTGAATGGCCTTGATATCATAATCATGTTCTTTATACAGGTTAAAGCCGCGGCCGTTGCAGGAAAAGACAAAGGCCCCCTGGGCGCTGTCGGCCTGCTGTTTGTTCTTATAAAGCTTTAAGAGCTCGTGCAGGTCTTCCTTGGCGGTCCTGGCATCGCGCAAATGAAACTGCACTGTCTGCCCTACCCGCATATGGTCGCCCACCACCCCGGCCCCGCTTTGGGGCTCAACGCCGATCACCCCGCGGATCAGAAAGTCCCCGCGCTTGAAATTGTCCTTGTATTCGTTCATGGCAATGCCGACGAAGATGGCCTCATGCGCCAGATGGCGGTCATAGTCCGTGCCCTTGCTTAAGACCTCTTCCAAGACCTTGTAAAAAGGCCGGCCGGCCAATTCATAAATGATGTTGCGCTGGGCCTTGGTCACGATATAGGTCTCGCCGATGCCGCGGCAGCCCTGGGACACCACCGTCTCGACCCGGACATTGCCCGCCAAACACACACCGATAAGGCCTTCCCGCATCACTTCACCGTCAAGAATCAAGATGTTCTCGCCGGGCCCCGAGGCGGCCGAGGCCAGGCCCCCGACGATGGGCCGGCCGGGAAAGGATGTATTTAAGCCGGCTAAAAACCCGTTGCCGTCAATGGCAAAGGGGTCGGCAAAGACTAAAAAAGACGGCTTTTCATTGGGATAGACTTCAAAAAAATTATACCAGTCTTCCGGGGCCTTCATGGTTTCCAGCACAGGCTGGCTCAGGGCAAAAGGCGTGATTTTCACCTCCGGCAGGCGTACCAGCATCAGGGAAGCGCAAGGCCTTCCTTCGATCTCGCGCTCAGTGCCGATGATCCCGGCGCAGGTGCAGCAAAGCAGATGGCGGATTTTGCCCTTGGCTTTCAGGGTCTGGCACAATGCAGAAGGATCATAGGGCGGCCAGGGACAGACAAAAAGGATGCCAAGGTCGAATTCTCCGTCGGCCTTATCCAGCAGGTCCTGGGCGATGACATCAATATGTGCGGCTTCCGTGATGCGGTTGATGAATTCCATAGACCCATTATAAGGTGATGAAGGACAATTGCAACAGGGGCATGTTATTTTAAGGGCGAGCGGATCATGAGGATGGGAATATCGGTGCGGTGGCGCAGGGTATCAGCCACAGAGCCCAGGATCATGTCTTCGATAAACTGGTGGCCGTGGGTGGCCATGGCGATCAGGTCCCCTTCTTCGGCCTGGGCCACGGAGAGGATGCCGTCGACCGGCTCCTTGCCCTGCACCAATACGGCCTTGGATTTGAACCCTTCCTGAAGCAGACCGGCAGAGACCTTGTCCAGATAGGCCTGATCGTCCTTGATCTCTTCGGAATCCGCCAGGTTCAATTGGTCCTGCAGGCGCGCGGCGAATCCGTCCGCCACATGCACCAGGACCAGTTCGGCACGGGTCAGCCGGGCCAGGTCACGGATGTGCATCAGGATGGTCTTGTCCGTGGCGGAATTGTCCAGCGGGACGATGATTTTTTTATACATAAACCCCCTGGGGGTCTATCCTCTCCATTTGATGGAGCATCCCATGGAAGGATTTTGTTTGGCGGCCACGGCCCTGCCGGCGGCCATATTATTCATGGCTTCCTTCAATTCTTCGCGGGTGACAGCACCTTCATCCTTCCAATTGTCGTCGATGCGGCCATGATACACCAGGGACTTGTTCTTATCAAAAAGATAGATGTCCGGCGTGCATTGGGCCCGGAAATGCTCCGCCACCTGCTGGCTCTCATCGACCAGATAAGGAAAATCAATGCCCAATTCCTTGATCTTAATCATCATTTTATCCGGGGCATCGTCGGGGAAATCCGGGTTGATGTTGGGGTTGATGGCAACGCAATTGACCCTCATGCCCTTGCCGTACTGGGCCAAACGGACCACGCGCGGCCACACCGCGATGGCATAGGGGCAATGATTGCAGGTAAAGACCACCAGCAAGCCGCGCTCCCCGAAAAGAGCCGAGGATTTAAAAGATTTGCCGAAGGGGTCTTTCAGCTCAAATTCCGGCATGACAGTGCCCAGCGGAATTTTGATCGATTCTAAGAGTGCCATTTGATAAAC
Source organism: uncultured Planctomycetales bacterium (assembly GCA_964483785.1). Classification (GTDB taxonomy): domain Bacteria; phylum Omnitrophota; class Gorgyraeia; order Zapsychrales; family Fredricksoniimonadaceae; genus JABDGZ01. Next base: position 7,392 of record CAZACW010000063.1, read on the forward strand.
CTCCGTCTTTTATGTAAGATGACTGGGTGATTTATTATAAAAGCGGGGCTGTTTATGTCAAGACTGCTCATCCAGCAATATGAAATAGGGCCGTTGAACAATTTTCTCTATCTTTTGGGAGACCCGGACACCAAGGACATGGCCGTGGTGGACCCTGCCTGGGACCCGGATTTTCTATGCAAGGAAGCCAAACGCTTAGGGTATCAGATCACCAAGGTCTTTTTGACCCACGCCCATCCTGATCATGTCAACGGTTTAGATAGATTATTATCCAAACATAAGGTGCCGGTCTATATCAACAAATACGAATATCCCCCCTTGCGGCCTCGGGTGGAAGGTTTGGTGGATGTGACGGACAAGGACAAATTAACGGTGGGAAAAATTACTTTTGATATCCTGCATACGCCGGGGCACACGCCGGGCTGCCAATGTTTTTTGGCCCAGGGACAGCTGATCAGCGGGGACACGCTCTTTATCGACGGCTGCGGCCGGTGCGATCTGCCGGGCGGGGACCCCAAGCGGATGTTCAAAAGCCTGCAGGAGATCATCCTGAAACTGCCGGATGAGACCGTGGTGTATCCGGGGCACAATTACGGCCCAGCACCTTTTGACACCCTCGGCCGCCAAAAACAAAGCAATCCTTATCTTCAGCCGGCCACGCTCCAGGAATTTCTCATCGAGCGCATGGGCCTGTGATCACTCCAATTGGAAAGAACGGATCATTTCATTGACCAGCATGCGGTCGCCGCCGTATTTGTTCATGTCCCCCAAAAAGGTCAGGATAAAGGCCTGGTTATGGAAAATGGTCCAGGCATGGATGAGCTTAAGATGATCGGGGCTGGGCGCATCAAACACCATTTCATGGCCCTCATGCCAGCCCCATTCGATTTTTTTGTCTACGGCGACCTTGATGCTGTCCCCGAAGGTGCCGGTCATCTGCCTTTTGATCGCGGCGCTGAAGGCATCGACGCTGGTGATGGCATCCGGCACCGGCTGCACCGTGACATTGAAATTCTCCCTCATGGTGTCCAAGGCGGTGTCCTTGGGGCGGATGAAAACCACGCAGACCACCGGCGCATTGGCGGCTTGAGGAGTTTGGCCTTTAAGCTCAACGGCCTTGCCGCCGGCCTGCTTTTGATGCGGACGGATGATCACCTTCCAGGCCTTGGGGAACCTGATCGTAAAATGGAATTGATGGTCGCGGTAAAGCCAAAACAGGGAATTGAAATAAACGAGCCAGCCTAAGGCCAATACCAGCAGAATCCCGCCGGTCCAGGCGATGATGATCAAAATGGTTCTTTTTAAAGTAAGGTCCATTAGGAATAGAACTGCCGGCCTTGGGCCTTCAAGTCCAGCAAGTAACCGCAAGGCTTGAAACGGCCGTCCTTAAATTTCGACTCAAAGGCCTGCAAACGCTCGACCAAAGGCGCGATACCGACGGAATCCGCATATCTTAGCAGACCGCCGCGAAAAGGCGGGAAACCCGTGCCCATGATCATGCCGATGTCCACGGCCTCAGGCCCATCAACTAATTTTTCCTGCAAGATCATGGCCGCCTCATTGACCATGATATAGATCATTCTGTCCAAGGCCTCTTCTTTGGAAATATCCGCCTTGGCCTTGATCAAGGCCTGGACTTGGGGATTGACCGTGCGTTCCCTGGGGCCGTGTATATAAAAACCCCTGCCGGATTTTTTTCCCAATATTTTCAGCGGAACAATGGCATCGAAAATGGAGGAGGGCTTAAAACGCCCGCCTAAACCCGCTTCCAGGACATGCAGGACCTTGACCCCCACGTCCAGGCCGACCTCGTCGGACAAGGTGAAAGGCCCCATGGGCAGGCCAAAGGCCACGGCGATGCGGTCAATGGCCTCGATGCTCCCGCCTTCCGCTAAAATGCGTCCGGCCTCATTGATATATCCCAGCAAAATGCGGTTGACCAAAAATCCCGGGCCGTCCTTGACGATCACCGGCGTCTTGCCTAATTTTTTGGCAAATTCCAGGCTCGAGACCAAGGTCGGCAGGGACGTAAATTCCGTAGTGATGATCTCCACCAACGGCATGCGGTGCACAGGATTAAAAAAATGAAATCCGATCACCCGCGCAGGGTCCTTGCTGGCGCGGGCCATTTCAGTCACGGACAAGGAGGATGTATTGGAAGCCAGAATGGCCTGAGGACCCATCAAAGGACTGATCTCGGCAAAGACCTTTTTCTTGATCTCCATGTTTTCGACTACAGCCTCTATGATAAAATCCGCCTGGGCAAATCCGCTGTAATCCACAGCCCCTGTGATCATGCCCATTTTGACCGCCACTTCAAAAGGTCTGGCTTTTTTTCTTTTTAAGGCCTGGGCAAATACTTCATTGGCCGCGTGAAGGCCCTTGGCCACCGCCTCGTAGTTAATGTCTTTCAGGCGGGCCCAAACGCCGCGTTCGCTGAATAACTGGGCGATCCCTCCGCCCATGACCCCGGCGCCGATCACCGCGCCCTTGGTCACCGGCATCGGCTTGATATTCTCCGCGCCGGGGACAGTCAATTTCTTGTACTTCTCCGTCAGATAAAAGACCTTGACCAGATTTTTGGAAATGGGTGTGATGGCAAGATCGGCGAAGGAAGAAGATTCAATGTCCATGGCCTCTGCACGAGGCAAATTTCTGGTCAAGCGCACCACATCCAGGGCCTTGAAAGGCGCCGGATAAAATCCTTTGGTGGCTTTTTGGATGGATTTAGCGGTCTCTTTGTAAACAGCCATGCGGCCAAAGCTGTTATGTTCCAAAAAGGCCTGCAGGCCTTTAAAAGCTATGGGCTTGAAAATCCGCTGCTTCGGCTCAACCGCGATCTCTTCGATAAAATCGCGCACTTGCAAAGCCAGGCCTTGGGAAGGATACAGCCTGTCTGCCAGCCCGCATTTAAACGCGGCCAGGGCATTGATCGGCACGCCGGAGACAATCATTTTCAGGCCCTGCTGGATCCCCAGCAGGCGCGGCAGGCGCCAGGTGCCGCCAAAGCCAGGCACAATGCCCAAATTGACTTCGGGCAGGCCGATGCGCAGTTTTTCATTGAAGGTCAAGACCCTGTACCGGCAGGCCAGGGCCAGCTCACAGCCGCCCCCTAAGGCCGCGCCGTCAATCACTGCCACCGTCGGAAAAGGCAGGTCTTCCAATTGATTGAAAATCTTTTGGCCGGCCTGGGACTTGGCCCTGCCGTCTTCGGCCTTGGTGATGGACTCGATTTCCCTGATGTCCGCGCCGGCGATAAAAATATCTTTTTTGGCGCTCTGAAGGACCAGGGCCTTGAGATTTTTCGGCTTAAGCTCATCCAGGATTTTTTTCAACAGCGTCAGGGCCTCGGCGCTTAATATATTGACCTTGGAATCCGGCTGGTCAAAAATGATATAACCAACACCTGCTTCTTCCTGGTAAAACACGGGCATGCGGCTCCTATCCTCTTTTGACCCTGACCCTAAAGGTCAGCACAGCTTCCTGGTTTTTAGGCACAGGCACCTCAAACCGGATCGTTGTCGCGTTCAATTTTTTATATGGAAAACTGCTGCTGACAATGTCGAAATTGCCCAAGCCAAAGGAGACCGGCTCAATCACCGCCGCCGTGATGTCAGCGTCCTTATGATTGCGCAAGGTCACCTCCCATTCGCTCTCAAAGTTCCACCGGTCGATCTGCTGGAAATCCGTCTGACGGGATTCAGCCACCACGTCAAAGGCCTCTCCCACTTTCAAGGAAACATCTTCATCCTTGGGAGTATGCTCAATGGCATCTTCGCCGATAAACTGCAGGCTCTTGTCCGTATCTTGCTTGTAAATCCGCACGGTGCCCTCAGGCAATGGCATGCCCAGATGATTCTCCTTGGAATTCTTGAATTTGATCTTTACGTTCACCGGCAGTTTGGTCTTTCCAGTTTCGCCGCTTCTATACCAAAAATAATTCTCAAAAGCGCTGACATCCACAACATATTCCTTGGTCATGGCAGCACCATTGCCCTGCAGCAGGGCCAATTGCTTGGTCTGCTTGTCCTTGATGGTCGTCTTATAAGGAAGATCATACATGTGGTATTCAAAAAAATTATGTTCCTGCATCATGGGGGCGGCGTTACTGGCGTCAGCCATTTGGGCTTTCGCAGCAGCCATGGCCTGGAGATACCCGGGCTGGACCCGGTTGACCTCGCCGGCCACGAGTTTCAATTTCGCGTTCTTATACACGGCCCCGCTGTTATTGTCCAGGGTCACCCAGCCGCTTAAATCTCCCTGGGTATCCTCCGCATTCAAAGAAAGCACATAATCCGCCTTCCAGGTGATGTTCTCCGTCAAATAAGAGACTTCCACGGTCTGCTCTGGGTCTTGCGCGCGGCTGTCATAAATCCATGTCAGGGTGGGCTTGGACACGAGATTCTCCGGCAATTGAGGCAGGACCACGTAGCCCGGGGCCCCCAAATGGATCTCATCGCCGATTTTGTAGATCTGGCCGTTGTTATTGCTGAGCAATACCGCGTCGGTGATTTCCTTCCTGTCCTGGTATTCATGGTTATTTAGCAATTTGACGTTTTTGCCCACATATTTGTCCAAAAGCTTGTTGGAGTCCATCAAATCATATTCGTAATTCTGCTCCAGGATCCTTAATGCATCCGGAGTTTCCCCCTTGACCTTGACGGTGTAGGGCATGATGCTGGAGGCCACGTCCATGAATTTCAATTCCCCCTGCCCCGCGGGCAGCTGCAGGCGCCTGACATCCTTGACCAGGCCGATATTGCCGTTATACACCGTCACCTCCACGGACTGCTGGTCATCGAGGGTGCTGGTCAAGGCAGCGGCAAAACTTGGGGAGGCCAAACCAAAAACCGAAAGCGCGCAGGACAAAATGATTTTAACCATAGTTTTTTCCTTTGTAGTTGGTGTTCAATGTTAAACATCCAACCTTTAAACGCCCAAGACCGGAAAAAGTTACAATTAAACCATCACAACCCCGGGGGTTGTGATGGTTTCATTAACGTTCCAGGATCATGGCCGCGCCCTGGCCGCCGCCCACACACAAGGACACCAGGCCGGTTTGAAGCTGATTACGGTTAAGATGTTTGAGCATGGTCAATATCAGCCTGGCCCCTGTACTGCCCACGGGATGGCCCAGGGCAATGGCCCCGCCATGGACATTTAATTTGGCTGGATCAATAGTGCCGGTATACCCTTCGAAGCCGAATTCCCTGGCGAATTTCTCCGAAGCTAAGGCGCGCTCACAAGCCAGGACCTGGGCCGCGAAAGCCTCATTGATTTCAATGGCCTGCATATCAGCCAATTTCATGCCTGCTTTTTTCAAGGCCATGGGAATGGCATGCGCCGGGCCGATGCCCATGCGGCTGGGCTCAACGCCGGCAAAAGCATAGGCGCGCAAAAATCCCAAAGGTTTTAAGCCCAAAGCTTTCAAGCGCGATTCACCCAGCACCAAAAGGGCGCAGGCTCCGTCGGTAATTTGGCTGGAATTACCCGCGGTCACGGTGCCGGTGCCTTTTTCAAAAAACGGCCTTAATTGGGCCAGGGCTTCCATGGTCTGGCCTTCGCGGGGGCCGTTATCATCCAGTACAGCCTCCTTGTATTTTGGCCCAGGCACCACCGGTACAATTTCTTCCCTTAAAATCTCCCTGGAGGCAACGGCCTTTTGATGGCTGGCCAAGGCAAATTCATCCTGCTGGCGGCGGGTGATCCCGAATTCCTTGACTAAGACCTCGGCAGTCTGGCCCATGTTCAAGCCGCAGACCGGATCAGTGAGGCCCAATTGCAGGCCGATGCGCGGCTTTA
>CAZACW010000064.1:0-13025 GCA_964483785.1 uncultured Planctomycetales bacterium
CCGCATGGCCGACGTCTGCGTGGTTAGCTCCCTGCACGACGGGATGAACCTGGTGGCCAAGGAATTCGTTTCAGCCCACGGCGATGAGGACGGGGTTTTGGTGTTAAGCCAGTTCGCCGGGTCGGCCCGGGAATTGAATGAGGCGGTCTTGATCAACCCGTATGACACGAAACAATTCAGCGACAGCATTTACCAGGCCCTGACCATGCCGGCACAGGAGAGGCACAGGCGCATGGTCAAAATGCGCCAAACCATCCGAGACAACAATATATTCCAATGGGCGTCCAAGTTCATTGCGGGACTGCTGAAGATCGAGTTTAAAGAACACGAGGAGGCCAGGGTTTGAAAAGTTTACGGGAAGCCTGGGGGGACATCGCGCGGGACTGGGCAGGGAAAAGCACTATGCTGTTTTTGGATTATGACGGCACCTTGACGCCCATTGCCGCCAACCCCGCGCAGGCGGTCCTGTCCCAGGAAAACAGGGAATTGATCGCACAATTGGTGAAAACCCCCGATATGCAGGTGGTGATCATCAGCGGCCGGATGCTGGAGAATGTCAAGACCATGGTGGGTGTCGACGGTGTCATTTATATCGGCAACCATGGCTGGGAAATTGAAGGCTCCAACATGCATTTTGCCAGCCTTATTCCGGTGACGGTTTCCTCCATGATGACCAAGATCAAATATGAATTGATCACCCAGCTTTCAGACATCCCGGGCGCCTTTGTGGAAGACAAAGGCATCACGTTAAGCGTGCACTACCGCCTGGTGGGAAGGGACAAAGAATTTTTGGTCCGCAGGATCTTTGAACATATCTGCATGCCTTACCGCCGGCAAAACGAAATCAAGGTCCATGAAGGCAAGAAGGTGCTCGAATTGAAGCCTCCCGTGGCCTGGGACAAGGGCAAGGCGGTCCTGTGGCTTTTGAAAAAGCAGGAAATCCTGAAAGGCAAAGGCCAGGTCCTGCCCGTCTATATCGGGGACGACAACACCGATGAAGACGCGTTTGCGGCCCTGAAAGATCAGGGGATCACCGCCTTGGTGGGCCCCCCGCGCAGGTTTTCCGCGGCCCAGTATTATCTGGCGGAAACACAGGAGGTGACGGAGTTTCTAAAACAAATGGCAGAAGGCATCCATGAAAGATTATGATTGTTATGCCGTCATCGGCAATTGCACCACCGCGGCCTTGGTCAGCTCCGATTGCAGCGTGGAGTGGCTGTGCCTGCCTTTCTTCGATTCATCGTCCCTGTTCGCGCACATCCTGGATGAAGAGAAGGGGGGCTATTTTAAAATATCCGGGGTGGACACCCTTAAAACGTATCAGAGCTACATTGACCAGACCAATATCCTCAAGACCACCTTTGAAACCAAACAAGGGGTCTTTGAAATCAGGGACTACATGCCCCGGTTTCATACCTCCCAAGGACAGGTCTATTGCCCGCCGGAAATCCACCGCAACATCCGGGTGATCTCCGGAAGCCCGCAGATCGTGGTGGCATTCAAACCCATGCCCAATTACGCCTTGGGAGGGCCCCGTTTTGTCCTTCACTCCAATTCCATTGAAATCATTTCCCAGCAGGGCGATTACGATAATTTTTTCCTGTACACGAATTTGGACGCCCAGGGCGTGATCGACGGAATTCCGCTGGAGCTCAAAGAATCCTCTTATTTTCTTTTGTCCTACCACGAAAAACTGGAGGAGGTCAACCTCCATAAAATTTATGTCGAATACGAGAAGACCAAAAGCTATTGGCTGGACTGGGTCTTGCGCACGGAACTGCCCCAGAAACATCTGGACATGGTGATCCGGTCCATGCTGACCTTGAAACTGCTCACCTATGAAAGGACCGGGGCGGTGATCGCGGCACCGACCACCTCCTTGCCCGAGATCATCGGCAAAGAACGCAATTGGGACTACCGTTTTTGCTGGGTGAGGGACGCGTCCATGATCATCGACCTGTATGTGCGCATGGGGCATTCGAGGCTGGCGGCCCGCTACATCAATTTTATCATCAACCGCATGCTGTTGAAGCACGATAATATCGCGGTGGTCTACGGGATCAACGGGGAAAAGGAACTGACGGAAAAGGCGCTTGAGCATCTGGCCGGTTACGGCGGCTCCAAGCCGGTGCGCATCGGCAACGATGCCTGGCGCCAGCGGCAAAACGATGTCTACGGGGAATTGATGGAAACCATCTACGCTTATTGTTTCATGAACCGTCCTGCGCAGAATTATCTGGAAGAAGAGATATGGACCGTGGTCTGTTCCCTGGTCAAATACGTCGAGGATGCCTGGAAGGAGCCGGATTGCGGGATCTGGGAACGCCGGGGTGAGCCTCAGCATTACGTGCATTCCAAGATGATGAGCTGGGTGGCCCTGGACCGGGCGGCCAAGATCGCCCGGTTTGTGGGGAAAAAAGAATATGCCCAGCGCTGCCAGATCTTTGCCCTCAAGATCAAGGAAGACATTATGGCCAACGGCTGGGACGCGGACATGCATGCCTTTGTCATGTATTACGGCGCCAAGGAACTGGACGCCTCGGCGCTGTTGATGCTCCATTACGGTTTCCTCGACCGTCAAGACCCCCGCATGATCAGCACCGTCAAGCAGATCTATAAGCATTTGGTCAAAAATGATTTTGTGTTCCGCTACATGGACCAGGACGGTTTCGGCGTGCCGGAAAATGCCTTCATCGTCTGCACCTTCTGGATGATCAATGCGTTATACCTGACCGGTGAAGAGCAAAAGGCCCGCCAGATGTTCGACAATATCCTTTCCTGCGCCAATCCCTCCGGCCTTTTTTCGGAACATGTCGAAATCACCACCCACCGGATGACGGGGAATTTCCCCCAGGGCTATTCCCATCTGGCATTCATCCAGACGGTCCTGCTTTTGGAGACCGATTATAACTGGAGCGATGTCTCCGGCGTCAAAAATTGGCTGGCAGGCCACGCCCAGGGGAGCGCATCCGCAGGACTATTGCCCGGCAGGCAGGGATAGTGCTATACTAAGGCGTCTTTGGTCCCGAGGCGGTTTTATGACATCCTTTCAAAAATTCCAAGCCTTGTCCACCGGGCGCCTCTGCGTCCTGATCGCCCCGGTTTATACCCTCATCGCCTACCTTTCCCTTCAATTTGCTTTTCCAGGCACCAATGCCTCGCCGGTGTGGCCTCCGTCGGGCATAGCCTTCCTGGCGGTCTGGTTTTTGGGCTACCGCATCTGGCCGGGGATATGGCTGGGCGCCTTTTGCGCCAATGTGATCGTCTTTTCCATCCACGGCTGGGTCCTGTGGCAGGCGCTGGCGGCCTCCACCATGATCGGCATCGGCAACAGCCTGGAGGCTGTGCTGGCGGTGATGATTTTACACAGCTTCAGCCCCCAAATTTCCATTCTCTCCCGGGTCGGCGATATTTTTAAGTTTATATTCTCGGTCTTGATGGCCGGCGTTTCCAGCGCCAGCATCGGGACAACGGCCGTGTATTTTACGAACCATGCGGCGGGCGTGCCGTTTGACATCGTCTGGTTTACCTGGTGGCTGGGGGACGTGGTGGGCATCCTGGTCTTGGTCTCCCTGTTTTTGACCTTCCATAAAAAGCAATGGCGGATTTATACCCTGCAAAGCGGCCTGGAAGCGGTGCTGGTGGGCCTGGTGCTGATCGCAGTCAACATGGGGGTGTTCATGGGGAAATTCCCGGAATACGGGTTTTATTCCCATGTGACCTATCTGGTCCTCCCCTTTGCCATATGGGCCACCTACCGTTTCGGTTTTCCCGGCGCGACCCTCTCGATCATTGCCACGTCGGTCATAGCCGTCAACGGCTCCGTTCATCACCTGGGTCCGTTTGTCGGACAGTTCGTCCAGGAAGACCTGGTGATCGTCCAGTGCTTTTTGGGCGTTTACGCGGTCACGGTCCTGACCTTGGCCGGGGCCTTGTTCGAGCGGCAAAGGGCCGAGGAAGATATCAAGCACAGCGAGGCGCGCTTCCGCAGCCTGGTGGAAAACAGTTTGGAAGTCATTGCTTTGCTCGATCCTCATGCCAAGGTGATTTATACCAGCCCCCCGACTAAGAATGTCCTGGGCTACCAGCAGTCGGAATTGAAGGGGCGCTCCATGTTTGAATTGCTGCATCCGGATGACCTTCCCGGCGTGCAGGAGAAATTCCGGGAGCTGTTGGAAATCCCCGGAGGCATTGCCCATGCCACCTGCCGGCTCAAACACAAGGACGGCACCTGGCGCTGGACCGAAGGCTCGGGTTGCAATCTCCTGCATCAGCCGTCTGTCGCCGCGGTGGTGATCAATTACCGCGACGTTACGGAGAGGAAAAAATACGAGGAAGCTCAGGTTTACTTCGCCTCCATCGTGGAAAGCTCCGATGAAGCCATTATTTCCAAATCGCTGGAGGGCACCATCACCAGCTGGAACAAGGGGGCGGAAAAGCTCTACGGGTACACGGCCGAAGAAATCATCGGCAAGTCCGTCAGCCTGCTGGTCCCCGAGGACCGGAAAGAGGAATTGATCAGCATTTTCGAAGACCTGGAAAAGGGTGCCAAGATTGAGCTCATGGAAACCGTGCGCCGGCGCAAGGACGGCACGCTCATTGATGTTCTCTTGACGCTCTCGCCGCTGCGCAACAGTGCCGGGACCCTGATCGGCATTTCCTCCATTGCCCGGGACATCACGGAGCGCAAAAAGGCCCAGCTGGCCATCGAAGAGAGCGAACGCAGATTCAGGACCATGGCGGACACGGCACCGGTGATGATCTGGATGACAGGGCCCATCGGGTCCTATACGTTTTTTAACAAGGCCTGGATGAATTTTATGGGGCAGGCCAGGGACATGGTCTTTTCAGACGCATGGAAGCAGGGGATCCATCCGGATGATTTGGCGCGTTATTCCGGCGTTTACAAGACCTCGTTTGAGAGCCATGAAAAATTCACGGTGGAATACCGGCTGCGCAGGGCCGACGGGGTGTTTCGCTGGGTGCTGGACACCGGGGTGCCGCGGTTCAGTTCGGACGGTTATTTCGGGGGTTTTATCGGCTCCTGCATCGATATCACCGAGCGGAAATTCGCCGAGGAGATTTTAAGGCGCGATAAGGAAAGCCTGGAGCGTCTGGTGGATGAGCGCTCGAAAGAATTATTGAAAACCCAGAAAGAGCTCAAGCATTTCAGCCGCCTGGCGGATATCGGGACCCTGGCCGCGACCGTGGCCCATGAACTGCGCAATCCCTTAGGCGTCATCCATTTGGCGGCCTATAATTTAAAGAAAGAAAAAAGCGAGCTGGAAGAGAACAAGCATTTGATCAATATCGAGAAAAAGGTCTGGGAAGGCAACCAGATCATCGACAATCTGTTGAGTTATGCCCGCATCAAAATTCCCCATTACGAAGATGTCAAGCTTTACGGCATCCTCGATGAATGCGTGGCGTCGGCCCAGGAACGTTTTGGGGAAAAAGGGGTGGTCGTCGAAAAAAAATACGGCGCTGATCTGGGTTCCATCGAAGCCGATCCCAATCAAATCCGGGAAATATTTTTGAACATCCTCAATAATGCCTGCCAGGCACTGCCTCCGCCCGGCGGCAAGGTCCAGGTCGATGTCCAGTATGAGGGAGGGATGTTTAAGGTCAGCGTCCAGGACAACGGCGTGGGCATCGCCCCGGAAGATATGGACAAGGTCTTTGAGCCGTTTTTCACCCGCAAATCCAAGGGAACGGGTTTGGGCCTGACGATATGCAATGAGTTAGTCGCCATGCACCAAGGCAAGATTGAAATCAAAAGCCGGCTGGGCGAAGGGACCGTGGTCTCGGTCTTCTTGCCGGCTTACCGGAGAAATCATGCCGAACTTACTTCTCATTGATGATGACGAAGAGCTGTGCGCGGAATTGTCCCAGCTGCTTGCGGCCGAAGGTTTTGACGTGGACATGGTTTTCGATGGCCGCCAGGGCCTGCGTCATTTGCAGGAGAGAAAATACCATATCATCATCCTGGATTTGAAATTGCCCGGGCTCAATGGTTATGAAGTGCTTAAAAAAGCCAGGACCACAACACAAGGCCTTAAAATCCTGGTGCTTTCGGGGCGGCCTTTAGGCGAGCCTTTGCTGAAAGAGGACGGGGTGTCCCAGGATGAGGAAGAAAATGTGTTGAGCATGGCGGACGCGGTGATCAATAAGCCGTTTATGGTGGACCAGCTGATCCTTAAGGTCAAAAATTTGGTATCAGTGGACGCAGGCAAACCACCACAACCCCCGGGGTTGTGATGGTTAACCATCACAACCCCGGGGGTTATGATTTTAAATAAGGTGGAAAAAAGTCAGTAAATGGGAGAATTGGGCCATTGTCCTCGGCTGGAAAGACAGGTATACTTTAAGTAACAATCAAGGGGGAGACAAGGAGGCCATATTATGACAAGTACTACTTTTGAGACATTGCAGGAAAAGCCGGTGGCGGTCAAAACCAAGCATGTGATCATGGTCGTGGATGATAACATCGAACTTTTGGAAGAGCTCCAAAATTTGCTGGAATTGGGGGGGTATGAGGTCATTGCCCTGAGCGACGGCACCAGGGTCATGGAAGCGGCCCTGAAAAACCGCCCTGACCTGATTTTGCTGGACTTGAAAATGAGCCCTAAAAGCGGGTTTCAGATTGCGGATGAGGCCAGGTATTCGCTGTTTCTCAAGGACATTCCCATCATTGCCATGACGGGCTTTTTCACGGAAAAGCAGCATTTGCTGATGATGAAATTATGCGGCATCAAGACATCCATTCTCAAGCCTTTTCGTCCGCTCAATTTGATCACCAAAATCGAGTTTGCTTTAGGCAACCGGGTGGCGGAATATGATGAGGATGTGGATTAAGCATGGACGGGAAAGATGGCGTATCAGATTTTAATGGTTGATGACGACGCAGACTTTCGTCAGGAGCTGAAGGACTGCTTAGTTGATTACGAGGTCATTGAAGCCTCCGATGGACAAGAGGCGCTGGACATTCTCAAAAAACCGAATGCCGTTGACCTGGTGATCCTGGATGCGGTGATGCCCCAGCTTTCCGGGCTGGAAGTGCTCAGGGAAATCAAACGCCTCAAGCCTTCTTTAAGCATCATCATGCTCACCGGTCAAAGCAGCAAGGACATGGCCATCGATGCCCTTAAGGGCCGCGCGGACGATTACGTCGAGAAGCCCATCAAGGTCGGTGAGTTTTTAGAAACGGTCCGCACCAATCTTTCTACCCAAGCCGCGCCTGGCCCCCGGCCTGCCGGCGGCATCCAGTCCAAGATCCATCAAGCCAAGCAGTTCATGGAGCGCAATTTCGACAAAAAAGTCACCCTGCACGACGTGGCCGGCCTGGTTTGCCTTAGTCCCAAATATTTCAGCCGCGTATTCAAAGAAGTCGACGGCCAGGGGTTTAATGATTTCAGGCTCTCCCTCAAGACCAGGCATGCCTGCGCGTATTTGAGGCAATCCCAGAAGACCGTCACGGAAATAGCCAGCCGCCTCGGCTATGAGAACCTGGAGTCCTTCATCCGCATGTTTGAGCGGACGATGAAACAGAGCCCCACCCAATACCGCCGCCGGCACCAAAAATAATTTGACAAATGCAAATGAACAGCTATACTATCCTGCGAGTTAAAGGTAGGTGATCTTAGAGCCGCAGGGCAATGGTTTTAAGGCCTTGCGGTTTTTTTATGGATCACCGCAAAGCTCAAGTTTTGATCAAAAGGAGGTTTCAAAGTTTATGGTTAAAGGTAAAGTAAAATGGTTTAACGACCAAAAAGGTTTTGGCTTTATCACCCCGGAAAACGGCAAGGATGTGTTCGTGCACCACACAGCAATTCAAGGTGAGGGTTACAGATCACTCGGCGAAGGACAGGACGTAGAGTTCGAGATCGTCAACGGCCCGAAGGGTGAACAAGCCCAAAACGTGGTCAAAATATAAGAATATAGTTCTTGTATTTTCCAAGCCCTCTGCGGCCGAAAGGTTGCAGAGGGCTTTTTGCTTAAAGGGCCTGCCATGAACGAGACATTGAACTGGCGTTACGCCACCCAGAAATTCGACCCTTCCCGCAAAATCCCCAAGCAAAATTTAAATGAGCTTCTTGAGGTCTTAAGGCTTGCCCCTTCCTCGTCCGGACTTCAGCCGTGGAGATTTGTCATTGTTCAGGACCCGGATTTAAAAAAAGTTTTGAGGCCCCATGCCTATAACCAGCCCCAGATCACGGACGCCGACACCCTCATCGTATTTTGCGCCTTAAAAATCATGGATGAAAAATATGTGCATCAATATATTGAAAGCGTGGCCAAGGTCAGGAATGTCGGCACAGAATCCCTGTCAAGGTATGAACAAGGGATCCTAAGGCTGATCAAGGGCAAAACGCCGCAGGAGATATCCCATTGGATGAAGTGCCAGGTTTTTATCGCCTTGGGCGTGTTTTTATCGGAATGCGCCCATCACCGCATTGATGCCTGTCCTATGGAAGGTTTCAAACCCGAAGAATTCGACGAAATTTTGGGCTTGTCCAAGGAAGGCCTGGAGTCCGTGGTGTTGTGTGCCATCGGCTACCGTGCGGCCGATGATCCAGACGCGCAGAAAACAAAGGTCCGTTTCGAGCCCAAGGACCTGTTTATCTACAAAACATCTTAAAGGTATTGACGGCCTTTGGACCATTATGATCTCATCATCATAGGCACCGGAGCAGGGGGCGGGACCCTGCTTCACGCGCTGGCGCCCACCGGCAAACGCATCCTGGTCTTGGAGCGGGGCACCTATCTGCCGCAGGAAAAAGACAATTGGAGCGCCCGCTCGGTTTTCACCGACGCCAAATACACTTCCCCCGAATCCTGGCTGGACAAAGAGGGCCGGCCTTTTCATCCCGGCATCCATTATTACGTCGGCGGCAATACCAAATTTTACGGCGCCGCGCTTTTGCGCATGCGTCCGAGGGATTTTGGGGAATTGCGCCACCACGGCGGGATATCACCGGCCTGGCCCCTCAGTTACGATGAGATGGAGCCGTATTATACCAGGGCCGAGCATCTGTATGAGGTGCACGGCCGCCACGGCGATGATCCTACGGAAGGGCCGGCGAGCCAGGATTACCTTTTTGCGCCGGTCAGCCATGAGCCGCGCATCCAGCGCCTTTTTGATGATTTGAAAGGTCTAGGGTACAAGCCCTTTCACCTGCCGGTCGGCGTGCGCCTGCTGGAAAACAACCGTCCTAACAGCCGCTGCATCCGCTGTTCAACCTGCGACGGGTTTCCCTGTCTTTTACAGGCCAAATCCGACGCCGAGATGATCTGTGTCCGCCCGGCCCTGGAATTTCCGAATGTCCGGCTTTTGACCGAGGCGCTGGTCACGCGCCTTCAAACGGATGCATCGGGCCGCACCGTCAAAATGGTGCATGTCAAACACAACGGCAAAGATGAGCAGTTTGGCGCGGACACCGTTGTTGTTTCCTGCGGGGCCATTAATTCCGCGGCCCTGCTGTTGCGCTCCGCCCGTGACAAGCATCCCCAGGGCCTGGCCAACAGTTCCGGTGTGGTGGGCCGGCATTATATGTGCCATAATAATTCCGCCTTCATGGCCCTGTCCAAAATGCCGAATCCGACGGTATTTCAAAAAACGCTGGCCCTTAATGATTTTTATTTCGGCGATGCCGGCTGGGAATATCCTTTGGGCCATATCCAGATGCTGGGCAAGACCGACGGGGAGATCCTCAAAGGCAATGCGCCGCCCTTTGTGCCGCGGTTTATCCTGGAGGCCATGGCCAAACATGCCATTGATTTTTGGCTGACCTCGGAAGATTTACCTGATCCCCAAAATCGCGTCCTGCTCGACGGCGAGGGCCGCATCACCCTGCGCTACACGCCCAATAATATGGAAGGCCACCGCCGATTGACCGCCAAATTAAAAAATTTATTAAACAAAGTCCATTGCCATGATATGCTCTTTAGCCGGTCCGTGTATTTGAACCGCAAAATCCCCATCGGCGGCACGGCCCATCAGGTGGGGACCATACGTTTTGGGTATGACCCCAAGAGTTCGGCGCTGGACATCAACTGCAAGGCCCATGACCTGGACAATCTGTATGTGGTGGACGGAAGTTTTTTTGTCTCCAGCTCGGCGGTCAATCCAGGATTGACCATCATGGCCAATGCCTTGAGAGTGGCGGACCATTTAAAAAGGAGATTCTAATATGCCGCAACAGACAAGCCTCCAGCATGCCCCTGGCTGGCCGGGGATCGCGCCCCGGCTGACCTCCAGCGCCAAGACAGGCGTGGGTACGGCCCATGATACTCAAAGCCCGCTGTGGTTTACCTTCAGCCACGGGGTCCTCAATGAACTGTATTACCCCGACGTGGATGAGGCCTGTACCCGCGACATGGAATTGATCATCACGGACGGCAAGGATTTTGTTTCAGAAGAAAAAAGGCATACCCAAAGTACGGCCGGCACTCCGGGCGACGGGGTCCCGGCGTATCATGTGATCAATACCTGCTCCCAGGGCTGTTACCGTATCGAAAAAGACATCATCACCGACCCGCACCGTCCGGTGCTGCTGCAAAGGACGGTGTTCAAACCCTTAAAAGCATCCCAGGGCCCATTTCAACTTTTCATTCTTTTGGCGTCCCATTTGAGCAACCGGGGAAGCGGCAACACCGCCTGGGTCGAAGATTACAAAGGCCAGCCCATGCTCTTTGCCCAAAGAGACGGCAGTGCCCTGGCCCTGGCTTGTTCAGCCGGTTTCCTGAAACGTTCCGTGGGCTTCGTCGGATTCTCCGACGGATGGCAGGATGTGACGGCGCACAAGACAATGGAATGGGAATATGCGCGGGCGGAAAACGGGAATGTGGCCTTGTGCGCCGAGATTGACTGGACGAAATCTGCCCAAGGCTTTGTACTGGCCGTCGGCTTCGGCCGCAACCCGGCGGAGGCGGCTAATCACGCCAGCGCCTCCTTACAGCAGGGCTTTGATGCAGCTTATCAAGAATACACCCAGCGCTGGTCGCGCTGGCAGAAATCATTGTTGGATTTGGGCCGCAAGCGCAGCGACGGGAAAAATATATTCCGCACCAGCACCATGGTGATGCGGGCCCATGAGTCCACGGGTTTTCCCGGGGGCATGATTGCGAGCCTGGCCGTGCCCTGGGGTTTCAGCAAAGGGGATGAGGACCTGGGCGGTTATCATTTGGTTTGGCCGCGGGATTTGGTGGAGACAGCCGGGGGCTTGCTGGCCGCCGGCGCGCATGAAAACGCCAAGCGGGTGCTCGCCTACCTGCAAGCTGCCCAGGAAAAAGACGGACACTGGGGGCAGAACATGTGGCTCAACGGCTCTGCGTACTGGGGCGGGATCCAGATGGATGAGACCGCCCTGCCCATACTGCTGGTGGATTTGGCCTGGCGCCAAAAAGCGTTGAGCGCCCAGGAGAGAATGCAGTTCTGGCCGATGGTCAGGCAGGCCGCCATTTATCTTCTTAAAAACGGGCCCATCAGTCCGCAGGACCGCTGGGAAGAAGACGGCGGGTATACGCCCTTTACGATCGGCGCTGAAATCGCCGGCCTTCTGACCGCTGCTGAAATGGCGGACCTTAACCATGAAGGGGCCGCGGCCAATTATATGAGGGAAGTGGCGGATGATTGGTATAGCGCCATTGACCGGTGGATCTATGTGGCAGACACGGATTGGAGCAGGAAATTCGGCGTGAAAGGCTATTATATCCGCATCGCCGCCATGAACGCCGAGGAAGATGTGGTTTCCCAGGAGCAGGTGCTGGTCAAGAACGTGGCCTGTGATAAGGCCGTGCAATTGGCGGAACACCTGATCAGTCCCGATGCCCTGGCCCTGGTGCGCTTTGGTCTGCGCTCGCCGGATGATCCGCGCATTCTGGATACCATCAAGATCATCGACGCCCTGTTAAAGACCGATATGCCTCAAGGGCCAGTTTGGCACCGTTATAACGGGGACGGTTACGGGGAACATGAGGACGGCTCGCCGTTCGACGGCACAGGGATCGGCCGGGCCTGGCCGCTGTTGACGGGTGAGCGGGCGCATTATGAGCTTGCCAAGGGCAACGCCCAGGGGGCCAAGAAGCTTGCGGAGGCGCTTGAGCAATTTGCCAACGACGGAGGGATGATCCCGGAGCAGGTTTGGGACGCACAGGACATCCCTGAGCGCGAACTTTTCTTGGGCCGGCCTTCGGGCTCAGCCATGCCCTTGGTCTGGGCGCATGCGGAATATGTCAAACTCCTGCGCTCTTTGCGCGAGGGCCGCATTTTCGATCTGCCGCCCCAGACCGTACAGCGTTATTTGGTCGAGAAGAAAACATCGCCGTTTGTTTTATGGAAATTCACCTACAAGCGCACAAGCCTGCCTTGCGGCCGAGGGCTGCGCCTCGAGACCCTGGCGCCTGCTAAAATCCATTGGAGTGCGGACAACTGGGCCACCAGGAGTGACATGGATACCAAGGACACCGGTCTCGGTATTTATTATGCTGATTTGCCTACGCAGAAAATCCCGGAAGGCGGCTCAGTGATATTTACGTTTTATTGGCCGCAGGACCAGCGCTGGGAAGGCACTGATTTTTCCATGCGTGTGGTCCATCCTTAAAAGTGGAGGTTTTATGGTCCGCGACATTTACCACAAGAAAGATTATCCGAAATCGTGCATGCCTAATCTTGAGCAATATAAAATTCTCAAAGGCCAGCAAGCCTTGGTGACAGGGGCCAATTCCGGCATCGGCAAGGCCGTGGCCCTGGCCCTGGGCAGGGCCGGGGCCTCGGTGCTGATCAATTATGTCGCGGATGACGGCACTGTCGATCAAATGATCAAGGAGATCAAGGGCTTCGGCAGCCGGGCCATGGGTTTTAAAGCCGATGTGTCCAAGGAAGACCAGGTTCAGGCCATGTATGCGGCCATGTTCAAGGCCTTCGGCACCATCGATATCCTGGTCAATAATGCCGGCATCCAGCGGGACGCGGCCTTGGAAGAGATGACCCTGGCCCAATGGCAGGCGGTGATTGACGTCAATTT
>CAZACW010000065.1:0-12977 GCA_964483785.1 uncultured Planctomycetales bacterium
AGATCAAGGACGGCGCCATTTTCATCGACGGCAAGGAAATCACGGACCCGCGCATCAAGCGCACCTATTATTACAACCGCGGGGATTACGGGGCCGAAGGCCAGACCGTCTTTGTTCCGCCGGGCTATGTCTTTGCCATGGGGGACAACAGCGGCTCCAGTTATGACAGCCGTTATTGGGGATTTGTCCCGGAATCCAGCATCATCGGCAAGGCGGATTTTATCTTCTGGCCCTTGGACCGCATCAGGATCATTCAATGATGAATGATTGGACGTCCTTACAAGCGCCCCAGGGGCAGAGCTGTCCGGCAAAGAAGGGCCTTGCTGTTTTGCTTCTTATGACCATTGGTTTCATAGGTTGTCAGACAGCCCCGCGTCCGGCGGGAGAACCATCCAGGAGTGAAACAGTCTCCGCCATCACCAGCGTGACCCAGGGCCTGACCAATAAGACGGTCACCGAAGAGCAATTGAAGGACATCTCTCTCAAGGTGGCCAAGGACCCCCAGGCTAAGTCAGCCTTAAAATCGATCGACACGGCCTTCAGCCCCCAGCACACAGTCAAATATTGCCCGGAAAACGGCCAGCGTTTTAGCCCGGATATGGACTATTGCCCCGACGGTAAGGTCAAACTGGAATGGGTGGATTAGCCGCGGCCGGCGTTTAAGGGGCCGGGCATGAGGGGATATGGCTTTAACCTTCGCTAATAAGGTGACAGTTGGACGTATCCTGATCGTCCCGTTTTTTATCGCGACGGTGATGTACATTTCGCCCCAGCACCCGTATTTGCGCTGGGTGGCGCTGGCCCTTTTCATGGCCGCAGTGGTTTCAGATTTGATCGACGGCTATATCGCCCGCACGCGCGGCCAGAAAACCAGGGCCGGGGCCATTCTGGACCCTTTGGCGGACAAGATTTTGCTCATCAGCGCCTTCATCTGCCTGTACATTAAAAGAAGCTGTTTTCCGGATTTCCATTTTCCCTTGTGGTTTGTGCTGGCCATCATCAGCCGCGACATCATTTTGCTTTTGGGGGCCATGATCATTCAGCTGATCACCGGGAAATTGGACATGGAAGCCAACCGCTCGGGAAAATTGACGGCATTTTTGCAGATCGTTTGCGTGCTGGGCGTCTTGCTGCAGTTGAAATTCACCTTTGTGTTTTGGTATGTGGCCCTGGTGGCCACCTTTGTTTCCGGCGTCGTTTACATCATGGAAGGGATCAAGGTCCTTAATGAATCTTCTGTATCTGGCGATTAGCGCTTTGCTGGCGTATTTGATCGGCGCCATTCCCACGGCCTATATTTTCGGCCGGGTCTTGAAAGGCATTGATATCCGCGAGCACGGTTCAGGCAACATGGGGGCCACCAATGCCTTCCGGGTCCTGGGCAAGGGGCCTGGGGCCCTGGTCTTGGTCCTGGATATCATCAAGGGCATTGTTCCGGTCACGCTCATTGCCAATGCCTTTGGCCTCAGCGATTCACTGGCCCTGGTGGTGCTGGCCGTGGCCACGGTATCAGGTCATAATTGGACCGTATTTTTGGGCTTCAAGGGAGGCAAGGGCATTGCCACCACCCTGGGGGTCCTGATCGGCCTGGCCATCCAATTCCAGGTCTTGCGCATCATCCTGCTTTTGGTCACCCTGACCTGGGCGGTGCTGTTTTTGGTGTTCGGCTTTGTCTCCCTGGCCTCCATCAGCGCGGCCGTGGTTTTTCCGGTCCTGATGGTGGCCTACGGCGAGCCGTTTGCCCTGACCGTCATGTCCATCGTCCTTTGCATTTTCATCGTGCTGCGCCACCGCTCCAATATCAAGCGCCTCCTCAAGGGCCAGGAAAACCGGGTCCAATTTTTCCGTAAAAGATAGCTTTTTAAAGGCCTTCCGTCATTTCCCCGTCGAGAAATCCGCCGGAAAACGTTTTCTCCAACTTCAGGCCAAGCCCTTGTTTTGCCTCGGTGGCATGGTACACTTCGGTTAGAAGGCATAGGAAGCGTCAAAATGAGGGAGAGAAAAAATGGACTTCAACGATGAAGTTTTAAAAGGCATGAAAGGTTCGCCTATGCGCGACATACTTCATAAAACCACAGAGATTTTGCAAGGGCGCGGCAAGATGATCACCTTGCGCGAGCACGCCGAAGAAAAGGACTGCGTCACGGACGTGCGCAAGAATTTCATCTACGTGGCCAATGAGGCCCAGTGCGAGGAGAAGCAGGCGGCCCCGGCGGTGCACATCGCCAAGTCTTTTGACAGCGTCCATCGCGATGAAAAATTTGCTTTCAGGGTGAAGGGCTTCTTCTATGTCAACCACAGCCGCCGGCTGATGAAGATCGCCTACCGGCACACCCTGAGGATCAATTTACACTGGAAGATCAATGTTTCCGCTCCCAAGAAGACGGTGACCATGGCCTAGGAACCTGATTGTCCTGTCTTTCCGGCTTAAAGAATCCCGCTTGTTGTGGCGGGGTTCTTTTTTTGTCTTGCGGGAGGGTATAAAAAAGGTATGCTTTTTATAGGAGAAAATATATAGGGGCCTGGATTAAAAAAATCTACCTTCGTTGGGCGAACCAGCCCCACGGAGGTTTTTTATGCCCAGGCCTAAAAGCGGGTATTGACAGCCAAAAGAGGCCAATTGGCAATTTGAGACTTTGTCGGGTATACTTGACCTATTATTCCCTTAAAACAAGGTCCCGACTATGGTAATATGGATGAGAATATTCAGGGGTTTCTTGGTCTTGCTCGGCCTGGCGCTGGTAGGCTTTAATGCCTGGCTTTACCTTTTTTGCAAACAGCAAAAAGGCCAAATCGAGGCCATGAACGAACAGCAGAAGACCCAGATGCAGGTCATTAGCAATAAATTCCAGGACCAGCAGGACCATCTGGAGCGCCTGCACAAGGATTTACAGGACGCCCAGCAGCAGATCAAGGAAGACCGGGATTCCCTGGAAGCCCAAAAAGACGCCCTTCTGCAGGAGGTGGAGAAACGCCAAGGCGTTGAAAACCAGGGCAAGGGCATTCAAAAGTCCCTTGTCGATATCAAGGCCGAGGCTGACGCCATCAAGCATGACATGAAGGGATGGCAGAAGGACTATGTCGCGGTGCTGGCCGAGCTCGAGCGCAAGATGGATGACGGCCATCAGGAATTAAAGGACTTTGAAAAGACCCTGACGGATTTGAATATCCCGGATTTAAGAGACAGCATCAAGGCGCTTAAAGACGAGCTCCAAAGCCTGACCCGTCCGGCGCCAATAACAGCAGCGCCGGCTGATTCCGGCGTACCTGAAAAGAAGGCGGAACGTGCGGATATCTATTAAAAAATTTCAAGTCAAACCGCATCAAAGCATTGACCTTAAGAACATCCCTGCCAAAACCAAGCCGTTGTACGCATCCAAGGAACAGTATCAAGATATCCTCGAAGAGCATATCGCGCAGTTAAGCCAATTGCAAAATGTGCTTTACGCGGACAATCATTATGCCCTATTGCTGATTTTCCAGGCCATGGACGCCGCGGGCAAGGACGGGGCCATCAAGCATGTGATGTCCGGCGTGAATCCCCAGGGCTGCCAGGTCTTCAGCTTCAAGCATCCCAGCCCAGAGGAGCTGGACCATGATTTTCTCTGGCGCACCACCCGGGATTTGCCTCAGCGGGGGAGAATCGGCATCTTCAACCGCTCCTATTATGAGGAAGTGCTGATTGTCCGCGTCCATCCGCAAATCCTGCGGGGCGAACAGATCCCCAGGCCGCTGTTGGACCGCAAAAAGATCTGGGCAGAGCGCTATCAATCCATCCGGGACTTGGAAAAACACCTTTATGACAACGGCACCCGGGTGATTAAATTTTTCCTGCACATTTCCAAGGGCGAACAAAGGCGCAGATTCCTCAAAATGCTGGAAGACCTGGACAAAAATTGGAAGATTATCCATGATGATCTGTGCGAGCGCCATTAATTGAAAAAGTACATGAAGGCCTATGAGGCCTGTTTGTCAGCCACCAGCACTGCTGAGGCGCCCTGGTACATTGTCCCCGCGGATGACAAGCAAAACGCGCATTTGATCATATCCCAGACCATTGTGGAAACCCTCAAAAGCCTTAAAATGTCCTACCCCAAGGCCGGCGCCAAGCGCAAAAAAGAGCTTAAGATCATGCGCAAAACCCTCCTGCGCCAGGCGTAAAACCCCCTGCATGAATTCCCATGACAGTGCGGCCAAATATGTTATAATAATTTTTTTAATTTATCTAAATTAGTGCTAGTTCGACATATTGAGAAAGGCATGCAAGGATATGTTTTTGATAAGGCGCTGCGCTTTCCCCCCAGGCGCGCAGGGGCCCATCACAACTCCTGGGGTTGTGGTGGTTATCCATGCGTGCCGTCGGGTGGCCGGGAGGGGCATACCCATACCGCATATTTAGAAAGGCATGCAAGGATATGTTTTTGATAAGGCGCTGCGCTCTCCCCCCCAGGCGCACAGGAGCTGCTTACAAATGTTCTCTTTTGTAGCTCCGACGCGCCGCGTTTGGGGGGTTGGGGGGCGCGTCGCCGTGAAAAAACATATCCTTGCATGCCTATAGATAGTTATATCGAACGTCAAATTATTGGGCCTCATCATAAAAGGATATTTTTTGGATGGATTGGGAAAGCCGGGCCAAAGAAGATTTTGAGGCGGTTTTAGGCAAAATCCCGGTTTTTTTGCGCGGCATCGCACAGGCCAAGGTCTCGCAAAAGGCGGAACAAATCGCCCAGGGCGAAAACCGCGGCTCGGTCACCCCTCAAGATGTAGTGGGTGCCTTTTTTGCGGAAACACCCTTTGGCTTTCATGGGCCGATGAAAACGGACATGGAAGCATTAGGGATCGATTATAAAAAGTATGGCCACTAAGACCTCTTTTAGACCTTTTTTCCTGGGGCAGAATTTTGAGGAATGCTGTGACGGAGGCATTGTCTTTGCCATCTGCATCCTGATTTTTGTCCTGCCAGCCTCAATCGCCCTCTTGGATTCCTTTGCCGCCCTGGCTGCCTTCCTGTATCTGGTCAAAAAAATATACCGCATCTGCGTGGATTGGCCGCTTAAGGCCGCTCATTTGGACCCGGGAGGCAAACTCAAATTCATCTGGTTTGGTTTCGCGCCGCCTCCCAGTCCTTTAAACCTGCCCCTGCAATTCTTGGCCCTGTCCTTTTTTATCAGCGTTATTTTCAGCCATTATCCCGGACAAAGTTTCGTCGCTTATATGGGCAAATTCGTCAAATGCGTGTTTCTCTATTTCAGCTTTTTGGAGGCTTTTTCCAAGGAAAGATATTTTTGGCTTTTTATAAACAGCTTTTTCTTCTCCGCCTTCATCGCCTGTTTAAGCGGGGCCTCCCAGCATTTCTGGGGCAAGGATTTCATCAAGGGCCATGTGATGGGCGTGGTCAATGAGGTCTCAAGCCAGCGGGTCAATTCCACCTTTTACGGCGCCAACGGATTTGGGGCCTATCTTTTGCCTGTGATCGGGCTTGCGGTCAACATTCTCTTTACAGCCCTCTTTAAAAAGAAATCCTGGATCTTGTCCCTGACCATGGTCCTTATTCTGGCCCTGTTCATGGCCTGCATGTGCTGGACCTATTCCAGAAGCGCCTGGTTCGGGTTTTTGGTGATGGCGGTGGCCATGGTGGTCCTGGATTGGCGCAAAATTCCGCTGGCCGCTGCGCTGTTGCTGGTTTTTTATCTGGTCTTTGTCCCTTCTTTAAATCAAGTCAGAAACGTTGATTTAATGAACGATAACAGCACAGGGCAGAAGGTCCAAAAAGAAAATCTTTTGGAAAACATGAAGCCGGATTTGAAGGATATCGGCTCAGGACGCAAAAATTACTGGCGCAGGGCCGTTGAAATCATCCACATGTCGCCTGTTTTCGGGACAGGGCTCAACACCTACGCCAAGATCCTGAAAAAGAAATACAGCCAAAACTCGGGGGCCTGGTATTATGCCCACAATTGCTATCTTCAATTGGCCGCGGAAACCGGATTTGTGGGGCTGGCCGTCTTTCTTTGGTTTTTATACACTTTGTTTCACAGCAGCCTTCAGCATTGCTGGAGCATGAAAAGCGGCTGGCCCCTGACCTTTCTGCAGGGGGCCGTGTCCGGACTGGCGGGCTTTTTGTTTCAAAGCGCCTTTGACAATACTTTTTATACGGTCCAGCTGGGGGTCCTGATGTGGGTGCTGTTTGGCTTTGCCGTGGCTGCGACGCGGCTGGAAAAATAGATGAAACCGTATTGGGCCAAACGCCGGGCGAAATTCCGCGGCTTTTGCAATCATCTGTACTCCTGGGCCCTGCTGAGGTATACGCCGATGCATGGGGCCCGTTTAAAAAAGTATTTCCTGGCGCATCCGGTGGAACGCCTGCATGTGGGCTGCGGCCTGCTCTTGCTTAAAGGCTGGTGCAATGTGCTTTATGAGACCGGCCAGGAATACGGGGTCTATAAGAACATCGACGGGGCCGGCTGGCTGAATTATGACCTGCTTCGATCCTGGCCATGGGCCCCGGGCAGCCTGGCCGTGATCGCGGGGTCCCATTTTATCGAGCATTTGGATTTGAATGACGGCCTCGCTTTTTGCCGGGAAGCGTACAAGGCCCTGCGGCCCACAGGCATCATCCGCTTAAGCTGTCCGGACCTTGAGACCTATGCGGTGAAATATCTAAAGCAGGACCGGCAATTTTTTCAGGATGAAGAGATCCGCAAGGCCTGCGCCTTTCAAGCTGCGGAAACACCGAGCCAGATTTTTGCGGCCAAGGCCTATGACTGCGGCGGGGCCCATCAGTGGTTCCATGATTTTTCCTCTTTGAAGAACATTTTGGAGAGGGCGGGTTTTGCACAGATACGCCGGGTGAAACGGCTGGAAGGCCTGACCCCGGATTTGGAAAAGCTCGAACCCCCTCAGCGGGAAATCGAGACCGTATACGTCGAAGCTGTCAAAGCGTGATGGTGAAGGCTGTTTATGAACGGAAAACAAAAACCTCAAGTCCTGGATTTTGAATATAAGTCCTGCGCCAAGGAGACCCTGTTCGAGAAACTGGAGACCGCGCCCTGCGGGCTTACCGAGCAGGAGGCCCAGAAGCGCCTGGCTGAATACGGGCCTAATGAGGCGGCCAAGAAGCAAAAAAGGACCGCGGTTTTCCAGTTCATTTCCAAGTTTTTCCATCCCCTGGTGGTCCTGCTGATCGTGATCGCGGGCGTGACCTTTTGGAGCGGCGACCCGGTGAGCGGCTCCATCATCGGCATGATGGCTGTGATGAGCGTGGTCTTGGGGTTTTACCAGGAATTTCGCGCTGGCAAAGAAGCGGAACGCTTAAGCGAAATGGTGCGCGCCACAGCCACGGTGTACCGCGGCGGCAAACCTAAGGAAATCCCCATCAAGCAGATCGTGCCCGGGGACATCGTGGATCTCTTCGCCGGGGACATGATCCCGGCAGACCTTAAAATCATCCAGGCCAAGGACCTGTTCATCAACCAGGCGGCCCTGACCGGCGAGTCCATGCCCGTGGAAAAAACACCGGCGACGGACAGCATCGCCTTCATGGGCTCAAGTGTGGTCAGCGGCACGGCCTTAGGGGTGGTGCTTAAGACCGGCCTGGCCACGGAATTCGGCGAGGTCTCCAAGAGGCTGGCATCCATCAACCAGCCCACCAGCTTTGACAAGGGCGTCAACACCTTTGTGTGGCTGATGATCCGCGCCATGTTCGTGCTGGTCGTGGTGATCTGCGCCATCAACTTTTTCACCAAGCACAATTTCATGGATTCCCTGCTGTTCAGCCTGGCTGTGGCCATCGGCCTGACCCCTGAAATGCTGCCCATGCTGGTGACCATCAATCTTTCCAAGGGCGCCATCGCCATGTCCAAAAAAGAGGTGATCGTCAAGCGGCTTAATGCCATCCAGAATTTCGGCGCCATGGACGTGCTGTGCACGGACAAGACCGGGACCCTGACCTTGGATAAGATCGTTTTGGAAAAATACTGCGACGTGGTCAGAAAAGAAGACCAGGGGGTCCTGCAGCTGGCCTATATCAACAGCTTTTATCAGACCGGCCTGAAAAACATCCTGGACAAGGCGGTCTTAAAGTATGAAAAGCTCGTCGTCAAGCAATATAAGAAGGTGGATGAGATCCCCTTTGATTTTTCCCGCAGGATCATGTCCGTGGTGGTGGACATGGAGGGCAAGCACAAGATCATCGCCAAAGGCGCGCCGGAAGAGATCCTGAAGCGCTGCACCCAGTATGAGCTCGACGGAGAATTGGAAGAGCTGGATCCCATGTTTTTGACCGACCTTAAAGGCGAATATGATTCCTTGAGCGCGGACGGGTTTCGGGTCCTGGCCGTGGCCTATAAGGACATGCCCGCCTCAAAAGACGTTTACTCCAAGGACGATGAATGCCATCTGGTCCTGAAAGGGTATATCGCTTTTCTCGATCCGCCTAAGCCGACCGCCAAAAAGACCATCGAGGTCCTGCGCAAATTGGGGATTGAGCTCAAGGTGCTGACCGGCGACAATGATCTGGTGGCCAAAAAAATCTGCAGCGACGTGGGGCTGGACATCAAGGGCCTCTTGACCGGGGTGCAGATGGAAAAAATTTCGGACGCAGAGCTTAAGGACCTGGTCAAGACCACCACGGTCTTTGCCCGGCTCTCGCCCCTGCAAAAAGAGCGGGTGATCCATGCCTTGCACGCGAACAATCACACCGTGGGCTTCTTAGGCGACGGCATCAATGACGCGCCGGCCCTGAAGGCCGCGGACGTGGGGATCTCGGTCAACAATGCCGTGGACATCGCCAAGGAATCCGCGGACCTGATTCTGTTGCAGAAAAACCTGATTGTGCTGCGCGACGGGGTGCTGGAAGGCCGCCGCGTCTTCGGCAATATTTTCAAATACATCAAGATGGGCGCCAGCTCCAATTTCGGGAACATGTTCAGCATGACCGGTGCCAGCTTCCTGCTGCCTTTTCTGCCCATGTACCCGATCCAGATCATTTTGAACAATTTCCTGTATGACGCCTCCCAGGTGGCCATTCCGACGGATGAGGTGGACGAGGATTATTTGCTCAAATCCCGCTCCTGGAACATCGACTATATCAAAAGATTCATGATCATTTTCGGGCCTTTAAGCTCGGTCTTTGATTATCTGACCTGGGGCGTGATGCTTTTGATTTTCCACGCCAGCCAGGCCACCTTTGCCACGGCCTGGTTCATCGAATCCATGTGCACCCAGCTTTTGGTGATCCATATCATCCGCACCGGAAAAATTCCCTTCGTGGAAAGCTGGCCGAGCCCGTTTTTGATCTTCACGTCGATCTACATCACCTCCATCGCCCTGGTCCTGCCGTATACGCCGCTGGGGGCCTATTTTAAATTTGTCATGCCTCCGGGGGCCTTCTTTATATTCCTGGTCCTGATCGTCGGGCTTTATCTGTGGTCGGTGCAGGCCGCGAAAACCTGGTTTATCAAAAAATACGGTTATGAATAAGGCAGCCGGTGCATGGCCTTTGGGTCAACCTCTGAGTGCTTCAAGGAGCCTGATATGATGGATTGCATGTTCATCGGCCTGACCCTGTTGTTCGGCCTGGTTTCATGGGCTTTCATTGTCCTGTGCTCCAAGGTATAGGAAAAATTTATGCTGGTCATCTACTGGATCTGCGGCATCACTTCTTTAATGTTGTTCATCTACCTCCTGGTTGCCTTGCTTAGGCCGGAATTGTTTTAAATGTCCCTTAACGATTATCTTCAAACCATCGCGTTTATTGCCGTCCTGCTGATCTTCGTCAAGCCCCTGGGGTCCTACATGGCGCGGATCTATGAGGATAGGCCCGCGGGCTTGAATGTGTGGCTTGGGCCCCTGGAAAAGGGGATTTACCGTCTTTGCGGGGTAAGGCCGCAAGAAGGCATGTCCTGGAAGACTTACGCGGCAGCCATGCTTTTGTTCAACATGCTGGGGATCGCGGCGGTCTATGCTTTCCAGCGTTTGCAGGCATGGCTTCCTTTAAATCCCATGGGCATGCCGGCCGTGGCCCCGGATCTGGCCTTCAATACCGCCGTAAGCTTCGCCACCAACACCAATTGGCAGAATTACGGCGGAGAGAGCACCTTAAGTTACCTGACCCAAATGGCGGCCTTGACCGTGCAGAATTTTCTTTCAGCAGCGACGGGCATGGCCGTGCTCGTGGCCCTGGTCCGGGGATTTGCCCAAAAGCAGGTCAACACCATCGGGAATTTTTGGGCGGACCTGACCAGGTCCGTGCTTTATATTTTGCTGCCTTTGTCCCTCTTGTTGGCGCTTGTCCTGGTTTCCCAGGGCGTGCCCCAGACCTTCCGTCCCAGCGCATCGGCTGTACTCCTGCAGGCATCCAAGGACAATAACGGCAAGCCCCTGGCCCAGCAAGTCCTGGCCTTGGGGCCGGTGGCTTCCCAAATCGCCATCAAACAATTGGGCACCAACGGCGGCGGTTTTTATAATGTCAATGCCGCCCATCCGTATGAAAATCCGACGCCGTTGTCGAATTTTTTGGAACTGCTGGCCATTCTGCTCATCCCGGCGGCCCTCTGTTATACCTTTGGGGACATGGCACGCGACAAACGCCAGGGCTGGGCGATTTTGGCCGCGATGATGCTCATTTTTATGCCCTGCCTGTGGGGATGCCTGCAGGCGGAGCAAAACGGCAATCCCTTGCTCAACGCCCTGGGTGTGGACCAGGGCCCGAATAATTTCCAATCCGGCGGGAACATGGAAGGCAAGGAGGCCAGATGGGGTGTGGTCAATTCCGCCCTGTGGGCCGTTGCCACCACCGCGGCCTCCAATGGTTCGGTCAATGCCATGCATGATTCCTTCACACCGTTAGGCGGCTTGATCCCCCTGGGCCTGATTCAGCTGGGCGAGATCATTTTCGGCGGGGTGGGCTCGGGGCTTTACGGCATGATCGCCTTTGTGATCGTCGCTGTTTTTATCGCGGGCCTGATGATCGGCCGCACGCCGGAATACCTGGGCAAGAAGATCGAGGCCTTTGAAATGAAGATGGCCTCCTTGGTGGCCTTGATCCCGCATATCTTTGTGCTGATCCCGACGGCCGTTGCCGTGCTGACCGCGGCAGGCAGGGCCGGGATGGGCAATCCCGGGCCGCACGGCTTTAGCGAAATCCTGTACGCGTTTTCATCGGCGGCCAACAATAACGGCAGCGCCTTCGCGGGCTTAAGCGGCAATACGGTCTTTTATAACACCAGTTTGGCCGCCGCGATGTTTTTTGCCCGCTATTGGCTGGCCATCCCCATGCTGGCCATCGCAGGTTCCCTCTCCGCCAAAAAGAGCGTGCCCACGACCCAGGGGACCCTGCCTACCTATTCACCCTTGTTTGTCGTCTTTTTGGCCGTCGTGGTCCTGATCGTGGGGGCCCTGGTCTTTTTCCCGGCGCTGGCCTTAGGCCCGATCGTCGAACATTTGATGATGAGAACGCCATGAAAAAACCGTCGAATACATTTTCTTCCTTATTTGAGCCCCATATCCTGTGGCCGGCTGTCCTTGGGTCCTTCCAGAAATTAGACCCCAGGCACCAGGTCAAAAACCCGGTGATGTTTGTCGTCGGTGTCGGCAGCACCCTGACCACGGGCCTGCTGGCGCAGGCCCTGTGCGGCCACGGCGAGGCCGCGACCGGATTTATTTTGGCCATCACCTTGTGGCTGTGGTTTACCATCATCTTTGCCAATTTCGCGGAAAGCATGGCCGAAGGCCGGGGCAAGGCCCAGGCCGAGACCCTGCGCCGCGCCCGCAAGGACACCGCGGCCAAGAAAATGTCCAGGCCTGTTTACGGCGCGTCCTTCGAATGCATCTCTGCCACGGCCTTGCGCAAAGGGGATGTGGTTTTGGTTGAGCGGGGGGATTATATCCCCATGGACGGAGAGATTTTGGAAGGGGTGGCTTCCGTTGATGAAAGCGCCATCACCGGGGAAAGCGCGCCCGTGATCCGCGAGAGCGGCGGGGACCGCTCGGCAGTCACCGGAGGGACCCGCGTGCTTTCGGACTGGATCGTGGTCAAGATCACGGCCAATCCGGGCGAGACCTTTTTAGACCATATGATCGCGATGGTGGAAGGCGCCCGCCGCCAGAAAACCCCGAATGAAATCGCCCTGAATATTTTGCTGGTGGTCTTTACCCTGATTTTTCTGTTGGTGACCGTGACCCTGCTTCCGTTTTCCATTTTCAGCGTTGCCGCGGCCGGCAAGGGGGTGACCATCACGGTCACGGCCCTGGTGGCCTTGCTGGTCTGCCTGATCCCCACCACGATCGGCGGATTGTTGCCGGCCATCGGGATCGCGGGCATGGACCGGATGATCCAGGCCAACGTGATCGCCACGTCGGGCCGGGCCGTGGAGGCCGCGGGGGACGTCGATGTCCTGCTTTTGGACAAAACCGGCACCATTACGCTCGGCAACAGGCAGGCCGTGGCTTTTTTCCCGACCAAGGGGGTGAGCGTCGAGCAATTGGCCGATGCCGCGCAGTTATCTTCTTTGTCCGACGAGACGCCGGAAGGGCGCAGCATTGTGATCCTGGCCAAGGAAAAATACGGGATCAGGGAAAGGCAGACCAAGGAATTGGAGGCAAGGTTCATCCCTTTTACGGCCCAGACCAGGATGAGCGGGGTGGATTTGGGCGCGGACCGGCAGATCCGCAAAGGCTCTGTCGATGCGATCGAAGGTTATGTGCGCAAGGCCGGCGGCCTGTTTCCCGATGATCTTAAATCATCGATCGAGGTGATTTCCAAAGGCGGGGGCACGCCCCTGGTCGTCGCTGAAAATAAGAATGTCTTGGGCGTCATTCAATTGAAGGACATTGTCAAGGGCGGCATCAAGGAACGCTTCGCGGAACTGCGGCGCATGGGCATCAAGACCATCATGATCACCGGCGATAATCCTTTGACCGCGGCCGCCATTGCCGCGGAAGCGGGGATGGATGATTTCCTGGCCCAGGCCACGCCG
>CAZACW010000066.1:0-12293 GCA_964483785.1 uncultured Planctomycetales bacterium
GCCGCCTCCTGCCGGGCCCGGGGCGAAAAGGCCGTGTGGCGGGGCTTCAACCCCCCGCCGGGGACGATCAGGAACGTTGAGCTGGCCATCATCGGGCACGCCTATGACAAGGGCTGGATCAGGCCGTTGAAGGGCATCCGGCGCACCGGCCTGAAGGCCGCGGTGATCGGCTCCGGGCCCGCGGGCCTGGCTTGCGCGGATGAGCTCAATAAAATGGGACATAAGGTCACGGTCTTTGAAAAGAACGAGATGCTCGGCGGGCTTTTGACCTTAGGGATCCCGGATTTTAAGCTGGAGAAATGGATCGTCGAGCGCCGGGTCAAACGCATGGAAGAAGAAGGCGTGGTTTTTAAGACCAAGACCCATGTCGGCGTCGATATCAGCGCCAGGGAACTGCGCGGGAAATTCGATGCCCTCATTTTGTGCGGCGGCGCCGAAGCTGGACGGGAATTGCCGGTCCCCGGCCGCGAGCTCGACGGCGTGCACCAGGCCATGTATTATCTGCCCCAGCAAAACCTGCGCAACCTTAAATTGGCGCCGGAAGGGTTCATGGCCGCGTATGCAGGAGAAATCCTGCAGGTGAAGCCGCCGGCCCAGGAAGAGGTCACGGCCAAGGGCAAGAAGGTGATTGTGTTGGGCGGAGGGGACACGGGTTCGGACTGTGTGGGCACGGCCATCCGCCAAGGCGCTGTAAGCGTCCAGCAATTGGAATTGATGCCCAAGCCGCCGCAGCAGCGTGCTCCGGACAATCCCTGGCCCAATTGGGCCTTTATCCTGCGCACCTCCAGTTCCCATGAGGAGGGATGCGCGCGCGATTACAGCATTCTGACCAAACGTTTAAGCGGCACCAACGGCCGATTGAAGAAACTGCACGCCGTGCGCCTGCAATGGGCCAAGGACCCTGCCACCGGGCAGATGAAGATGAACGAGATCCCCGGATCCGAATTTGAATTGGATTGCGATTTACTGCTGTTGGCCCTGGGCTTTACCGGCCCGGTCAAACGCGGCATGCTGGAAGAATTGGGCGTGGCCTTGGACGGCCGCGGTAATGTCGCAGCCGACGCCGATAAAATGACCTCGGTGCCGGGCGTGTTTACCGCCGGTGACATGACCCGCGGCCAGTCTCTGGTGGTGTGGGCCATCCAGGAAGGCCGCGCGGCGGCCCAGGGCGTCCACCGCTATTTAACTTCACTCGTCCCTCAAAAAGCATAGGAGATCCTTATGAAAAAAATGATCCTGATCTTAAGCGCGCTTTTGGCCTTGGCCGGATGCCAAAAACCGGCCAGTCAACAGCCGACCATGGACCAACGCAAGGACATGGCCCATAAATTGATCTTAAAAAGCTTGAATGACCTGCAGAACAAGGACTTAAAGTCCACCTTCGAGGACCTGCAGAATTCCATCCGCGTCAACCCCGAGGAGCCGGAAGCGTATTTGCTGTTGGGCCAGATCCTGTTAAAGATCCAGGAATATGACCATGCCGTGGATTTCATGGACATGACCGCCAAGACCTTTCCCAATGACGGCACGGTCTTTTATATGCTGAGCATCGCCAACCGGATGGCCGGCAAGAAACTGCCCGCGGTGCTCGCGGCCCGGCACAGTTTTGAGCTGTTTCAGGCCAAGCAGGACAAGGACAATATGCTTAAGTCCGCGGCCCTTTTGCATGAAGTGATCGACATGCCGGAGAAGCCGGCACCGGCGCCTGCAGCCGCAGATGCGGCGGCCCCGTCCCAAAACACCGTGCCTCCGATGCAGGGGAATGATTAAAAGTCATGGGTCCCTGGCCCAAGGTTTTTTTGGTTGTGCTCTTGTCCCTGCCTTTGCCGGTGATGGCGCAAGGCCTGGCCGCCGCGCAAAAAAACCGGACCCAGGCCGATGCCTTGGAAGACCAGGGCGCCCAGGCCATTGACGACGGGGACATGGACAAGGGCTTAAGCGCCATGGCCCAGGCCCTGGATCTGGACCCCACGCCCATGAGGCATATGATGTACGGCAGCCTGCTCTTCGGCAACGGCGTTTCCGTGTTCAAGGACAGCGACCCCAAGAAAGGCGAAGCCATTCTGCACCAGGCCGAGGCGCAATTGCAGCAAGCCATCCAAGAGTTTAATCCCAGCAAAGACCAGGTCGCGTTAAGCCAGTGCTATTTTCTTTTAGGCGAAATGTACCGTAATGCTTTTGCCGATTTGGCCAAGGCCAAAGGGTATTATCAAAAGTCCGTGGAGCTCAATGATTATCCGGCGGCCAGGGACGCGCTGAAACAAATGACTTCATAAAGGAGATTGGGTTGCTCCGGCGGCTGTTGATCATGATTTTTTGCTGGATGTTTTTGGGCAGGGCGGATTTCGCCCATGCCGGCGCCATGCTTTATCGCATCCAGCAGATGAAGGCCATGAAACAGCACCAGGCCGAGGCTGAATACCAGCGCTATATGGAGTCCAAGCAGGGGGGCCAGGGCCAAAAACAAGCGCAGTCCCAACAGCCCACCTATGACCAGAGCGTTGAGGCGCGTAATCAATCCATTGCCCAGGCCATTCTTGAGGAGCACCCGCCTTCAGATTCTCCGTCGGAAAATGTCCCCAGCCCCAACTCGCCTGCCCAGCCGCCGGCCGGCCGTACAGCGGCCGAAGGTCCTCAATCTGCCCCTGCCGTGCCCAGCGGCGATGATGTGCGGGACGTAAAGGACCTGACCGAAGTATGGAAAAAACTCGATGCCAAATCCACGGTGTGGCAGCTTTTGATCGATGACCAGGCCAAGGTCCTGACCGTGTCCGAATACCTCGGCCGTTTTCAGAGGCAGGGGGTGAAGATCGCCAATGCGCCCCAGCACTATGTCCAGATGATCGATGCGATGTCCACGGACAACCCCAAGATGCTGGACATGCCCTTTGGGGACCTGATCAAGGTCTTGGCCATCATTGAATATGATTTTGACAACGGCATGGACAAGGACGCCCTGGCCAAAAAAGTCCTGGGCCAGGCAGGATTTGAGGCCAACAAAAAACGCTTCACCCAGCAGCCATCTCAGCAACAGTAAGCGAAAATTCATCCTTGGCGCTGTTGATTTAGATTGCACAAGCCATTGTTTTGATATATTCTTAATCAAAGCATTTGAAAAGGATGATCCATATGCGCAATGGAATTTCTATAGCGAATATATTAAAGCTGGGCATTTTAGAAAGGATCCGATTAGTTGAGGATGTTTGGGACAGTGTCGCCGCTGTTCCGGATGCGGTCTCATTGACGGACAAGCAGAAGAAAGAGCTCGACCGACGGCTGACAGCCTACCATCATAATCCTTCCGCTGGTTCTCCCTGGAAAGAAGTCAAAAAAAGAATTTTATCAAGAAAATGAAATATGATCTTATTATCCGGCCAGAAGCTGAGCAAGATATTCAAGGTGCTTTTGGGTGGTATGAAGATCGCGTTTCCGGCCTTGGCAGGGAATTTTTGCGCTGCCTCGATGCAGCTTTGTCCCAAATCAACCGCTTTCCGACAGCCTACCCCGTCATCTATCAAAATATCCGCCGCAATTTGACCCGTCGGTTTCCTTTTGGCGTTTTTGATAGCGTAGATAAGCATAGCATCATTGTCCTTGCTGTTTTTCACGTGCACAGAGACCCGGCTTTATGGCAAAAACGGCATAGGGCCCCATAAAATTATGAAAAAATTTGTATTATCTATTGACCAAGGCACGACGGGCTCGAGGGCCTTTGTGTTCGATGCCCGGGGCCGGGTCGCGGCCAGCGCCTACCAGGAGTTCAAGCAGTATTACCCCAAGCCGGGCTGGGTGGAGCATGATGCCGAGGAAATCTGGCAAAGCGTTGAAGCCGTGATCCGCAAGGCGGTCAAACGCTCCCGCATTAACCCCAAGGCCATTGCGGCCATCGGCATCACCAATCAGCGCGAAACCACGGTGATCTGGGACCGCCGGACGCATAAGCCCTGCCACCGGGCTATTGTCTGGCAATGCCGCCGGACAGCAGAGGCCTGCGGCCGTTTAAAAAAGCACGGGGCCCTGTTTCGCCGCACCACAGGCCTGGTCCTGGACGCGTATTTTTCCGGCACCAAGATCCAGTGGCTTTTAGACCATGTGCCGGGATTGCGGTCCAAAGCAAAAAAGGGCCGGGCCGCTTTCGGCACCATCGATTCCTGGCTTATTTATCGATTGACCGGCGGCGCCTCCCACACCACGGATTTCACCAATGCCAGCCGCACCTTGATTTTCGATATCCGCACTAAGACCTGGAGCAGGCCCTTATTGAAAATTTTGAATATCCCTGATGAACTATTGCCCAAGGCCCTGCCTTCAGCGTCGGTGTTCGGCCGCACGTCCGGCCGATGCGCCGGCCTGCCGCAGGGCATCCCCATCCTGGCGGTGATGGGCGATCAGCAGGCCGCCCTGTACGGCCAGGGCTGTTTCACGCCGGGCACCGTCAAAAATACCTACGGCACCGGATGTTTTTTGCTTTTGAATACCGGAGGCCGGTGCGTGCATTCCCGTCACGGCCTATTGACCACGCTGGCCTGTGATGCCCAGGGCCGGCCGGTCTATGCCCTGGAAGGATCGGTGTTTATCGCCGGGGCCGTGGTCCAGTGGCTGAGGGATGAATTGAAATTGATCAAGGACTCAGCCTCGAGCGAAGGAGTCATTGCCGGATTAAAGGGCACCGACGGGGTGTACGTGGTGCCGGCCTTTGTGGGCTTAGGCGCCCCGTATTGGAATCCGCAGGCGCGGGGGCTGATTACCGGCCTCACCCGGGGAGCGGGTTTTAAACATCTGGTGCGCGCTTGCCTGGAATCCATGGCGTATCAGACCAAGGATGTTTTTGATCTTATGGCCAGGGAATCCAGGCTCAAGATCAAGTCCCTGACCGTGGATGGAGGCGCTTGCCGCAATAATTTTTTGATGCAGTTTCAGGCGGATATGCTGCGGGTCTCGATTGTCAGGCCCCATTTGGTTGATTCCACCGCCGCCGGCGCGGCCTTCCTGGCCGGTGCTGCGGCCGGCCTGTGGCAGCCGCGTAGTGTGCAGAGAATCAAGACCATTGACCGTGTCTTCAAACCCCGGATGCCGCCGGCTGAAGCAAAAGCCAAATATGCCGGCTGGTCCCATGCCATCCGCCAGGCCCTGACCCCATGATCCGCGACCTTGCCCGTTTGACTCAAGGACCCTTGGACCTTCTCGTCGTCGGCGCGGGGATCAATGGTGCCGCCATCGCCCATCTGGCTGCCGGCGCCGGCGCGCGCTCGGCCCTGCTGGAGAAGGGCGATTTTGCCGGCGGCACCTCCAGCAAATCCACCAAACTCCTGCACGGCGGGATCCGCTATTTGGAAAACCTGGAGTTTGACCTGGTGCAAGAGTCCCTTAAAGAACGGCATATCCAGTGGCAGGCCGCGCCCCATCTGGTCAAGCCCTTGTCTTTCATCATTCCGGTGTACCGGCATGACCCGCGGCCGCTGTGGATGATGAAGGCGGGCGTCTGGCTTTATGATTTTTTGAGCGGCCGCTGCCGCATCGGCGCGCACCGGGCCTTGTCCGTCGATGAAATCCTGGCCTTGGCCCCGGGGATCCAGGCCGATGGCCTGGTCGGCGGGGTTGAATATTTCGATGCCCAGATGGATGATGCCAGGATCTGCCTGGAAAATGCGCTGATGGCGGATGCCAAGGGCGCCGCCGTGGCCAATTATGTCGAGGTGGTGGATTTTATCAAGGATGGCCGCGGCAAGGCCGTCGGCGTCAAGGCCAAGGACCTCTTAGGCGGGAATTTGCTCGAGATCAGGGCCAAGACGCTCATCGTGACAGCCGGGCCCTGGGCCGATGCCTTGATCCGCCTGGACCAGCCCCAGGCCGTTGGGCGCCTGCGCCTGACTAAGGGTGTGCACATTGTCTATGAGGACCAGATAGCGCCCAGCGCCTTTTTACTGCAAAGCCGCTCGGACAGGCGCATATTTTTTGTGATCCCCTTCAAAGGCCATTCCTTGATCGGGACCACGGACACCGACGATCAGCAGGGCCCGGAAAAGGTCAGGGCCGATGAGGCGGACATCCGCTATCTGCTGCAGGAGGCCTCCCGGGTCTTTCCCCATATCCGCTTTGACCCTTCGAAAATCATTACCACCTTCGCGGGATTGAGGCCCCTGGTTGCTGACCAAGGCCATCCTTCGCGTGTTTCGCGCAAGCACAGCATCGAATGCAGCTCTTCCGGCATCTGGTTTGTCATGGGCGGAAAATACACCACCTACCGGGCCATTGCCGAGGAAGCTATTCAAAAAGCCATGCCGCATTTAAGCTCCCAAATGCCTCATCCCTCGGAGTTTACCCTTTACGGCAGCGGCGCAGGCAATGAGGCGCTAAAGTTGTTAAGCCAGCGCTTTGATCTGCCCATGGAGCTGGTCAAACATGTGCAGGGGATTTACGGCAGCCGGTTTTCCGATGTGCTGGCGCTGGCCAAGGGCCAGGCGTCTTTAAAAGCAAAGATCTGCACCTGTTCGGATACCATTGCGGCCCAGATCGTCTATGCGCGGGACGTTGAGATGGCCCAGACGCCCGAGGACGTGATCGAGCGCAGGCTCGGATTGTCCTATCTGCCTTGCCTCAGCGGTGATTGCCGAAAATTTATCAATGCCATGTTTTTGCGTCCTTGAAGAAAGGCATTTTTTAAGCTGCCATCACCTTTTTGCTTACGCGGACATTGTATTTCCCTCGCAGACCGCTCGCCGTGCTCCAGCGGCGCGGCGAGCGGCCTGCCCGGGCCGTTTTGCCGAGTCTTTTAATGGCAAACCCCCAACGCTTAACTTACCAGCGTTGCGACCTAAGAAACAGGGAATATTTGCCTGCTCGGGAAACACAATGTCCGAATAAGCTTCTAAAATCGGTTGGATCTTGCAATGATTCTTTCAAAATTACTAATCAAAGCTTTTGAGTATCGCCAAGGTTTGAAATTAGGCTCCAACGCCATGCGCTTAGTCAACGGGGCGGGGGACGGCTTAGACGGGCTGTTGATTGACCTTTACAACAAACATGTCCATATTCAGTTTTTGAAAGAGCATTGGCGCAAACATAAAGAAGAAATTAAAGATGCGCTCATGGCCCGATTTCCGGTAGAATATTTGATCGTCAAAACCCGTCGAGGCATCGAATTCCAAAAGGAAATCCTCATACCCGGCCATGCGAAAACGGTTGTGCAGGAACAAGGTTTGAATTTTGCGGTTGATCTGGAGGACGGGCTGAACAGCGGCCTGTTTTTGGACATGCGGCAAAACCGGAAACTGGTCAGGGAAGCGGGCAAGAACAAGAAGGTCCTCAACTGTTTCAGCTATACATGCGCCTTTGGGCTCCAGGCCCGGGCCGGCGGCGCCCAAGACGTGATCAACGTGGACATCAGCCGAAAAAGTTTGGACCAGGGCAAGCATAATTATCAGTTAAACAGTCTGCCTTTTTCCGGCACGGAGTTTATGAAGGCGGATGTCAGGTTTTTTATCGAGAGGGCCCTTAAAAAAGGGACAGGATTTGACATCATCATTTTAGACCCGCCTTCTTTTTCCCGTCAGAGAAAAGAAACGTTTCAGGCCAAAAGGGATTTGCCTGCCTTGACCAAGATGGCCGCGGCCGTTTTAAACCCAGGAGGGCATTTACTGTTGGCCACCAATTACAGCGCCATCCGCCATGCGGATTTGGAGCAGATATTGTCCAGGAGTTTGCAAGGGCGCAAGGTCGAGCGCATCCAAAGGCTGGGGCAGGACGAGGATTTTAAGGGGAGCAATTCTTTCAAGGAAAGTTATCTGGCGGGATTATGGGTCAAGTTCCTTTAGAGCGTGCCTTGTCCAAGCTTGGCGTCATGTCGCGGTCAGAGACGAGGCAATGGATTGCCCAGGGGCAGATCAAGGTCAACGGCCGGACCGTGCGCGATCCGATGTTCAAGGTGGTCCCGGAGAAGGCCCAAATCACCGTCGGTCCTAAGGCCGCGTCCCGCGCCAAGGCGTGCACGATCATGGTCAACAAACCGCGAGGCATTGTCACCACCAAATCCGACGAAAAAGGACGAAAAACGGTGTACGATTTGCTGCCTGCCCATTTACGGCACCTTCATCCCGTGGGCCGCCTGGACATGGCCTCGAGCGGCCTGCTGCTGATGACCACAGACACCCGGCTCTCGCATTTTTTGACTGACCCGGCCAATGCCATTGTGCGCGTCTACGCGGCCACGGTCAAAGGCAGGATCAGCGAGGAACAGATCGAGACATTATGCGCCGGCATCCAGGACCAGGGCCAGCTTTTGAAGGCCCAATCCATGACCTTGCGCAAAGCAAGCGGCAAAGAGTCTCATCTGATGGTGGCATTGATTGAAGGCAAAAACAGGGAGATCCGCCGTATGTTCGAGGCCATGGGCAGTGAAGTCACGGCCCTTAAACGCGTTTCATTCGGCAAATTGAGTTTAGGCCGTCTTTTGCCCGGTGAGTTCCAAGAGCTTGATCAAAAGGAAATTATATTTTGACCATCACAACCCCGGGGGTTGTGATGGTCATTTTAGAACAACGTCCCAGCCAAGGAGATACCCATGAGCAAAAAGATCATCAAAACCGACAAGGCGTCCCTGCCCGTCGGACCGTATAACCAGGCCGTGTCCATCGGCAATCTCGTTTATACCGCGGGCCAGATCCCGCTCGACAGGCAGGGCAGCATGGTCCCCGGAGCCATTAAGGAACAGACCGAGCAGGTGATCCAGAACCTGACCGCGGTGCTTGCCGCTGCCGGGTCTTCCCTGGATAAGGCGGTCAAGGCCACGGTATTCCTCAAAGATCTGAATGATTTTGCCGCCATGAATGAGGTCTTTGCTAAATATTTCAAAAGCGAGACAGCGCCGGCCCGTTCCACCATCCAGGTGGCCCGCCTGCCCAAGGACTCCTTAGTCGAGATCGAAATCGTCGCTCATATTTAAATGAAACAAGTGTTGTCAGGGCCGAGGCAAAGGTTGTATACTTAAAGAAGATATGGCCGAAGCCAAAAAAATATTGTTTATTGACGACAATCCCACGGACAGGGCCTTGATCAGCAAGCTTCTGACTAAGTACGGCTTCCAGGTGCTTTTGGCCGAAGAAGGCGCCAAGGGTTTGAGCATGGCCAAGGACCAGCATCCGGATTTGATTGTCCTGGACATTCTGCTGCCCCATATTTCCGGGATAGAATTATGCAAGGAAATCAAGAAAAACCCGTCCACCGCGAACATCCCCATTATTTTTTATACCTCCATTGATACCCCTAAGGACCTGATCAATTTCCAGTCTTACGGCGCCCAGGACTATATCCAGAAAAATATGCCCCCGGAAGAGCTGGTGGCCTCGATCAATTCCATATTAAAGATTTCATAAGAGGGTGTCGGTCTGCTTGACAATCCTCGAGAGATGTTTTATAGTGCTGTTTTAATTGAAAAGCAGGTCATGAAAGAGGCAATATTATATCTTGAGGACGGCACGCTCTTCCACGGCCGTACGTTAAAAGAGACCGGGGAAACCGCAGGTGAAGCTGTCTTCAATACCGCCATGACCGGCTACCAGGAAGTCCTCACCGATCCCTCCTATACCGGCCAAATCGTGGTGATGACCTATCCTTTGATCGGCAATTACGGGGTCAATGACCGGGACGTCGAGTCAGACGCCGTGCATGTCAAGGGATTCGTGGTCAAGGAATTCAGCCGCAGGCCTTCCAACTGGCGTTCCCAGCAAAGCCTTATTGATTATTTGAATGAGCGCAAGATCATCGGCCTGGAAGGGGTGGACACCCGCGCCCTGACCCGCCATCTGCGCCTGCGCGGGGCCATGAAGGCCCTGATCTCCACCGAAGATTTTGACCCCAAGAGCCTGGCCCGCAAAATTGAAGCCATGCCGTCCATGGAAGGGATGGATTTTGTCAAGGATGTCAGCACTGCCAAAAAATATATTTGGAAACCGCAGGGGCCCAGGCTCTACAAGATCGCGGCCATTGACTGCGGGATCAAGTTCAATATCCTGCGCATCTTAAGCGGACTGGGCTGCGAGGTCCATGTCTTTCCGGCCGCGGCCGGCGCCGCTGAGATCATGAAGATCGATCCCGACGGTGTTTTTTTGTCCAACGGCCCGGGCGACCCGGCGGTGGTGACCTACGTGATCGATACCGTCAAGGAACTGCTGGGCCGGGTGCCGATTTTCGGCATTTGCTTGGGCAACCAGATATTGGGCCTGGCCTTAGGGGGCAAAACGTATAAATTGAAATTCGGCCATCACGGCGCCAATCACCCGGTCAAGGACTTTGAAGGCCATCGCATCGCGGTCACCAGCCAAAACCACGGGTTTTGCGTCGACATCAACAGCCTCGACCGCCAGGAAGTCGATGTGATCCATGTGAATTTAAACGACCAAAGCGTCGAAGGCATACGCCATAAGCGGTTTCCGGCCTTTTCCATCCAATACCATCCGGAAAGCGCGCCAGGGCCCCATGACGCCAAATATCTGTTCAAACAGTTTATCGACATGATTGAATCTCATAAACATGCCCAAGCGCACTGACATCAAGAAAATCATGATCATCGGCGCCGGCCCCATCGTGATAGGCCAGGCCTGCGAATTCGATTATTCCGGCTCCCAGGCCTGCAAGGCGCTCAAAGAAGAGGGGTATGAGGTGATCCTAGTCAACTCCAACCCGGCCACCATCATGACCGACCCGGGCCTGGCCGATGCCACCTATATCGAGCCCTTGACCCCGGAATTTTTGGAGCTGATCATCCGCAAGGAAAGGCCCGACGCTATTTTGCCCACTTTGGGCGGCCAGACCGGCCTGAATCTGGCCATGAAACTGCACGAGCGGGGGGTCCTTGCCAAATACAATGTCGAGATGCTGGGCGCCAAATATGAAGTGATCAAAAAGGCCGAGGACCGCAGTGAATTCAAGGCCGCGGCCATCCAGGCGGGCCTGGATCTGCCCAAGAGCGTTTTT
Source organism: uncultured Planctomycetales bacterium (assembly GCA_964483785.1). Taxonomy (GTDB): domain Bacteria; phylum Omnitrophota; class Gorgyraeia; order Zapsychrales; family Fredricksoniimonadaceae; genus JABDGZ01. Next base: position 10,972 of record CAZACW010000066.1, read on the forward strand.
GCCTACAGCTTCGAGGAGGCCAAACAGGCCGTGGGCGCCATCGGTTTTCCCTGCATCGTGCGCGCCTCCTTTACCCTCGGAGGCACCGGCGGCGGGATCGCCCGCCATCAGGACGAATTCGAGCGCATCGCGGCCTTAGGCATCGAAAGCTCCATGATCCATGAGATCTTGATCGAGGAATCCATCGAAGGGTGGAAGGAATATGAGCTGGAAGTGATGCGCGATGGCAGCGACAATGTGGTGATCGTCTGTTCCATCGAGAACTTGGACCCCATGGGCGTGCACACCGGCGACAGCATTACGGTCGCACCCATCCAGACCTTGACGGACGACGAATACCAGAACATGCGCGATGCGGCCATCCGCTTGATCCGCGAGATCGGGGTCGAGACCGGCGGCTCCAACATCCAGTTTGCCGTGGACCCTAAAAACGGCCGCATGGTGGTCATTGAAATGAACCCCCGGGTCTCGCGTTCCTCGGCGCTGGCTTCCAAGGCCACGGGCTTTCCCATCGCCAAATTCGCGGCCAAGCTCGCCGTGGGCTACAGCCTGGATGAGATCCAAAACGATATCACCCGCGAGACCCCGGCCTGTTTCGAGCCGGCCATCGATTACGTGGTGGTCAAGATCCCGCGCTTCACCTTCGAGAAATTCCCCGAGGCCAAGGACATTTTGGGCGTGCAGATGAAAAGCGTGGGCGAGACCATGGCCATCGGCCGCAATTTCAAGGAGGCCCTGCAAAAAGGGCTGCGGGGCCTGGAGATCGACCATATAGGTCTCGACAACAAGCAGGACTGGCGCTATATCGACGAGGCCAAGCTGCAGCTGCGCCTGTCGGAACCCAATGCCTCGAGGATCTTTTATTTGAAATACGCCCTGCAAAAAGGCATGAGCATCGATCAGGTGGCTGAAGTGTCCAAGATTGATCCCTGGTTTATCGACCAGATCGCCCAGATCATGGAATTGGAGGACCAGTTAAAGGCCATCGCCGCTTCCAGCGGGGCCCTGGGGCCCGGGCTGCTGCGCCAGGCCAAGGAATACGGGTTCTCCGATGCCCAGCTGGCGGAAATTTTAGGCAAGAGCGAAAAAGACATCCGCGGCCTGCGCCAGGACCTGGGCATTACCGCCACCTTCAAACTGGTGGACACCTGCGCCGCGGAATTCGAGGCCTATACGCCGTATTACTATTCGACGTATGAGACCGAGGACGAGGCGCTGATCAACAGCCGGAAAAACAAATCAGGCAAAAAAAAGATCATGATTTTAGGCGGCGGCCCCAACCGCATCGGCCAGGGGATCGAATTCGATTACTGCTGCTGCCA
>CAZACW010000067.1:0-11833 GCA_964483785.1 uncultured Planctomycetales bacterium
TGATTGTGACATGGAGGCCGCTTTAGGCGGGGCGATGTCAGCCATTTTTATGAACCAAGGGCAAATGTGCACGGCGGGCTCCAGGCTGTTGGTGGAGGATAAGATCTATCACCAGTTCGTCGATCAATTGGTGGCCCGCGCCAAGAATTTAAAGATAGGTCCCGCGGACAGTTTTGAAACTGAGTTCGGGCCTGTAGTCAGTATTGAGCACCGTAATTCCGTCATTAAACACATTGAAAAAGGAAAACGGGAAGGAGCCAAACTTGCCTGGCGCGACAAAAACCCGTCCCTCAACCCCCGGGGAGCGTTTTTCGAGCCCAAGATTTTTGTCTACGTGCGCAATTCCATGACCATTGCCCAGGAAGAAATCTTCGGTCCGGTCCTGTGCGTGATCCCGTTTACATCGACGGAGGAAGCTATCCATCTTGCCAATGAATCGAAATACGGCCTGGCCGCCATGATCTGGAGCCAGGACCTGGAAAAGGCCAATCAGGTGGCGCGGCGCCTGCGCTGCGGCACGGTGTGGATCAATACCTATGGCGTATTTTTAAATGAGGCGCCTTTCGGCGGATGCAAGCAAAGCGGGTTCGGCCGGGAATTGGGCCTGGCCGGCCTTTTGGAATATACCCAACTCAAACACATTGCCACGGACCAGACGCCCGGCGGAAGGTCCCTGGTTACAAGCTGGTTTTAAGCCTATGCCCGTTGTCATCAATACAGACAAAGAATTAAACTGGATTGTCACCCTCATCATGTCCATTATGTTTGGGGCACTGGGGGTGGACCGCTTTATGATGGGACAAATCGGCCTTGGCCTTCTGAAAATGTGCACAGCCGGAGGCCTGGGCGTTTGGTGGCTGGTGGATGTCATTCTCATCGCCACCCATCATCAATATAAAAATGTCACGTGGATATAAACAACCCAACATAGGAGAATGATCATGAAGAAAGTCCTTTTTTTAACACCGCCCTTGAAGGCCTGGGATTCGCACGGCCTGCACAAGGCCGCCAATCAAATGCACGCCCAGGTGGCCGCCTATATCCGTTCCAAAGGCCTGGCCTCGGTCGAGGCCTTAGATTGCCGCGCCCTGGGTTTGGATTGGGACGGCATGATGGCCAAAATCGCCGTCAGTCAACCGGACATGGTTTTTTTAGGCGACCAGCTTTTTTCCACCTGCGGGGCCGCGGTGATTTGGTATTTCAATGAGGCCATGCGCTTGATCAAGGCCCAATACCCCCAGATCATCACCGTGGCTTCAGGCCTGTGGTATTCCGCGGATTATGAGCGCCAAATGCGCCTTAACCCGCAGATCGATTATATCCTGATCGGCGAAGGGGAATTGACCCTGGAAGATTTGATCCAAAATCTTAAGAGCAAGACCCGCGCCATGAAGGATATTCCGGGCTTGGTTTTTAGGCAGGACAAAAATACAATTGTCGTCGGACCTCACCGCGGCCTGATCCCTGATCTGAATGTTCTGCCCATGCCGGCCTATGATTTGTTTCCCATGACCACCTACATAGGGCATACCTATTGGAAGCCTTTTGCGGAATTGATGACGTCCCGGGGCTGTCCGGGCAAGTGCCACTTCTGTTATGAATGGGCCTTGTACGATTCGCGTAGCGCGACTAAGGATTTTACGTCCTGGCGCGGTCTTTCAGGCAGGCGCATCGTGGATGAACTGGATGTCTTGGAGAAGCAGTATGGGATCACCACCGTGGTCATGCAGGACGATGCCTTTAACAGCGATACCAAGGCCATGATCGAGTTTTGCGAGGAAAAGATCAAGCGCGGCAATAAAGTGGGCTGGGTCTGTTTGGGACGCGCCGACCAATGGATTTCGCAGACGGATATTTTGCCTTTGATGCGCAAGGCCGGTTTATTCATGGCCTTGACCGGGGTCGAGGTTGAGAGCGATTCCCAGCTGGTCAAAACAGGCAAGGGTGTCACCATCGACCAGATCAAAAAGACCATTGAAATCCTGCGGGCCCAGAACATCGGCACGGTCGGGACTGTCTTGATCGGCCTGCGCGAAGACACCGAGGAAAAAATCAAGGAGCGCCTGCGCGTCGCCGATGAAATCGACCCGGATGTGTTTGCCCTCGATTATCTGACGCCGGTGCCCAATGCGCCGGATTGGCGCTACGGCATCCAAAAAGGATGGTTTGATCCGGACAAGATCGATTTGAAGGACTGGGACTTCCAGCATCCGGTCGTCCCGACGGACTTTCTGTCCGTGGAAGACGTGGGCCGCCTGGGCGCCTGGTGCATGCGCGAGTATTATTCCAAGCCGGAGCGCATCCACCGCATCATGGAAAGCGATTACGACATGCGCGTGAAATTATGCGTCAAGGACTTCATGAACAATATCGCCAAATGGGAAGCCAATTCCCGCGTGCAGACAGCAAAGGCATAAATTATGGTGACGATCCAGACCAACATGCATTGGGATCCTACGGCCCTGGCCAAATACAATAAAATGCTGAATTTAATCCCTATTTTCCACCGCCGCCTGGCCCAGGAAGTGGTCAATAAAAAGGCGGAACAGCTGGCCCAGGAGAGGAATGCTGCCAAGGTGGAAGAAGGGGACATTGTCCGGGCCTTTTTGTCCGAGGTGCCCAAGGCCTTTTACAGCCTGATGGTGCGCATCATGGATGAAGTGGGCTTTGATTACAAACACTATCTATGAACATCACGGTCATAGGGGCCGGCGCCATCGGCGGCGTGGTTGCGGCCTATCTTACACAATCGGGCGAGGACGTGGTCTTGGTCGGGCGGCCGGACCAGGTGCAGGCCATAGAGCAGCATGGCCTGACTGTCAAGGGTGCGCGCGGCACGCAGACCTTCAAGGTCCCGGCGCTGACGCGCATGAACGCGCCTTCTGATCTGGTGATCTTTGCCACCAAGACCCAGGACCTGGAAGAAGCCTATGCCCAAAATAATGAATTTTTGGACACCGGGCTTATTCTGACCACGCAAAACGGCGTGCAGGCGGACAATATCTTAAGCAGCCATTTTGGGCGCGAGCGCCAGCTCTCCAGCATCGTGATGTTTGGCGCCACCTTTACCAAGCCCGGGGAAATTGTTTTTAATTTTGAAGGGGATTGGATCATTGGCCGGCCGTTGATGCCGCTGGACCCTGCAGCCCATAAGATTTCTGAAGTCTTAGGCAAGGCCTTTAAGACGGTCCCAAGCATAGACATCATGGGCCAGAAATACCTCAAGCTTTTTGTGAATTTCAATAATTGCATCCCGGCCCTGATCGGCAAAAGCATGCAGGAGACCTTTGCAGACTTAGATCTTTGCCGCCTGAGCATTATGCTGCTTAAAGAGGGTGTCGATATCATCACCAAGGCCAAAATCGGGCTGGTCTCCCTGCCGGATTTTCCTAAGGAACGCGTTTATGGCCTTGCCCAGATGCCCATTGAGCAGGCGGCAGGGATCATCAATAAAACCTTGACGTCTTTAAGCAAGGAGCCTTTGTACGGCTCCATTTTGCAAAGCATCATGCGCGGCAAGGCGAGCGAGATCGATTTTATCAACGGCGAAGTCGTGCAGCTGGCCAATCATTTGAAAATGCCGCCGGGCTTAAACAGCCGGGTGGTGGACATGGTGCATGAGGTAGAACGCACGCACCAATTTTTTTCAAAAGAAGAAGTTAAAAAAGCGTTTGGATTACACAATGACAACGGCGTTCGCCTGCCCATCGGCAGCTTCCGCGAACCACTATCAGGGAGTTAATATGGCATCAAATCCTAAAAGAGCGCAGGACTTAGGGTTCAAACGGACTTCATGGATACCGGATCATTGGGGTGATGCTGAGATTGAGGTTTTTAAGTGCATCGATGAGCATTGGGACTTATTGATCAACAAAAAGGTCGAGGAATTTATCAAGTATATTCATCCGGACATGATCGGTTACGGCCATGAAAGCCCTGTTCCTGTGGATTATCCGTGGCTTTATAAATGGGTCGGCTTTTGGACCAAGAGTTCTAATATACCCATCGCTGAAATCCGCCCCATTCAAATGAAGATCCATGGGGACATTGCCATTTTGCAGTACATCATTTTTACGGTGGAAGTCAATGCCGAAGGAGGCAAGCGTGTTGTCAGGCGCTACACCATGACTTGGAAGAAAAACCCGCAGATTGGGATTTGGCAGGTGATCGGCAGTCATAACAATTTGATGGATGAGACAATCAGACATTAACCTCCACAACCCCCGGGGTTATGATAATCATAACCCCGGGGGTTGTGAAGGTAGAGGATAAATAAATGAAGAAGAAAAAAAGAGTAGTTGTAACAGGAGTGGGCATTATTTCCCCCAACGGCATCGGCAATGAAAATTGTTACCGCAACATGATCAATGGCGTGTCCGCTGTCCGGCGGGTGACGGAATTCGACGTGTCCATTTTTAATACCAAGATCGCGGCCCAGGTGAATGATTTTGATCCCATTGCCTTAGGATTGACCTTTGAAGAGGCTGTGCGCATGGACCGCTATGTGCAATTTGCCTGTGTGGCCGCGCGCATGGCCCTGGATGATTCCCGTCTGAATTTATCCAAGGTCAATCTCGAGCGCATGGGCGTGTCCTTGGCCAATGCCATTTGCGGGACCAAATATATGGAAGAGGAATTCGCCCTGGTGACAGACAGCGGCAAAAAGCCCATTGATCCAAGGCTGGTGCGCCCGGATTTATATGACGCGGCCATGTTCAATACGCCCTCCAGCGAAATCGCGGCCAAGTACGGGCTTAAAAGCGTCTGCAATACCATTTCCACAGGCTGTACCGCGGGCACGGATTCCGTCGGGTTCTCCTATGAAGCGATCAGCGACGGGGATGTGGATATCATGATCACCGGCGCCGCGGAAGCGCCGGTGACGCCCATCACCTTCGGCGCTTTTGACACGGTCAATGTCTTGTCCGTGCACAATGATGAGCCCCACAAGGCCAGCCGTCCTTTTGACAATAAGCGCAACGGCTTTGTGATCTCCGAGGGCGCGGGCCTGCTGATTGTGGAGGAATTGAATCATGCCTTAAAGCGCGGGGCCAGGATTTACTGCGAGATCACGGGCTTTGGCACCACCTGCAATGCGTATCACATGACAGACCTTCCGCCGGAAGGGGATGCCATGGCGGATTGCATCACCCTGGCGCTTCAGGATGCCGGCATCAAGCCTGAAACCATTGATTATTTAAATGCGCATGGTTCATCCACGCGCCAGAACGATGTGTTTGAAACCAGCGCCTACAAGATGGCTTTAGGTCAGCATGCGTATAATCTTCCGATCTCATCGGTGAAATCCATGATCGGGCATCCTTTGGCCGGCGCCAACGGGATTGAACTGGCCTTGAGTTCCCTGATTTTTGAACGCCATGTCTTGCCGCCGACCATCAACCAGGAAGAGCCGGATCCAGGATGTGATTTGTATTACATTCCAAACAAGGCCATCGAGAAAAAAGTGAATTGCATCCTAAAGACATCCAGCGGGTTTTCAGGCATTCACTCTGCTATGGTGTTACAACGTTTCGAACCTTGAACTAAGCTTTGCCAAGCAAGAAATAGGGAATATTGATATTACAACGTTTCGAATTTTGAACCAAGGTTTGCCGAGCAAAAAACAGGGAATATTGGTGTTACAACGTTTCGAACCTTGAACTAAGCTTTGCCAAGCAAGGAACAGGGCATATTGGTGTTGCAGCGTTATGACGGCTAAATTGATTGTTCTTTTTAAATTCATCGAGCCGGTGTTTTGGCTGGCCCAGGCTTGGATTGTTTTGAATTTGATCAATCCCAAGCCGGCTTTTAAGGCCAATTTAAGAGCCATCAATTGGCTTTTGCATAAACAGGGTTTTGACACCCAGCTGCCTTTAGCAGAAAAGGCGTTCAAGATCTGGCGCCGGGATTTATGGTATTTGATGTTTTTAAACCCCTTGATCATTGTTTTAATTCATTTAATTTAGAAGGATTATCAAATGGAAAAAATCGCTATAACAGGATTGGGGGTTATTTCCCCCAGCGGCTTGGATAAAAGGGTGTTTTGGTCCAATATCCGGGCCGGGCGCAATGCCGTCGAGAAAATCGAACGTTTTGATGCCTCGCTTTATCCTTCCCGCATTGCCGGGCATGTGAAAGAATTGGATGGCTACAGCAATGTTTCCTCCCGCTTATTAAAAAAGATCGATTTGTTTTCGCATATGGCCTTGGTGGCGTCCCAAATGTGCCTGGAAGACGCCAAAATCAATCTCTCCGAAGAGAACCTTAAGCGCGTCGGCATTTTTATGGGCAATGCCCTGGGCGGCTGGCTCTATGCGGAGACCGAATTGCGCGATATGTATATGGAAGGCCGCGAAGGTGTCAGCCCTTTCATGGCTTCGGCCTGGTTTCCCGCCGCGCCCCAGGGGCAGATTTCCATCAATTACGGCATTAAGGGGTTCAGCAAGACCATTGTGGCGGACAGGGCCTCATCCTTGATGGCCATCGGCTATGCCGCGCGCACCATTGTCCGCAACAAATGTGATTTTATTTTGGCCGGCGGAATGGAAGCGCCGGTGACGCCGTACGCCTTGCTGTGCTGTAACACATCCGGCATGTTGACGAACAACAATGATCATCCGCATACGGCGTACCGTCCGTTTGACCGTGACCGGGACGGACTGGCCATCGCTGAAGGGGCCGGGGTCTTGACCCTGGAGCCCCAGGCGCGCGTGGCTAAACGCAAAGCCCATGTTTATGCCTATATCATCGGTTATGGGACGACCACGGATGCGGTCAACCGCATTGAACCAAGCCCTGATGCCGTGCAATTAGCCCGCGCCATGAACATTGCTTTAGAGGACGCGGGGCTTGGGCCCCGGGACATTGATTATATTTGTGCCGACGGGGCAGCCAGCAAGATCGGCGATGAGACAGAGGCCAAGGCCATCCGGCATGTTTTTGGGGATTATGCCAAGCAGGTGCCTGTTTCTGCGCCCAAATCGATTTACGGGAACATGCTGGGTGCAAGCGGCGTATTGGATGTGATCACAACGGTTTTGGCCATGGAGCACCATGAAATCCCGCCGACAATCAATTGCGATCATCCGGACCCGGCGTGCGGCTTGAATATTTGTCTGAATAAGGTCCAAAAAAAGACGATCAACCATGCCATGATCATCAACCGCGGCCGCGGGGGCATTAATTGCGTATTAATTTTAAAGAAAGGGTCATAATGGACACTCAAACCGACATTGAAAGCAGGCTCAAATCCATTTTTAAAAAGGTGCTGGATATCAAGGAAAGCGAGATCGTGCCCGGTGCCAAGCTGGATGAATCCTTAGGCATTGATTCGACGGAAATGGTGGAAATTTCGGTGAGCATTAAAAAAGAATTAGGCATACAGCTTAAAGATAATGAACTGAAGAAAACGCATTCCTTTAACGATATTGTTGCGATTTTAAAAGCAAAATGAAAATCATTGATTTGTCGCTTCCCATAGACGACGCCTTGGTCGAAACCCATGACGCCAAGATTGAGCGCATCACGCACAAGGCGGGTGTGGAGCATTTTAACTGGGTGGTGATGAGCAAGCAGCCCGGCGGTCAGGAGCGTTTTGACCGCGGGGAGCGCGTGGCCACGGCGCAAGAGATCCCTGACGGCGAAATGTTGTCTTTGGAACTGGTCAATGCTTCCGTGCATATGGGCTCGCACGTGGATGCGCCGTTTCATTACGGTTCCATGTGTGAAGGCAAGCCGGCCAAGCAGATCATGGACATTCCTTTGGAGTGGTGCTACGGCCCGGGCGTTGTGTTGGATTTTACGCATTTAAAGTTTCCTGATGCAATAGGCAAAAAAGAGGTCGTGGCTGCGCTTGGGAAGATCCATTATCAGCTCAAGCCCATGGACATTGTTCTCTTATATACAGGCGGGGACAAGCTTCTGGGGACGGATGATTATGTGAATAAATATGTTGGCTGTACGCCTGACGCGATTGAATATTTGCTGGATCAGGGCATTAAGATGATGGGCATTGATACCATCGGCCTGGACCGGCCGTGTTTTTTGATGTTCAAGGAATTTTTGACCACCAAGGACAAGAGCAAGATTTGGCCGTGTCATTTTCTCGGCCGCCGACGGGAATATTGCCATATGGAGCGTTTGGGCAATTTAGGCGCCATTCCAAAGCCTTTTGGTTTTACTGTCAGCTGTTTGCCGGTGAAGGTCAAGAACGCCGGGGCAGGATGGAGCAGGGTGGTGGCTGTCTTATAAAAAGAAGAGCCGCAGTTGCCTGCGGCTCCCGGTAGCATAATGGATAAAATGCTCTCCGACTCGATTTAAGTATACATGTGGTTCTTTTAAATTGCAATAAAAAGTTTGGCCTTAAAGATGTCTCCGGTCACCCTTAAGGCCTTTTAGTGCCCCAGGCGGGATTCGAACCCGCATCTCATTCTGAGCCGGAGATGTATGTTATCCATTACACTACCGGGGCACTAATGATGATATGTTAACATATTTTGATTATTTATCAATATTTAATTTGATAAGGGACTTAAGAAAGTTAGACAATAAGTCAATATGTCAAAATAAGCGATGCGTAACGTTAAACAAGTGAATTCTTACAGGAGGCGAAATGGGACATACGGTTAATTCAATAGTCATCAACGCGCCATATGAATTGGTTTTTGATATTTCCAACAAAATTGAACGCTGGACTGAGCTGTTTGGCGACGAGTATGCCAAGGCGGATGTTCTGGAGCGCAAAGGTAACGAGATCACTTTTCGTCTGACTGACGAGGAAGGAAAGTCCTGGGTGTCCAAACGCTGGCTTTATAAAGACCTGAAATTCGCCTATGCCCAGCGCTGGGAGCCGCTGTTTCCTTTTAAATACATGAAGATCGTTTGGTTTTATACAGAAACGGAAAAAGGGGACAGTCCCTTGGAAAACAATGATAAGGGACAGTCCCCTTTTTCCAAGGGTATCAAGATGACCTGGATCCAGGATTTTGAAATGGACGGGAAGTTTACAAAATTTACAGCGGAGCAGATCGAGGGTTTCATCAACAAGCATTCGCAGGACAATATGAAGATTTTTAAGAAGGTGATTGAGGCTGAGGCTTTGGCCACAAAATGAAATGACGGATACGCATATTTCAATACAATTGCATTTTGAGAAAATGATGATGGAGCGTACGCCGATGGAGCGTTTGCGTATGGGGGCTTCCATGTTTGACACAGCCAAAAAAATGGCAAAGGATTCGATCCTTGGCCGAAACCCCAAGATGTCGCTTCAAGACTTTAAAAAAGAGTTGTTCTTACGGTTTTACGGCCAGGAATTGAGTGAGATGCAGATCAAGCATTTTTTAAATGCCATTAAAGCCTAACCCGGAAGATCAAGAGGTCGGCGATACCATGAAAGGAAAAGTATGTCCCATACCCAAGTCGATTTAAAAGGCAAGGTGGTGATGGTTACCGGCGCCAGCCGCGGCATCGGCAAGGCCATTGCCACACGCATCGCATCACACGGCGGCAATTTGGTCTTGGCGGCCCGCAGTCAAGGACCTTTGGATGAGTTAGTCAATCATCTCAAGGACAAATACGAGATTGAAGCTATTGGTATTCCGACGGATGTCGGCAAATTGCCTGATCTTCAAAATTTTGTAGCCAAGGCCAAGGCCTATTTTAAACACATCGACATTTTGATCAACGTCGCCGGCGTCTCGAGCCAGCACCCCTTTCATCAACAGCCCATCGAGGAGCTGGAAATGCTGGCCAATACCAATTATCTTGGGTATGTGCGCCTGATCCGCCTGGTCATCCCGGACATGGTCGAGCGCAAAAGCGGCCAGATCATCAACGTGGTCTCAGGATCGACGCTGGTGGACCCTATCCCGCGCGGCTTTTTGGCCTACAGTTCCTTGAAGATGGGCCTGCGCGCTTTTTTAAAAGGCCTGTTTTGGGAAATGCGGGAGTATAATATCAAGGTGACCTCGCTGCTGCCCGGCGTGGTGGCTTCGGACTTGACAGACCATTTGAAGGATGTTGCCAAAGAACAGCGCGACCGCCTCATGGACCCAACGGCTGTGGCTGATATGGTGAGTTTTGCATTATCGGTACCAGCAAACGCATGTCCCCTTGAATTAGCGGTTATTAACCAGTTAACGACGTGGACTAAGCCTATAATTGACTATAAACAGACCCAAGCAAAATAAACCTATGCAGTCCAAGGAACAGGGAATATTGCCTGTCCGCTTGAGTTGGCGGTCATCAATCAGTTGACCACATGGACCAAACCAATTATCGATTACAAGCAAACGCAAGCCAAATAGGCGAGGGGAGGTGATCATGCATGGACCAGACCATATCCGTATTTCCTAAAAACAAGTTCCAGGAAGTGCGCGTGGGTGTCCGGGAGTACAAGGGCAATGATCTGGTGGATATCAGGATTTGGACCGTGGCCCAGGGCGCGGACCAAATGGTGCCGACCGCCAAGGGCGTCACAATCAATATCCATCTTTTGCCTCAATTAATGAAAGCGCTCCAAGACACCGAGAAAATCCTGAAGGACAATTTCACGGAAACAGAGGCGGCAGCAAAAAGCAGGATTTGAGCATGACCATCGATGCCCAAGATTCCCTGGTTTTTGCTCGTCAGGCGGGGTTATTTAATAATCATGACAATTGATGCGCACAGTCACTTCATGCCGCCGGAGGTGGCGGCCCAAACGGCTTTTTTCAAGGAATTTTGGTCCGACGCTGACAAGCAGCTGCGCCTGATGGATGAATACCATGTTGATCAGGCGCTGTTGTTGTATCCCACCAGTGACGCGCACATCAACATGGGAGGCTGGCAGCCCTTGTGCGCGGTGTACAATCAAAAAATTTCCGAACTCGTTAAAATTCATCCGAAGCGTTTTATCGGCGCCGGGATTCTGCCCGTTGATGCGCCCAGCGCCATTGCCGGTGAATTACGGCGCATCCAGGATTTGGGCTTGAAATGGCTGTCCCTGGCTTCCAGTTACGAGGGCCGGTATCTGGATGATCCCATCTTCGCGCAGGTTTTTGAGTTTGCGGCCGCACAGCGCATGCCCATCCATGTCCACCCGCAGATCATGAACCCCATCGGACAGGAACGCGTGCATGATCCCTTATTGTCTCCCGTATTAGAATATGTCTTTGATGTGTCCATGTGCGTCGGCAAAATGATGATGTCCGGGGTCTTTGCCCAGCATCCGCAGGTGAAATTTGTATTCGCCCATTTCGGCGGCGTCCTGCCCATTGTCAAAGAGCGTTTTGATACCACGTACAGCATGCTGCGGCGCAGAAATTTTGTGAAGGATATCGGCAAAAATCCCGGAGCATTCTTGAGCCAGTTGTATTTTGACATGAGCGGCACGCGTTCCGCCGGTTCCCTGCAGACGGCCCTGGAGATGACGGACGTTCAGCACATCTTATGGGGCAGTGATTTTCCGGCCAATCAGAACCTCAAAGATTCCCTGAACGTTGTTTCTCAAAGTATTTTATCCACCGAGCAAAGAAATTTCATTTTAGGCGCAAATTTCCAAAATTTGGCCCTTTAATCTCCGACGGTAAGGCCTGCATTTTCAATATTTTAGGTCTCATCCGAAATAGTTGAAATAATTCCTTGACTTCAATAGTTTATCTGGTATTCTTATTGAACCTTTAGAGAAGGAATTCGTTCCTTTTTGTGTCGCTCTTTGACAATCTATTGTCCAAATCAATTTCAAAATTCCTGTACCACCAAGTACAGGATTAGCCAAGTTTACAAAAAGCCAAGTACTTTTGGAGAGTTTGATCCTGGCTCAGAGTGAACGCTGGCGGCGTGGATTAGGCAT
>CAZACW010000068.1:0-11069 GCA_964483785.1 uncultured Planctomycetales bacterium
CGGATGGTGCGGGCCTGGTCCGCGATGGAACGCGTGATTGCCTGGCGGATCCACCAGGTGGCATAGGTGGAAAATTTGTAGCCGCGCTTGTATTCGAATTTCTCGACGGCGCGGATCAAGCCCATATTGCCTTCCTGGATCAAATCCAAAAACGAAAGGCCGCGGTTGATGTATTTCTTGGCGATGGACACGACTAAGCGCAAGTTGGCCTCGACCAGCAGTTTCTTGGCCTTGTTGAAGCGCGATTGGCGGGTCTTGATCTCGCGCAGCTGTTCCTTGACCTTGCCCACGGGCTCGCCGAGCTCTTTGAGCAGGGCCGCCAATTGTTTCTTGTAGTCCGCGGCATTGGCCGGTTTCTTCTTGACCTTCAGGTGCTTTTCCACGCGCTCGATATTGGTGATCAACTCAGAAATCTTTAACACAATCTCTTCGTTGATGGTGGAGGTCAGCTTGAATTCAGCGATGGATTTGGCGGAAATGTCCGAACCCACGCGGGTGTGGCGCACATGCTCGAGGATCTGCCCTAAGTCCTTCATCAGCCGGCCGCGGCGCTCCAGCTCGTCCTTGATCACGTCTTCCGCGTTGATCTCATCGCGCAAGACCTGGTTGATGATGGCCAGGGCCTCCTTGCGCGCGTAATAGGTCTTAAACAAAGACTCCGCAAAACGCAGCTCCGCCTCCTCGATGCGCTTGGCCAGGGCGATTTCCTCATCGCGGGTCAACAGCGGAATAGAGCCCATCTGCTTGAGGTACATCTTCACGGGATCGTCCAAAGGAATGAACTTGTCGGAATAGACATCATCCTCCTTGTTCTCCTCGCGCAGGCGGCGCACCTGCTGTTCACGGCTTTCTTCCGGGGCTTCCTCGATCACGGGCGTCTCTTCGCCGGAATCAACCACCTTGATGTCCTGGCCGTCCAGCACATCAAAGACCTGGTCAATGTCCTCGGAAGAGTCAATGGCGTCCGACAGGGTCTCGTTGACGTCTTCGTACGTCAAAAAGCCCTTCTTCTTGCCGAGCGTGACTAATTTGTCCAAATCGCCCTGTAAATCTTTTTCTTTCATCGGGTCTTTCATACATGCCTCATGTTTTTAGCAACTGATAATACTCTTCCCTCAGCCTGTTGGTCCTTTCCTCATCATGCGATGCTTCTGCCTGACGGATATCTTCCAGAAGCCGGCCCCTGGCCTGCTTCTGCTTGTCCTGCCTGATCTTGCCCACGCAATCGGTAAACAGCCTGGCCGGATCAGCCAATTTGCCTTCATCCATGCTGATCAGCCGGGTCACCAGGCCCTGGGTCTTGTCATCCTGAAGGCGGACCAAAAGGTCCTGGGCTGACCATGCTTCAGACTCCTTAGCCAGGGCCCAGATCATTTCCGTCACCTGCCGCAGCGTATCATCCGAAAAATCTTCCGGGCTGATCCTGCTTTTGGCCGCCTTCACCCACGCCGCGTCTTTCAAAAATAAGGCAAGCAATAATTCCTGCCCCGCGATCGCCGAGGTGGAGACTTTTACCGGCACCGGCGCCTGGACCTTGACGGTCCTGGGGCCGGCCGCGTGTCCGGCTTGCTTCAGCAAAATTTCCTCCGGGACATTCAGCTTATGCGCCAGGCCCCTGGTCAATTCAAACTTGGCCACTTCGCTTTGATGGCGGCCGATGGTGCCAAGCAATTCCTGGGCGATCTTGGCCTTGCCTTCGGCAGTGGCGGCATCGTGCTGTCGGGCCAGCCAATCAAATTTAAAATCCAGCAAGGTCTGCGCCCCTGCGATGCGCTGGGCAAAGGCCTCCTGCCCCTGCTGGCGGATAAAGGAATCCGGGTCTTCGCCCTGGGACAAAGCAGCCACGCGCACATGCATGCCTTCCTCGACCAAAAGGTCGAGGCTGCGGACCATGGCAGCCTGCCCCGCGGGGTCAGCGTCATACAGCATCACCACATTATGCGTATAGCGGCGGACCAGCTTGATTTGAGCAATGGTCAGGGCCGTGCCCAAGGACGCAGCAATATTCGCCACCCCCTGGACATACGGCATGATCATGTCCATATAGCCTTCGACCACGACGATCCGGTCCGCCTGGCCCACCGCGGCCTTGGTCAAGTGCAGGCCAAAAAGATGTTCGCCCTTGGTGTAGACCGCGGTCTCCGGCGAATTGATATACTTGGCCCCGTCGCTGTTGTCCATGGCGCGGGCGCCGAAAGCGACACTGCGGCCGCGGACATCAAAAATCGGAAACACGATCCGGTTGCGGAAACGATCGTAATGGCCGGCCTTGCCTTCGCGGGCGATGATAAGCCCGGCTTGGGACATCAGCTCCTCGCCGATGCCCTTGGCCTTCAAATATTTTAAAAGAGCGTCCCATTCCTTGGGCGCGTAGCCCAAATGAAAGGTCTTGACTGTTTCTAAACTGACTCCCCGGCCCTTCAGGTAATCCCTGGCTGCCTTGGCCTCGGGGCCGCGGTCCGTCAGCAAGGTCTCATGGAAAAATCCTGAGGCCTGGGCATTGACCTTTAAAATTTCTTCCGCTTGCCTGCGGGAGGGGTGTTCTGCTGCCGTCGATGTTTCAGGGACTTCCACCCCGGCGCGCTCGGCCAAAAACCGCACCGCTTCCGGAAACTCCATGTGCTCCTGGCGCGTCAGAAACCCGATCACATTGCCGCCTGCCCCGCACCCGAAGCAGTGAAAGATCTGCTTGTCCGGATTGACCACGAACGAAGGTGTTTTTTCGTTGTGAAAGGGGCAGAGGGCCTTAAAATTGCGTCCGGCCTTTTTCAGGGCCGCGTATTGACCGATGACTTCAACAATGTCGCTGCGCTCAATGACCTGATTGATGACATCTTCCGGGATCAGTCCCATACAAACTATTTCCGTGCCTTGGGCGCCTTCCCCTCGGGCTGCAGGACCATGGCCGCGGCTGAATTATACTGCGCACCCGTGAACAATTTGCCTACCAGTTCATTGTATATAAAGGTGTAGGTGTTCACGGCTGCGCGGCCGGTGATCTTGAAGCTGTAGGAGTGCAAGGTCATACGCGTCAAAAAGCCGTTGTTCGTCAATAATACCAAATAAAGCGCCAGACTGCAGACTAAAAGGCCCCGCGCCACGGCCAGAACACCGGCGGCGTATTTATCAAAGCCCTCATGATTGGTCTCTACCTTAAAAAGGAGCAGTATGCCCAGCCTGAAAAACTTGAAAATAACGGTGATGGAAATCCACAGCACGGCAAAAACCGCGAATTCCCAGCATGCCAGGCCGGTGCCGGTTTTCGTGGAGGCTTTCAAGGCCAGGACCGTAAAATAATGAAGACTGACAAAGACCGCTGTAAGCGTTCCCAGTAATTTAAAAAATTCAGAAAGAAAACCGCCTTTGACCCCCCTCAAAATGATCCAGAAAAACACGACGGCCATGGCCACATCAATCCAATTTATACTCTTGAGCAAATGGGTCAACATACTCTATTTTATGTATATATGGGCAAGTATAACATGTGCCCAAGGGGCTGTCAAGGAAGCGCTTCCTCGACGGAAAATACGTAAATTATTGGAATTATGCAAGTTATACAGTGACCGCGGCGGCCATGGGCGCTTCGGCCGGCACAGGCGCCTGGGGGCTTGGGGATTTGTATTCGTTGAGCCGGACAGACACGATCCTGGAGACCCCGCGCTCCTGCATGGTGACGCCGTACATGATATCAGCCGCGGCCATGGTGGTTTTGTTGTGCGTGATGATGATGAATTGGGCGATCTTGGCGAATTCCTTGACCATGTTGGCAAAGCGGCCGACATTGGACTCATCCAGGGCCGCGTCGATTTCGTCCAGCACGCAGAACGGGCTGGGGTTGACCTTAAAGACCCCGAAGATCAGGGCAATGGCGGTCAAGGTCTTTTCCCCTCCGGACATGAGGCTGATGTTCTGCAGTTTCTTGCCCGGCGGCCTGGCCATGATGTCGATGCCGCATTCCAGCGCGTTTTCAGGGTCAAGCAAAACCAGCTGGGCCTCCCCGCCGCCAAAAAGCATGCGGAAATACACCTTGAACTCCTCATTGACCTTGGTGAAGGTATCTGTGAACATCTGGCGGGTGGTGCGGTTGATTTTTTGAATGGTGGACATCAGCTGTTCGCGGGCCGTGAGCAAATCGCTTTGCTGTTTGGTCAAAAATTCGTGGCGGCCTTTGAGCTCATCGAATTCTTCGATGGCGACCAAGTTGACCGCGCCGTAGGATTCGCAGCGTTTTTTGAGCTTGTCGATTTCCGCGGTGAGTTCTTCGATGCTCATCTGGGGCGCCGGCGCAGCCTCCGGCGGTTGAGCTTCCGAGGACATTTGGTCCCAATCTATTTTATAGGCCTGCAATAATCTCTCCTTCAAGGCCCGTTGATTGAACTGCACCTCCTGCTGGCGCATCTGCTGATGGTGCGTTTCCGTCTTGGCGCTGATGATGTCCTCCTCGATGCCGCGGATGCCGTTGCGTGATGTATTGAGCTGACGGGTCATTTCATCCTTTTGAGCGGATTCCCCGTTTAGCACCACGCTTAAATTTTCCTTCTTGATCCTCAGCTCCTCGATGGCCTGCTGCAGTAAGACAATATCTTCCTCGACCTTGATCTTCTTGGCTTCCAGTTCAGCGGATTCGGCATCATAACGGCTGATATCCGCCAAATCACGGTCCAGGTTTTGCGTATGCAGGGCCAGATTCTCCTCAAAACCTTTGCCCTTGTCCGACAAGGATGACAATTCCGTATCCAGCTGGGCAATGGCAATGTTCAATTCCTGGCGCTCCTGGTCCTTGGCGGCAATGGCCGCGTTTTTGGATTCAATGTCCTGCTGACAGCGCGTGATCTGGCCGCTGATGCCTTGCAGGGACGCCGACAATTCCGCTTCCTGCGCTTTCAGGGAATTCAATAAGGCCTGGTTTTCAGCGGCTTCCGAGGAAATCACGTCCAATTCCCCGGCCAGCTTGCCCGATGTCAGCTCAATATCGTTTTTCTGCGCTTCCAAGACGGACAATTTCTTCTCCTGCTCCTGGATATTTTTCAGCCCTTCCTCAACGGACCGGCCTTGTTCCTTGATCTGCGCTTCCAAGGGCTGTTTGGCTTCCTGGGCCTGAGCAATTTTGCCGCTGATCTCCTCAACGCGGCCATCCAAATGCTGAAGGTCAAGCTCCACGTACTTGGTTTCATAAATGATCTCATACATTTCCGGGGCCTGGGCCGTGGCCGGGACCACGCGGATCTCCTTGATCTTGCCGATGATGCCGGTCTGCTTATCGCTCGGCCTTACCCTGGCCAAGAACCGGCCTTCCACGACGGGGTCTGGAATGTCCTGGTACTGGATCTGCATCTGCTGGATGAATTCTTTTTGGGACAAAAGAAAGACATGGTTTTTCTCAAGGCCATCGATCAGGTTCTCTTGCAGGGTGAAGCGCGCTTTTAGCTCTTCCAGCGCCTGGCGGCGGCTGTTGCTGTCCTCCCAGGCGGCCTGCAATTGGGCCTGCACCTGGGCAATGGAGGCGCTGATCGACTCACAGCGCTGGATGACCTCGACCTTTTCCCCGCTGATCTTGTTGTTCTCATCTTCCAGCCTGGTCTTGCGGGCCAGGGCCTCCATGGTGCGTTTCATGTTTTCCGTCAGCTGATTTTTGAAACGCACCTGCTGGCCGTTTAAGCCCAAAATTTCCTTTTCCACCTGCTCGATCGAGGCCTTGGCCTGGTCTATGGCATGGACCATCACCGTCAAATCCACCTGCTTCTGCCTCAATTGCTCCTTAAGCTGCGCCAGGTTTTCCGCCAGCCGCTGGATGGACTCATGCAGGTCCTTGATCTTGCCCTGATGGCTGCTGCAGCGTTCCAGGGCCGCGGCCTTGTCTTCCTGAAGGCGGCGTCTGGTCTCATCCATGGCCAGGCGCCTCTCTTCATTAAAGGAAATCTGGCTGCGGTTCATGGCCACTTCATTCTCCACATGGATCTCCTGGGCGCGCAGTTCATTGATGCGGCCGTCGATCTCTTCCAGACGCAGGGTCTCATCCTCGATGCGGCCGTTGAGTTCCTCCAAGAGTTTGGTCGATTCCAGTTCCTTCTCCTGCAGGGTCTTGACCGCGGCCGCAAGGGCCTGGCTTTCTTCATCAAAGCGGGACATCTGCTGGCGGGCAAAGGCCAGCTCATAATTTTTAAGCACCTCGAACTCTTCCTTGTATTTCTGGGCCTTCTTGGCCTGGCGCTCGATGGTGGCGATCTGGCGCTTGACTTCAACAACAATGTCGTTGATGCGCAGCAAATTATCTTCCGTATCTTTCAGTTTGCTTAAGGCCTCTTTCTTTTTGCTTTTATATTTGGTGATCCCCGCGGCCTCATCAAAAATCTCGCGGCGGTCATCCGGCTTGGCGGAGACAACCAGGTCCACCTTGCCCTGCTGGATCAAAGAATAGGCCTCGGCGCCGACGCCGGTGCCCAAAAACAATTCCACGATGTCTTTGAGCCGGGAGGTGTTCTTGTTGATCAGGTATTCGCTTTCGCCGGAACGGAAAAGGCGGCGGGTGACGATCACTTCATCATGGTCAATGGGCAGGATCCGCGACTCATTGGCAAAGGTAAGGCTGACCTCGGCAAAGCCTAAGGGCGCTTTCTGGTCCGTGCCGTTGAAGATCACGTCTTCCATGGAGGAGCCGCGCAGTTCCTTGACGCTTTGCTCGCCCAGGACCCAGCGGATGGCGTCAAACACATTGCTTTTGCCGCAGCCGTTGGGCCCGACGATGGCGGAGATGCCGGGCTGGAATTCCAGCACGGTTTTTTGGGCAAAAGACTTGAAACCAAAGATTTCCAGGCGTCTGAAATACATATTATCACTTTATAACAACTGGGAGTGGTGTCAATCGTGAATTGATTTTTTTTCGACGGGCGAAAATGGTCAACCAAGGCCTAAGAAGGCCCTGACCCGCACATGATATTGCAGGCCCGTGATCACCGGCACAAAGCCCCGGGCATCGGCCATGGCCTTGACCATGGCCGGGTCCATATGAAAAGAAAGTCCCTGGCCTTGGCCGCCTACCTTCACAGCGGTCAGGTCGATCCCGCCCCTATCAACAGCGGATGGCCCATTTTCCGAAGCATTCATGGCCGTATCTGGTTTGTCAGTCCGCAGCAGCCGTTCGATCTCATGATCCTCCAACTCCGTAGTAGTTGAGACTGTCAAAGAACTTCCTGTCATGGCAACCTTTGGATTAGGCAATTTTAAAAGCCGAGCTTTAATAATGGCTTCGACGGCCGGGCCTGCTCCTAATACTGGAACGCTGACTCTTTTTATTGATCTCGGAAGATTGTCCTCCAACTTTTCAATGGTCATTTTAGCCAAGGCCCGTTTGACCCTGTCTTTTGTGCCGGTGCGCGTAAAGCCATCCTGATCTATACTCATTTTAATGGCACCGACTACCTCTTGCGCAGACATGGGATGATCAAAGAACACGGTCCACGTTCCCCTTGGGCCTTTAATAAACTCAAGGCTGGAACCTTCAAACATCCTTTTAAGTTCAACAATTTCTCCATGATTCAATGGCATACGGATGGGCCTTTTATCCGGGCCTTCATAAACAATATTGGCCTCATTCAAAACATGACCCGTGCCTTTTAAGAACAACTTGAGTTCTTTGGCACCGATCGCCTTCAATAAATAGGAAATATACCCTCCTATGCCGAGAATTTCCAAATTTAAATTTGCCCTGATCAGACCTTCCAAAGCTGTCTTATCCAAATGTAAATCCTCGATTGCCCGGACATAGGCTGGATGGAAATTTTCGTCTCCGGAAGGGCCGGTCAATGTGTCGTGGGCCTCCAGCAAATATCCGGCCTTCCCGTTTATGCCTATCATCCGGGCCAATTCGTAAAATCTCTTAAAATCCTTTGAGGTCATATGGCCGGATTGGGCCTTGGCCGAAATTTCCCCCATGACTTCCTGATACCATTGTACCTGATTTTGAACAATGGCTTCTAAGCCGGCCGTGCTTAATAGCTCATTCAATAATGCCATATTGCCGAAATAATAATCCCCGGATTTATAATTGGCAAATTTGGACCCGGCATCCAAAAATTGTCCATTCAAAGCATAATGGATCTGCACCTTATGTAGGCGTCCTGTCACAGGGTCCTTGATGCCCCAATCTGTCAAACCCGGAACATGAGTGGACCTGGTTGGGCTCCCTTCAGGAAGGACCACGCCAACCTGGCCATTTAGTCTGGCTTTAAATACTTTGTAAAGACGGTTATTCAATATAGTACGCAGAAGTTTCCCCACCGTCCGGGCCGTATGCACGCAAAAATCAATATCATCGACCCTGTCCCAATCCACAGCCCCTTTGACCAAAGGAGGCAGATAGGCCAAGGGGCCCATAACGGATAAAATGGGGCCAGGGCCTAAAACTTCACGGGACACCTGTTCCATGAGCGCCGTTAAATTGACTGCTTCACCCGATGCCGCCGAAGGTATAACAAAATAAGACGGGTCCCTTGCGTTTCGATGCAGGACCCTGACCGCAGGTATTATGGCATTCATGGCCAAATCCGGAACCGCCGGCCCTACATGGCCGATGACGGCCTGCATCAGATCATAACCTGCCTCATCAAACCCTTTTAACTCCTCGGGATGAAGCACATATAACTGGGCGTATTCCGGGATCATTTCAATGGGTTTCTTTCGGACCGTATCCGCGCTGGTTTCATCAAACCGCGGGCTTTGAAAAATATATTCCAGGCCCAAGGCAGCGGTATTCTCGCTGTCAGGCAATCTTTTGATCTGGATATCGAAATGACGTTCAAAGGCCGCGATGTCCCTCTCCTTTTGCGGGTCATTGAGATCTGAAATGCCCTGTTCCTTATTAAACACCTTCCAATCATGCAGTTTTTGATCATAAAGGGTTTGAAAGGCCCCCCAAAGAACTTGGCCAGGATTGCGTTGCCAGGCTTCTTCGCTAAAACCTTGAGGAAAAACGGAAGGATGTTTGACAATGGCCTCCTTGATCCTCTCCTTGATCAGCGGCGCCGTGATCCACCCGTCTTCATCCAGCAGGGAATGCCCCCACTCATGAAAAAATGACTGCAGCATATAAGGTGATTCCATGGGAACGACGATTTTATTTTGTTCTATGACATCGGAAAGCAGGATGCTGGCCCGGGCCTCTTTGACGATCTGAACACGGCGCAGGGAAACGCTGTTTAAAACCAGCCACCGCGGCAGGCGCTCCAAAGCTTTTTCCAGCACCGGAAGCTGTTTTAAAATTACAGGGATCTCCCTGCGGCTGTAATATTGAGGGTCCGGGTCCAAAGGCCTGGCCTTGGGCCGGTCAAAAACAGGCACATCCTCATCAAAGGGGATATCCAGCTCAACACCGTATCTTAAAACAAAATACTTCTTGGCCCTGTCTAAATTGACCTCAGCCTGGACATGGGGCAGCCAAATATCCTGCAAAGAACTTGCACGAGGTAAATTGTACCAACGGTCACTGCGGCTTTCTTCAATATATTCCTCATGCATGCGCAAAGAGAGGGACTCAAAGGCCTGCTCTATGCCTTCCAACATATCCGGCGGAATGTCCGGTACAGCTTGGACCATTCTTTGCAACCTTACATCAGAGGCATCAATGAAGGTCTGGTCTAGGACCTTTGCCAGACGGATCCTTTCTCCCATCGTCAATCCCCAAGTCCTCAATAATTCCTGGATGAATGCGCTTCTATAAATAGTAAATATTTCTTGATAAAAACTCACGGCACGGCTGGTGGCCCATAGTTTGATATCAGGCAAAAGGCTTAAAAGTATATCCGCTTGCTGTAATGTCAATGACGGTCTTTTTAGAACTATGTCCATCAAGGCAATGGCATATCTTTGATCATTGTGCAAAATGGCATAATGGATTTTTGTTAAAACATCGCCCGTCGATCTTTCAGATTCCCGCAGGGCCCTGGACCTGGCCGTATCGACCGCAGACCTTTCCGTGGAAAGAACATGGATTAGATTCTGTTCCCGCCTGGAATGCGGGTCCAAGGTCAATAAATCATGAACAATGGCCATTTGTTCATCGAGATTAACCTCATCAAGATAATTCATCCGGTGCTGGACCTCCCTAAGCCTTGCGCGGCCGGCGGCAATTTGCAGTTGCTTCTTATCCAAATGTTCCAATTCTTCCCGGACCAATGCGGGATTGTTTTGCGGGGTATGCGCGAGGAGGTTTAAAGCCAGGATTTTGGAGGCGACATTCATGCTTTCCCAATGGGACGCGAGGTGATCCTGAAATCTTTCCAGGCGGTCTTCGGCCAAAATCCTGTCGCTGGGCTGACGAAGAAATCCGAATGCGTCACTGTCAAGATTCTGCGTTTGCAGGGCCGCCAAAAGTATTTGATAACGCTCTTCATGGGTCAATGCATTAATATATAGCTGAAAATCAAAAGACGGCGGTGTATATCCTGTAAAAATTTCGATCTTCTTTGGCCTCAGCAGGCCCTCATAAAATTTTATGTAAAGGACTTTTAAAGCCAGACTTTGCGGTAATAGTCTGAGCAATTCTTGATCTTCCGGGCCCGGCGCGCTGACTTGAATATAAGATGAAAGCGAGGGCAGGATAGACCAGTCTGATAATCGATTATCCAGGGTTTTCCAAGAACGAAAAGCGTTTCCGTTTGCTTCCAATGTTTCAACAGCGCCATTGACATAATCTTCATCGGTAACGCCTGCATGCGCCAATAAAGCGGACATTTGAGTGTCAATGACCACATAAATCCTACGGCCATTGTTCAAAGTATGCAAAACCAGGGAACTCATGGCCGGGTTTACTGAAAGCGGATCAAGGCGGGCAGATACGACCAAGCCTTCGCCTGAAATACGCGCTCCGTTTTCATGATCCAATACGCTCATGGCCGGGTTTACCCAGTCCACCCCGCCGGAGAAATATTTTCTTGGGACGGGCTGGCGGGTGACGGGATCGGTTTCTTCTTTGATAAAGTTATAGGCACCCTTCTTGAAGGCCTGCAAATACCGCCGGTAAATCACCTCCACAACCCCGGGGGTTGTGATGGTTATTCCTTGGATTTTGTTCT
>CAZACW010000069.1:0-11032 GCA_964483785.1 uncultured Planctomycetales bacterium
AGGGGGTGCCTACGGATGAGATTGTGGCCAAGATCGACGCGGAATTTCCCTTGGAAAAAATCCAGGACACGCGGGGAGGCGAAACCGCGGAGGTTTACCGCTTTAAGGACGGACAGGGGGAGCTTGGTTTTATCGCCTCGGTGACCAAGGCCTTTTGCGGCACTTGCCAACGCCTGCGCCTTTCCGCCGACGGAAAAATGTACACCTGCCTTTTTGCCGTGCACGGCACGGACTTGAAAAAACTGCTAAGAGACGACAGCGCCGGCGATGATCTTCTGCGCGCCCGGATCCAGGAGACCTGGACGCGGCGCGCCGACCGCTATTCCGAAATCCGCTCTGAAATAAGGCGCCATGATCATCCCTTGCCCAAGGTTGAAATGTTCCAGGTGGGCGGTTAAAACAGGGGAAATTTTAAACCAGGAGGACGTCCATTTGACAAGCAGTCAGCGGCGTGATATATTTTAACTAGTTAGGTAACTAGTTAGATAACTAGTCAAGGAGAAGCCATGCAGACTATAGGAATTTTTGACGCCAAGACCCATTTTTCAGAAATTATGGACAAGGTGGTTCGAGGTAAAGATTTTCTCATCACTCGCCGCGGTCAGCCCATTGCCAAAATCACGGCAGTCCATGCACAAGAGCATAAGTCCATATCTCAAACCATTGATGCTATTTTAGAATTTCGTAAGGGGCGAAAAGGATCCCAAACGCAATCCAAGGCCTGGATTCAAGAAGGACGCAGATTGTGAAGAAATTTGTCATTGATAATTCCGTTGTCATGAGTTGGTGCTTCAAGGATGAGCAAACAGACCATTCTCAGCGCATTCTTAAGCGATTAAATACCGCGGAAGCATGGGTGCCGGCATTATGGCCTTTTGAGATTGCCAATGGTCTCATAATGGCCGAACGGCGTGAAAGGATTTCTTTAGACGAAGCTGTTATTTTTTTAGGATTCTTAAAGAAATTACCTATTCGGGTAGAGCATTTTTATATAAAAGATGACGGTTGGTTAGAATGTTATCATTTGGCCCGGGAATATCATTTAAGCGCCTATGACGCATCTTATTTACATTTAGCTAAACAAGCGGATATTCCTTTGGCTACCTTCGATGTTCCTATGACCAAAGCTGCACACGATTTAAAAATCACCATTTTATAGGTTTATTGTTTCAAAAGTTCTTCGGAAACCATCAATACCGGCGGGCTCCTGACGCCTTAAACGTCACCAAAAGCCTTCCTGGTCAGCGTGAAGGGCATTGTTGAATCTGCCCGCGAAACGCACCTCCCGGACCAACTGCAAACCGAATTTGTTTTTGACCGCCTCCATCATTTTTAAATGCAAATCATGCACGTCCTGGGCCGAGCCAGTGGGGCCTTTGATGATGATATTGGCATGGTCTTCGAAGATATAGGCGCCGCCCACCTTCAAATTTTTGGCGCCGGCTTCCTGCAGAAACCAGCCGGAGGCCTGGCGGCGTTGGGCCTTGGAAGTGGGTTCGATATTGCGGAAAAAAGACCCGGCGCAAGGCTGAAGGGCCATGTCCGGATGTTTTTCAGCGCGCTTCCTTAAAATCTCCGCTCGTTCCCTGGCTAAAGCTGCTGGATCGCCGGGCGCCAGATCAAAGGTCACGGTAACAAGAATGTCCTTGGTTTCCTTAAGCCGCGAATGGCGGTAGGTAAAGGCAAAATAATCAGGCCCCACGGTCTTTGTCTCGCCATTTTCATCGAGGATCAGGGCCGCCTGCAGTACATCGCCCACCTGCCGGCCCCAGGCGCCGGCATTGCCCACCACGGCGCCGCCGACGGTGCCGGGAATCCCGGTCGTATAATTGAGGCCTTCCAGGCCTTGGTCCACGCAAAACATCGCCAGATCATCCAGATTGGTGCTGGCAGTGACCTTAACCTGATTGCCTTTGCGTTCGATCAAGGGGGTAGGGGAAACATAGCGGATCACGGTCCTGTCCAGGCCTTGGTCAGAGACCACGATATTGGAGCCGCCGCCGATCAAAAGAAACGGCTGATGGTCGCGTTTTAACTGCCGGATGGCTAAGATCAGCTCTTGCGGCAGGGCGCAGTCGAGAAGGCACAGGCAAGGCCCGCCCAATTGAAAGGTGGTGTATGCGGACAAGAGGGCGCTGGGTGTGGTTTTCATCTTAAGCGGCCGGGGCCCCGTGGATCCAGGCACTGCTTCCGTCGGTAAAAAATTCCTTTTTCCAGATGAGCAGCCTTTTTTTGACTTCTTCGATGATATAGCGGCAGGCTTGAAAGGCCTCATCGCGGTGAGGCGCCCAAACACCGATGAAGACCGCGCGCTCGGACACCTTCAGATGGCCTACCCGCTGGATGCATACGGCTTCATTGATGGTGAACTTGGAAATGGCTTCGATGATGATTTTTTCCCCTTCCGCCATCACTGAGGCCGCATCCGCGATGTACAAAAGTCCGCTGACCACGCGGCCTTTATGGTTGTCAGCCCTGACTAAGCCTTCAAAATTCACCATGGCGCCGTCGGCAGGGTTATCAGATGCGCTGTGCGTTTGGGAGGGGAGAATCGGGGTCTCTTGAAGAATGAACATGTTTAAGGGTCAGTAGGTCACCTTGACCACACCGCTTAGGATCTTGCACTGGCAGCCCAGGCGGTGGGTGCGGTCCATGGCCAGTTCTTTTTCTTCCCGGTTGAGTTCATTGATATTGTCCGCGCCCTCGAGGACCTCGATCTGGCAGGTGCCGCAGACCCCGGAATTGCAGGAGAAGGGGATGCCGGCCGCTTCACAGGCAGCGGCGATCTGTTCCCCATCCGGCACATCATAGGTGATTTGATCAATGATTAATTTGGCCATTTATTCTTTAAATTGTAACACAGGAAAGACTATATTTTTTTCAGGATTATCAAATTCATGGACAATCGTCCTTGGATCAAAGGCCTTGATTTTATCGATGATTTCATCGACGAGATATCTGGGGACGGAGGCCCCGGAGCTTAAGCCCACCTTGGATTTGCCTTTAAGAAGGGCGCAGTCCAACTGGGCCGCGGTGTCCACGATGATGCTTTCCACCCCCATCTGGACGCCGGTCTCCCGCAGGCGGTTGCTGTTGGAAGAATGGGGCGAGCCGCAAATGATGATGATATCGCAAAAGCCGGCCAGGTCCTTGACCGCGTCCTGCCGGTTTTGGGTGGCATAGCAGATGTCCGAGCGCGGGGGGCCGATCAAGCGGGGAAATTTTTTTTTGAGCTTGTCGATAATGCCGCGGGTCTCATCGACGGAGAGCGTGGTCTGGGTGATATAGGCTATGGTCTTTTGAGGGTCGATGTCCAAAAGGTCGGCGTCTTGTTCATTTTCGATGATATGCAGCAAATCCGGGTGCACATGGCCCGAGGTGCCGATCAGCTCCTGGTGCCCCACATGGCCGATGAGCACGGTATCGATGTTTTGGGCGGAAAATTTCACCGCTTCCTTGTGCACCTTGGTGACCAAGGGGCAGGTGGCATCCACGTATTTTAACTGCCGCCGGCGGGCCTCATCGATCAAATCCGGCGGGATGCCGTGGGCGCTGAAGATGATCCTGGAGCCGTGCGGGACATCTTTGAGGTCTTCCACAAAGACCACCCCGCGCTGTTTCATGTCCTGCACCACCGAGGTATTGTGCACGATATCATGGTAAACATACAAGGGCGTGCCGTAGGTCTTTAAGGCCAGTTCCACGATATCGATGGCGCTGGCCACACCGGCGCAAAATCCCTGGGTTTTGGCTAAAAATATTTCCATGGCGATGTTCTTATCTTGCTTTTTTGTCCTGCCTTTTCTATAATAGCCCGCTAAAGCAAACAATTATAGCATGTTGAAATAAGGTGTAAATACCATTTATGGCCCGTCACCAGCGACGAAAAACCCCTGTGGTGGCCATCGGTCCCCTGCTTTTGGGGGGGGATTATCCGGTGCGCATCCAGTCCATGACCGACACGCCCACGGCCGATGTCCAGGCGACCCTGGCCCAGACTAAGGAGCTGATCGCGGCCGGCTCAGAGCTGGTGCGCTGGACCGTCAATGACCATGATGCGGCCAAGGGAGCGGCCGAGGCCATCCGGCGTCTGCGGGCGGACGGTGTGGCCACCCCCATTGCCGGAGACTTTCATTTTAACGGCCATACGCTGTTATCCAAAAATCCCGCCACAGCCAAACTCTTGGACAAGTACAGGATCAATCCCGGCAATGTGGGCCGCGGCCGCCTGCACGATGATCATTTCGCCCAGATCGTTAAAATCGCCATAGAGCACGGCAAGGCGGTGCGCATCGGCGTCAACTGGGGCTCCCTGGACCAGGATTTATTGACGGAATTGATGGATGATAACGCCAAATTATCCAGTCCAAAGGATTTCAGCGAGGTGACCCGGGAAGCCATGGTGCAAAGCGCCCTGCGTTCGGCAGAATATGCCTTAAAGCTCGGCTTACCTAAGGAAAAATTGGTCTTAAGCGTCAAAATGTCCGTCTTGCAGGACATGGTCGCCGTATACCAGCGCCTGGCCAAAGCAGGGGATTATGCCCTGCATCTGGGCCTGACCGAGGCCGGGGCAGATATCAAGGGCGCCGTGTCCTCGGCCGCGGCGCTTTCCATTCTCCTGCAGCAGGGCATCGG
The DNA here is from genome assembly GCA_964483785.1 of uncultured Planctomycetales bacterium. GTDB lineage: Bacteria > Omnitrophota > Gorgyraeia > Zapsychrales > Fredricksoniimonadaceae > JABDGZ01. The sequence continues at coordinate 4,636 of CAZACW010000069.1, forward strand.
CGATACCATCCGTGTTTCCTTGACGCCCCAGCCCGGCGTGGCGCGCTCCAAGGAAGTGGAGGTCTGCAAGGAGCTTTTGCAGTCCATGGGTTTCCGCTACTTTTCTCCGTCGGTGACAAGCTGTCCCGGCTGCGGGCGCACCAGCTCCGATTATTTCCAGTACCTGGCCCAGGACATCAATGCCCATATCAAATTGAAAATGCCGCACTGGCGCAAGCAATATCCGGGCATCGAAGAGCTCAAAATCGCAGTGATGGGCTGTGTGGTCAACGGGCCCGGCGAAAGCCGCCACGCGCATATCGGCATCAGCCTGCCCGGCGCCTCGGAAAAGCCCGTTGCGCCGGTGTACATGGACGGCAAGGCCTATAAGACCCTTAAAGGGGACCATATCAAGGAAGAATTTATTGCAATTTTGGAAGATTATATCCAACAACGCTACACAGGGAGACACGATGAATAGCGAATCCAAAAAATTTTTACGGGAATTTTTAAGCCAGTGCGGTCCTTCCGGTTTTGAGGAAGACAGCCAGAGCGTCTGGGCCAAGCGGACCAGGGCCTATGCCCAAATGCTCAAGCGCGACGTGCACGGCAATGCCATCGCGGTTTTAAACCCCAAGGCGGATTATAAAATCATGCTGGCCGGCCATTGCGATGAGATCGGCTTTATTGTCAGCCATATCACCGGCGAAGGGTTTTTGTGCATCGTGCCTGTGGGCGGCATCGACAGCGGGGTCCTGCCCGGCTCCCAGGTCAAGGTGAAAACCGAGCAAGGCCTCATCGACGGCGTGATCGGCAAAAAACCCATTCATCTGTTTGAGGAATGCGACCGCAACAAAAACGTGCCGGTCAAGGAATTGTGGGTGGATATCGGCGCCAAGGACAGGGAAGATGCGCTCAAAACCGTGGCCTTGGGCGATGCGGTTTCTTTCGCCCCGAATTTCATGGAACTGCGCAACCATATTTTCACCTCCAAAGGCTGTGATGATAAGACCGGCGCCTTTGTGGTTTCGGAAGTGGTCAAGATCTTAAGCGGCAGGAAATTAAGGAAGGATGTCGGCGTGTATGCCGTGTCCACCGTGCAGGAAGAGGTGGGCTTGCGGGGTGCCCGCACCAGCGCCTACGGCATTGATCCGCAGGTCGGCATTGCCGTGGACGTGGGCTTTGCCTCGGATACGCCCGGCATCGACAAGCGCATTGTCGGCGAGGTGGCCTTGGGCAAGGGCCCGGTGCTGCATGCCGGGCCTGCGATCAACCGCGTCTTGGGCAAGATGTTTATTGCCGTTGCCAAGCGCAAAAAAATCCCTTATCAATTTTCTTCCATCGGCCGTCCGGACGGCACCGACACCGGCGCCATGCAGCTGTGCCGCGCGGGGGTGGCCACGGCCTTGATCAGCGTGCCCAACCGCTACATGCACACCATGGTCGAGACCTGTTCCCTGGAGGATTTGGAATCCTGCGCCCAGCTGATCGCCGAGACCGTGCTGGAGATTTCCCCTAAAACGGATTTCATCCCCCGCTAAATGCTTTTGAGCGCGGCCATCACTTCTTGATTGTGCCCCTCGGGCTTGACCTTCTCGAAGATCTTGGCGATGCGGCCTTGCCCGTCGATGATAAAGGTGGTGCGGGCCACTCCCATGTATTTTTTGCCGTACATGGATTTTTCCACCCAAACGCCGTAGTCCTGGCACATCTTTTTGCCCTCGTCCGCCAGCAGGGTGAAGGGAAGCTTGAATTTCCGGATGAATTGCGCGTGCGACGCGACGGAATCCGGGCTGACGCCTAAAATCACGGCGTTGAGTTTTTCAATGTCCTTGAAACTGTCCCGCAGGCCGCAGGCTTGCACGGTGCAGCCCGGCGTATCGTCCTTCGGATAAAAGTACACCACCACGCGATTGCCTTTTAAATCTTTTAAAGCGATGTTTTTTCCAGCGCTGGAGGGCAGATCAAAATCCGGCGCCTGGCCGCCTTCGTGTATTTTCATAGTTCATGCCTCCCTAATGATTGGTTTTTAATTGATCTCAACAAATTCGCCCAACGTTCCCATCTGAAAAATCCCCAGGCATCGGCCTGAATCATCATCGATTTCCCAGATCTTTGCGGCATAGGTCGGCCGGCTCTTAAATCCCCGGGACGGGATTTCACCGTATTGTTTACGCTCCCCTTTATAATTGACCCAGAGCAGGGACAAGCTTTTGTCGGAACGGTTGCGGATGTTTAATATGGATCTTTCTGTTCCCCTTGTTGATTTTAACGAGCGTAAGGTCGAACAGCTGACATCAGGGACGGAGGATTCGATGGACAAGCTTGGCTGGGGTCCGTCGCGGTCCTCCCATTTTGCGCGCGCGGTTTCCAAACCTTGCGGATCATAATCTTTAAGCTGGTCCCGCGTAAAAGGAAAATAACCGCTGCGCTCAAAATACGCTTGGGTCAACAGGGCAAAATATTCCTGGGCATCGGTCAAGGCATAGGATTTTGGATGCCGACGGCCGGCCCAATCCCTGACATTCTCATAGAGATGGGAGGAGACCGCATGCTGGTAAGCGTGGAGAATATCAGGGTCTTTGAGGCCCAGGACCTGATTATGATAGGCATGGGTCAATTCATGCAACAGGCTGGATGGCACGTGGCGCATTTTTTTTAAGAAGCTCGGGGCCCCAAAGATGACCCCGCCGGTCAAGCTTGGGTCCGCGTTCTCTCCGCCGCCGCTGGCATAGCAGGCAAGGCCGTTGGCTGTGTTAAGCAGTATGTAGATGGGGACCCGCTCAAGTTCTTCGACGCGTTTGCCGGGTAAAAGTTGTTTGATTTCAACCAGGCGGTCCTTGAGAATGGCTTGGATTCTTAAAGCCCAGTCAGGATGCTGGTCCAAGATCGTTTGTTCAAGATTGACCTGCCAGCCTTCAATATCGATAGTCTTGAATTCAGGGGCGGCCTGCGCCGCAGGGCCCATGACCATGAAAAACAAGGCAAGATAGAATCTGAATTTCATTTCATTGCGCGCCGCGGCGGAAGATTTAGTAGGGCTTCCAGGATTTGGAGCGGCCGTCGTAGATTTCCCTGACCCTTTGGGTTTCGGGCACGCCGTCTTCCAGCGGCCAGGCCGTGGCTTCCAGTTTATTGCCGTCCAGATCGTAAAAGTACAGCGACCAGGACTTGGGCCGCTTTTTGGCGAATTCGATTTTGACATGGTGCTGTTCCAGGTGCGCGATCATGGCCTCGAAATCCCGGCTCTGCACCCGGAAAGAAAAATGATTGGCGCCCAGGCCGTCATTGGCAAAAAGATGGCTGTTGTCCAAGTCCTTGGCCTGGATAAGGCCCAACAGCGAAGGGCCGCAATCCAGAAAGTATTCGATGCCCGGCTTGGAAGGCTCGCGCTCCGTCACTTTAAGCCCGATCACCCGGGTATAAAATTCCAGGGACTTGTCCAGGTCCCGGACATTGAAGGCAACGTGGTCTATCCCTTGGATCTTGATCATTCTCAACTCCCGCCTTAAAACGGCATGATTTTTTCGATTTTCTTTTGTTTAAAAATCAGGTACTGGCTGTAACCAACGGATTTGGCCAAATCCATGGCTGCCGCAAAATCTTTGCCCACATCCTTGGGATCATGCGCGTCTGAGCCAAAGGTCAGCGGCACCCCGGCTTCACGGTAAATCTTAAGGCAATGAGGCGCCGGATACATTTCTCCGATGGGCTTGCGCAGGCCGGCGGTATTGATTTCAATGGCCACCCCCGTGTCTTTGAAGACCTTGGCCGTGGCCTTGATTTCATCGGTCAGGTCAATCGTAGGCCTGGCCCCGAATTTTTTAGGCAGATCGCAATGGCCGATGATCTGGAAATATCCGGTCTTGGCCGATTGCCGCAACAGCGCGTAATATTTAAGGTACACTTCATTGACATCGTGCTTTTTCCAGTATTCCCGGGTGGCTGGATCATCAAAGGCCCAGTCATCGATAAAATGCACGGAGCCGATGATGTAATCATAAGGATAGCCGTCGATGATGGCCTTGGTCTTGGCTTCATAACCCGGCAGAAAATCCGATTCCAGGGCGATTTTAACGCTCAGCCGGGGCGCAAAACGTTTTCGCACCTCCTCGATCATCTTATGATAAAGGGGCAGTTCATCCAAGGCCATGGTGATGCCGGGCATGGGTTGATGCACCATGGGCGCGTGGTCGGAAAAGCCGATTTCTCGAAGGCCCGCCTGGATGGCCTGCTCGGCATAGGCTTCAGGCGCGCCGATGGCATGGCCGCACAAGGGGGTGTGCATGTGATAATCAGCGTAAGGGAACATTCAAAAAGATTATCATAAAGCGTGCGCCTTGCCAAAAACTATTTGATGTTGAAGACATAGGGCCTTTTGTGGTAATATTGCCGGATCATGGACCAATATTTCCGTAAACTGCTGGAACACATCGGCGAAAATCCAAAGCGCGAAGGGCTGTTAAAGACCCCTGAGCGCGCGGCCCGGGCCTTTGAATTTTTGACCCAGGGCTATCACAAGAAGGTGGAAGATATTGTCAACGGCGCCATTTTCACTTCTGAAAATGACGAAATGGTGATTGTCAAGGACATCGAGCTTTATTCTCTCTGCGAACATCATCTTCTGCCGTTTTTCGGCAAGGCCCATGTGGGCTATATCCCCAAGGGCAGGATCATCGGCCTTTCCAAAATCGCCCGCATCGTGGACATGTATGCCCGGCGCCTGCAGGTCCAGGAAAACCTGACCAAGGAGATCGCCCAGACCCTGATGAAGGTCACCGGCGCCTTAGGTGTAGGGGTGGTGATCGAGGCCAGGCATTTGTGCATGATGATGCGGGGCGTGGAAAAACAAAACTCCCTGATGAAAACCTCCTGTCTCCTGGGGGCCTTCCGCAAGGAAGACGCCACCCGCAAGGAATTCCTTTCCCTGATTTCCTAAATTATGCCTTCAAAGTCCAAAGGAACAGTTTTGATCACTGGCGCGGCCAAGCGCCTTGGCCGTTATCTGGCCCTGGATTTGGCCCAACAGGGCTATGCCATTGCCTTGCATTACCATCAATCCAAGCCTGAGGCCATGTCCCTGGCGCGGACCATTTTCAAGATGGGCGTGCGTTGCGAACTTTTTGCCTGCGATTTGGCGGATGAAGACCAAACCCTGCGATTGACCGCAGAAGTTTTCCAGGCCTTTCCCAATTTAAACGTGCTGATCAATAGCGCTTCGGTATTTATTCCCAACCGCTTCGGGGCCAGGGATTTGGGATTATTTAAAATGCATTGGGACATCAATTTCAAGGCCCCGTATATCCTGTCTTGCGAGTTTTCCCGTTTGGTCAAAAAAGGCCAGGTGATCAATTTTATTGATACCAATGCGGTCAAATACAAGACCGGATACGCGGATTATCTGATGACTAAAAAAGCCTTGATGGAATTTACCAAGATGGCGGCCGTGCAGTGGGGGCCGGCTATCCGGGTCAACGGCATTGCGCCGGGCATGATCTTGGCGCCTGTCAATAATCAGCCGGATGACCGCCGGCAAAGGGCCAGGCAAATCCCTTTGCAAAGGACCGGCGCTCCGCATAATATCCTGCAAAGCCTTAAGTTTCTGCTGGACAATGATTATCTGACCGGCCAAATCATTGCCAATGACGGCGGAGAAGGTTTGATCTCATGACCATCACAACCCCCGGGGTTGTGATGGTCATGAGTCGGTAGGTAATGATATGGGTATCATCAAAATTAATGATTTGAAGGTGCGGGCCTTGATCGGCGCCTATCCCTGGGAAAAGGCTGATCAGCAGGAGCTGATCATCAATATCACCCTGGAGTATGACGCCGCCAAGGCCTGTCAATCGGACAAGCTCAAAGACGCCCTGAACTACGAATCCCTGTCTGACAAGATCGTCAAAATCACCCGGTCTGCGCACAGCGCCTTATTAGAGAAGTTGGCTGCCAAGCTTTTAAAAGGCATCATGGCTGACCGCAGGGTGCGCAAGGCCCATGTCCGGGTGGAGAAGCCCCATGCCTTGCCCCATGCCAGAAGCGTCTCTTTTGAACTCACGGCTGTTCGATGAATCGTTTTAACTTTCGCCTTACCAAGAAACAGGGAATATTACTTCAAGATTTTCCTTGCAGGCAGGCATTTCATTGATAATATACGCGTATGTCCTTCAAAAATGAAGTGGTCTTAGTTACCGGCTCCACCCGCGGCATCGGTTTGGGGGTGGCCAAGGCCTTTGCCCAGCAGGGGGCCATGGTCATCATCATCGGCCGCAGCCAGGAACAGGCCCAGGCAGCCGCCTCCCAGATCAAGGCCTTGGGCCATTTGGCGGACGGATTCGGCTGTGATGTCACCCAGCTTTCCCAAGTGCAAGAAACTGTTAATAAAATTCTTGACATTCATAAGCGCATTGATATATTA
>CAZACW010000070.1:0-9981 GCA_964483785.1 uncultured Planctomycetales bacterium
CAAACATGCGCGGCTACCAGGGGCTTTTGGAAGCCGATATCGTGCCCATGAACCACCGCTCGGTCTCCAATATCATCAACAGGGGCGGCACCATCTTAAAGACCGCCCGTTCCAAGGAATTTGCCACGGACGAAGGCAAGGCCAAGGCAGCCCAGATCCTGCGCCAAAATCTCATCGATGCCCTGGTCGTGGTGGGCGGGGACGGCTCCTATCAGGGCGCCCATCGCCTGTATACATTGCACGGCATACCCACCATCGGCCTGCCAGGCACCATTGATAATGACTTAAACGGCACCGACCAGACCATCGGCTGTTCCACGGCCATCAATACGGCCTTAGAGTCCATTGACAAGATCCGCGACACGGCCCAGAGCATGGAACGCATCTTTGTCGTGGAGGTGATGGGCAATAAATCAGGGTATATTGCCATGGAAGTTGCCCTTGCAGCCGGCGCGGAAGATGTTATAATACCCGAACGTTCTTTTGACTATGAGGCCATGCACGACGAGGCCAGGGAAGGGCATCTCAAAGGCAAGGTCAGCTGGATCATCATCGTGGCCGAAGGCGCGGCCCGTGCCCAGACCGTGGCGGAAAACATCACCAAGGCCGTGGGCCTGGAAACGCGCTATGTGGTGTTAGGCCATGTGCAAAGAGGCGGCGTGCCCAGCGGCCAGGACAGGATCTTGGCCACACGCTTGGGCGCGGCCGCGGTCGATTTATTGCTCAACGGCAGCTACGGCAAGGCCGTCGGTGTCCTGCAGGACAAGATCAATGTCGTTGACCTTAAGGACGCCACCCGGCGCGTGCATGAAGACATGGACCGGCGTTATCAATTGTTGAAAATTTTAACTTAGAAGGAGATGGGCAATGGCTGTGAATACCGCTTTTGATGTGGACGCAGTGGTACAGAAACTGGTCCTGACCGATCATATCAAGGAAAAGGAGACCCTGGCCCGCGAAATCCAGGCCCAGGCCTCAGCCAAGGGGATTTTTTTGGCCTCCATCCATGATGTGTATATGGCCCGCGGCAAGGGGCAGGGCAAGCATTTCACGGTCCCGGCGATGAATCTGCGCTGTTTGACCTATTATCTGGCCCGGGCGGTTTTTCGCGTGGCCAAACGCCTGAATGCCGGCGCCTTTATTTTTGAAATCGCCAAATCGGAAATGGGCTATACGGCCCAGCCGCCCATCGAGTATGCCGCGGTTGTCTTGTCCGCGGCCATCAAGGAAGGCCACAGCGGCCCGGTGTTTGTGCAGGGTGACCATTGCCAGATCAAGGCCTCGGACTATTTCAAGGACAAGAAAAAGGAGGTCTCGGCCTTGAAGGAGATGGTGGCGGATTGCGTGGCCGCGGGTTTTTATAATATCGATGTTGATTCCTCGACGACAGTGAAATTGGACCGCCCGACCCTGACCGAACAGCAAAGAGACAATTTCGAAATCTGCGCGGACATGACCGCCTTTATCCGCGGCATCCAGCCCAAGGGCATTGAGATTTCCATCGGCGGGGAAATCGGCGAGGTGGGCCATAAAAACAGCACCGTGGAAGAGCTGGTGGCTTTTACCGAAGGCTATAACCAGGCCCTGCCGCAAGGGGTCCTGGGTTTAAGCAAGATTTCCGTGCAAACCGGCACTTCCCACGGCGGCACGGTGCTGCCGGACGGGACCATTGCCAAGGCCAATGTGGATTTTAAGACCTTGCAGGACCTTTCAGCGGCCGCGCAAGCGAAATTCGGCATGGGCGGCGCGGTGCAGCACGGCGCTTCGACCCTGACCGATGATCAATTTAATAAATTTCCGGAGGTCAATACCATCGAGATCCATCTGGCCACCAATTTCCAGAACAAGACCTTGGACAGCCAATTGTTCCCTAAGGAGCTGTACGCGCAAATGATGGCGTGGACCAAGGCCAATTGCCAGAGCGAGCGCAAGGCCACAGACACCGATGAGCAATATATCTACAAGGCCCGCAAGCGCGCCTTGGGGCAGTTCAAAAAAGACATCATGAGCATGCCTTTAAGCGTCAAGGAAGGCATCGCCGCAGAAATCGAAAAGAATTTTGAATTTTTATTCAAACAGCTCAATGTCCATGACACCAAGGATTTTGTGGCCAAGATCGTCAAGCCGGTCAATACCGTGATCGGCCTGCGCCACGTCCAGGCGCATTTGGACGGCGAAGGGGATGATTAATTCCGTGCCGCACGGCATGAAAAACCATCACAACCCCCGGGGTTGTGATGGTCCTGACGGAATCGTGAAAGGAAGATATGGCTAAGATTTATTACGACAAAGACTGTAACATCAATGATATAAAAAATAAAACCATCGCCGTGGTGGGCTACGGCATTCAAGGCCGCGGCCAGGCCCTGAACCTGCGCGACAGCGGCTTGAACGTGATCATTGCCCAGCGTCCCGGCGGACCCAATCATGCCAAGGCCCTTCAGGACGGCTTTCAACCCATGTCCGTGGAGCAGGCCGCGCGCCAGGCGGATGTCATCATCCTGTTGACCCAGGACCATCTGCAGGCGGAGATTTACAAGCATTCCATCGAGCCTTATTTAGGCAAGGGCAAGGCCCTGGCTTTTTCCCATGGCTTCAACATTCATTTTAAGTTCATTGTCCCGCCTAAGCACGCGGATGTTTTTATGATCGCGCCCAAAGGCCCAGGGGCCCTGGTGCGCCGGCAATATGAGGAAGGCCGCGGCGTGCCTTGTTTGGTGGCGGTGCATCAAAACGCCACGGGCAAGGCCTTGAAAATCGCTCTGGCCTACGCCAAGGGCATCGGCGGTTCGCGCGCCGGCATCATCCAAACCACCTTTAAAGAGGAAACCGAGACGGATTTGTTCGGCGAGCAGGCGGTGTTGTGCGGCGGGGCCAGCGAATTGGTCAAGGCCGGCTTCGAGACCCTGACCAAGGCCGGGTATCAGCCGGAAATCGCCTATTTTGAATGCCTGCATGAGCTGAAATTGATCGTGGATTTGATGTATGAGGACGGCATCCAGGGCATGCGCAAGCGCGTCTCTGATACGGCGGAATACGGGGACATGACCCGCGGCAAGCGCATTGTGAATGAGCGCATCCGCAAGGAAATGATCAAGATCCTCGCCGAGATCCAAAAAGGCAAATTCGCCAGGGAATGGATGGCGGAGAACAAAGCCGGGCGCAAGAATTTCCTGAAGATGCGCAAGGCCGGAGAAAATCATCCCATCGAAAAAGTGGGGGCCCGGCTACGGGGCATGATGAGCTGGATGAAAAAATAAAACTGTTGATTACACCTGAAAATTTAATGTATATAATCAAAGGGCGGCTTTCAACAGCCGCCCTTCCTATTTGAGGAGAAGGTCATGAAAAACAACAAGGTCTTGATTTTTGACACGACATTAAGGGACGGAGAACAGGCGCCGGGCGCCACCATGAGCCCCGAAGAAAAGCTGGACATCGCCTTTTCGCTGGAGCGTTTGGGGGTGGACATCATCGAGGCCGGTTTTCCGGTCTCCTCCAAAGGGGACTTTGATTCGGTCCACAATGTGGCCAGGCATATCAAGGATTCCTATGTCTGCGGTCTGGCCCGCTGTGTGACCAAGGACATCGACGCGGTGATCGACGCGGTCAAGCCTGCCCGGCACAAGCGCATCCATATTTTTTTGGCCACGTCCAAGATCCATTTGCAGCATAAATTGAAAAAGAGCCAGGATGAAATTGTGGACATGGCGGTCCATGCGGTCCATTACGCGCGCAAGCGCATGGACAATATCGAATTCTCGCCTGAAGATGCCTCCCGCACCGAAAAAGAGTTTTTGTACCGCATCCTGGAAGCGGTGATCAAGGCCGGGGCCACCACGGTCAATATTCCGGACACGGTCGGCTACAGCACGCCCCAGGAATACGGGGCCGTGATCGCGGGCATAGGCGCGCATGTCCCTAATATAGGGAAGGCGGTGATATCCACCCATTGCCATGATGATTTGGGCCTGGCCGTGGCCAATTCCTTAGCAGGTGTTCAAAACGGCGCCCGGCAGGTGGAATGCACCATCAACGGGATCGGCGAGCGGGCCGGCAATGCCTCCATGGAAGAGATCGTGATGGGTTTAAAGACCCGTTCGGACATCTACGGATTGACCACCCATATCCAAACAAAGGAATTCTACCGGATCTCGCGCATGGTTTCCAAGGCCACGGGCTTTATCGTGCCGCCGAACAAGGCCATTATCGGCTCCAATGCCTTCCGCCATGAATCCGGCATCCATCAGGACGGCATCTTAAAGGAAAGGCGCACCTATGAGATCATGAACCCCGAGGAGGTGGGGGTGCCTTCCCATGAAGGCCTGGTCTTGGGCAAGCATTCCGGCCGCCATGCCTTTCGCGACCGCTTGAAATCCTTAGGCATTGAATTGGCTGAGGTGGATTTGGACAAGGCCTTTGTCAGGTTCAAAGAGCTGGCGGACAAAAAGAAGGAAATTTACGACGAGGATTTGGTGGCCATCATCGAGGATGAAGGGCATATGGCGCATATGGCCTTTGCCTTGGTCGACTTGATGTCCACCAGCGGCACCCATATCGCGTCGGAGGTGGTGGTGACCATTGCCCATAAGGGCAAAAAGCAGACCCAGAAATCCACCGGCGACGGTCCGGTGGATGCCTGTTACAAGGCCATTGAAGCGGTGACCCGTTTGAAGGCCGATTTATTGGACTACAATATCAAGGCCGTGACCCAGGGCAAGGATGCCCTGGGCGAGGTGACGGTCAAGGTCGCTGTTGAAGGCGAGACCTTGATCGGACGGGGGGCCAGCACGGACATTATTGAAGCTTCGGCCAAGGCCTACATCAACGCGATCAATAAACACATAGCGCAGAAAAAGCTGACCAAATGAGTTACGAGCCGCCAGCCGTATACGGGATCATCGGAAACCCGGTGGAGCACAGCCTTTCGCCGCTGATGCAGAACGCGGCCTTCAAGGCCCTGGAAGTCAATGCCGTGTACAAATTGTTTCCCTTGGCTGATCAACAGGAGCTGAAGCTTTTCATGGAAGACCTGAAAGAGGAAGGCAATCCTATCTTTGGCTTGAACGTGACCGTGCCGTATAAGCAGGAAGTCCTGCCTTATTTGGACAGCGTTGATCCCTTGGCCCAAAAAATCGGGGCGGTCAATACCATCGCCATTGACCATCGCCGCAAACTCCACGGCTTTAACACCGACGGGCCTGGGTTTTTGAGCCATCTGGCGGAACTGAAATTCGACCCCCGGGACAAACGCATCGCCGTGCTGGGGGCCGGAGGCACGGCCAGGGCCATCATCGCGGTCCTGGGCCTGATTCCCAATGGCCCTGAGCGCGTCACGGTGTATAACCGCACCCGGGCCAATGCGGATCTTTTGGTCAATGAAATCGGGGAAAAGATCAATACCTCCATGGTCACAGTGGTGGATGAGCCGGAAGACCTGAATATCGAATTGGCTGACCTGCTCATCAACACCACCAAGATCGGCATGAATGCCCAGGACCCGCTTTTGATCGACCCTGGGTCCCTGCACCAGGACATGCTGGTGTATGATGTGATTTACAGACCCCGGGAGACGAAATTATTGGCCCAGGCGCGCCTTAAACAGGCCAGGACAGCCAACGGGCTTGGCATGCTTTTTTATCAAGGAGTGCTGGCCTTCGGCCATTGGTCCGAGGTGGAATTGGATGAGGAGACCAAGATGGTCATGAGGCACTCCTTGGAAGGCGGGGGCCATGGGGCTTGATCTTTTGATCCCCTTATTTGTTTTTATCTGCGGGGCCATGACCGGCAGTTTTTTAAATGTCTGCATCGTGCGCCTGCCCCTGGAAAAATCCATCATTTTTCCAGGCTCCCATTGCGTGGCTTGCCGGACGCCGATTCGATGGTATGATAATATACCCTTGATCAGCTGGCTGGTGCTCGGCGGCCGCTGCAGGGCCTGCAAGGAAAAAATATCCTTCCGCTATTGGCTGGTGGAATTGATCACCGGCCTGATGTTTGTGGTCTTATACTGCCATTACGGGATGCAGCCTGTCCTGGTGCCGTATTTGGTGATGGTCAGCGGCTTTATTGTGGCCACCTTTGTGGATTTTGAGCACCGCATCATTCCCGACGAGGTTTCGATCGGCGGGATGGCCGCGGGTCTGGTCTTTAGCCTCTTTGTGCCCCAGCTGCACGGCGTGCATTCTCCTTTTTTAGGGGTGGGCTTATCGGCCCTGGGATTACTGGCCGGCGGCGGGGCCATCTACCTCATGGGCATGATCGGCGATCTTGTCTTTAGAAAAGAAACCATGGGCGGAGGGGACGTCAAATTGATGGGCATGATCGGCGCCTTTATGGGCTGGAAACTGGCCCTGCTGACCTTTTTTTTGTCCCCCTTTTTCGGGGCGGTTTACGGCATCGTCGAGAAAATCAGGACCAAGGACAGTACCATTGCCTACGGCCCGTTTTTAATTTTGGGGGCCTTGGTCAGCTTGTTTTGGGGGGATTTGATCATTCAATACGTGCTCTCAGGGGGCATTTACCGCCTATGAAAAATTTCAGCTTAACTCTGGCCTTGATTTTATCCGGCTTGACCCCGGCCCACGCCGGGCCGGTGATCTATTATCCCATTCAAAGCATCACCCTCTCCTATGATTTGACCAGAAATCTACTGCATGTGGATGCCGTGCACCATGCCGACAATTGGGAAAATGATTATGTGCGCCTGATGACCGTGGCGGTCAACGGCCAGATCTTGGCCTCCTATGATTATTACCATCAGACCAGCGCGGCAGGTTTTTCTGACAGCGTCGAGGTCAAGGCCGTGCCCGGGGACGTGATCACCGTGGTCTTGTATTTGACCGGAGGCATGAGCAAGTCCCAGGATTTGACCGTGCCAAGTCCGGATGCACAGGCAGGCGATCAGGGTGCTGATGCGGCAAGCACCAACAGCACAGCGGACAATGCCGCCCATTGAAAGGTGAGCCTATGCGCTATGTATTATGCAGCGTGCTTGTGTTGGTCGCAGGCCTTTTTTGGGCCCAGCCAACGCCTGCCGCCGAGGCGGATGCAGCCAAGAAGGGCGTTTTGGTGCGCAGTATCGAGATGGAAGGGTTTATCCTGGGCGATAAAGGCCAATTCACCAAAATCTTTAAAATGTACAGGAACAAATATCTGACGCCTGAGGACACCGACGGGATCCTGGCCAAGATCCAGAAGATTTATGAAAGGGAAGGGTATTTAAAGCTCGTGTCCATCACCTACGTTTTAAAGAAACACCGGCTCATCTATTCCGTGGCAATGAACTCTTAATGGACAAAAATATCGTATTGATCGGTTTTATGGGATCAGGCAAAACCATGATCGCCCACGAACTGGGCAGGCGCCTGAAGGTTAAGGTGGTTTCCACCGACGATCTGGCCGAGGCCAGGGAAGGCCGGTCCGTCCTTCAAATTTTCGAGACCAAGGGCGAGGCGTATTTCCGCGACCTTGAGGCCGGCATTGTCCGGGAAATCGCCCGGGGCCGCGGCCAGGTCATTGACTGCGGCGGCGGTGTTGTGCTCTGCAAAGAAAACTTGCCAAATTTGAAGGCCAATGGTATTGTATTTTATCTGCAAGCGGCGCCGGAAGTGATTTACGAGAGGGTCAAGCATGAGACCCACCGGCCCTTGCTTAAGTCCCCAGACCCCCTTGGGTGCATCAAAACGTTGTACCAGCAAAGACTCCCCCTGTATAACCTGGCTGATTACACCATCGACGCCAATGACGCGTCCGTTGAAGGCCCGGTTAACGCAATCCTCAAGAAAATTTAAGATTTTCCCCCGATTAAGGAAGTTAAGATGACAGAACAGGAGGGTTTGCTCGTTCTTAATGCCGTGCCTTTGCTGGGTGCCTTAAGGATCAGGAAACTTTTGGCCAAATTCGGCAATGCCCTGGCTGTTCTGGGCGCGCCCCGGGAAGCCCTGGCCCAATGTGAATTCCTGTCCTTGGCAACAGCCCGAAATATAATCCAGTTTTCTAAAGACAAATTCTTGAGATACGAATATAATCTGATGCAGCGCAAAGGGATTTCGGTTGTTACGGCGGCGGACGGGCAATTCCCAAGTTCTTTAAAAGATTTTGACGATGCGCCGGTGGTGCTTTATGTCAAGGGCGAGATGGCCTGTCTCAATCAAAAGTCTGTGGCCATTGTGGGATCAAGGTCAGCCGGCTTCCACGGCCGGCGTTTGGCCCATCAATTTGCCGAGGCCTTTGCCCGGGCAGGTTTGCAGGTGGCCTCCGGGCTGGCCAGGGGCATTGATACCGCGGCCCATCAAGGCTGTTTGAGCGCCGGCGGCAAAACCATAGCGGTGATCGGCTGCGGATTCAAGCACATGTACCCAAAGGAAAACATGGCTTTGATGGAAAAGATCTCGGCGCAAGGGGCGGTGATTTCCGAATTTGCTTTTGATATGCATCCTTTACAGCATAATTTTCCCTGGCGCAACCGCATCATCAGCGGCTTAAGCACTGCGACGCTGGTGATCGAAGCCCGGGACAAAAGCGGGGCCCTGATCACCGCGGATTTTGCCGTGGCCCAAAACAAGGACGTTTTTGTTGTGCCCTCCAATATCGATACGGAGACCGCGGTGGGCAGCAACCGCCTGATCCAGGACGGGGCCAGGGTGGCCCTCAATCCCGGCGATGTTTTGGAGCAAATCCTGGGGCGGGCCCCGGACCAACCGTCTAAGGACCATAAGCCCGTGCTATTATTAAGTGAAGAGCAGTCCAGGGTCTATCCTTTGATCAACTTTACGCCGGTGCATTTGGATGAATTAAGCAGGCAAACCGGCATGAACATCAACAGCCTTATGAACATTACTTTAAGTTTGGAATTGAAACGTGCGATCCGGCAGCTGCCCGGTCAATATTATGTAAGGAATGAATATGCCTAAAGCGCTGGTCATCGTGGAATCCCCCGCGAAAGTCAAAACCATCAATAAAATATTGGGGAGCAAATATAAGGTCACGGCGTCCATGGGGCATTTGATCGATCTGCCTAAATCCACCCTGGGTGTTGATTTGGACAACGGGTTTGAGGCCAGGTTCATCGTGGTGCGCGACAAGCAAAAGACCCTGGTCAAACTTAAAAAAGAGGCCAAGGAATCCCAGGAAATCTATATCGCCACCGACCCTGACCGCGAAGGCGAGGCCATCGGCTGGAACCTGGTCCAGCACATTGCCGAGGGAAAAAAGGTGTACCGCGTGGAATTCCATGAGATCACCAAGGAGTCGGTGAAAAAGGCCTTCAAAAATCCCCGTGATTTCAACAGCCGTTTGGTGGACGCCCAAAACGCCCGCCGGGTCCTGGACCGCATCGTGGGCTATCAGATCAGCCCCTTATTATGGAAAAAGGTGGGTTCGCGCTTGAGCGCCGGCCGCGTGCAGTCCGTGGCGCTTCGCCTCATCGTCGAGCGCGAGGAGGCGATCAAGGGTTTTATGCCCCAGGAGTACTGGCAGATCGCCGTTGATTTGCAAAAGAAAGGCCTTAAGGAAATTTTGACCGCTGACCTGGAAAAAATAGACGGGGAAAAGATCGACCTTAAGACCAAGGCCCTGACGGACAGCGCCATCGGGGAAATCCAAAAAGCTCCGTTTAAAATTTCCGCCATCAATGCCAAGCAGGTCAAGCGCAACGCGCCGGCGCCTTTTATCACCAGCACCCTCCAGCAGGAAGCGTTCAGCAAACTGGGATTTAATACTTCCAAGACCATGATGATCGCCCAGCAATTGTATGAAGGCATTGAGCTCGGGGACGAGGAGCCCGAAGGCCTGATCACCTACATGCGTACCGATTCCGTGCACGTCGCGGCCGAGGCCATTGACAAGGTCAGGGCCTTGATCAAAAAAGAGCACGGCAAGGAATATTTGCCGCAGGAGCCCAACCGCTTCAAGTCCAAAAAAAGGGCGCAGGAGGCCCACGAGGCCATCCGCCCCAGCGTCGTCGAGCGCAAGCCCGAG
>CAZACW010000071.1:0-9947 GCA_964483785.1 uncultured Planctomycetales bacterium
GACAGAAGTAGGATGAGCCGTTCCATTAAAAAAGGCGCCTATGTGGAAGAGTCCCTGACGCGCAGGTTCGACAAGGTCGTGGCCAGCGGTCAGCGCCAGCCGATCAAGACCTGGTCGCGCCGTTCGACCATTGTCCCGAATTTTGTCGGCTACACCTTTGCCGTGCACGACGGACGCAAGCATGTCCCGGTTTTCATCACGGAAAATATGGTGGGCATGAAATTAGGCGATTTTGTGGCCACCCGCACCTTTAAGGCGCACGGCGGGGTCAAGGCCAAGAAGGCGATGCAGAAGAAATAATCAATAGCGGCCGCAGCCGGTGATTAGGAAAGACTTATGATAGCCATAGCACGCGCGAAATATTTGAGGGTTTCATCGATGAAGATGCGCCAGGTTTGCGACGCGATCCGCGGCAAGGATGTGCCGACCGGCCTGGCCTTGCTGGCCCAGATCCGTAAAGGCTCCAGCGCCTTGGTCAAGAAGGTGCTGGATTCCGCGGTGAGCAACGCCAAGCAAAAAGGCCTGAGCGAAAATCAATTGTTCATCAAGACGATCACGGCCAATCACGGCGGCGCCTGGAAAAGGTTTCGCGCCGCCTCCTTCGGCAGGGCAACGCCGATCCTGCGCCGGACCACCCATTTGACAGTGGCCTTGGACATCAAGGCTCAGCCGAGACCAGCAACCAAAAAAGAGGGAGATAAATAACCGTGGGTCAAAAAGTCCATCCGTTAGCCTTAAGAATCGGATACACCAAAAACTGGCGCAGCCTCTGGTTTGCGCAACGCCAAGATTATGCCGAGAACATTAAACAGGACTTTAGGATCCGCCAATATATCCGTGAAAAATTCGAGCAGGCCGCTGTCTCCATGATCGTGATCGAGCGCCTGGCCGAGCAGGTCAAGGTCCGCATCCATACCGCGCGCCCCGGCGTGATCATCGGCCGGCGCGGCGCCGACATCGACCGCCTGCGCGCCGAATTGAAGGACATCACCAAAAAAGATTTGGACAAAATCGTCATCGACATCCAGGAGATCAAAAATCCCAACCTGGATGCCCAATTAGTGGCCCAGGCCGTGGCCTTTCAGCTGGAAAAACGCGTGGCCTTCCGCCGCGCCATGAAGCGCGCCATTGAGCAGTCCCGGGCCGCGGGCTCCAAAGGCATCAAGATCCGCTGCGCCGGGCGTTTGGGCGGCGCGGAAATGGCCCGCACCGAAAAATACCATGAAGGCAAGGTCCCTTTGCAGACCTTGCGCGCGGACATCGATTACGGTTTTGCCGAGGCCAAGACCACCTATGGTTTGCTGGGGATCAAGGTCTGGATTTACAAGGGCGATGTGATTAAGGACCAGGAAGAGATCGAAGCCAAGGCCCAGACCGCGGCCGCGGCCCAGCCGCAGCAAGCGCCGCAGCCGGCGGCGCCTGAAGCTGTGGCTGCTGCAGCCGCTTGAAGGAGATTGTATGCTGTTGATGCCTAAAAGAGTCAAGTACCGCAAAACGCAAAAGGGCAAGTCCCGCGGCGTGGCCACGGCTGGTTCCCAGATGCATTTTGGCGAATACGGTTTAAAGGCCATTGAAAACGGTTTTGTGCCGGCCCGCCAGCTGGAAGCTTCGCGCGTCGTCGTGGCCCGCAAACTGCGCGGTTCCGGAAAATTGTGGATCAATGCTTTCCCGCACAAGTCCATCACCAAGAAGCCGGCGGAAACCCGCATGGGCAAGGGCAAGGGGGATCTGGACCATTGGGTGGCCGTGGTCAAGCGCGGCAAAATCGTTTTTGAGCTGGGCGGCGTTCCGGAGGATTTCGCCAAGCAGGTGCTGCGCCTGGTGGCCTTCAAGCTGTCCGTGAAGACCAAATTCGTGACCCGCGGCAGCGGGCATTAAAGCGGTCGAGGAGTTTTATGAAGATCAAAGATTTGGCTAATTTAAGCGATGAGGATCTGGTCACCAAGGAAAAGCAGCTGAAAAAAGACCTTTTTGACATGGAGTCCCACCGCCAGATGGGCCGTGTCGAGAAGCCGGCCAATTTCCGTACTATGCGCAGAGACATAGCCCGCATTCTGACCGTTTTGAATGAGCGCCGTATACAAAGCAGCACCCAAGGAAAGACAAGCTAATGGAAAAAAGATCCAACCGCCGCAGGTTTTTGACGGCCGTGGTCGTCAGCGACAAGATGGACAAGACCCGCGTGGTCCAGGTCCAGAAGGTGCACAAGCACGGCAAATACGTCAAGCAGGTGCGCAATTTCGTCAGGTACAAGGCGCACGACGAGAAAAACGCGGCCAAGATCGGGGACGTGGTGCGCATCATGGAAACGCGGCCGATGTCGAAAGAGAAGCGCTGGCTGATCAGTGAAATCGTGGGGTCCAAGGTCTAACGGGGGGCGGGTGTCCTTATGATCCAGTTGAAAACGATATTAGATGTGGCGGACAATACCGGGGCGCGCAAGGCCTCCCTGATCGGCGTTTTGAAGTCCAAGGGCAAGCTTTGGGCCAAGGTCGGAGACATTGTCAAGGTCAACGTCAAGGAAAGCACGCCGGATGCCGTGGTCAAGAAGGGCAGTGTGGCCAAGGGCATCATCGTGCGCACCAAAAAATCGATCCGCCGCCCGGACGGTACCTATGTGCGTTTCGACACCAATGCCGTGGTGATCATCGATGACGCCGGCAATCCCCGCGGCACGCGCGTTTTCGGGCCCGTGGCCAGGGAACTGCGCAACATGGAATTCATGAAAATCATTTCGTTAGCGCCAGAGGTGGTCTGATATGTTAAGGATCCGTCGGGACGACACCGTGATGGTGATGGTGGGCAAGGACAAGGGCAAGACCGGCAAGGTCGTGCGCGTGATCCCCAAGACCAGCCAGGCACTGGTGGAAAATATCAATGTGGTTAAAAAATCCGTCAAGAAAAGCGATACCTATCCGCAGGGCGGGTATATCGAAATGGAAAAGCCGGTGGCCTTGGCCAATTTGATGCTCATGGACAAGAAGGCCAACAAGCCCACCCGGTTTTCCGTCAAGGTCTTGAAAGACGGCGCCAAGGAGCGCATTGCAGTCTCCAGCGGCGATACGATTTAACGAGGGTGATGACGTGTCAGCACGATTATTAGACAAATTCAGAAAAGAAGTGGTCCCGCAAATGCAGGAGAAGTTCAAGATCGAAAATCCCATGGCCGTGCCGCATTTGGCCAAGATCGTGGTCAATATGGGGGTGGGCGAGGCCATCGGCGACCAGAAGCTCTTGGACCGCGCCGCCGAGAATTTGGCGACGATCACCGGGCAGAAGCCCGCGGTGCGCCGTTCCAAAAAGGCGATCTCGAATTTCAAGCTCCGGGAAAACCTGCCCATCGGCTGCAAGGTGACCCTGCGCCGGGCCCGCATGTACGAATTTTTGGACCGCCTGGTGAACGTGTCCCTGCCGCGTATCCGCGATTTTAACGGCACCTCCCGCAAGGCCTTTGACAAGGGCGGCAATTATACCTTAGGGATCTCCGACCAGAGCATATTTCCGGAGATCGATCCCGGTGCCAGGGATTTCCGCATCCAGGGCATGGACATCTCGTTCGTTTTCGAAGGCGGCAACCAGGAGCAGAATTTCGAGGTCCTGCGCTTATTGGGCATGCCGTTTGGCAAAGGATAATTTTTTAAGGACACTATGGCCAAAAAAGGATTGATCAACAAAGCCCTGTTAACACCCAAATTCACCGTCCGCCAGCACAACCGCTGCGGCCTGTGCGGACGCCCCCGCGGCTATATGCGCCGTTTCGGCGTCTGCCGCATCTGTTTCAGGGAACTGTCCTGGAAGGGTGAAATTCCAGGGATCAAAAAAGCCAGCTGGTAATTGAAGAAAGGTTAACATGTCCGTTTCAGATCCGATCGCCGACACCTTGACCATCATCCGCAACGCCAACAGCGCCCGCAAGGAGACCGTCGAGTTTCCGGCCTCCAAACTGCTGGAGCGCATGATGGCCATTTTTAAGAAGGACGGCTATATCGAGGATTTCCGCCTGCTCAAGGACAATAAGCAGGGTGTCCTTAAGGTGTATTTAAAATACGAGAACAGCAAGCCCTTGATTTTGGGACTGAAGCGCGTGTCCCGTCCGGGCCTGCGCGTGTATACGGACAATGAAAGTATCCCCAAGGTCTTAAACGGCCTGGGCACGGCGGTGATTTCCACGTCCAGGGGATTGATTTGCGACCGTGAGGCCCGCAAGATGAAAATCGGCGGGGAAGTGTTGTGTTATATTTGGTGAGGTCATTATGTCACGCATAGCGAAAACACCGGTGGAACTGCCCAAGGACGTCAAGCTTTCCTTTGACAAGGCCGCGGTCAACGTGGAAGGGCCCAAGGGCAAATTGTCCATGCCCATCCCGTCGGATATCGTGCTGGAGAACAAGGACAACAAGATTTTTGTCAACCGCATCGCCGATACCAAGCAGGCCAAGGCCAATCACGGCACGACCAAGCGCTTGATCGACAATATGTGCGCGGGGGTGAGCCAAGGCCATAAAAAAGACCTGGAAATCCAGGGCGTTGGTTTTCGCGCCGCGGTGCAGGGCCATAAGCTGGTTTTAAACGTCGGTTTTTCCCATCCGGTGGAATATGAGTTTCCTAAGGAAGTCAAGGTGACCGCGGCCAAGCCCACGGAAATTTCCGTCGAAGGTACGGACAAGGCCTTGGTGGGGCTGGTGGCGGCCAAGATCCGCTCCTTCAAGCCGCCGGAACCGTACAAGGGCAAAGGCATCCGCTATGTGGGCGAGAATGTCAGGCGCAAACAGGGTAAACAGGTGACCAAGTGACGATCAATAGGAATCTATGTTAGACGCTAAGGTGCAACAGAGGATTTATCGCCATCAACGCATCCGCAAGGTTTTAAGCGGGACCAATCAGCGTCCCCGTTTGTGCCTGCACCGTTCTTTGAACAATTTGATGGCCCAGATCATCGACGATGCCGCGGGAAAGATCCTGCTCGGCAAATCGACCCTGGCCAAGGACGTCAGGTCCAAGTCCAAGACCGGAGGCAATATCAGCGCCGCCGCTGTCCTGGGCCAGGCCGTGGCCCAGGAGGCCATCCAGAAGGGGATCAAAAAGGTCGCCTTTGACCGCGGCGGGTATTTATACCACGGCCGCATCAAGGCCTTTGCCGAAGCGGCCCGTCAAGCAGGATTGGAGTTTTAACCCATGATGAAAGAGATCAAAAAAGTCGATGAAAAAGATTTGGCCGTGAAGACCGCGGCCCAGGCCGAGCAGATCCTCGAGCAGGAGGGCGAAGCGGCCAAGGAAGAAGCTGTGGCCGTGGCCGTGCCTGCCGAAGGCCAGCCTGCCGGCGAAGCGCCGGCGGCGCCTGCCAAGGGCCGCCGCCGCGGGGAGCGCAGGCCGGCCCCCAAAAAGACCTCTTCCTTGACGGACAGCGGCCTGATCGAGAAGGTCGTTTCCATCAACCGCGTTTCCAAGACCACCAAGGGCGGCACGCGCCTGGCGTTTTCGGCCTTAGTTGTCGTCGGAGACGGCAAGGGCAAGGTGGGTTACGGCCTGGGCAAGGCCGGAGAAGTCGCCACCGGCATCAAAAAGGCCCTGGCCGCGGCGAAAAAACAGATGATCGTGATCCCGCGCCGCGGGACCACCATCACCCATGAAATCATCGGCCAATGCGGTTCCGCCATCGTCTTATTGAAGCCTGCCTCCGAAGGTACCGGCGTCATTGCCTCCGGCGCCGTGCGGGCTGTCTGCGACGGGGCGGGGATCACCAATATTTTGACCAAGTGCCATCGGTCCAACAATCCTATCAATGTGGTCAAGGCCACCTTTGACGGGCTTTCCCGTTTGAAGGCCGTGCGCAAGGCCGCACCTGCGGCTGTCGAACCAAAAGAAACCGGGACATCATCCAATGCAAGTACATCAGCTTAGAAGCCCTGAAGGCTCCCATAAACGCAAGAAAATCGTCGGACGCGGCAAAGGCAGCGGCCATGGCAAGCGCTGCGGCCGCGGCCAGACCGGACAAAACTGCCGTTCCGGCCGCGCGGTGATGCTGGCCTATGAAGGCGGCCAGATGCCCTTGCTGCGGCGCCTGCCCAAGGTGGGCTTCAACAGCAAATGGCCGGATGTGTACCAGGTGGTCAACTGTGAAAGCCTCAATCAATTCGAGGACGGCACCACCATCACCCCGGAACTGCTTAAGTCCCATCATCTGATCAGGTCCCTGCTTAAGCCGGTGAAGATCCTCAGCGTCGGGGAGATGAAGCGCAAACTCACGGTCCAGGCCCACCGTTTTTCCAAGACGGCCGCTGACAAGATCACCAAGGCCGGCGGCAGCGCCGAAGTTCTGACCAAAGGCCCTGCGGCGTAAGGTATGATCTCTCATTTCCTCAAAGGTCTCACCAATTGCTTTAAAGTCCCTGAATTACGCCAGAAAATCCTTTTTACGCTCGGCATTATTGCCGTGTACCGCCTGGGCTGTTTCATCCCCACGCCCGGCATCAACGGCACGGCCTTAAACGAATTTTTCCAGAAGATGAGCGGCGCCAACGGCGGCGGCAACGTGGTGGGCATCATGGACATGTTCTCGGGCGGGGCCCTCGGCAAGATGACGGTCTTGTCCCTGGGCGTCATGCCCTACATTTCGAGCTCCATCATCATGCAGCTCTTGACCGCCGTGATCCCGGCCCTGGAGAAAATTTCCAAGGAAGGCCAGGCCGGCTACAAGAAGATCAACCAGTACACCCGCTACGGCACGGTGATCCTGGCGGCCATCCAGTCTTTTTTCATCGCCCTTTGGCTGGAATCGCCCAGCCCCTTCGGCGGCCTGCCAATCGTTCCCAGCCCCGGCTTGGGCCTTCGTTTCTCGACGGGTATTACCCCGACCCTCCGCACCATCTTTTTAATGTGGCTGGGCGAGCGCATCCAGGAGCGCGGGGTGGGCAACGGCACCTCCCTGATCATCACCTCGGGCATCATTTCCAGGGCGCCGACCGCGTACCATTATTTGACCCTTCTGTTGAACCCCCAAAGCGGGGCCGGCCAATTGCAGCCCATGGCCATTGTCCTGATGGTTTTCTTTCTCATTGCCGTGATCATTTCCACCACCCTGATTTCCCAGGGCCAGCGCCGCATTCCGGTGCAGTACGCGCGCCGCGGAGGGACGACTTCAACGGCCGTGGGCCAGGGGACCTTCATCCCCTTGAAGGTGGACACCGCCGGCATCATCGCCATCATCTTCGCGCAGTCGATCATTCTTTTTCCGGCGACCATTTCGTCCTTTTTGCCGCAGTCCCATCTGCAGAATTTTGCCGCCTGGATCCAGCGGGGGCACGCGGCCTACTACTTGATCTACGGGTCCTTGATCATATTTTTCTGCTACTTTTATACGGCCATCGTGTTTAATCCCGTGGACGTGGCGGAAAATTTAAAGAAGCACGGCGGCTTTGTCCCCGGCATCCGTCCGGGCAAGGAAACCGCGGATTATCTGGATTATGTTTTGACCCGCATCACCATGGTCGGGTCCTTGTTCATTTGCCTCATTGCCGTCATGCCGGATTCCATCATGGCCTCCTTCAAGGTGCCGTATCTGGTGGCCTCCTTTTTCGGCGGCACCGGCGTGCTGATCACCGTCGGGGTCATGCTGGACACCATGAAGCAGATCGAGTCCCATTTGCAGATGCACCATTATGAAGGTTTCATGAAAACCGGGCATCTCAGGGGCCGGCGATGAGGATTGTTTTGTTGGGGCCTCCGGGCGCCGGCAAAGGTTCTTTGGCTGGATTATTGAAAGACCATATGCATCTGGCGCATGTGTCCACCGGCGACATGCTGCGTGAAGAAATCAAAAAAGGTACGCCCTTAGGTCTTGAGCTTAAAGGGATCATGACCCAGGGCGCCTTGGTCTCGGATGAGATGGTGACCCAATTGGTCGCGCAAAGGATCGGCCAGGACCCGCAGATCAAGCAGGGCTGTATGTTCGACGGGTTCCCGCGCACGGTCAAACAGGCCCAGGACCTCGACAGCCTGCTGGCCAAGGCCGGCGCGCCCCTGGATTTTGCGCTCAACATGGAAACCGACCCGGACCTGATTTTAAGGCGCCTGGCGGGACGGCGCGTCTGCCGCCAATGCGGGGCCTTGTACCATGTGCGCAACAAGCCGCCCAAGCAGGCAGGGGTCTGCGACGTGTGCGGCGGCGAGCTTTACCAGCGCGCGGACGACAACGAAGAGACGATCAAGGCGCGCATGAAGGTGTATCAGGAAAGCACCCAGCCGATCATCGATTATTATGCCCGGCAGGGCAAGCTGAAAATTTTGGACGGCAACAAGGAAACGGTGGACCTTTACCAAACTTTGCGCGCATGGCTGTGATGAACACGATCAAGGGCATCCGGATCAAGAACGCCAATGAAGTTGACATTTTAAGAAAAGCTGGTAAAATTCTTAGTTCCATTGTTGTCGCTTTGCAAGGCTCTTTAACAAGCGGGATGTCGACGAAGGAGATCGACCTTTTGGCGGAGGATTTGATCCGCCGCCACAAGGTGAAATCGGCCTTCAAGGGTTACCGCGGGTTTCCCGGGGTGGCCTGCATCTCGGTCAATGAAGGCGTGGTGCACGGCGTGCCGGGCCGGCGCATCGTCGGGCCGGGTGACATCGTCGGCATCGATATCGGGATCATCAGCGAAGATTATTATGCCGACACCGCCTTGACGGTCGCTGTCGGCGAGGTCCAGCCGCAGATCCGGCGGCTCCTGGAAGTGACCCAGGCCTCGCTGTACCGCGGCATCGAACAGGCCAGGGTCGGCCGGCGGCTCTCTGATATTTCTTTTGCGGTGCAGAGTTTCGTGGAAATGCACGGCTTTTCCGTGGTCCGCGATTTCGTCGGGCACGGGATCGGCCGCGCCCTGCATGAAGACCCGGAAATCCCCAATTATGGTCCTCCGGGGCAGGGCCCGGTGCTCGCCGAGGGCATGGTCTTTGCCATCGAGCCCATGGTGAACATCGGGACGCACCGCACCAAGGTCTTAAGCGACGGCTGGACCGTGGTGACCGAGGACGGGAAGCCGTCGGCGCATTTTGAACATACCATCGTGATCATGCCCCAGGGGCCGGAGATATTGACGCAGCACGTGTCCTAAGATATGGCCAAAGAAGAGTTGATAGAGGTGGAAGGGACGATTGTGGAGGCCCTGCCGAACGCCATGTTCCGGGTGGTATTGGAGAATGATCACAAAGTTTTGGCGCATGTATCGGGAAAAATCAGGATGAATTTCATCCGCATTCTGCCCGGGGACAAGGTGAAACTCGAATTATCGCCCTATGATTTAAGCCGCGGGCGCATAACCTTTAGGTTGAAATAATTATGAAAGTCAAATCGTCCGTCAAAAGGATTTGTTCCAATTGTAAAGTCATCCGGCGCAACCGGGTGGTGCGCGTCATTTGCACCAACCCCAAGCACAAACAAAGACAAGGATAAACACCGATGCCCAGAATTTTAGGTATAGACCTGCCGAAAGAAAAAAGGATCGAGGCCGCGCTTCCCTATATATACGGCATCGGCCCCACCCGCAGCCGCCAGATCCTGGCCCAGGCCCAGATCAGCGGGGACAAGCGCGCCAAGGACCTGTCTGAGGAAGAAATTTCCAAGATCACCGGCTTGGTCCAGAAAAATTACGTGACGGAAGGCGATTTGCGCCGCGAAATCAACGAGAATGTGCGCCGGCACATGGAGATCGGCACCTACTGCGGCATCCGCCACCGCAAAGGCCTGCCGGTGAGAGGCCAGAGGACCAAGACCAACGCCCGCACGCGCAAAGGCAAAAAGCCCGTCGTCGGACATATCATCAAAAAGGAAGCAGCTCCTGCTGCTAAAAAGGCATAATTATGGCTAATCAACCCGCTCAAGGACAGCAGAAATCGGCAGCAGCCGCAGATCAGGGCCAGGTCAAGAAGGCCGCCAAAGCCAAGAAGAAGAACCT
>CAZACW010000072.1:0-9535 GCA_964483785.1 uncultured Planctomycetales bacterium
AAATTCCCCGCCTGAAGGCGAGGCAAGCTGCCCTTGAACCGCAGGCAAAGGGCCTGCAACATCCAGGGTGAAAGCCAATATTGTAAAAACGACCGCCTTATTCCACCTCAACCCCCGGGGTTGCGGAGGTAGGGGTTGTAATTTAAAGTAAAGATTAGAAAAAAATAGAAACTTAACTGATTTCATATACGACAAAGTATAATTTGTCGTATTTTGTAATACCAATTAAGTTTAAGTTAAGAAATTATGTAAACCTTTATGAAATAAAGAGTTATGTTAAAATAATATTAACATTAAATTAAGGACCAATTGAATTCAATAACTGTAATCCTTAAGCGGATAAAAGTAGATCGACGAGCTCAAAAAATGGCCTAAAAATTCGTCCGACGGACAACTTATAACCGCTTAAGGCTTACCAATAACTGATTATTCGCTGACTTGATACTGGATTTCGATATTGAAGGGATATTCGGTGAGACTCATGCCTTTTAAAAACGGCGGAAAGGGGCTGGCTTCTCTGAGGCTTTTCATGGCGATTTCCTGCAGATGCTCCGAGGCATCGGTTTTCTCCGGGATGATTTTGGCGGCTTCAAGCATGCCGTGGCTGTCCACTAAAAATGTCAAATACACCGAACCCCGCTCCATCTTGTCATAATTCTGGTAGACCTTTTCCTTGATCAATTCCCGGACCATATCATTGTAGGCGGTATAGACGGGATTGTTGATCTTCTGTGACCTGATCTGGGCCGTGGTGACCTTGAAACTCGACTCCATCATGCGCCGCTCGGGCCGGCGGTCATAAAGCATGCCAAAGGGCAGGGCCCCCCTGTCCTTGACTAAGCTCACCGGGATCGCCCCGTCGGAATATAATTTCGGCGCGTTCTTAAAATCCAGCTGCTGGGCCATCTTGACGGGATATTCATGGATGTCGGAGGCGCTTTTATGCAAGGGCCTGTAGCTGATCTCCACATGGTTCTGCCTCAGGGCCTTGGTGCGCGGGTCATTGATGCGGTACAGATAGGTTATGCACAAAAGCGCGGTATGCGCGGCCAGGGAAATCATCAAAGCTTTATACAAAAAATGATCCGTCATGCCTTCTTCCCCAGCTCCCGCCCTAAATAGGCGATAAACCGGAAGGTGTCTTGTACCGGCCTGATCTTGCTGACTTCGTTGCTGTAAATGGTCTGAATAGCGACAGAGACAATCTTAAAACCCTTTTTGCTGGCCTTGACCAAGACCTCGGTCTCGATTTCGAAATCCGAACTTTCCAGGCGGATCGATTGAAGCACCCCGGCCTTGATCAGGCGAAACCCGCACTGGGTGTCCGCGACAGGCTGGCGGCAGATCACCGAGATGAGCCAGGACATGAACCGGTTGGTGGCCAGGCGCACCCAGGGCATGCCCTTGGGGTTTTGCATGCGGCTGCCGCTGATAATATCCGCGCCTGTCCTGCGGCAGGCTTCCTCAAAGGCCGCGATGTCCGCGGCCGCGTGCTGGCCGTCGCCGTCCATGGTGATCACCGCCTCATAGCGGCGGGAAAGCGCGTAATCAAAACCCATTTTGAGCGCATTGCCCTTGCCGCTTCTGGCCTTGGTCTGCAGCACCACGGCCCCGGCCTTTTGGGCCAGATCCGCGGTCTCGTCCAGGGAACCGTCATCGATCACAACGCAGTCATGGCCCAAGGCACGGAGCTTGGCCACCAGGGCGCCGATGGCCGCCGCTTCGTTGTGCGCCGGGATGACGATGAGCGTTTTCATGCCTCGCTGATCTCCCTGAACAAAAGCCATTGGGACGGCTGCTTCCTGATCTCATCCTCGATAATGCCCAAATAGGCCCGCACAAGGACCTCGGCCTCTTCGTCCGTGATTTTGCCGTCGGGCAGATACGGGGGGTCCAAGGGCGGATGGATGATGATCTCAAAATGGTCCAGGCCCCGGCGCAAAATAAACATGGGGATGATGGGCGCCCCTGTTTTCATGGAAAAAAACGCGGCGCCCTTGGGCACCATGGCCTTTTGCCCGAATAATGCCATGGCATAGCCGTGATTGCCGAAATCCCGGTCCGCCAGGATGGCGACCAGACGGTTCTCCTGCAAATCCTCCAGCACCCGGCGCACCGCCACGTCGGTCTGGATCACCTTGGCCCCGAACAATTCCCGCTGGGCGTTAAAAAGCGCATTGACCCGCGGGTCTTTGTGCGCCAGGGCAATGACGGACAAGGGATACCCCAGCATCGGCAGCAGGGCCCCTCCCATCTCCCAATTGCCCAAATGCGCGCTGACGATGATGCCCCCCTTGCCCTTTTGCAGGGTTTCATTGAGATACCCGATATTGGTGATGCGGACATGCGATTGGATAAAGGGGGCGTTGAGCCACTTGGCCATGGTAAAAAATTCCAGCAGATATTGGCCGAAATTACGGAACACCGCGCGCACGGCCGTCTGCGGCACTGCCTCAACCTGCATCACATGCCTCAGGTTTTCCTCGACGGCGCGGCGGTCATTGCTGGAAAAACAGTAATGCATATCGCACAGGCGCATCACCACCCAGCGGCTGAACGCCAGCGGCAGGATGCGGCCCAGGTACTGGCCGAGTCTGTACAGGTAATAATTACCCATGGGATCCGTTGAGTATCAGGCGCGCGATGTCCTGGGCGGCCGTCGGTTTGCCGTTGTTCAAGGCCGCGGCCCTCATGGCCGCCAATTGTTTCGGGTCATTCAACAGCCCGTCGATGGCTTTGGCGATGTGCCGCTTGTCATCCACCCGCAGGGCAATGCCCTGGTTGACTAAAAACTGGGAATTGCGCTCTTCCTGGCCCGGGATCGGGTCTACGATCACCATGGGCAGGCCCTTGGCTAAGCATTCGCTGGTGGTCATGCCCCCGGGTTTGGTGACGATGAGGGTGGAGGCCTCCATCAGCTCGTCGACATTGCTGGCATAATCATAAAACACGATCTTTTTGCTCGTCTGGCGCTGTACCTTCTTGATCCAGTGCACCAGCTTGACGTTGGTGCCGCAGATGACGATCAGCTGCAAGGCACGCGGCAGGCGCACCAGCGATTTCACCGTTTCCTTCATGGGGCCCAGGCCCTGGCCGCCGCCCATGATCAGGACCGTGGCAACCTGGGGATCGAGGCCGATTTTGGCCGCGCTCTTCTGTCGGCCCACGGCCTCGGCGAATTTCATGCGGATGGGAATGCCGAAGACCTTGATCTTGTCCTTGGGGATGCCCTCCTTGATGTAACGGTCGCACGCCTCCTGCGAGGGGACCACATAATGATCGACCCCCTCATGCAGCCAGTACAGGTGCGGGGCATAGTCGGTGAGGACGCCGATGACGGTCATGGGCAGTTGATGGGACAATTTGTAGTCTGCCACCATGCCGCAGGGAAAGGCCTGCGTGCATACGACCACGTCGGGCTTAAACTCATCGAAGAGGGGTTTTAATTTCTTGTGGGAGGATTTATGGATGGATTGCTTCCATTTTTCGGAGAACTTGATGACCTTGGGGTTGTCATACAGGTATTCCCAGATCTGCGGGGCCCTTTTGATCACGCCCATATAGGCGGTGTTGATGATCTTTTCCATCACCGGATAGGTGTAGCCGAACCCGTTGATGCTCATCACCTCGCAATCCGGATCCAGAGCTTTGAGCGACTTGGAAATCGCCACCGCGCCCTGGCGGTGCCCCGAGACCTGCGATATGTACATCAATAAAACGCGCTTGTGTTTGTTGGGCATGTTAAGCGATGACCCCTAAGAGGCCGCCGACGGCGCCCTCCTGTCCCTCGCTGACACAGATGGACTTCAAGGTGCCCGAGGCCGGCGCCTCGATGACAAAGGAGGCCTTGTCTGTCACGGCCTCGCAGATGTCCTGGCCTTGCTGCAGCACATCGCCTGCTTTCACATGCCAGCAGGCAATCGTCGCCTTGGTGATCCCTTCCCCTAATTCGGGTAAAATGATATGGGTCATATAAAATAACTCTCAAACAAGGCCGCGGCCTTGGCCTTCACATCGTCCATTTTCAGCGCCTGGTTTTTCAAGCGCTGCATCGAGGTCATGCGCACGTTCAGGCCGCAGGGTTTGATCAGATCAAAGAGTTTCAAGTCCGTGTTGACGTTGATCCCTAACCCATGATAGGTCACCCACTTGCGCACCCCAATGCCGATGGAAATGATCTTGTCTTGACCCACAAAGACACCACGCTGGCCGCTCTTGCTTATTGCCAATATACCAAAATTCCCCAATAAATCAACCGCAAGTTCTTCCAGCATTTCCATATATCTTTTAAGATTTTTTTTCTTTTTATTTAAATCAAAGACAGGATAGACGACCAGTTGTCCGGGCGCGTGCAGGGTCACGTCCCCTCCGCGGTCCACATTCATGATCTGCACCCCTAAAGCTTCAATGTCCTGGCGGGAAAAAAGCAGGCTTTGAGGATCGGTCATGCGGCCCAGGGTCAACACCGGCGGATGTTCGCACAGGATCAGATGGTCCGGGGCGCCGGCCATGACGTCTTGGGCGCAGGCCTTCTGTTTCTGCAAGGCCTCGGGATAGGCGATCAATCCCCAGTCTTGCACCATTAACCGTTTGGCCATAAAAAATTCCGTGCCGCGCGCCGTAACCTTAATGCATGCGGGATACGGCGGGCGGCACGGCCTTAAATTTTAAGGTCACAATTTTTTACAAATCGCCTCGGCCATTTGCATGGTCCCGACGGCCGAAGGGTCGTTGCGGTCCGCCTTTAGGTCATAGGTCACGGATTTGCCCTCTTTGAGGATGGCGCGCACGGCCTTATCCAGGCGGTCGGCCGCGGCCTCTTCCTTGAGGTGGCGCAGCATCCACACCGCGGAAAGGATGGTGGCCGTCGGGTTGACCTTATTTTGGCCCGCGTATTTGGGCGCGGAGCCGTGCACAGGCTCGAACAAGGCGATCTCATCCCCGTAATTGGCGCCGGGCGCGATCCCCAAACCGCCGACCAGGCCGGCGCAAAGGTCTGAGATGATATCGCCGTACAGATTGGGCAAAACCAGGCAGTCAAAGGCAAAGGTATTTTGCACCAGCTGCATGCACATATTATCGACGATGCAATCGTTGAATTCGACCTTGCCTTCATAATCCTTGGCCACTTCCCCCGCGCATTTCAAAAACAGGCCGTCGGTAAATTTCATGATATTGGCCTTGTGCACGGCCGTCATTTTTTTGCGGCCGCTGCTGACGGCCCAGTCAAAGGCGAACTTCACGATACGCTTGGAACCGCTGACGGAAATGGGCTTGATCGATATGGAAGAATCTTCCTTGATCTTCTTGGGCGACATCTCATTGATGAGCGTGCGCAGACGGTTGACCTCGGGGGTGCCGATGTCAAATTCAATGCCGGCGTACAAATCTTCCGTGTTCTCGCGGAAGATCATCAGATTGACATTTTTGATCGGTGTCTTGGTGCCTTCATAATACAAGCAGGGCCGGACACAGGCAAACAGGTCCAGGGACTGGCGCAGCTGCACATTGACCGAGCGGAAACCCTTTCCGACGGGCGTTGTGATGGGCCCCTTGATGGCGGTCTTGTTGCGGCGGATGGAATGTAGCACCTCTTCCGTCAGGGGCTGGCCGTGCTTTTGCAGGGATTTCTCGCCCACTTCCTGCACTTCCCAGTTGATCTTGACGCCCGTCGCATCAACGCACAGGCGCATGGCGCCGGAGACTTCCGGGCCGATCCCGTCGCCGGGTAATAATGTCACGTTATGGCTCATAAGGACCTCTTAGTCTAAACAGGGTTCAATTTTTTAAGCGGAATGTTATTTTTTCGGCAGCAGGGTTTTCAATTCATTGACGTTCGTGGCCATCTCCAGCGCGGTTTCATAAGTGATAATGCCTTTCAAATACAATTCACTTAAGGACTTGTCAAAGGTCCGCATGCCCAGCTGGCCTCCGGTTTGAATGGCCGTGCGCAGCTGCTCCACGGCCCGCTCACGGATCATGTTGCGCACGCCGGCCGTGGCCATCATGATCTCCGGCACCATGATCCGGCCCTTGCCCGTGGCCCGGGGCGCCAATTTCTGGGAAATCACCCCCTGCAGGGCCGTCGAGAGCTGCAAGCGGACCTGCTGCTGCTGATAGGGCGGGAAAACGTCGATGATGCGCTCAATGGTCTGGGGGCAGTCCGGCGTGTGCAGGGTGGCCAGGACCAAATGGCCGGTTTCCGCCGCGGTCAGGGCCGTGCTGATGGTCTCCAAATCACGCATCTCCCCCACCACAATCACGTCCGGGTCCTGGCGCAGGCAGCGCTTCAAGGCCTCGGCAAAAGAATTGGTGTCGCGGTAGACCTCGCGCTGTTTGATCACGGACTTGTTATTGGTGAAAATGTACTCAATGGGGTCTTCGATGCACATGATGATGCAGGCCCGCTCGGAATTGATCAGATTGATCATCGAGGCCAGGGTCGTGGTCTTGCCCGAACCCGTGGGCCCGGTGATCAAGACCAGGCCGTTCTGCCGCCGGGCCAAATCCGCGATCACCGGCGGCAATTGCAGTTCTTCCATTGAGGGGATGAACAAGGAAATGCGGCGGAAAGCCGCTTCCACCGATCCGCGCTGGACATGGACGTTCACGCGGAAACGGTCCATCCCGGTCAGGGCCAGGGAAAAATCCAGCTCCTTGTCCTGCTCAAATTTGGCTTTTTGTTTGTCATTCAGGACGCTGAAAATCATGTCCTGGATCTGGTCTCTTTGCAGGACTTCGCTTTTTAAGGGGGCCAGGTTGCCGTCGATGCGGAAAATGGCAG
The DNA here is from genome assembly GCA_964483785.1 of uncultured Planctomycetales bacterium. GTDB lineage: Bacteria > Omnitrophota > Gorgyraeia > Zapsychrales > Fredricksoniimonadaceae > JABDGZ01. The sequence continues at coordinate 6,785 of CAZACW010000072.1, forward strand.
GGCAGTTTTCGGTCAAATGCAAATCCGAGGCGTTCTGCTGGATGGCCAGCATCAACAACTCTCTTAATTTGGGCGATTGGTCCATAAGCGGCGTTTACACCTTCACGGAAGCGGTCTGCCGGGCGATCCATTGGGCCACGCGCGCAATGCCCTCCTGGATGCGGGCCTCCGACGTGGCAAAACTAAACCGGATATACTGGGGCGCCCCGAAACCGTCGCCGGGGATCCCGGCCACCTTCACATCATCCAGGATCTTTTGGGCGATGAGCGCGGCGTCCCCCACCTTGGAAAAATCACAGAACACGTAAAACGCGCCTTCCGGCCGGATATAGGAAAGCTGGCCGACGCGGTCTAAGCATTGCAGCATCAAATCCCGGCGTTTCTTGAAGACCTGGCACATCTGGTCAATGGATTCCGCCGGCGCTTTCAAGGCCTCCACGGCCGCGGCCTGGCTGATGGAAGAGGGATTGGAGGTGGAATGGTCCTGGAATTTCTTGATGTATTCCATGATCTCCATGGGCCCTGCCGCGTAGCCGATGCGCCAGCCGGTCATGGCGTACGCTTTTGAAACGCCGTTGACCGTCAGGGTCAAATCAAAGATCTCCCGCCCAAGCGATGCGATGGACGTGAATTCTTTAGTATCATAAATTAATTTCTCGTAGATTTCATCACTTATCACATAAATCTTGCGCGCCACACAGAATTCGGCGATCTTGGCCAGCTCCTTGTGGTGGTACATCACCCCTGTGGGGTTGGACGGCGAATTGATGATCAAAAGCTTGGTCTTGGATGTCGTGTAGGTCTTCAATAAATCCGGCGTGATTTTAAATTGCGTGGCCGTACCCGTCGGAATGATCACGGACCTGCCGCCCGCGGCCTTGACCATTTCAGGATAACTGACCCAATACGGCGCCTGGAACATCACCTCATCCCCGTCATCCACCAGGACCTGGAGGATATTAAACAAGGAATGCTTGGCCCCGCAGGATACCGCGATCTGGCCGGGCTTGTACGTCAGCCCGTTGTCCTTTTGGAATTTGGCCGCGATGGCCTCCCTTAATTCCTGGGTCCCGGTCGAAGGCGTGTATTTGGTGGCCCCGGACTCGATGGCCTTGATGCCGGCCTTCTTGATGAAATCCGGCGTGTCGAAATCCGGCTCTCCGGCGGCAAAATTGACCACATCATGCCCCTGCGCCTGCAGTTCCTTGGCCCGGGCCGTGATGGAAAGCGTCGTTGATCCTAACATTGCCTTGACCCTGCGATTCACCTGAACCATGCTGATTCTCCTTAAAAATTCCTATCCCGCAACCAGGCAAATGCCCGCCTGGTTGGCCTTGTCAACGGTCTTGTCCCTCTCGATGATCAAGGTCTTGCCTGCCTCAATGGCCAGGCAGGCGGCCTTGACCGCGGCCATGGCAGCGATGGTGCGCGGCCCGATCACCGGCACATCAAAGCGGTTGTCCTGGGCCGGCTTGGAGGTTTTGACCACCACCGCCCCTTCCCGCGCGATGAGGCCGCCGCGCTTGATGGCCCTATCCGTGCCTTCCATGGCTTCGATGGCCACGATGGCCCTGTCCTTGATGACCACGGTCTGCCCGATATCGATGCCTCCGACGAGCTTGGCGATGGTAAGGCCGAAATCAATGTCCTTCAATTCCGCCTGCGTCGGGCCGCGTTTGGTCAAGGTGCCGCGCGGGGCCAGGTATTTGTTCAACAAAAAGGTGGAGTCCAACAGCATCAGGCCTTCCTGGGCCAGCCTCCCGGCCACGGCGGTAAAAATGGTGTCCGCCTTGCGGTCGCGCAAGGCATCGGCCAGGGCCTGGAATTCCTCGTCCAAATGAAGGGACGGATCGAACAGATGGTCGGGATTCACCTGACCGGCCATGATCACCCGGGCCACCCCTTCCCGGCGGAAATACCCAAAGAGCTTTTTCAGCTCGCCGACCTTGAAATAGCGGAACTTGTCGACGCAAAAAAACAACCCGGGAAAGGTGTCACCCACGACACCGGCCGCAACGACGCGGTAGCCTTGTTCGCGCGCGGCCCTGGCAAACAAAAAAGGGAACTGCCGGTTGCCGGCGATAAGGCCTATGGTTTTATCAGGAGAGCCCACGTTTGGAAATCTGGATGAACTCGATGACCCGGTGGATTTCCGGCAAGCCGTTTAATTCCCGCTTGACCTGCTGTACGGCGTTGGTGCGGTTAAGGCCGGAGTTAAACAGGATCTTGAAGGCCCGCCGCAGCATCACTTGGCTCGGCGAAGGGACCTCCGCGCGGCGCAGGCCCACGATATTCAGGCCCCTTAAGGTGGCCGGGTTGCCGTCGACCAGGGAAAAGGGCGCCACGTCCTGGTTGACCTTGGAACAGCCGCCGATCATGGACAGATAGCCCACCCGGACGTACTGGTGCACGCCGGAAAGGCCGCCGATCACCACCTTGTCCTCAATGGTGACATGACCCGAGAGGCCCACATAATTGGCCAGCACGCAGTCATTGCCGATCCTGCAGTCATGGGCCACATGGGAACAGGCCATGAATAAATTGTTGTTGCCGATGAATGTTTCTCCCCCGCCGTCGACCGTGCCGGGATTCACCGTCACGTACTCGCGGAAAATATTGTTGGCGCCGATCGTCAGGGCCACATTGTCCTTTTTCTGGTATTTGCGGTCCTGCGGCGGCGAGCCTATCACGGCGCCGGTAAAAAGCTGGCAGCCGTGGCCGATGGCGGTGTTGCCTTCCACCACGCAATGG
>CAZACW010000073.1:0-9021 GCA_964483785.1 uncultured Planctomycetales bacterium
GCATTGACCCGGCTGTTGGCATCGCCATACTTATAGGTCAGGCTGTCTTTAAGGATAATATTACCTATGGAATCATAGGCGTAAGTTTTACTGCCGTAGGCGCCATTAGCCGACACCAGCCTGTTTAAAGCATCATAGGTAAAAGTCTGGGTCATGGACGATGATCCGGTATTGACATTGTCCTTGATCGATAAGATCTGCCCCACAGCATCGTAGGTGTAATTTAAATCCTGCAAGATCAGATTCTGCGCATTGGACGTATATATGCGCGCCAAACGAAACATCAGCGGATCATAGGTATAGGCCGTAGTTGTGCCATTGCCGTACTGGATTTGGGTCATCTGGCCATTGGCGTTATAACTTACGGACTTGATATACACATTGGGTGCCACGACATTAACGATGACCGTATTCGAAACCGTCATGCCGCCAACGCTATTGTAGGCCTGGGCTGTCAGGCTGTAAGCACCGGAGGCCACATTGTTCCAGGTATAGATATAAGGAGCGCTCGCCACTGATCCCAGCAAGCTTGTACCGTTGTAGAAATCCACATGGCTGATGCTCCCTCCTACTTGGGAGGCTGTGGCTGTCAGCGTAATGGAGGCTGGTGAGGCATAGCTGGAACTGTTGGAGGCAAGAGAAACAGTCGGGGCCGGCAGATTCACGTTCAAAAGTGCTGCCGCGCTGGTCACGCTCCCCGAGGCATTGCTGACCACACATTCATATTTGCTGCCGTTATTGGAGGCACTGGTGGCAGGGGTTGTATAAGAAGCGCTCGTTGCCCCTGAAATGGCCGTATAACTCGCTGCGCCTGAAGCCTCCAGCATCCATTGATAAGACGGCGCAGGCACCCCGCCGGCGCTGATCGAAAAAAAGGCTGTGGCCGGCGCTGTCACCGACGCATTGGCCGGCTGGCTGGTAATGCTTGGCGCCACAGCCGTGCCCACGGTGACTGAAACAACGCTTGAAGTCGTTGATACACCGGTGCTGTCCGTGGCCTTGGCTGTCAGACTGTAGGTCCCGGATGCAACATTATTCCATGCCAAGGTCCAGGGACTGCTGTAAGCTGTACCCAAATACAGACTGCCGCTGTAATAATCCACCTTGGAAATCGTTCCGCCGGTGACTAGCGCATTGGAGGTCAAACTGATACTGGCCGGCGCTGAAAACACGGCATTATTGGAAGGTGTGGCTATGCTGATCGTCGGAGGCGTATGCGGATTGATGGTGACATTGACCCCGGCCGAGGTGGCCTGACTGCCAAGGCTGTCCGTGACCTTGGCTGTAAAAGCGTAGGTGCCTGACGTGGTGCTGTCGTTCCAGGTCATGCTAAACGGACTGCTGGTGGCTTCCCCTAAAAATATGGACCCGGCATAATAGTCCACCCTGGTAATGGTAGCCCCCGGATCGGAAATGCTCACCGTCATGGGAATGCTAGCCGGCAAGGTATACGAAGCATTATTGGCAGGCGATGTTAAGCTGACTGTGGGGCTGGATGTAGCGGCATAAGCATTGTTGATGCCTAAGGCCTTGTCCAGCCAGGCCAGCCGGTCATTGCTTGGTTTGGGCTCAAAGGCCAGGCCGGTGATCGTGCCATTGGCCACGGCCGAGGCATCTCCAACCGCAGACACCTCCCCTGCCTGATTGTAAAGATAGGACACCTGCGCGCCGTCAGGATACTGCAGCTGCTGAAGGCGGTTTAAATCATCGTACTGGCGGCTGACATTATACGCCAGCCCGCCGATGGTCTTGCTGGATGCAGTTTCACGGCCAAGCTGGTCATAGACAAAGCCGGCCAAACCATTGTCATAGGACACGGAGCCCAGCCGCCCGATGCCAAAGCTCTGGGTCTTATCGTCAAAATTATAATTAACGGTAAATGAGGCGGTCTTTAAAGGCTGATTAGGCAGATTGATGATCGGCCCGGTCACAGCATCAGTCTTGTTGACTAAGCGGTTTAAGGTATCGTATTTAAAGCTGATCACATTGCCGATGGCATCCTTCTGCCAGATCAAATTACCGTTATTATCATATCCGTACTGCCATTGGCCCATGTCAGGGTCGTTCATGGCGATCTTGCGGCCCAAATGGTCATAGCTGATGCCGGTCACATTATTTTGGGCATCTGTGACGGAAACCAGGTTCCCCTGGGCATTGTAGGCGTAATACGTCGAGGCATAAACCGTAAAGGGCGATGACGGATAATTGCTGGAGCGGCCGTCCGCGCCCGTCATTTCATTTTTCTGGACCAGGCGGCCAAAGGCATCCACCATGCTCTGCTGTTCATGCCCGTTTTCATCAATGGCCGTGGTTGTCCATTGGGAGTAAATGACGCTCGAATGCGTGCCGTCCGGGTTTGTTTTGGTGACCACCCTACCCATGGGATCATACGCTGCCTGGGCCGCGGGCATGGCGCTGTTGATGGGGTCCATGGTGCTTAAATTATTGCTCGTAAAATAGGGCAGGTATTTAAGAATGGGCAGGCCGCGGTTATCATAGACGGTCTGGCCTGAGACAATATATTGCCCTGCTGAAGGGCCGATGGACTTGGTTTCAATCAAACGGCCAAGGCCGTCATAATAGGATGTACTGCTTAGCGTATTGGCTGTGCCGCTGTTGACCCGGGCAGTGTCTGTGACGGCGATATAACTCGGCTGGATATTATAGGATTTTTGTTCCGTGGGTAAGGCCGCGGAATCCAGCGGCGAAATAACGCTTGTCGGCCGGCCAAACACATCGTAGGCGCTGTAAGCTGTCTGATTATTGGCGTCCGTCTTGCTTCTCTCCTCGCCCCAAAGGCCCTGCAAACCGGCCCCATTATTTAAGGCCGTCCCATCCACCCCATAATAGGTCATGCTCACGGTTTGGTTTAAGGCATTGATGGTTTGAGACGGGAACATATGCACCGTATTATCGTAAACAATGCTCGTGATGTTACCGTTGGGATCTGTGGTGGTCTTTAAATTGCCGTAGCCGTCATAGGTGTAGCTGGTTTTAGGATCTGACTGGGTCGAGCTTCCCAGCCAATCAATTTTGGACGTCAGCCTGCCCAAGCTTGGAGAAGCTGAGCCTGTACTGTCCCCATCGTAGAAAAAGGATGTTTTGGCAATGGTGTTATTGTTCACATCGGTTGTAAGCACCTGGGCCGGAAGGCCGATGATCCAATTGGACGTGTTAGAGACATAATTTGTCGTGGTAATGGTCTTGTTGGGATCAATGCTGGTTCCGGCCGTCGGGTCTACCTGGCCGTCGTTGATCACCTGGGTGGGATCGCCGTATTGGGGACTTTCACCAAATGTGAATTCCTGGGCCGTGCGCTTAGGGGTCGCGGCATTATTGCCGTCGTAGAGATAATTGTCTGTCCTGGAAATATAAGGAAACTTGGACACCTGGGCTGAGCCGCCGACTAAGAAATTGCTGTTGGTGGCGATCGTCTGCGTCTGCCATTGATTGATGGTTTTGGTATACAAATTGCCGTTTGAATCATAGGTGTCCATCTCCGACGGATGTCCTTTAAGCCAATGGTCCTGCAAATAAGTGGTGGTCACATAATTGCCGTTGGGATCAACCACCTTGACGGTCTGAAAGCCGTCGAACTCGCGGTAGGTTTTGTCAAACAGGCCGTTGGCATAACTATAATTTGTAGTATAACTCTGTGCATTGACCGTGGTCGTGGTTGATTTGACAACTGGAAAGAAAAAAGGCAGATAGGTATTGTTATAATGAAAATCGGAATCATAGGTGATGCTTGTCTGGGCCCCGATGCCGTTGTTGATACCGGTCAATAAATCACCCGGCTGGCCTTGGTTCATAAAAATTTTATACGGAGAAGGATAGCCCCATAACACATAATCGATCATGCCATTGGCATCCGCATCTAAAAATTGCGAAGTCGGTGTTATTAAATTGGCTGAAGCCGCCAAAGGCGCCCAGGCATCATCCAGCTGAAATCCGCTTCCGGTATTGATCAGGACATGATTGCTGCCGCTGTTGGGGACAATGACTAAATCCGGCAGGCCGTCACCATTGACATCCAACAATTCCGTCGATCCATTTGAAATGTCCGCATAGGCGGCGACATTGGCACACCAGGCCTGGTCTTCAGCTGTATTCATACTCCAGCCATTTCCATTATTGATCATGGCCACACATGTTCCGCCTTTAACATAGAAAAAATCAGCCAGTCCGTCCCCGTTCAGATCAACAAGGATGGCGCCGCCGGCAAGGTCCGTGTAGGGTGAAGATACGGGCGCCCATTGGCTGAGTTTGCTCCATCCCGTGCCGCCGGAAGAAGCATTATTGATATAGGATAATTCTATCGCATATGTGCCCTGGGTCGACCTGACAAAATCCTGGTAGCCGTCGCCGTTAAGGTCTGCAAACATGGACCCCGGAGAAACAGTTTGGACTGTCCCGGAATATCCGATGTCAAGGACGGCATCGGCCGGCAGATACCAATTCGGCTGATCAATCATGTTCGTAAAGTTCGGGGTGACCAAAAAAGTGGTATCCCATGCGACATTGGCTGTCCAAAGATTCGTAACATGAAATATGCTTCCGTCTGAATTCAAATCCACGTCCCGGACACCCATCCCTCCCTCTACGCCGCTTTGTCTGACCAAAAAGGCCCTGAACCAGGTGTCCCATAGATTGTTCTGCACTTGGGACCAGCCCTTGTTCTTGGTGTTCATATACAAATTTCTGACAGCGCCGCTCACATCGTCGTTATAAGCCTGAACAATGTCCGGATATCCGTCTGCATTCACATCCAAAAATTTCACCCCCATGTTCAGCCATTTGCCGTATTGACTGCTGTACGTCATCAAAGGCGGAACATTGCTTAAATTCCAGGTCGTGTCCTGCGCATATCCTTTAGTTGAAGTATCTGAATAGGTAAATGTTACCGCCGGTAATTTCGTGGAGCTGTCTGAACCTGTCTGCTGTACCGATTGCAATAAATCACGGTAACTATAAGCACTCTGTTTATAAGTAAACGTATATATATTTTGGACATTGCTTCCTATGCTCACTGTGATATGGTCAATGCGTTTGGCCGTATTGACTAAAAACTTTCCTATGTAAGAGGAATTGGACATGGAGGCAGGCACATAGGCAATGCTCACCTGGGCATAAGGGCTTAATAATAGAGAAGACTGGTCATTGCCGGTATAGCTGATGGTCTGCGGATAAAGCTGGCCCTGGTCACTCAAATAGCTGATGGTCATGTAATTGCCGTTTAAGTCCTCCACCCTGCTTAAGGCCCAGCGCAAGATATGGGAAGGGTTGGCCGGATCATTTTGAATACAGCCTGTGGCTGATCCGAAATTACCGTAATAATATTTGGTCCCTTTCTTGTCCGTGATCACCCAATAGCCGCTGCTGTATTGTATGTTCGCGAAAGCGCCCTCGACCTCCATATGATAAAGGCCGGGCGTGCCGGGATCAGCCACCAGGTCCTGGGTCGAACCGTTTTGCTCCATGGTGTAAATGTCTGTGCCGTCATATTTGGGCACCCCTTTTTTGGTGGAGATCTGGATTGAACCAAGATCCAGGTCCCAGCCCACACCGGCATTGCCTAAAGTCCTGCTGCTTGAGCTGTAAACCACAGCTAAATTCGGCTGAAGGCCGGCACGGCCAGGCGGCACTGCAATCGGGATGCTCAAATTAGCTGAACCGCTGGAAGGCTCCACATGCACTGAGGCGGCCTGCACATTGGGCGTTACACCCGCACTGCTGATGCTTGAGGCTGAAGCGGCCAAGGTGGAAGTGGTTGTTTTATTGGGCGACTTGCCTGAATTTGAACCTGCATTATTGGCCGTAGAGCTATCGGGCGCGCTGCTGGTGCCGGCAGTTGTATTATTAGAGGAAGAAGCAGCAGGGGCCGCGCTTGAAGAAGCGCTTGAAGAAGCGCTTGAAGGCGCCGCGATATAACCTGTTGAAGATGAACTTGAAGAAGTGCTGGAGGAAGAACTGCTTGAATCCGTGCTTGAACTGTTGGGGCCGATATAACCTGTTTGCGCTTTTAAACTTCCTGTCAGCCCAAAAATGAAAAGAACACCTACCATTAAGGACGCTATACGGGAAATAGCCATAAGCCCTCCAAGGATTAAAGGTTCTCAATTTTTGAAAGAAGTAAGGAAGTAAAAAAACGGTAATCGTGCGATATAGTTAAGGTATAACATGCGCATAACTCAATATGCAAATTTAAGTTAAAAGCCGGATGAATTTTGACTTCTGGAACGCTTTGATCAATTTATAACATATTTTTGATTAAAAAGCAAATTTTTTATGAAACGGCATCAAAAGCGTTCTGAAGATGGCGGAGGGAAAAAGAACCGGGAGGGTTTTCAATGATGGAAATCACATCAAAACGGGCAGGGACATCAATGGTGTGAAACTTGTATTTAAGATACTGCGCGGCCATCTGGGAGAGCTTGCGGATTTTCCAGGGGCCGACCGCTTCATAAGGCTCTCCTTGCCTTAAACAGCGGCGGGATTTGACCTCAACAAAGCAGATGACCGGACCGTCCTGGGCAATCAAATCGATTTCGCCCAATGGACTGCGGAAATTCTTCTCCAAGATCCGCCAGCCCTGCTTTTTTAAGAACCTTTCTGCAATATCTTCGCCCTTACGGCCAAGACTTGTGTTAGACATAAGGCCAGTCTAACAGACACTTGATAAATATGCAAATTTTTGATGATTAATGTAAATTGACCATCACAACCCCCGGGGTTGTGATGGGTTGACCTTGGCAACCCCCGGGGTTGCGGAGGTTATCAGGCTGTGGCGGAAAATGAGGTAATAGTACAAGATCAGGGCCAGGCAAAGCAGTACAATGATGACCCCGGATTTTGAAGGGGTTTTACTCATGATTGGCCTTGTGATGGATGCCCGCTTGCGTTGGAATGAGACACGATAATCTGTTTTAAACACTCGACCCAGGCTGGATAGACATTCAGGCTTTCAACCATTTGCCAGCGCTCTCCCCCATGCTCTAAAAACAGCTTTTTATATTCAACGCCTATTTCTATGATGGTCTCCAGGCAATCCGCCACAAAGGCCGGAGAAAAAACCAGCACTTTCTTGATGCCCCGGCCGGCCAGGACCTTGATCACTTCATCCGTATACGGCTTGATCCACGGCTCCTTGCCTAAACGCGATTGAAAGCAAATCGTGTAATTTTCCTTATGGATCCCCAGTGCCTGAGCCAACAAACGGGTGGTTTCAAAGCACTGGGCCCTGTAACAATACTGGTTCTTCGCATGATATACAGAACAACACTCCCCTATCCGGCAATAACCGTCACAGGAAGCCTTAAGGATCTGACGCTCCGGCAGGCCATGATAACTAAACAGATAATGGTCATACGCACTTTCAGACATATAAAGCTTGCCGATTTCGACCCACGCCTTGATAAACAGCGGATCATCAAAAAAACGGCTGATGCATTGGATCTCCGGAATCACCTCCCAGGACTTGACAATCTTCATCACTTCTTCCAAGGAAGAGCCGGTTGATGAAGAGGCATATTGAGGATATAAAGGCACCACCACGAGCTTCTTTAGCCCCTTATGCTGAAATTCAGCCAATACCGCGCGGATGCCGGGATTTTGATAACGCATGGCCAGTTTGACTTCAAATTCTGAACTCAAGGCCCTTTGCACAAGCCCTTCCAGCGCCATGCCGTATATTTTTAAAGGAGATCCCTTAGCTGTCCACAGCTCTTGATACGCTTTGGCCGATTGGGGTGCCCGCAACGGCGCGATCATCAAATGGACCAAAAAAAACCTGCGCCAAAAAGGAAGATCAATGACCCGGCCGTCCATGAGGAATTCGCGCAGGTATTTGCGCACATCCGCCACAGAGGGACTCTGCGGCGTGCCTAAATTGATGAGCAAGACGCCTGTTTTGGAAGATGACATAAGGAAAAATTATACAGCAAAAAGGGGACACTTTAAAGTGTCCCCTTTTTAAACCAATCGGTGTATTTTAAGCTTACTTGCCGTCGTTAAAGAACGGGCAGGTGGCCATGTGATACATGCCGGTCAAAATCTGCTTACCCATGTAAAAACTGCCTTTGACAAAACCCCCGACCAGGGCAAACGGAAACAGGTTCTTTTGATCGGATGTCTGCTCCTTGACATTGTCGCTGACCTGCAGCGGCGAGAGGACAACATCCTTGAAACCGTCATTGAATTTGTCGATCGTCGGGTTAGCGAAACTCGGCACGGCAAAGCTCACAAAAGCCAACGCAATGAAAAATGACGCCATGTATTTCATAAAACACCTCCATGTTTTTAGACGATACTTAAATTCCTCAATTTAAGTATGTCATAAAAATGGAAGTATTCCAGACATTTACGAAATATTTTATCTTAAGTCTTTGGAAAGATAGGGTTAGGATTTAAAGAAGAACATTACCACTCCAAGGCGCCGCCGGTCTGGTATTCCGTGACGCGGGTCTCGAAGAAATTTTTCTCTTTCTTCAGGTCAATGACCTCGCTCATCCAGGGGAAGGGATTGCTGCTGTTGTATTGGCGGGGCAAACGCAATTTTTCCAAACGGCGGTCGGCAATGTACTGCACGTATTCGCGCAGCATGGCCACATTCAAGCCCAAGACCCCGCGCGGCAGGCATTCCTGGGCATAATTGCATTCCAGCTCCACCGCGGTCTTGATGCGTGTGACCAAATAATCCTTAAATTCCGGGGTCCAGCAATAGGGGTTTTCATCGATAATGGCATTGATCAGCTCTATGCCGAAATTCATGTGAATACTCTCATCGCGCAGAATGTACTGGATCTGCTCGCAGGTGCCCGGCAAACGGTTTTGACGGCCGAAGGACAACAGGGTCACAAACCCGCTGTAAAAGAAAATGCCCTCGGTCACCACATAAAAGGCCACCAGATTATCGACGAATTTCTGGCGCTCTTGGGCCGCGGCCATGTCGACCGAAGTGTCTATAATCCCGTCCGTACCGGTCACGTAAATGTCTCCTTTCGCGTAAATGGCCTTGTTTTT
>CAZACW010000074.1:0-8995 GCA_964483785.1 uncultured Planctomycetales bacterium
AAGGGCTAAGGTTGTCCTGAAAAGCCCTTTTGGGCCTGTTGCGGAACAGAAGAAGGCCATTGATTAGCTGACCCGGGGGCTGAAGGAAGATGTCCCGGCCCAGACCTTGCTGGGCGTTACCGGCAGCGGCAAGACCTTCACCATCGCCAACGTGATCCAGAACGCCAACCGTCCGGCCCTGGTGATTTCCCACAACAAGACCCTGGCGGCCCAGCTCTACGGCGAGCTCAAGGCCTTTTTCCCCAGCAATGCCGTCGAGTATTTTGTCAGCTATTACGATTATTACCAGCCGGAAGCCTATATCCCGCAAACCGACGTTTATATCGAGAAAGATTCGGCCATCAATGACCGCCTGGACCGCCTGCGCCTGGCTGCCACCACTTCGCTTTTGTCCCGCCGGGACGTGATCATCGTGGCCAGCGTTTCCTGCATTTACAATCTGGGTTCGCCGGACGATTATGAGAATTACACGGTGCAGCTGAAAACCGGCCAGATCATTGACCGCGACGAGGTCCTGGCCCAGCTGGTGGCAATCCAGTATGAGCGCAATGATTATGAATTCATCCGCGGCAAGATCCGCGTGCGCGGGGACATCGTGGAAGTGTATCCAGCCTACCGCCAGGACGCCTTAAGGATCGAATTTGATGACCAGGCCATTGAGAAAATCCGGCAGATCGACCCGGTCTCCGGGGACACCATCGCCCAGTTGGAAAAGGCCTTTATTTATCCGGCCAAACATTTTTTGATTTCCCCGCCGCGCCTGCAGGAGGCCCTGGAAGAAATCCAAAGGGAATTGCAAGGCCGGGCCGCGGCCTTGGAGTCCCAGGGGAAATTGGTGGAGGCCCAGCGCCTGGGCTCGCGCACCCGTTACGACATGGAAATGCTTAAAGAGGTCGGCATGTGCAAGGGCATTGAAAATTATTCCCGCGTGCTTTCCGGCCGCACGCCGGGCAGCCGGCCTTTTTGCCTGTTGGATTATTTTCCTTCGGATTTCGTGACCGTCATCGATGAAAGCCATGCCACTGTCCCGCAATTGGGAGGCATGTATGAGGGCGACCGCGCCCGCAAGGACATGCTGGTGGCGCATGGCTTCCGGTTGCCGTCCTGTTTGGACAACCGCCCCTTGAAATTCCATGAATTGGAAAAACTTCTAAAACAGAAAATCTATGTTTCCGCAACACCTGGGCCCTATGAGCGCCGCGATGCCGGCGGGCATGTGGTGGAGCAGATCATCCGTCCGACGGGGATCATCGATCCGCCCATCCTGGTCCGTCCCACCGCGGGCCAGGTGGAGGACTTGATTGAGGAATGCCGCAAGCGCATCCAGCGCCACGAGCGGGTGCTGGTGACAACGCTGACCAAGCGCATGTCCGAAGATCTTTGCACATACGTCGAGGAGGCGGGATTAAGGGTCAAATACCTGCATTCGGACATCGAGACCATTGACCGCACCAAGATTTTGCAGGATCTGCGCCTGAAAAAATTCGATTGCCTCATCGGCGTCAATTTGCTGCGCGAAGGATTGGACTTGCCTGAAGTTTCTTTAGTGGCCATATTTGATGCGGATAAGCAGGGTTTTTTGCGCTCCCAAACTGCGCTGATCCAGACCGCGGGCCGCGCCGCGCGCAATATCAACGGCGTTGTCATCATGTACGCGGACAGCATTTCTCCGACGATGAAGGCCGCCATGGACGAATGCGAGCGCCGCCGCAAGATCCAGACGGATTTTAACGTCCGGCACGGCATTACGCCTAAGACCATCGCCAAGTCCATCAGCCGCGGGATCGAAGAATTCGCCGAGGCTAAGGAGCGGGTGATGGAGGCCAGCGGCCAATCGGAAGAAGAGTTTGCCCTGTCTAATTATGTGAGCGAGCTGGAAGCGCAGATGGAAGCCGCGGCCCGCAATCTGGAATTTGAAAAAGCCGCCAAGATCAGGGACAAGATCAAGGAGATGAAAGGAATCGGCGTCTAAGTGATCCCTTAGACGCTGAACACGGATTATGTTACTGGCCATTGACATAGGCAATACCACCATCGGTTTTGCACTGATCCACCGTTCGGGACAGATTGTCTCAACCGCCGTCGTGGATACAGAGGCCAAGGCCTATGCCATCAAGGCCGTGGTGGCCAAGGTCTTGAAAGGCCATGCGGTGACCAAGGCCATGATTTGTTCCGTGGTGCCCAGGGCTTCCAAGATGCTGGAGGAGATGCTTAGAAAATCCGTGAAGGCGGCCATGATCGGCCGGGACATCAAGGTGCCCATCATCAACCGGTATAAAAATCCCAGGCAGGTGGGGCAGGACCGTTTGGTCGGGGCCTACGGGGCCATGAAAATTTACGGACAGCCGTTGATCGTGGTGGATTTGGGCACAGCCATCACCTTTGATGTGATTTCCGCCAAGGGTGAATATTTGGGCGGCGCCATTGTGCCGGGCCTTCGCCTTTCCGCGGAATCCCTGTTTTTGAAAACCGCGCTTTTGCCCCATATTGAAATCCAGGCGCCCCGCCATATCATCGGCAGGACCACGCAGGAAAGCATTTTAAGCGGCCTATTTTATGGTTATGGGTCCTTGTGCAGCGGCTTTATTGATTTGATCAGCCGGCAGATGAAGGCCAAGCCCAAGGTGATCCTGACCGGCGGCCATACGCATTTGATGAAAAAATTTGTCTCGCCCAAAATCCGCATCATTGATGAAGATCTGGTCTTTAAGGGGATTTATTTCTTATCGAATTTATAACTTCATTCGTTTCAATAAGATACGGACTTGACAACTTAGATTGACATGTTAACCTTTTATTAAGCATTTTATTTTATATATCAGAAAATCTATATGGACAGAACCCCATACAAAATTTTTTTGCGTTCACATCCATCTTTCCATCTAAAAGATTTTAGAATATTTTTTTCCTATCTTTTAATCTGCGCCTTTATTTCAACTTCAGTTTTTCCGCTTTCGATATCTCAAGCTTCTGTCCAACCTGTGGCTTGGCTCCCGTCTCCAGGCAGTATGGTGTCCATCAGCCCTGATTTTGCGCCTGTGATGATCAAGGGAGTGCGCATTCATCCCGAGGACCCTTTCCGTTTTGACTTTTATGTCGATCCAGGCCAAAGCTCATTGCCGCCAGCCCTGCAAAAAACCGAAATTGAAAAACAAATCAAATATTTCATGGCAGGGCTTACGGTCCCGGACGAAGATTTGTGGGTCAACCTTTCCCCTTACGAAAAAAACCGCGTCCTGCCCCAGCCATTCAGCCAGACCTTTTTAGGCCGTGACTTGCTGGGCCAGGATTACCTGCTGAAGCAATTGACCGCTTCCCTGGTTTATCCGGAAAATGCTTTGGGCCGTCAATTTTGGGCCAAGATCTATGCCCAGGCCAGGCAAAAGTTCGGCACCACCGAGGTTGCGGTTAATACCTTTAATAAGGTGTGGATCATGCCGCAGACCGTGGAAGTCTATGAGCACAAGGACCGGGCCTTTGTCCTTGCCAGCCATTTGAAAGTTTTATTGGAAGAAGATTATTTGAGCCTGCAGAAACACAGCGGCACGGTCATTCCCGGATCAGCGCCTTTGATTGACGCCCTGACAGAGGCAAATATGGCCCATGCACTTGCTGCCCAAAGCGCCAGGGATATCATCAGCCCTGCCGTCGTAAAAGAAGTCAACACAGGCAGGAATTTTGTCCAGGTCCGCCAGGCCTTTTCAGCGCTGATTTTGGCCTCCTGGTTCAAGAAAAGATTTAAAGAAAGTTTCCTCGGAGTTAATTATGTCAACCAGAACAAGGTTTCGGGTGTCAATGTGGCGGACGGGAAAATCACCCAAAAGATTTATGAACAATATTTAAGTGCTTATAAAAAGGGCGTTTACCATTTTATCAAGGACGATTATGACCAATTGTCTAAGACCATGGTCCCGCGCAAATATTTTTCCGGAGGGGTGCTGGCAGGCATAGCCATTGATCGGGCCATGCAGGTCAGTGAAGTTTTACCGGACGATGGGATTAGGCAAATTTTTCCCTCAGCCAGGGCCCTGGTCGTCGATGCGGGCGGCAGTATCGCAGGCCCCAAATCCCAGGCGGACAAAGCCCTCACGGTCAATCTTTCCATTCCGGAAATTTTAAAACTTAACCGCCTGCGTTTCATCGATCCGCATTCTGGCGAGGAAAATCCGGATTTCTATTCCCGTTCCCTTGAATTGGAGAGGGAATTCCGCAGTTTTGAGGAAGCATTGGCCCGGGCCGGCATTCGACCGGATGGAGAGCCGATGTCCGCCCTTGATATTGAACGCCTGCAAATTCAGGTCAGCATGAAACGCGCGGAAATCGTCCGGCAAATGTATGAGATCGGGGCCAAGGCCATGGATGTCAAGGACCCGCATTATCTGGTGGCTTTGATGGCTTTCAAAAAAGTGGGCCAGATGCAGCCCTTGTTAAAGGCGGTGTACGCCAATATCGTTATTTCTTCGGAATTTAAGCCCACCCATGAGGTCTTGGAAACGATGCTGACCCCGGACAGCGTGATCAACAGTAAAAACCGCCTGGCCCACGACGACGAAGAATTGCAGGCCAGATATGACGCCTATGTCAGGACCTTGGACCTTATTAAAAACGCCGGCCATTTGTATATCGACGCTCTGCAAAGATATGTCGGGGACACGGACAAAAATTACGGGATCGGGACCGTGGCCGTTGAAAACATCGTTTATGATCTGGGCCTTTCCGATTGGGTCCTTTCCGAAGGCGTGACCAATGCGCAGGGCCGTCTGGCCGAGCAGAAAATCGAGGGCATCGCCCTGGCCTTAAGGGAAATGCTTTTTACCGATGACCCTCAAGTGACCGATGCCATGAAGGGACAGGCCGCTGAATTTTTGGCCTCACTCATGGATGATCACCTGCGCTTCGGCCTTTCCCGGGAAAAACTGGATCTGAATGGGGGCCTCGCCGTGCCTGTGGAAGTTTATGACATGAATCTGGGCAGGCAGAATCTGGACAATCTCAAACGGGCACAACAGCGGGCCTTCTTTACATTTTGGCTCAACCGCAACGGCCACTCGTTGACCGCCATGGATTGGCTGAGCAATTTTTACCACAAATTGTCCAAGCAGTACTATGCGCGCTATGTCGGGGACGGCCTTAAGCTTGAAACACAGCGTGTGCGTCCTGAACTGGCCAGGGCCACCAACCGATTGGCTGCCATGGCCAGGCAGGGGGCTTCCCTGGAAGAGATGATGGCTGCCTACCGTCAAGATTACAGACAGGCTGAAAACACCTATTTGTCCGGTGCGCAAACGGGTCTGGTTGTCAGCGTGCCGACACGCAATGAAGATTCAGCCGGCGGCATCGGCGACTCCACCTTTTTGTCGCTGTATCGTCCCTACCTTTACCGCATCTTAAATCATGCCGGGTTAATGACCAGGGAAGACGGCACCGTGGACCGCAATGTGGAAGTGTCTTTTGAAATCACCGACCGCAAGAATCTTCCTAAACGCAAAGACAGCCTCGGCAATGAAGTTCAAGGCGAAGAGACCTTCATGTCTGTTCAGTCTTTGGACATGGGATGGAGTGAAGTCATCACCAATGCCAGGGACGCTTTGAAAAAAGGAAAGGCAGACCTGGTCCTGCAGACGCTGGTGTCCTTAGGGTTGCTGCCCAAACCGCTGATGGAAAAAGCCATCGCCGAGGACAAGCATGGGGAAACGATCACGCGGGTCATGCAGGAAGTCTTTGACCATGTCTTAGGCCAGGGCAAGGGCCTGGCCATCACCATGCATGTCAAAGGCATCACGGCGGGTTCTGGTTTGGCGGTCAGCAGCGCCATTGCCATGGCCGCGGCCACGGCCTTTGATGCTTTGACAGGCAACAGGGTGGAAAATCCCAACCAGTCTTTGGTTCAGCATGTGACCAAATTGATGGTTAAAGTCGATGGGCCCGGCTATTATTACGTGGAAGTGGCCAAGGACGGGCATTTTGACAATCCTGATGAAACATACCGGTTCCCGCGGCGTGAGGTCCAGGGTCATGTTTCGGTTGATTTGATTTTGGACCAACTGCCTTCCGGCGACGGACAATATCAATACCGCGTGCGCAAGATCCAGGACGATTCCACAAAAGTGCATCCGGTCCATTGGGACATTAAAGGAGAATATCATTGGATCAAATCCGGTGAATTGCATTTGGGCAATCATCAAGGCCCTCGAAGGACCAGGCTGGCTCCAGGAGACAGTTTTGATGAATTCAACCGCACTTATGATATGTGGGACGATGAACTAAGTATTGCGCGGGCCATTATCGGGTCTCAAACCACCGTGCTGCGTTTGGCCGGCAAGGCCGGGACCCAGGATGAATTGCAGGGAAGAGGCGGCATGGTGTTATCCATTGCCGGCGATCCCATGCAAGGATATATAACCGACGAAGAAACAGGGGAACAAAGATTTGTGCAATTTGCCGGCGGTGTGATCCCCAAAATGATCCGCGTGCCGTTATCACCCTATGCTATGAAACGGATCAATCAGTTCATGCGCATTGTGCGCATCGGCATGGTTGAACCGGCGGAAGATACCTTGGACCAGGTCTTTACGACGTCTATGCTCAATGCCAGCCCGGACGCCCAGGCCGCGTGGGCGGAGCTGACCCTGGTGATGATGCAGGCGGCCCAGCGGGGGGACATTGTGGCCATGGGCAATGCGGCTTACGAGATGGTGGCCCTGCGCCAAAAAATCGCGCCGGTGTCCATCCATCCTGTCGTTGTACGGGTCCTGGAAGAATTTGTCCGCAAATACGGGGAAACGCATCATTTCCGCTACGGCATCACCGGCGCCCGTTCCACAGGTTCCGTGATTTTATTTTTTGACCCCCAGACCCCTGCCGAAGAGATCCAGCGCATCACCCATGAGTTGGCCAATGAAATTAAAAATGCCCGGGAAGGCATGGGAAAAATCAAGGCCAATGAAGATGATCCGCACCCGTTTTCACATTCCAGGATCGCTGAGCGCGGGACAACGGTCCTTTCAATGAGTGCTGCTGACATGGAAGAATACCGTGAAGGCGTCCTTAAAGCCAATGCCGCTTTTAAGGAAGCGGAACGTCAATCCAATAATGAACGCATGGCGCTTTATTCTCCAGAAGAATTGGCCTCCCTGGCGGTCAAGTATCATTTGAATGATCCCAAAATGGTGGCGTCACCCGCTGAAAAAGACGCAACGCAAGCATTGACCCTGGAGCCGGAATTGGTGGCCAAGGCCAGGGAAATCATGGCCCGCAATCCAGGACAGCCTTTCACCGAGGAAGATTTAAGGGAACTGCGCAGTTTTGCCCAAGACAATTTCCGGCGTAACTATCTGCCCTTCAGGTCGCCGGGTGTCAATCACTTGGAACGGGCCATAGTGCGGGCGCGGTTGTCTCAAAATGCCAAGCTATTGACCGAAGCGCATTTAAGCGCCTTACAGGAGAGGGTTTTGCTGCTGGCCTTCAGCGACGGCCGCGTCAATCAGCTTTGGGATTTTAAAAGCGCCCAGGATATCAAAGACATTGTTCAAGCCTTGATCCAGGGCCAAGCGGTCAACAGTCAAGCTTATGCCGCTGAATATGAAGAATTTCAAGGGAAGGTTCAGGCCGCCCAGGCTGATTTTGAATCCAGCGAATTGGACGGCACGAGTCATTTTTCACCGGCGTTCAGGAGGGACCTCGAGGTTGAAATCATCGAGAGGCAGACCGGGATCCATGAGTTGACCAGGAAATGGGAAGGGGAATCAGAACAGGAACTTACAGGTTCGGAAAGAAATGATTATTTTCAGGACCAGCAGGAATTAGCGCATTTAAGGACCATGGTGGCGCTGTTGTCTCAAATGCCTTCACCGGAATTTTTTGATTATAATCATTTTATATTTACGCAAAGCAGCACCTACCGTAAATATTTCGGGCCCCAGCTGCGCGCCCTTCAGGACGCTGTCAGGGACGGGGTCTACGTTTATGAGCCTCCGTTCGGGGGCACAGGGGCAAGGGCCTTTGGCGGGGCTGTTAAAGGTGTCGTCCGATTCACCATGGGTAATGAATCCGACATGACTTTTTTAAGGTTCATCATCCGCCAATGGGCGGCCTTTTTAAATAAATTTCCTGAACGCCGTCAAGCCTATATCAATATCATGGTCAGTGCTTTCACGGAAGATGCCATTAAGGCCGCGTTAAACGATTACATTAAGGAAACAGGATTGAATCCCGAAACGGTGAAGGTCGGCTCCCAGAGTATGAGGGAAGTGGTAAGGCCTACGGAATTGGAGTTAATGCTGCAATTGGCCCAGCAATCAACGTCTACCGCCGCGGAATATGCGGAACTGCAGCGCGTTTATCATTGGTATATCGAGAAATCCCAGCAAGAATTAGGCAAACAAAAAGCAGAGGCCGGCCAAGAAGGTCAAAATGTCACGCGCCCTGTCTATAAGGACGAGGGGGTGAATCCCTTAAACGGATTTAATCCCAGCGGCAACGCCGGGTTTTTTGAGGATATGTTGGGAAGCCGGAATTATACATTGAAAGGCCTTCAAAATATGGGGTATGAGATCAATCCCGTCCGCCTGGCCCAATTAGAGTCCTCCCCCGATGGAAAAGACCAATTGGAACACGGCATGCCCTTGGCCGTGGCCGCCTTATTAGTGGAAGGCAACGGGATGGGGATAGCCGTGGTCAGCACCAGCTCCAGCCTGGCGCAGTTTGGCGGTGGTGATGCGAATTTAGCCAAGGCCACGAAAGAAATATTGGACCATCCGCAAGAACGGCAGCCGCTATGTCGGCACCGCTGGCGACGTGGTGGGCGAGGCGCACGGCGAGGCGTCGGGCAACGCGTTCCGCTGGCAATACGTGCTCGACGCGAAGCGCGACGGCGGCGGGATCGTCGAGCTCGACATGGACGACTGGATGTGGATGCTCGATGCGAAGACGGTGATGAACCGCACTTCGTTCTCGAAGCTGGGGATCCGATTCGGTGAGGTGTCGTTCTTCTTTC
>CAZACW010000075.1:0-8251 GCA_964483785.1 uncultured Planctomycetales bacterium
CCCTAATTCAGCCGGATCAATATCATAACGGATGATCTGGGACCCTGTAAACTCACAGACAAAGGTCTTCTCCGTCGTGGTGATTTCATCCAGGCCGTCATTGCCGTGCACCACCAGGGCCTTTTTCAGGCCCAAATTCTGAAGCACCCTGGCCATGGGTTCAATCAGCTCCCGGCTGTAGACCCCCATGATCTGGTGCGTGGCCCGGGCCGGATTGGTCAAAGGCCCCAGGATATTAAAGATGGTCTTGACCCCCAGCTCATGCCGGGCAAAGGCCACGTTTTTCATGGCCGGATGCAGGCGCTGGGCAAAGAGAAAGGCCAGGCCGACCTTGTTGAGGCATTCATTCAAATGTTTTTCTTCGATGTTCAAATTGACCCCCAGGGCCTCCAGCACATCCGCACTGCCGCAGCGGCTGGAGACGGAGCGGTTGCCGTGCTTGGCCACGGCCATGCCGCAGGAGGCCACCACAATGGCCGCGACCGTCGAAATATTGAAGGTGTCCCGCTGGTCCCCGCCCGTGCCGCAGGTGTCCAGCACCACTTCATGGCGCGTCTTGATCGGCACCACGAATTTGCGCATGATCAGGGCCGCGGCCGTGATCTCCTCGACCGTCGGGCCTTTGTGGTTTAAGGCCAGCAGGAATTTCTTGATTTCCTCAAGCTCGGCCTGGCCGGACATGATCAATTCCATGATCACGGTGATCTGGTCGTGGCTGAGATTTTCCCCCTGCTCGATCTGTGTGATGTAATCGCGCATCATGCGTGGAGAAAATTCTTGAGGATGTTCATCCCCTGCTTGGTCAGGATGGATTCCGGATGAAACTGGACGCCGTAAACAGGAAAGGTCTTATGCTTTATGCCCATGATCTCCCCGTCGCTGGCGGTCACGGCCGTGACCGTGAGGCATTCAGGGACATGCTGAGGGTCAATGACTAAGGAATGATAGCGGGTGGCCTCGAAAGGATTGGGCAGGCCTTTAAAAATGCCCTGGCCGTTATGTTTGATCATGGATGTTTTGCCGTGCATCAATTGTTTGGCGCCGATGATCTTGCCCCCAAAAGCATACCCTATGCCCTGGTGCCCCAGGCAAACGCCTAAGATGGGGACCTGCTCCCCCAGTTCCTTGATGATCTCAATGGTCATGCCCGCATCCTCCGGCCGGCCGGGTCCTGGAGAAATGACGATCTTCTCCGGCTTCATCTTGCGGATCTGCGCCATGGTCAGGGCATCATTGCGAAACACCTTGACCTGCGCCTTAAGCTCGCCCAGATACTGGACCAGGTTATAGGTGAACGAATCATAGTTATCAATCATTAAAATCATAGCGCCTCAATGCCCTTTTCTCTTGGCAACCATCACAACCCCGGGGGTTGTGGTGGTTCATTCTTTTTCCCGGTAGACCTTGGCGCCAAGGCCCGCCAATTTGCCGTCCAAATCCTCATAGCCGCGGTCCAGATGGTAGATGCGGTGCACCTCGGTTTTTCCTTGGGCAACCAGGCCCGCAATCACCAGGGCCGCGGAAGCACGCAAATCCGAGGCCATCACCGGCGCGCCGTATAATTTCTTGATGCCTTCTACAATAGCCACACCGGCATCGCGCCTAATCTGGGCGCCCATGCGGTTGAGTTCCGCGATATGCATGAACCTGTCTGGAAAAACCCGGTCCGTGATGATGCTCACCCCTGGTGTAACAGCCATCAGCGCCATATATTGGGCCTGCAAATCCGTCGGAAAGCCCGGATGCGGATGGGTCACGATATTGGCCGGCTTTAAAGTTTTCTTGGCCCGAATACGGATGTCCGGGCCGTCCTTGTGCACATCAACGCCGATGGACTGTAATTTATCGATCAGCGCGAGCAAGTGATTGTAATGGGCGTCCCTGACCAATATATCGCTTTTGGCGGCCGCGGCCAAAAGCAGGAAGGTCCCGGCTTCGATACGGTCCGCCCCCATCTTATAATTCATGCCGTTGAGCTTGCGCACGCCGTTGATCACAATGCGCGGCGTGCCCTGGCCGTGGATCTTAGCACCCATGGCGCTTAAAAAATTGCCCAAATCCTCGATTTCCGGCTCGCAGGCCGCGGATTCGATGATGGTCTCGCCGTGGGCCAGGCTTGCGGCCATCATCACATTGGCCGTGGCCAGGACGGAAGAGCCGAAGGTGCCGCCTAAATACATCTGGGCGCCTTCCAGCCTATCGGCCGTGGCCATCACATACCCGCCGTCAAAATCCGCCCTGACCCTCAAGGCCATAATGCCCTTCATATGCAGGTCAATGGGCCGCACGCCGATGACACAGCCGCCGGGCATGGACACCTTGGCCTTGCCTAATTTGGCCAGCAAGGGGCCCAAAACGCAAAAGGAACCGCGCATCGTTGAGACCAGCTTGTAATCCGCCACATGATTGTTGGCAGCGCCGGAAATCACCACCTTGTGATTGCCGATCTCAACGGTCTTGCCCAGGGACCTTAACAATTTGCACATGGTCAGGGTATCGCGCAATTTGGGGACATTGCGGATCTCGCAGCTGCCGTCGGTCAAGAGCGTGGCCGCTAAAATCGGCAGGGTCGCGTTTTTGGAGCCGCTGACCTTGATCTCGCCTTTTAAGGTCCTGCCGCCTTCAATGATGAACTTTTCCATGCCTGTCTTTCTCCACTACGGCCTTGAAAATCCTCTCGCGGCCGGCCAAATCCTTGATGATTTCGATATTGATAAATTTTTTCTCTTCCTGGGCCAGTTTCAGCAGGGTCTGCGCCTGCCCGTCGCCGAATTCCATCATAAGGCAAGCCTCTGGTCTTAGCAAGCAAGGACTGTATTTTATAATAATCCGCTGAAATTTCAAACCATCTTCGCCGCCGTCCAAGGCCCTGCGGGGCTCTTTTTGCACATCCAATGGAAGGCTTGAAAGCTGGCCTGCCGGGATATAGGGAGGGTTGGAGATAATGAGATCAAAAAGATCGCCCCTCTGCCTGGCCTGGCGCAAGGCCATTTCCATGTCCTCCTGCATAAACTCAATACGGTCTTCGACCTTGTGAAGCCGGGCATTGTCCCTGGCTGTTGCCAATGCTTCTTGGGATATATCAACACTTAAAATCCGCGCCTGAGGGACAAATCGGGCCAAGGCAATGGCAATATTGCCGGAGCCTGTGCCTAAATCCAGAATTTTGAATGGGACGCTCCCCTGCGTCTTGGAAAGATTGTCCCCTTTGCAAAACTTAAGCGCATGATCCACGAGTTGTTCGGTTTCCGGCCGCGGGATGAGAACAGACGGATTGACCGCCAATTCCAGGCCCATGAAATCGCAGCTGCCCAAAATGTACTGCAGAGGCTCGCCGGCCGCCCGTCGCCGGCGGCATTGATCGAATTGTTTTTGCTGTTGCGGATTTAAGACAGGCTGATCAAGGCCAAGGTCGAGCGCCCTGCGTTTGAGGATATAGGTGAGGATGATTTGGTCTTCGGTCACTGCTTTTCGATTAAGATGAACTCGCGCTTTCCTTGGCTTCTTTTTCCGCGGCCATCAGGGCATTGGTCAAATCATCCATATCGCCGTTGAGGATGCTCTCCAATTGATGGCTGGTATAGCCGATGCGATGGTCCGTGACCCGCCGGTCGGGAAAATTATAGGTGCGGATCTTTTCACTGCGGTCGCCGGAGCCGACCTGGGCCTTGCGCAGGGCTGATTCCTTCTGGAAAGCTTCCTGCTGCATATGGTCCAGGATCCTGGCGCGCAAAATACGCATGGCCTTGGCGCGGTTCTTAAGCTGAGAACGCTCATCCTGGCAGACCACGACTGTTCCGGTGGGCAAATGCGTGATGCGCACCGCGGAATCCGTGGTATTGACGCTTTGCCCGCCCGGCCCGGAGGAACGGTACACGTCGATTTTCAAGTCCTTGGGGTTGATCTCAAGATCGATTTCTTCCGGCTCAAACAAGATGGCCACGGTCACCGCCGAGGTGTGGATACGGCCGGAAGCTTCGGTGGTGGGCACGCGCTGGACGCGATGAATGCCGCTTTCCCATTTCAGGCGCTTGGAACATTCCTTGCCGCTTAAGGAAAATACGACTTCCTTGACGCCGCCGGCCTCTGTGTCCGCGTAGGACATCAATTCCAGGGCCCAGCCTTTCAGGTCCGCGTATTTGGTGTACATGCGGTAGAGGTCCGCGGCAAACAAGCTCGCTTCCAGGCCGCCGGTGCCGGCCCTGATCTCCACAATAATGTTCTTGTCCGGTTCGTTTTTGGCAGGGTCCAGAAAATCAGTCAGACGCTCGATCAAATCCTGCAGTTGGGGTTCCAGATCCAAAAGCTCGTTCTGGGCCAATTCCCTGAACTCGGCATCTGCCTTGGACGTGACGATCTCTTCCAATTCCCGGATCTGGGTCAGGGTCTTTTGATAGGCATGGTACATGGCCATGAGCTCCCCGAGACCGGAGAACTCCTTGGCTATTTTACCGTATTGGCTGGAATCTGAGGCGACTTTTTCGTCTGCTAAGAGGCCTTCAAGCTCATGGTAACGGGCCTGGGCCTTGACCAATTTCGCTTCATCATTTGGTCTTAGCATAACGCTTGTTGAAACGTTCAATGCGGCCGGCCGTGTCTACGAATTTCTTGGCGCCGGTGAAGAACGGATGGCATTGGGAACAGATCTCCACACGGATCAGCTTCTTGGTGGCCTTGGTATGGATCACATTCCCGCAAGCGCAGGTGATGGTGGCATCTTCGTAAGTAGGATGGATTTCAGCTTTCATGGCCCTTCTCTCCTTCAATCATAGGGAGATGTCCCTATTGTGTTCAAAATGTACCCGCCCAAAAATAGGGGAACGCCCCTATTTTTGAAAGGTTCTATAGTACACTATTTATTCATATTTTGCAAGAAATCGCTGTTGGTCTTGAACTTGGAGATCTTGTCGATCAACAGTTCCATGGCCTCCGCGGAATTCAGGTCATTGAAGGCCTTGCGCAGGAGCCAGGCGCGCTGAAGATCGCCTTCCGGCACCAGCAATTCCTCATGGCGGGTGTTGGAGCGCTTGATGTCAATGGCCGGGTAAATGCGCCGCTGGAAGAGATTGCGGTCCAGCTGAAGTTCCATGTTGCCCGTGCCCTTAAACTCTTCGAAAATGACCTCATCCATGCGGCTGCCGGTGTCGACCAAGGAGGTGGCGATGATGGTCAAGGACCCGCCCTCCTCGATGTTGCGGGCCGCGCCGAAAAAGCGCTTGGGCTTGTGCAGAGCGTTGGAATCCACACCGCCGGAAAGGATCTTTCCGGAATGGGGCACCACGGTATTGTACGCGCGGGCCAGACGGGTGATGCTGTCAAGCAAAATCACCACGTCCCGCTTGTGCTCCACCAGGCGCTTGGCCTTTTCGATCACCACTTCCGCAATCTGCACATGGCGCTCAGCCGGCTCATCAAAGGTCGAGGCAATGACCTCGCCCTTGACCGAACGCTGCATATCGGTGACCTCTTCCGGGCGCTCATCGATCAAAAGCACGATCAAAATCACTTCCGGATGATTGGCCGTGATGGCATTGGCCATTTTCTGCATGAGCACGGTCTTGCCGCTGTAAGGCGGGGCCACGATCAGGGCGCGCTGTCCCTTGCCGATGGGCGTCAACAAATTGATGATACGGGTGGAAACCTCCTGCTGGGTGGTTTCCAAATTCAGGCGGTCCTTGGGATAAAGCGGGGTCAAATTATCGAAGAAGATCTTGTCCTTGCACTTTTCCGGATTTTCAAAATTGACCGCTTCCACCTTCAACAGGGCGAAATATTTCTCCCCTTCCTTGGGCGGCCTGATCTGGCCTGAGACCGTGTCTCCGGTCTTTAAATCAAAACGGCGGATTTGTGAGGGTGAAATGTAAATATCATCCGGGCAGGGCAGATAATTGTATTTGGCGCTCCTTAAAAACCCAAACCCTTCGGAAAGGATTTCCAGGGTGCCTTCGCCGAACATCAGCCCCTCTTTTTCCGCCTGGACCTGCAGGATCTTGAACATCAAATCCTGCTTTTTCAGGGCCGAGGCGCCCTGGATGTCCATCTCGCGGGCGAGCTTGGTGAGCTCGGCCATTTTCATGTCCTTCAAGCCTTCTATATGGACGGTCTTCCCCTGGGGATTGGCCGGCTTATAATCGCCGTTGCCGTTTTCTTTAAATTCTTCGGTAGTTTCTTTTTTTGCTTCAGTCCTGCTCATTGATGTCTCCTTATTAAAACTTCTTTCTCTTTAATCTATCCATAATCTCATCAACTTGTCGGCGCGTTCGCGCAAGTCCATGACTGTTGTCGATGATCATATCAGCCATGCCGCATTTCTTCTTCAAGGGCATTTGATGCCTCAGCCGCCGCAAAGCTTGCGCCCGTGTCAGGCCGAGCCGCTTTTGGGCCCGTTCCAACTGCTGTTGGCGTGTGGCCGTGACGACCACGCTTGTATCCGTGAATTTGTCCCATCCGGACTCGAATAGAAGAGGTGCATCCAAAATGACAAAGGGGTGCTTTTTATAAAGGGATATCAGCTTTTTGACTTCTTTGAGAGCCTCTGGGTAAAGTATGTCGGTGAGTTTCTGTAGTTCACGCGGATGATTAAATACGATCTTGGCCAGTGCTTTGCGGTCGATTGATCTATTTTTAAGTATAACACCGGGAAAAATATTTGCCACTTTTTTTACGGATTTTTGGCCCGGGGCCAAAAGCCCCCGGGTGATGGCGTCCGCGTCGATGATTTTGGCCCCCTGCTGTTTGAACATGGCGGCCACGGTGGATTTGCCGCTTCCCAGGTTTCCGGTCAGGCCTATGACAAGCATCGCTGGTATACCCTCACGTATTCCTTGGCGGATTTTTCCCAGGAAAACCGGTAGCGCAGGGCCTGCTCCTTAAGGTCTGTCATCTGGCCGTTTTGTCGGAAAACCTTCAGCGCTTCATCCACCGCTTCTACCAAGGAATCCTTGCCGTATTCCGTAAATACAAAACCATTGCCGGTCTTATGAATGGGATCATAAAGATGGATGGTGTCCGCCAGGCCCCCGGTCTTATGGACCACGGGAATGGTGCCATAGCGCAGGGCAATCATCTGCCCCAGGCCGCAGGGCTCGTAGGTGGAGGGCATCAGAAAAAAATCCGAAGCGGCATAGATCTTATGGGCCATGGGCTCGTCGAATTTCAAAAATTTGCCCACATGGCGGGGATGGCGCTGGCAGGCCTCATCGATCATGCGGTGGTATTTTCGATCCCCCACACCGGTAAAAAAGACCTGGGCCTCCTGCTCGACCATGCTGTCCACGGACTCGAGCAGAATGTCCAGCCCTTTTTGGACGCAAAGCCTGCCCACAAAGCCGAAGGCGGGGATTTTTTCTTTTAAAGGCAGGTCCATGGCCGCCTGCACCACCAATTTGTTTTTCATCTTCTGTTCATTGGCATCCGACGGGCCGTAGGGAAAATCCAGAAAATGATCGTCCTTGGGGTTCCATACGTCGTAATCCAGGCCGTTGATGATGCCGTAAATGTCCTGGCTGCGGTTGCGCAAAACACCGTCTAAGCCGCAGCCTAAATCCTGGGTCTGGATTTCCTTGGCATATTGGGGCGAGACCGTGGTGATGGCGTCGGCGAAAATGATCCCGCCTTTGAGCATATTGACCTGGTCGTAATATTCCAGGCCCTGGGTATGGAAGACATGGCCGTCAATGCCCAATTTGCCGTATTGATATTTGGGAAAAATGCCCTGGTAGGCCAGATTATGGATGGTCATCACCGAGCGCGTGTTCTTAAAAAACGGGTCGTGCTGATAATTGGTTTTCAGCAATATGGGAATCAGGGCCGTGTGCCAGTCGTGGCAATGGATGATCTCCGGGACGAACTTGATGCTTTTTAAAGTTTGCAGGCATTCATGGCTGAAATGAGTGAAGCGCTCCAAATTGTCCTGGTATTCCCCGCCCTCGTCCCCATACAGGCCCTCGCGCTCATAGTAATAATTATGCTCCACAAAACAGACACGGATATGCTCGCCCACATGCACAATGGGCGCCGGCGCCTTGATCTTGGAGCTCTTGTAGCGCG
The DNA here is from genome assembly GCA_964483785.1 of uncultured Planctomycetales bacterium. GTDB lineage: Bacteria > Omnitrophota > Gorgyraeia > Zapsychrales > Fredricksoniimonadaceae > JABDGZ01. Next base: position 8,050 of record CAZACW010000075.1, read on the forward strand.
GGGTGATGATGAGAAGCTCATGGCCCAATTTTTCCAGGGCCAGGGGCAGGGCCCCGCAGACATCCGCCAAACCGCCGGTCTTGGCAAAAGGCACGACTTCCGAGGCGCACAGCGCGATTTTCATAAAATTGTCCCTTGGTTTAATAATATAACGTCAGTTCGACATAACGCTATCTATAGGCACGCAAGGACATGTTTAGCA
>CAZACW010000076.1:0-8144 GCA_964483785.1 uncultured Planctomycetales bacterium
TTTAACCCCAGGAAACTCTACTTGCAAATGGCTTTATTTAGCGGGGCAAGGTCAGAGACCATGGAAACGTTCGGCGAGTTTTTTAAGGAAAAACGGATAGCTTTAGGCAAGACCTTACGGCAATTCTGCGAAGAAAATGGTTATGACGCAGGCAACATGAGCAAAATTGAGCGCGGGAAGATGGCGCCGCCCACGAATGAGGATAAGCTACGCAGATTCGCTGATCATTTAAAAATCAAGACCAGCGGCAAAGAGTGGGAGAAATTCAAGGACCTGGCTGCTATCAGTGCCGGTAAAATACCGGCCGATTTACAGGACCATGATACTCTTGTACGACTGCCTGTCCTATTTCGTAAGGTCAGGGAAGGGAAATTCTCCGAGGATGAGCTTAATACCATAATCCGTAAAGTCAGAGAGTCCTAATTTCGATGGAAATTATCCCCATTGTTCTTAGCTTTGATGAAATCAAGGCTAAAGCTGAAGCCTTTTTGCGGCAATACCACCCCGCCAATGCTCTCCCCATTCCCATCGAAGAGATCATAGACAACCAGTTAAAGATTGACATTATCCCCATCCCAGGGTTAAAGAAGGCCCTGCGGGGGTATAATCTCGACATTGATGGCTTCTGGTATAATTAAAATAAAAATATGGAAGATTTGAAAGCCAACAATAAAGAAACAAGTCAAAATATGGGTGCGCTCGACATAGAAAAGATGTCTACAAAAATATCCCGTAAATCCGACGGGAAGATATAAGGTTTTGATTTTGTGCCAGGGGGAAAATATGAGAAGAATTTGCTTGCTGCTTTTAATCCTTTGTATGGGCTGTGCTTCTGCGAACACCGTTGAATACACCAGCGATGCCCAGGGGCGCTGGGTGAGAACAGTCTACACTAAGGGATATATTTCTTCAAAGACTGAATTAAGCGGCGGCGTCATGCTCGTCATTACTGGCTTGGATGAAGGCAAGGTTAATCCTGTTGCCGCGGCCGTGGGTGCTCTCGGTCCTGAATCAGAAACACCACCGGCATCTTACGTCTTACATTTTAAGAACACATCCGATGCTCCGATCGATCTTGAACTGGGAACATTCAAGGTAGGCAATGTCGAATATCCATTGGAACCAAAAACAATGACGATAGAGCCAGATAAAATTCTGGATTCAGGCAAGATCATGGGCACGGTGAGCCTATGGAGTCATGACGTTGTGACCGAGGTCAGTCTCAAAGTCTCTGGCCAGGCAGTCACTAAAACGGTTGTCTTGAAACAGGAAACTCAAGAAGCGTTCAACGCGCGGATGAAACGCTACCAGGACAGCCTAAAAACCGGGACACATTGAATTTTTTAACAAATTCAATGTGTCCCAGTTTTTTTCCTTGACATGCAACCAAATAGTTGCATAATAGAGGTGTGGATGATTTGGTCTTCAAAGCCCTGGCCGATGCCAGCCGCAGGCGGATCCTGGACCGATTGCGCACAAAACAGGGTCTGACCTTAAATGAAATCTGCGCCGGCCATAAGATGAGCCGCCAGGCCGTCAGTAAACACCTTCTTATTTTAGAGAAAGCAAATCTCGTGGTGACAAGAAGGAAAGGAAGGCACAAGCTGCATTATCTGAATCCTGTTCCTGTCCATGAAATTTACATGCGCTGGATCGGGAAATTCGAGCAGGGACGTCTACAAACTCTTAATAACCTCAAAGAAGCATTAGAAAAGGAGAGCAACCATGGCTAAGTCAGAATTCGTTTATGTCACCTACATCAAAACAACGCCCCAGAAATTATGGCAGGCCTTGACCAATCCTGAATTTCAAAGGCAATATTGGGTCGGGATGAATATCAATACCGACTGGAAGCCGGGCTCCGATTGGCAATTGACCTTCCCCGACGGCTCCATTGCCGATCATGGCAAGGTCATCGAATGCAAACCACTCAAGAGGATTGTGCTGAAATGGAAAAATGTCTGGAAGACCGGGCTTGGCGCTGAAGGTTTTTCCCGTTGTGTCATGGACATGGAACCCAATGAAGATGCTGTCAAATTGACGGTCACGCATTCGATGGGGAAGGAGAAATCAAAACTCATCAAAGCGGTTTCAGGCGGCTGGCCGATGATCCTCTCGAATTTGAAATCCCTGCTTGAAACTGGAAAGGTCGTTAAAATGAAGTCAGATTGTAAGAAGGAGTAAAAAAATAATTATACGCAATAATATTTTTTCTTCCTGGGGGGCGCTTAAACGCCCCCCATAATTAAAAAAGCCGCTTTTTAGGCGGCCTTATCCATTCCAAGAAATTCAGATATTACCTTCTGCTTTGCATGTCCTCTTCCTTCGTTTTCAGATCATCAATGGCTTCTTGCTGTTTTTCCTGGATATCTGATGCTGAAAAATTTGGATTGGAGAGAGTTGAGGATCGATCTGATATGCGGTCTTCAACGGATTGGATGCCTTCCTGGGACTTTTCAATTAAATGATCGATCCAGTCCTGCAGGGTGCCTGGATTCCTTACAATATCCGGGTTTTTGTTCTTTTCATAAACCGAAGAACAGTCCGTCACAATGCTCTTCGTCCCGTCAGGATTATATTCAATCGTACTTGTGCATTTGCGCGTTGCATAGGCCATATTGTACGGCAGTGCAAAGCATAAAAATAAAACTGTAAGGATTGCCCAGAGTTTGTTCATTTTTTTCCTTTTGACTCCTAAATTTTGAACTTAACCAAAGTATAATATACTCTAAACCAAAAAACCAAGAATTTTCTAATGCCCAATAATATATAATGGCTTATAATAGTAAAAATTGAGCATATTTGATGAGGAACGGATTCCAATAATGTCTCAACTATATATTTATCAATAGTTTGTGGAATAAATTCAACAATATGAAATATATCACATTTATAGCCGCTTTCCTTTGGATCTTTCTTATTTTATGGCCGCTTTCCTATTGCATATCCAAGGGATGTTCCGGCCCTGACCTGGATGGCTTCATGCCGGCCTTTTTGCTCACGCCCTATGGACTGCCTTGTTTTATCTGGACTATCTTTTACATATTAAAGAAAATCTGGCCGAATTCTGCGGCTGTGCAGGTGATTGAAAAGACCGTTTGGATCATGTTGGCGGTGGCGGTCATTGGCGGCATAATGTATCTTCATTGGAATTACCAAAATCATCGACATTTAATCCTCTATAAGAAATAAGACCTTGCGTACGGTCAAGCATGCTTCAAACCAATAAAAAATACACCTTTGCCTTCGGCGAGCGCAAGCTCGTCATCAATAAACTCTCCCACGAATCAGAATTCCATCCTTTTGCCAAGGCCCTGGTCTATGCCTTGTTCCATAAGCAATACCGGTCCCTGCGCCTGGAGCCCCAGCTGCCGGACGAGCGGTTTCAGCCGGATCTATGCGCCTTGGATTACGACGGGACCATGCTGTTTTGGTCCGAGGTGGGCAATGTTTCGATCGCGAAGATCGAAAAACTTTTTAAGAAATACCGCCGGGCCCATTTTGTTTTTGTGAAGGAAGAGCTGGACATGGCAGCTTTTGACAAGCATCTGCGCAAGATGGCCAAAGGCCTGCTCAGCCTTCCTTTAATAGATATCGTGGTCTATCCGCCGCATTTTCAGGAATGGAATGTCAGCCCGGAAGGGGATGTTTTTATCCGTAAGGAAGACGTGCAGATCAACCGCTGGCACGCGCCCGCGGGGCATAAGGAACATTTTTAAGGCAGATTGATCATCCAGTGCACGCCGAACTGGTCGATCAGCATGCCGAAGCGGCGGGAAAAAAACGTCTCCTGGATGGGCATCTTGACGGTGCCGTTCGTCCCCAGGGCGTTAAAAAGCATTTCCGCTTCCTTGACATTTTCGCAGTGGATGGTGACGGAGAAATTATTCCCCCGATGGATGGGGATGTCCGGCCTTGAATCCGAGGCCATCAAAACCATGCTGCCGATGGTCAAACTGCCGTGCATGACCCAGTCCTTGCATTGGGGAAACTCGGTGCCGCCCGGCCTCGAGGCGTAGTGCACGATATTCAAATGGCCGCCCAGGCAGGATTTATAAAATTCCAGGGCCCTCTGGCATTTGCCGTCAAAAATCAAATACGCGTGTAAACTCTTCATAAACCTCCTTCAGGTTGCGGCCTATTATAGCAACAATCCCTGCTGATAACATTCATTTGTCTTTAGATAATTTATATGGCACTCTTATAGCATGAAGGTATTTACTGTCCTTACGCTCAGCGTTGCATTTTTAATGAATTGCACAGGGCCGATGCCGGCTTCCAGGGCTGATGATTTTGTTTTGCCCCAGCCGGGCCATAGAGTCCCTTTAAGCCCCGCTTTTGACCCGCCCATGCTTAAAGGGATCAAGGTTTTTCCCAATGATCCTTTGCGCATGGATTTTATTATGGACCAGGGAGACTCCAATTTAAGCGGGGATGCCCTTAAAAAAATGTCTATCGTGCAGATCCAGTATTTTATGGCGTCCTTGACGGTGCCAAAGCAGGATTTGTGGGTGAACTTAAGCCCTTATGAGAAGAACAAGATCATCCCTGACCGTTTTGCCCAAACGCAGATGGGCAGGGACCTTTTGGCCGAAGATTATATTTTAAAACAGATCACGTCCTCACTCATTTATCCGGAAGATGCAACGGGCAAAAAATTTTGGTCTCGTGTTTATACTCTGGCTGCCAGGAAATATGGCACAACAGATATACCCGTTAACACGTTTAATAAGGTATGGATTTTGCCGCAGAAAGCCGTTGTTTACGAAAACGCCGATGCAGGGACAGCGTATGTGGTGGACTCAAAATTGAAGGTCATGTTGGAAGAGGATTATTTATCGCAAGCCAAGCACGAGAATGTTGCACAAAATGGGGACAGTCCCCTGGAAAACAATGATAAGGGGACAGTCCCCATTTTGAAGGACTCGAGAGTCAAGCCCGCGTATGTTGGGGTGCCCGAGGGAGGGAAAACGAGGGCCTCCTCGTTTTCTGCCCCGTTGAGCGAGGCTTTTCGCGAGCGAAACGGGGAAACCCGAGGGCAGGACCCCAACATCCGCGTGCTGGGTACACAAATAATCCGCGAGATCGTGCTGCCGCAATTGACCGCCGAAATCAACCGGCACAAGAATTTTGCCCGCTTAAGGCAGATCTACAACGCCCTGATCCTCGCGGATTGGTACAAGAAAAAGGTGATCAAAAGCCTATTATCCGAAATCTACGTCGGAAAAAATAAGATCAAAGGCATCAATACGCAGGACATCGGCCAGAAAAACAAGATTTACCGGCAATATCTTCAAGCCTTCAAGAAAGGGGTCTACAACTATATCAAGGAAGAAAAAGATCCATTAAATCAGCAGACGGTTTCCAGACGTTATTTTGCCGGCGGTGCTGATCTTCAGGAGTTAAAAACAGAAGAGACTTCCCAGATGCCCCGTATTTCAGAGATTAACAGGGCCATGATCATCGAATCAAGAGTGGATGCTAAAAGGGACAAGGCAGAAATCGCCTACATTGATGATGTGCTAAAAAGAGGCAGGGAAGGACAGCCCTTGACCCTGACGGCAGTGTTTCCTTACGCGTCCGAGGCACAGGACTGGACGGTCCGCCTGCATTCCAATCTGCATGGCCTATGGCAGACGGAAAGGATCCAACCTCAAATTCAAATGACAGGAGGGCATGCCCAAGTCAATTTTCAGGTCCAGGTGCCGAAACACAATTTTAGATACACGTTTGAACTGACCAGAAACAGCGACGGCTATCGCGAATGGGCAGACCTACCCTACGGCAACGGCAGGGTCTGGGTGGACCGCAAATTTGAAGGGACCTACGTTTCTGTCGGTATGGAATTTCGGCCCTATGTCCAAAAAGGCGGTCAGGCGGACGTGAATTATGAACTTCCCCGTGAATTGGTGCGCAAAGGGATCAAGTCCATCCACATCATGCCTTTATTCAAAAAGCTTGAACGGCAATATCAAGACAAAGAACAAAAAGGACTTGAAGGCTATCATTTCCAAGACACAGGCATTGAAATCACTGTGCCTTTTAAGCACAGGGCCTCTGTCCGCTTAAGGGTCAAGTCAGCTGTTTATGACGGCATTACCATGTATTTCCTCGACGCTTACGATACTCCGGATCTTTTCGTCGAGCCCTACCTGCAGGACGAAGAAAACCAAACGGAATTTTATGAGTCGGTGCTGATGTCCCGAGGGGCCGTGGAATTAATGAAAAAGCTGGATCTACGGCCTGACATTGTCCAGTTCAGCGACCATCAGGCCGCATTGACACCGCTTTATATGAAAGAACTTTATGATGATTTTTTTGCCAAAACCGGCCGTTTATTTTCGATCCATAACATAGGTTATCAAGGCACCTACAAAAAAGATTTCATCGATGAACTCGGTTTGGATTGGATTGACCCTCACAGGCTGCAGCGGTTGGTCATCCATTCCGGAGAGATCAACATGATGGCCATACCGCCGGGCCTTTCCTTGGAGGTCCATAACCGCGGCTGGTTTGTGGCGCCGGTGAGTCCAACTTACGCGGACGAAATCAAGAACACCGGATTCGGCAATGCCAACACCCTGTTTAAATGGATGGGCAATCATTTCGGGGGGATCATGAATGGCCTGGACCCCGAACTGTATAAGCCCAATGATGATCCTTTGTTTCAGGAATTGGGCATTCCGCCGTTTAATAAAGATTCTGACATGCAGCAGGTCATTCAAGCCAAGAGCAAGAGCAAGGACATCCTTCAAAGTTCCCTGGGCAAGGATGCGCCTATCCCTGAATGGGAAAGCAACAAGAATATTAAAAAGAGCGGTTATCTGGTGAAATCGGAAAACCCGCTTTTTGGGTATGTCGGCCGGCTCTCCCGTCAGAAACAGCTCGATATCCTGGCAGACATCCTGGAAGACATCAGAGACGGCAAGCGCGAGTCTTTTGCGTTTGATGTGGTGGTGGCAGGCCCCGCGGAAAAAAAAGGAGATGACTTGCAGACCATGGACCGTTTGGAGGCCTTGGCCGATGACCAGACATTAAGGGAGAAGGGCATCAATCTGGTGGTCCTGCGGGGATTTGTGTATGAAATGGAAAAGCTGATCAGCCTGGGATCCTCGCTGGTTTTGATGCCCTCCGACTATGAACCGGCCGGGATCGCGCAATTGAAGGCCATGCGCATGGCAACGGTGCCCTTGGTCCGCCTGACCGGCGGCTTAAAAGACACCGTGTTTCCCAGCGGGCCCAATCAGAACGGTTATGGTTTTCATGGGCAATTCCGCAGCCCTGATCCCGGGGTGGATGCTGTTGTCAGAAGGCAGAATGCTCACGAACTTTATGATACGATGCGGCAGGCCTACAACGATTATACGTTTCATCCCGACCATTTCTGGAGCGTTCTGCACAACGGCATGGAATGGGTTGAAAAATATATCCATGAAGTCTTTTTAGTCAAGATGAACAACGGGTTGAAGTTTGATACCAGTTGGACACGGCCGGCCCAAGACTATATCAATGTTTTTGCCTGGCTCAAGGATGAGTTGGACGGGGATGAGGCCATGCTGGATGAGCCGCCGAATTTAGATGAAAAAGGCGGTATTGATTTAACTTCTGATGACGGGTTTAGCGTTCAAAACAGCGGCAGGAGTTTGGACTTGCATGTGGATGCGGCATTATTAAGCCGTCTAAGAAATGCCGATGTCTTTGTCCCTGTTGTTGTCAAGATCAGGGCCTTAAAAGACTTCAGCGGATTCCTCGGCGTTCATGCCATGCCCCGCCCTCAAAGAACGTATGAAAATGCCAAAATGCCCTGAACCAAGGGCCTGCCAATCTAAATTCTGCTTAAAATCCCTCTCACATTGACAAGTCAGTATTTATATTCCACACTTATAATATGGTTAGCGTTTGGCTTCGATTAATCCTGGTTGTTGCCTTTATTTGGAGCGGGTTAGGGCCTTTGCCCTTGGCCGCGGCAGATGATTTTCGTTTACCGTTGCCGGGGAGCTTGGTTACTTTAAGTTCGCCATTTCAGCCTCCGGTTTTAAGCGGCATCAAGGTCTTTCCCAAAAATCCCTTTCAAATAGAGTTCATCCTGGACCAAGGCGATTCAGCGCTGCCAACCAGGGGACATGTCCCGCTTTCCAGGGACG
>CAZACW010000077.1:0-7335 GCA_964483785.1 uncultured Planctomycetales bacterium
TAAATCTACCTGACAGTTATCGTGTAAAGACACTTTTACGTTTACCAAAACTCGATAGCCCTTAAAATGACGTATTATATTGTTATACTTAGACATAAGACTATTAAGGATGAAATGGACAAGCGGTTATTCTAACACAGTTTGTGCGGGGCGTCAAATGACAGGGAATTACCACAGATTTTCCTGCATCCAGGAATCGGCTTTTTTGAGGGTGTTCCAGCCGTTCAAATCAGGGTTTGAGGCATTATGTACGTCTTCCCCCATGCCATGAAGGGTTTGACAGCCGGAAAACAAGGCCAGAACTGTCAGTAACATGAAACAGCGGAGATAGTTCATCATGATTTTATCCTTACTTTGCTTATTCATCTTAGATAGTATGGACTAAAAACGCCTTAAAAACAAGTAATGAAAAGATATTTTTTAATTCTTAATATTCAGCTGCCATAGGGTCGTCGAAGAAGCCAGAGTAATCAACACTGGATTTTCGGAGTTATTAACATGCGTCTGCTTAGCTGGTGTTTCTATACTTAAGGAAGGATTGTCCGCAAATCTGGCCAGCTGGGCAGGTGGTTTCATGTCAGCTCCTTTATTCTAGGGTAAAATGAAAGGCTCTATATATTATATATAACTAAATTTGTTTGGCAAAATGAAAGGTAAAAAATATTTTTTTGCACTTGACTGGCAATTTTCCATAAAGTATGCTATAGTAAAACGTTGCATAAGGAGTCATACTAAACAATATTAACTGGAGTCATACTTATCAAGGAGGTGCTTGTGGTTAAGAGGACGATTTTTCTAATCATGTTTGGTGTGTTAGGCTTCTTCGGCCTGGCACGAGCAGAAGAAACAAACCCCATTAATCTGGCAATTTTTGATCCTGCCCAGTTATTCCCTGCTGATCATTCCATCAATGGCTTACGCCTGACGTTATTCTACACTAATAACGTTGATGTGAACGGTGTCAGCTTGGGTGCTGTGAACCGCACCACTGGAAACGTTCAAGGCATCGAATTCGGCATTGCTGACTGGACCGATGGTTCTTATTATGGTTGGCAGCCTGCCTTGATCAGCCGCACAGGCAAAAGGTTCGTCGGTCTTCAGGACGGCGCTATTAACATCACGGAAGGCGATTTCACCGGTTTACAGTGGGGTATGGTCAACTGGACTGACGGTTTTGCCCATGGTTGGCAAGCCGGCGCCGTGAATTACACCAAAGGCAATTTTATCGGCCTTCAGACCGGTATCGTGAACGTCACTGAAAGCGCTGCCAGCGCTTTCGACTTTGGAGCCGTGAACTATAATGAAGGTTCATATAGGGGCTTCCAAGGCGGTGTCGTGAACTATTCCAAGGAGATGCATGGCCTGCAGTTAGGCCTGATCAACTGGACCGATAGTTTGGACGGCCTGCAGATCGGTTTGGGCAACTATAACGGCAATAAGAAGCCGTTGGAATTCTGCCCGTTTGTGAATTGGTCATTCTAAGGGCTTAAAGTCTTTAGAAACCAAAGACCGGGGATGTTATCATCCCCGGTCTTTTTTATTGGGAAAATAATTGAAAATAATTGGGACACATTGAATTTTGTATTGAAAATTCAATGTGTCCCAATTATTTTGCAGTGGAGGTGGATGTCGCGCTTGTTGGCTGGGTCGCCGGTACAGGAACAGCCGGCACCGGGGCTGCCCCACCTGGCGGTGCCAAGCCCTTGTCCATTTGATTTTTGATGGTCAACTGCACGGAAGCCGTCTGCTGGTTCCCAGAATTATCTGTAGCCACCACATCGATCCTGCTGTTGCCGTCCGGAAGTCTGGTGCTGTCCCAATCCATACGGTAAGGAGGCGCATCAAAGCTTTGGCTTTGATTGTCCCCTGTTGTAATCTTGACCTTGGGGTTGACGCCGGAATCATCGCTGGCTTCTATGAAAATCTGAAGCGTCCCATGCACTAATTCCCCATTCAAAGGTGATATAAACCTTATTGAAGGCGGCGTTTTATCCACTTCTTGATTCTTGACAGTCAAATTAACCTGGGCCTCAGCTTTATTGCCCGCAGCATCGTAGGCCGTGACTTTAACAGTATAATTACCGTTCTTAACGCTGGTTGAGTCCCAACTCCATTCATAGGGCTCTCGCTTCATAGGATAGGCGGTCTCGCCGCTGGGCAAGGCTACCTCCAGCTTATCTATCCCTACATCATCCTTAGCGTCTATACTTATCTTGACCGTCTTTTCTACGGTATCACCGTTATTAGGAGACGTAATGGCAACGGAAGGCGGCGTTTTATCCACTTCTTGATTCTTGACAGTCAAATTAACCTGGGCCTCAGCTTTATTGCCCGCAGCATCGTAGGCCGTGACTTTAACAGTATAATTACCGTTCTTAACGCTGGTTGAGTCCCAACTCCATTCATAGGGCTCTCGCTTCATAGGATAGGCGGTCTCGCCGCTGGGCAAGGCTACCTCCAGCTTATCTATCCCTACATCATCCTTGGCATCAATGCTTATCTTGACCGTCTTTTCCACCGTATCACCATCTCTGGGCGACGTAATGGCAACAGTAGGCGGCGTTTTATCTACTTCTTGATTCTTGACAGTCAAATTGACCTGGGCCTCAGCTTTATTGCCCGCAGCATCGTAGGCCGTGACTTTAACAGTATAATTACCGTTCTTAACGCTGGTTGAGTCCCAACTCCATTCATAGGGCTCTCGCTTCATAGGATAGGCGGTCTCGCCGCTGGGCAAGGCTACCTCCAGCTTATCTATCCCTACATCATCCTTAGCGTCTATGCTGATCTTCACCGTCTTCTCCACTGTGTCGCCATCTTTAGGAGACGTAATGGACACCGATGGTGGCGTATTATCCTTGGGCGGCTGAGGCGGAGGATTATTTTTCGGCGCTTCTTCCGCTTTTAAATTTTCTTTTAATCCCAGATTAAGAGGCTGTTTTTGTTCGGCATTGCCCTGCGGCTGCTGCTTCTGCGCCTCAACTTGCTCCTGGACATTTTGATTGCCTAACACCCCATTATTGGGCTTTTCCATGGCCATGACCGGGAAATTTTCAACAACCACATTGACCTGGCCAGTGGCAATCAAATCGTTGCCTTTATTATACGCATTAACGGTAATAGTCATTGGGCCATCATTGTCTTGCTGGGTGTCCCATTCCGGGTATCGAACAGGTGCGCCTTCCTTGATAGTCACTAAAATAGGTTTATGCTGGCCGATGATCACATCCTCATGATCAAGATCATCGAGCCGGCCTTTGGTCATACAAGCTATCCCAACCAAACCTTTGACATGATTTCCATCCAATGGTTTGATGAATGCGATTTTAGGATGCTGCGCCTTAGGCCCATTGTCAATGACCGGATTGATCTGGGAGGTCGCAACAATGTCCCCTTTCTTGTTATACAAATCCGCTTTAATCGTCACCGGCCCGTCCTTATCTTCCAAGGTGTTCCATTCCGGTGTCCTGTTTTTCTTATAAGAATCAACAGGTATCTTGATGGGACTGCGGTTGCCTATGGTCACCTCGGTACGGTCAAACTCCCTCTCGGGAGATTCTCCGCCGGCGTATTTAACCAATGTGTCTACGCCGACGATTCCATTGATAGTATCAATCTCCTTGCCTTCCTTGTCCTTTTGCCCATAATTTGTGCCATATAGCTTTATGATAACTTCCGGACGCTTAGCATTGGGCCCATTGTCGACGGCCACCTTGAGCTCGGAACTTGCAACAATGTCCTTGTTCTTATTAAACAAATCGGCTTTAATGGTGACCGGCCCGTCCTTATCTTCCAAGGTGTTCCATTCTTGCGTATCATTTCTGGCCACAGGAATCTCTATGGGATGGCGGCTGCCGATCGTCAACTCTGTATGGTCAAATTCCCTGTCCGGAGGATTGTCCATATCTTGGCCGGCATATTTAAATTGTACCCCCACGCTGATCGTACCGCTGACAGCATCTTCCTCTTTGTCCTTTTTCACGATATTGGGGCCAAGTACTCTTATAATAACTTCCGGATGCTGCGCCTTAGGCCCATTGTCAATGACCGGATTGATCTCAGAGGTCGCAACAATATCCTTGTTTTTATTAAACAATTGGGCTTTGAGGGTGATCGGCCCGTCTTTCTCTTCCAAGGTATTCCATACGGGTGTCGAGTTTCTCTGGTTAGAATCGATCGGTATCCGAATAGGATTATGATCGCCTATGGTCAGCTCAGTATGATCAAATTCCTTATCCGGAGAATTATCTAAACCCTGCCCCGCATATTTAAGCTGTATATCTATGGTCACTGTGCCACCGATGCCATCTTTCTCCTTGCCTTGCTTTTCCTTTTCCCCTTTTTGTGGGCTAGACAATTTTATAATCACTTGCGGATGCTCGGCCTTGGGTCCATTATCAATGGTGGCCTGGACCTGGGAGCTTGCCACCATGTCCCCATTTTTATTGTACAAATTGGCTTTAATGGTGATTAGCCCGTCCTTCTCCTCCAATGTATTCCACAGCGGCTCCGAATTCCTGGCAAAAGGATCTATGGGTATCTTGATGGGATTGCGGTTACCTATAATCACTTCTTTATGATCAAATTCCTTTTCGGGAGGAATGCCCAAACCCTGCCCTGCATATTTAAGCTGTAAATCAATGGTGACTATTCCGCTGAGCGCGTCTTTCTTTTTGCCCTGCCCTTCCTTTGAGTTCGCGTTAGAACTCGTCAGTTTAATGATAATCTGCGGCGGCTGGGCATTAGGCCCGTTGTCCACAGTGACATGTGATTGGGCCGAGGCAAACACATCTCCATTCTTTCGGCAGTAATTGACGGTGATGGTCACAGGACCGTCTTTATCTTCGGTCGTGTACCAAAATGGTTCTTTCCCTGTTGCTTCTCCGGTACGGCTATCTCTGGGAATGCGGGCAGGTTTGTGATTGCCGACAATGAACTCTGCGTAGGCAATATCCCTTACGTTAGGCAGAATATCCGTAGAAAGTTCGATGCTGCCTTTGACATGGGAACCATCCGTAGGATAAATCCTGATTTTAACATCGGCAAAAGCTGATTGAGACAATAATAAGGTAAGGATGATAACGAAAAAATTGAGGGATAAAAATGAGACAAACAAAATCTTGCGCATCGCTACACCTCCTTAAATGGATTTTACGCTTTAAAAAGGCATAACCAATTCAAAAATAATAAGTTAGAAATACAATTGTATCGTATCAAAGTAATCGGAATTTCAAAGACATTTTTGATTTTTTTTAAAAAAGGGCAGGGATTAAGTCAGTTGTACTTTGAGTTTTCTGCCTAGAGCTAAAGCCACACGTTCGAGGGTTAGCAAAGTCACAGAAACATTCTTAGGTTCCAATAATCGTTCCAATGCGGAACGGCTTGTTCCCATTTGAGTAGCCAGACGAGACTTATTAATCTTTTTTTTCTTCATCATCTGCCGAATTTGAAAAGAAATGACACGTTTAGTGGCGGCAGCTTCAACTTCGGCCAAAGTTCCTTCTTCTTTAAGAAAATCGTCAAAATTGCTACCGATGTATTTATTTTTCATTTTTGTCTTCCTTTCAATAATAAATTAAACCTTTGTCTGGCAATGTGTAAATCCTCAACCGGTAACTTTCGAGACTTTTTAATAAAACCGCACAGTAAAATAATTTGTTCATCCATGATTGTAAAAATAACTCTGGATACTTTATTGACCAATCTTGACCTGACCTCCCACAAGCCAGGTTCAATCTTTCTGATTAACGGCATTCCTAAAGGCCAACCAAATTGAACCGTTTAATATCCTCGCCAATGGCCTTTCGGTCGCGATCCGAAAGACTCTTTAACCATTCCCTCACCGGTTCATTGCCGGACTCCGTCTTAAAGAATGATACAAGCAGGTAATTTCGATCCATAGTCAACTATAGTGTACCATTTTTGGTACGTATTGCAAATACTATTTTAGTTTATAACAAAATCAAACAAAATTTGAGGACGATTCAGTAATGAAGAATGAGAACTCTCATTGCAGACATGTACCCTGCCGTATTTTGGCTATCTTTTGCGCTAAAACGACCCTCCCGCGCTCTATCGCGTACAGTTGGCGGAATTCTTTATTTTTAAGCTTCTCACGAAGATGATATTCAAATCTTTCCAATTTTACTTGTGACATATTTCCCTCCCCAAACGTGTAAGGCCTTATAAACAGCCTGGGGATTCTCTTGGGCAACCTTGAGCAAAGCCTGGGCAGGCCCCTCAGGACGTCTTAAACCTTGTTCCCAATTGCGTAAGGTCGATGGGCTGACGCCAATCATAAACGCAAACTCGGTTTGCGATTGATGGAGCTTCCTGCGGATAGCCTTTATGGAAATTGGGTCATATTTGGTCACCCTGGCCGGCTTCATCTTTCCGGCTAAAATCAGCTTCATTTCTTTGACGCTTTGAATTAATTCCTTAAAACTTTTTTTATCCATTTAATTCCTCCTCAATTAAGGACTTTAAAAATTTCAATTCCTGAAATGTTAAGTCGTCTTGTTTTGCCTTACTATAAACATTCAGTAAAACAATCTTGCGGATTTAAGTGTTAGAGGAGTGTTGGGTGATTGGCAAACCCATCATTCGGAGGAATTAAAATGTTTCAAACTACTGTAATTCTTCATCTCACAAAATACAACAGAAAACTGGCGGAGAGGTCAGGTAATATAAATTCGACCCTCAAAATCAAAATGGGAGTGGGTCAGCCTACTTAAAACAAAACCAGCCCAATGAATCAATCACGGGCTGGCTTATCGAACTCGCCTTACCGCTTAATTTTTATGACTTGCCTGTAAATGCTTCTTGGACTGAATTTCCTTTTCCACCAAGGCAGATTCAGAGCGCATAGAGTCAAACCACTCTTTCAATGGCCTGCCTTTAAACTTGCGGTAATGTTCATCACGGATTTTTCTGACCGTGGCAACTGCATCAAACTTTTTTCTCATCTGTCACCTAATTCAAATATACCCTAACAAACGGCGTGAGGTGTTTGGAGAGGCCGACACACTGCATGTTTTCAACTATGCTTCAAACAATAACTTACAACAATACAAAATATATGGCGGAGAGGTCGGGATTCGAACCCGAGGGCCCAGTTACCCAGGCCAGTTGCTTAGCAGGCAACTGCAATCAGCCACTCTGCCACCTCTCCCTTCTCTATCAATTACTATCAAATTCAAAATTGACTATCCAAATTACTCAGAAAAGGGAGAGGTGTTGTGTCGCCGCTCTTTTCCATGCGCCGACCCACCTCTCTACCTTATCAATTACTATCAAATTCAAAATTGACTATCCAAATTACTCAGAAAAGGGAGA
>CAZACW010000078.1:0-3594 GCA_964483785.1 uncultured Planctomycetales bacterium
TTGCCTCCTGGTTACGGTTAGTTTAACCCCAGGAAACTCTACTTGCAAATGGCTTATTTAGCGGGGCAAGGTCACATTGAATGTGAACAGAGGGTTCCGGGAGTTGAAAAGAGCCCTGCTTAGAAAGTCCGACGCATAGGAGGACTTTCTAGGGCGAGTGGCCGACCCGAAGCGAGGACCAATCCAGAAGATTGGTCCGAGCGAAGGGCGCCAACTCCCGTCGACCCCGCCACTTTTTCAGTCCCTGTCCCCTTTCCTTAGCGATACTGTTAGCATTGGGGGAGGGGAAGATTTAAGTTCTAAAAAGATTTGAATAATAACTTGACTTAAATTATAATTTCTTAAAGTCTTATTATAGGTGGTTTCCGTGTGGACTCCGGTCTGTCTGAAAGTATTAAAAAGTCGACAGGAACTGACTTTTATAGACTGTTGACAGAAAGGTAGAGGTGAACGATGCCAGGAACTGAGTTGACAGACACGCAGAAAAGAAACATCGTAACTGGTGTCAAGATTGCAGGGGGTTGTCTCATTGGCTTTCTTGTGGCACCAGTGATTTTTTTGACAATAAAGGGTTTGATTGGTCTTTGTATTGCCGGTGCTATTTTCTTAGTTGGTGTATACGCATTTCCTGTGCTTGTTGATGCTTGTGCAAGTATGCAGTTAAAGGGGATCAAGTGGATGGCCTCCAAGAATCCGGTGGAAACCCTTCAGTTGGATTACCAAAAGCGATGCGATGATTTGGCGCGGTATTTACAGTCCATTAAAGATTTCTCGGCTTCAATCATGACATTTGAAGGAAAATATAAAAAATTCATAGTGACTTATCCCGATGAGAAGGACAAATTTGATGGCATTCTTAAGAATATGAAACAGCTGCTTTCTTTGAGAACCCAGAAATACGAAGAGGCAAAAAAGAGCCTGACTCAATATCGGTCTGAAATAGATAGGGCAAGTGCTATTTGGGACATGAGTGTGGAAGCTGCAAAGATGAATAAAGCAGCAGGGTTTGATAGGAACGATACGATAGAGCAGATTAAGACCCAAACATCGCTCGATGCCATTGAGCAAAACATGAATGCGGCATTTGCTGAATTACAAACAAGCCTTATTGAACAGGATGACGAAAAAGATTTTTCAAAGAAGGTCATCGATGTTGAGGCTGTAGCTAAATAGGTGCCTATGAAAATATTTCAAATCATTATGAGTCTTATTGCTGTTGTTGCGGTCATCATTGCTGTTTTGATAGCCACCCAATCATCACGTCCGTCACAACAACGGTCAAATGATGCAGACAGGGCTTTTGCGACAATAAAACTTCAATGAAACACAAGGAGAGAGGACTAAGGTATGAAAAAGATAATAGGCGCTGTCATTATCGCAATATTTCTGGTTCCGTTTTGTGCGAAGGCACAGGATCAGCCTGCTCCCGCTGTTGCGGCTCCAACGCCCGGCGTAACGGTTCTTAAGATTGCTGCCGGCAGTACCAGTGGTATTTATGAGGAATTTGAGAAAGAAATGCAAGCCGTTATCGGAGATTCTGTCCAATTGGTGCCCGTGGATTCTCATAGTGCAACCCAGAACCTTGACCATCTCATGGGCAATGATGTTAATTTGGCCTTTATGACGGCTGATGTTTTATTTTTCCGTAAGGCTGTGGATGACACCTCAAATCTTAGAACACTTTTGGTTTTATTTCCGGAGGACATCAATATTGTGACCTTAAACCAGCCATATAAATTACCAAAATCAAGCTTATTGGATTTTTCAAATAAAATGGTCGACATTCAAACCATCTCTGACCTTGATGGCCTCCCTCTTGGCACGGCCGGTGGTGGTTTTATAACCTGTAACATCGTAAAGCAACAGGCCAGACTGAATTTTGATATTCATAAATTTCAATCTGGTGCAGATGCTCTTTCAGCTTTGAGACAAGGGGAAGTTGCAGCTGTTCTTTTGGTAGGTGCCGCCCCATTGCCAGCTTTAAAAGACCTCGGATCGGATTACCGTTTAGTATCGGTTCCTGATAATATTGTGGTGGCATTATCAAATGTTTATAAAAAACACAATGTAACTTATAACAATATCTCTTCTATACCGGTCCAAACAGTTTCAGCCCCATGTTTGGTGGTCACACGAAATTATAAGAGTAAAAAGAACATTGCCGCCCTATTAAGAGTCCGCCAGGCAGTGATCAATGGGTTACCTGACTTGCAGGAAACCACAGGTAATCATAAAGCTTGGCAATTAGTTGACCCTACTGATCACGGGACGTTTCCTTGGTTTACGGGTGAAGCTGATTCAGAAGAAACAAATGCGAAACCTGTCGTAGCCAATCAATGACTTGGCCCGAGACGAGGAGAATAGAGTATGTCTGAAGGCAGAAATGATTTTAAACAGGATTGGACAAAAATTAAGGAAAATCTGTTGGATTTTAGCCAACAGGCCCTTGACATGGCCAAAAAGGGAGAAGAACAACTTATTAAGTTCTCTCAAAAAGGGAGGCTCCATTTAAATTCAGCTGCATTAAAGTTGAAAAAAGAACATTTATACCACCTCATTGGTCAAGAATACATCCGCGCTAAATGTCCGGCTGCCCCGACGCCAAAATTGAAACGGTTGATTGATGAACTCAATAAAATTGACCAAGAAAGAAAAATTTTGGCAAGGAAAATTAAATCCGGGCATCACCGTTAATTTGAGCCGTTGAGAAGAGAAAGGGACAGGGACCAAAATGGTGGCAGGGCAAATTAGCACTTGCTAAAATTGCCCTGTGACCGAAAAAGTTCCTGTCCCTTTCCCGCTTTCCCGAGATGTCGGTGCTTCTTTTACACGATAGTTCTTTTGACCTTGCCCCTTAATGCACACTGGCTTAAGCCGCTTTATACGCCACTGCAACAGAGTACCATGTCCAATTATTTCCTGTCCCGGCGGAAAACGTAAAGGATCCCGCAGCCGCGTTGATCTTGTCCTGGGACTGGGCCGTAAATCCATTGGCGCCATTAGAATAATTGTAAATGTTGTTATCGCTTTGCGCATAGACGAAATTATTCGTCGAATTTTCTGTTGAAAGCATGACCACGACACCCGGCGCGCTGTTGGCCATCGCGTGGGTCATCTCAGTGGTAGAAGTTGCCGTATTTTGGTCGACGGCCGCCACGGGATTCGCGGCCATACCCTTGTACTCGCTGAGGCTTATGAAGGTGTACCAATCATTCCTTCTTGTCGCTCCCATGGTCAAAGAACCTGAACCTGTGACCGGTACGCGCCATATGGCGAGGGTAAAGGCGCCGTTTGTATATTCTTTGTCCTTGACCGGCGTGCCGATTTTGGCTGTTCCTGCTTTCATGGAAACCGTGATGGACCCAGACCCTTGATAAGCAGTGGTTTCAACAATCACCGTATCGCCGGCAGTCACATTATGCGGCAGGGCCACCTTAGCCGTAGTGCTGTTGGCTGAAATACCCGCATTTTGCCCGGCAACGCGCGTGATTGAAGCGCTTGTCACGGCGGTGAAGCTTGCCGCCACTGTATGCGAAGTTGTGATATTGCTTAAAGTATAAGAATTGTTAGTCAATGTTACTGCAGCACCATCCA
>CAZACW010000078.1:3694-7131 GCA_964483785.1 uncultured Planctomycetales bacterium
ACTCACAGAACCTGAAGGGCTGATGCTGCCGCCTGTTCCGGCGCTGGCCGTGATGGTTTCAGTTTGCAAGCTAAAGCTTGCCGCTACTGTATGCGAAGTCGTGATATTGCTTAAAGTATAAGAATTGTTAGTCAATGTTACTGCAGCACCATCCACCGTTAAACTGGCACTATATCCGGCATTCGGCGACACAGTGAAGGTCTGGCTTGCGCCGTAATTGACACTCACAGAACCTGAAGGGCTGATGCTGCCGCCTGTTCCGGCGCTGGCCGTGATGATCTCTGTTTGTGACAAGGTTGCAGCACTGACGCTGGATGACTGGGCGGAAACATTTCCGGACGCATCATAGGCAGATACCGTATAGGCATACGCCGTACCGGCAATTAAACCGGTATCAGTGTAATTTGTTGCTGTCGAAGTCCCGACCTTAGCGCCATTACGATAAATATTGTAACCTGCCACAGCGACATTATCTGTCGAAGCAGACCAGCTCAAATCGATTTGTGAAGATGAAACGGCCGCTACTGACAGGCCCAACGGCACCGTCGGAGCCTGGGTGTCTGTTGGGACCATTTGGGCGCCCAAAGCCCCTAAATTAAAACCTGTACCGGTATTATTGGGGATGGCATAACCAAAATAGTCCTTAGTGCCGGGATTGATCAAATATTGTGAATAAAGATTCAGCCCCGCGCCAATCGAAGGAGATGCCGTATTAAGCGTGTAAGCAGACGGGCACGGCTGCGGACCATTGCCGGTACTCGGCGTCCATGTGCATGTACCGCCGTTTCCGGGACTTGTGACCTGCGGGTTTGTCATGACTGAATTTTTCTCGCCGCCGGGCGCCACGGCCTGCCATGCCGCCAAACTCGTATAGGCATTGGAATTATAAATAAAACGGGGTGTTCCGCCGTTGATGGCGTAAAAATCGTTGTTTGTCAATGTCAGGCCGGGTGCCGTCAGATTGCTGAAAGTAATGAAATCCGTGTACCCCCATTGGCCTTTGGTAACAATAAAAGTATTGTTGGCAATGACGCCGCCGGTCGGGACAGCTTGCCCGAAAGAAAGCCCGGCCGGACCCCAATTACTGGCAGGCCCGGGAGTGCCCTGGTACACGGTGTTGTTATAAATATTGAGAATGGAAGGTGAAACTCCAGGACCGCCTATGCCGATACTGCCGGCCGTGCCGTCCTGATTGCCGTACTCATCATTTTCAGAGATGTTATAACGGATCGTATTGGGCCCCCAGCCGCTGCCTGTTCCCGCGTCCCAAAGAAAAACAGCCAGTCCCGGCCCGAAATTATGGTGTGAATAATTGTATTGGATGACAGAATTGGTGACCCCGCCATCCATGTTATACGCTGTCCAGTCACAACCGCCGGTATAATTGACCGGCTGCACATTGTAAGCTTCATTAAATTGGATGGTGACATTGTTTGAATTGAAGGCCCACATGGCAGCACCGCCGCCGCAGGTGTTAATGTTGGCCGCGACGTCATGCACGATATTATGCTGCATGATGCCGCCGTTAACGCCGTTTGCCAGGATACCATTACCGTCAGCTCCCGCAGCTGTATTGGCCCTGCCGCCGATGTTGTAAACGGTGTTTCCCTGATATAAGACATTGTTAAGGTTTTTATTTGTCCCATACCCGCTGACACCATTGTCATCCGGACTCGTTACGCCTTGTTTGCCATGCAGCGTGTTGTTCAAGATATTAATATTATTCAGGCCGCCGCCTAAATAACTGGTTATATAAATCTCCGCACCCAAATCAGCTGTAGTGGCGCCATAGAATCCGCTGATATCGGAATTTTGTATGGTAATGCCGCCGTCGACGGACGCGGCTGTATTGTAGATCCAGACACCAAATTGTGTAACAACCCCCGGTCCGGTGGTTATGGTGGCGTTCTGTAAGGTCACGCCGTTGACGTTATTGATTAAAACCGCGGCCGACAAGGAGCCGGTGCAATTTGAATTCAGGATAAAATTACCTGTGCCGTAGGGACCCACGATGACGGGATTCGTGGCTGAAGAAAAGGGCATGTTGCTGGGGTTAAAAGTCAAACAACCGGTGAACGTTTGTCCGCCCTGAAAAAGGATGGAGTCGCCGGGGTTAAAAGTGCCTGCATTGACCTTGGCAACGGTGGCCCAGGGGGCTGCCGTAGAGGTCCCGCTATTGTTGTCGTTTCCGCTCCCACTGATAAAATAGGTTGTGGCCCAAGCTGTTGAAGAAATAACAATCAGCCCCAAGACGAAATTTATGATCATCCCACTTAAGAGTAATTTTTTCATATTGTTTTCCTGAAGTTGTGAACATATTTTGAACAAAAATGCCCAAATGTTGTTTTTTTGAATCAATCGACACTTGGGCAATATTCTAATTTTTTCCCTCGTATGACTCGATGATCCTGTTTAAATTTAAAGAACATTCGACTCCTATATCAAAGGTAACATGTGAATTGAGGAAAAGCAAATCAGCCCTGGTATGCCTGTTGCCGGCCCAGAGAAGGGGACCGTCCCCCTTCCTTGATTTTTAGCTTTCCATGTGTAATACTCTCTTTAAATCGTATAAATATGATTAAATACCTCCAAAAGGCCATTGTTTTTAATCTTTTGGTGAGTTTTATCGGCTCATCAATCCAGATGCCGGCTTTTGCCCAAATTGACCCCATGCCGTTTATGCCGGCGCCTGGGACCATGGTGCATTTAAGCCCGCAGTTTTCCCCAGCCTATTTGAAAGGTATCGTTGTCCATCCTGAAAATCCATTCAAATTTGACTTCATTGTTTATAGGGGAGACAAGCCTTTAAGCGATGCTCAAAAAAGGGTGGAGTACACAAAGCTGACCAAATATTTCCTGGCTTCGCTGGCGGTCCCAGATGATGACCAGTGGGTCAATCTTTCGCCTTATGAAAAAGACCGCATCATTCAAGATGATTTTGGCAAGACAGAAATGGGCCGGGATTTATTGGCCCAGGATTATCTTTTAAAGCAGATCACCTCGTCGTTGATATATCCCCAGGACAGCTTAGGCAAAAGGTTCTGGGACAAGATATATGCCCAGGCCCAAAAGCAATACGGCACAACGAATATCCCGATCGACACGTTTAATAAGGTTTGGATTCTGCCCGATGACGCGCTTATATACGAGAAAAGTAATGCAAATAAACCAGGGATCGACAAGCAAGGAACAGGGAATATCACAGCTTATGTTTTAAAGAATCATTTAAGGGTGATGCTGGAAGAAGATTATTTATCTCTACAAAAGCACAGCGGGATTGAGCGTGTGCCGGCTAACAAGACCCATTCCATTGCATCCAAAATCGTGCGTGAAATAGTTCTTCCAGAATTGCAAAAAGAGGTTAATGAGGGCGCTAACTTCGCACCCCTGCGCCAGGTTTACAGCGGTATGCTTTTGGCCACCTGGTTTAAACGCAC
>CAZACW010000079.1:0-6662 GCA_964483785.1 uncultured Planctomycetales bacterium
CGCAGCGGCAGGCAATTGCCGGCCAGCATGTCCACCTCGGCATTATTGGTGCTGACAATCACATGGCCCACGCGCAAATCAACGGGGGCCAAGATGTAGGATTTGGTTTTATCACTTTTGTACTGGACGAGGGCGATGCGGCAGGTGCGGTTGGGATCGTATTCAATGCCTAAAACTTCAGCGGGATCATCGATGCGGGAGCGCTTGAAATCAATGACTCTGTACATGCGCTTGTGCCCTGCCCCGCGGTGGCGCGATGTAATGCGGCCGTAAGAATTGCGTCCGCCGGAGCGCTTTAAGGGCTGCAGCAAAGACTTTTCCGGCTTGCCCTTGGTCAGCTCGCTGAAATCCGGCAGGGCCGCGTGGCGTACACCGTTGGTATATGGTCTAAAACGTTTAATGCCCATAATGAGGTTCCCTATTGCCAAACGCTTAACGCAAACCGCTAAGCGCTCATGCTCCTATTTTCTGCCCCTCTTTGAGGGAGACAATGGCTTTTTTCCAGCCTGTTGTATATCCGGCGCGGTAGCGCACGCGCTTGAGCTTGCCCGGCACGCTGACGGTATTGACCGCATCCACCTTGACCTTATAAATCTCTTCCACCGCGCGCTTCACGTCGATCTTGGTGGCGCCGGGGGCCACGCGAAAAAGGTATTGGCCCTGCTTTTCCAGGCTGCTGCCCTTTTCGGTTCTGACTAAGGCCTTGACTATATCGTAACAGGTGATCATCCGTTCAACCTTCCAAGCGTCTTACTGGATTCTTTTTAACAGCGTTTGTAACGCTTCCTTGGTCACTAAAACGTTTTTATGGTTCATGATATCCAAGGCATTGGCATCCATGGCCCTGACCAAGGTCAGGCGCGGGATATTGCGCGAGGCCAACAGCGTCTTTTCATTGGTGCCGTCTAAGACAGCCAGGGTGCGGCCGTCGATTTTAAGGTCTTTCAAGATCGCCGCGAAATCCTTGGTCTTGCCCGAGGGGACCTCCAATTGCTCGACGCACAAAAGATGGTTGCCCAAAAATTTGGCGTTCAAGCTTTCGCGCAGGGCCGCGATCCTGGTCTTTTTGGTGATGTGATAGCCGAAATCCCGCGGATGCGGTCCGAAGATGATGCCGCCTTTTTTCCACAAAGGGGAACGGGTCGAGCCCTGGCGGGAGCGGCCGGTGCCTTTTTGGGCCCACGGCTTTTTGCCGCCGCCGGAAACATCGGACCTGGTCTTGGTGGACACCGTGCCCTGGCGCTGATTGGCGTTGTACATCACCACCGCCTGATGGATCACCGCGTCCTGCACATGGACCCCAAACTGCTCCTTGGGCAATTCAATGCTCGCCGCTTTGTTTCCCTTGAGATCAACCACGTTCAGTTCTGGCATATAACTTCCCTAAATAAGACCCTTCCGTCACTTTTTCGCCGCCGGGGCCGCTGTTTTGCCGGCCGAGGCCTTGCTTTGCTTCATCGGATTCTTCTTTACAGAAGATTGCGATGTTTTGACTTCATCCAAAGACCGGAATGCGCGTTTCTTAGACCTGTTGATCACCACAAATCCGTTTTTATGCCCAGGGACCGCGCCCTTGACCAAGATCAGGTTTTGGTCGGCGTCCACCTTCATGACGCGCAGGCTTTGCACGGTCACGGTGTCCATGCCCATGTGCCCGGGCATGTGCTGGCCCTTGTACACACGCGAGGGGTCGGAGCTGGAGCCGATGGAACCGACGCGGCGGTGGTGCATGGAACCATGGGCGGCCGGGCCGCCGTTCCAGTTCCAGCGGACCATGCCGCCTTGAAAACCCTTGCCGATCGTGGTCCCGGTCACGTCCACATAATCGCCGGGCTTAAAAATATCTGCTTTAACCTGATCACCGACTTTATAGTCCACGGACTCTGCGCCGGAGGCGGATTGGCCCATGGCGGAAAATTCCTTGATGTGCTTTAAGGGCGTCAACCCGATTTTCTTAAAAAGCCCAAGCATCGGCTTTTTCAGGCGCGTTTCCTTGACAGGCTCAAAGCCCAAAACAATCTTGGCCGGCTTCTCCTTCAGCCCCAGGACCGTGCAAGGCCCCGCTTCCACGACCGTCACCGGCGTGATATTGCCTTCCGTGTCGAAAATCTGGGTCATGCCGATTTTCTTGCCCATAATGCCGCGGATCATCTACATCTCCTGGTAAAAATAGGGACGTCTCCCTATTTTTATTCTAATTTTTTTCAGAAAAATAGGGAGACGTCCCTATTTTTACTGCTTAATCTCCACGTCGACCCCGGCCGGCAAGTTCAGCTTGCGCAGCGCTTCCACTGTCTTGGAGGTGGGGTTGACCAAATCAATCAGGCGCTTGTGCGTCGCCAGTTGAAATTGTTCACGAGATTTTTTGTCGATGACCGGCGAACGCAGCACCGTGTACAGCTCTTTTTTCGTGGGCAGGGGCACCGGGCCCAAAATGGTCGCTCCGGTGCGGATGGCCGTGTCCACGATTTCCTGGGTGCTTTGGTCGATTAGCCGGTGGTCAAAGGCCTTTAGTTTTATGCGTATTTTCTGCATTACTTGATGATCTCCGAAATCACGCCGGCCCCCACCGTGCGTCCGCCTTCGCGGATGGCAAAGCGCAGGTCCTTTTCCATGGCCACGGGGGTGATGAGCTCGACTTCCAGGGTCACGTTGTCGCCCGGCATGCACATCTCAACGCCGGCGGGCAATTCCGCGGTCCCGGTCACGTCCGTGGTCCTAAAATAAAACTGCGGACGGTAACCCTTAAAAAACGGGGTATGGCGTCCGCCTTCTTCCTTCGTTAAAATGTAAACTGCGGCCTTG
Source organism: uncultured Planctomycetales bacterium (assembly GCA_964483785.1). Lineage (GTDB taxonomy): Bacteria > Omnitrophota > Gorgyraeia > Zapsychrales > Fredricksoniimonadaceae > JABDGZ01. The sequence goes on from CAZACW010000079.1 coordinate 2,806, forward strand.
AATTTGGTGTGGGGCTTGATGGAGCCCGGGGCGGCCAGCACCATGCCGCGTTCCATATTGTCCTTGTCCGCGCCTCTTAAGAGTAGGCCGACATTGTCCCCGGCCTGCCCCTCATCGAGTTCCTTGCGGAACATCTCCACACCGGTCACCACGGTCTTGGCGACCGCCGGGCGAAGGCCGACGACCTCGACTTCTTCGCTGACCTTGACGCGTCCGCGCTCGATGCGGCCGGTGGCCACCGTACCGCGGCCGGAGATGGAAAATACGTCTTCCACGGCCATGGAGAAAGGCTTGTCCAATTCGCGCACAGGGGCCGGAATATATTCATCCACGGCCTTCATCAAATCCAAAATCGGCTTGGCCTTGCCTTCAAAATCCTTCGGGTTGTTCAAAGCATCCAGGGCGCTGCCCTTCACAATCGGGGTATTGTCCCCGTCAAATTTATACTTGGTCAACAGGTCGCGGACTTCCAGCTCCACCAAATCCAGAAGCTCCTTGTCCTGGACCTGGTCGCATTTGTTCATGAACACCACGATCCTGGGCACGTTCACCTGGCGGGCCAACAGGATGTGCTCGCGGGTCTGGGGCATGGGGCCGTCGGTGGCGGAGACGACCAGGATGGCCCCGTCCATTTGGGCGGCGCCGGTGATCATGTTCTTGATATAGTCCGCGTGGCCGGGGCAGTCGATGTGGGCGTAATGGCGCTTGTCCGTTTCATATTCCAAGTGGGAGATGTTGATGGTCACGCCGCGTTCTTTCTCTTCCGGGGCATTGTCAATGGTGTCGTACGCGCGCGCCTGGGCCAGGCCTTTCTGGCTCAACACGGTGGTGATGGCGGCGGACAGCGTCGTCTTGCCGTGATCGACGTGACCGATGGTCCCGATGTTCAAATGCGGTTTATTACGGTTGAATTTTTCCTTTGCCATGACCCTGCCCTCCGTTTAAAAGACACCTTACGTTGGTTTCGAACAGTTAAAATGATCCCTCCCCGCCTGCTGATGCGGGGACCCAAGGCTCATCCTGCTTTAAGTTTTAGTATTCTCTATGTTCCGCCAAAGGCGGATCCGCCTGCGGCGGAAAACAGATACAGGAGTTTGTTAACTGACTTTCGCCACAAAATCCTGACGGGCGCCGATGATTTTCTCGGCGATGCTGTTTGGAACCTGCGCGTAGAACGAAGGTTCCATAGAGAATGATGCGCGTCCCTGCGTGAGGGACCGCAGCGCATTCGCGTAGCCGAACATTTCTGACAACGGGGCATCCACCAGGGCGGTCTTTAATTTGCCGCGGTTGCCTGTCTCCTTGATCTGGGCCCTGCGTTTCATCAGATCACCGGTGACATTGCCCCAGTGCTCGTCCGAGCACTCCACTTCCAGCTTCATGATCGGTTCCATAAACACAGAACCGGCCTTACGGAAGGCATCCTTTATAGCATATTTTGCCGCCAATTGGAAGGAAATTTCATCCGAGTCCACATCGTGGTAGGAACCGTCCACCAGGGTCACGACGAAGTCCGTCACAGGATAGCCCGCAAGGATGCCGTTTTGGGAACCCATTTCGATCCCTTCCCTGCACGGTTTGATGAATTCGCGGGGGATGGCGCCGCCCTTGATCTTGTCCACAAAGACAAAACCTGTGCCCGGCTCGCCGGGCTCGACATCAATGACCACGTGCCCGTACTTGCCGCGGCCGCCGGACTGCTGGATATATTTGCCGACGATGCCGCTGACTTTTTTGGTGATGGCTTCCTTGTAGGCGACCTCGGGCCTGCCGACATTGGCTTCCAGATTATTTTCGCGCTTCATGCGGTCGACGATGATTTCCAAATGCAGTTCGCCCATCCCGGAGATGATGGTCTGGGAAGTCTCCTGGTCGAATTTGACGCGCAGAGACGGGTCTTCATCCAAAAATTTGCGCAGCACCATGCCCATCTTGTCCTGGTCCGCCTTGGTCTTGGGCTCGATGGCCAACGACACCACGGCTTCCGGCGGTTTCAAGCCTTCCAAAACAACGGGCTTGTCTTCCGCGCAGAGCGTATCGCCGGACTTGCTTTCCTTCAGGCCCACAAAGGCCACGATCTCGCCGGCGGCAGCGGAATTGATGATCTCCTGCTTGTTGGAGTGCATGATCACCATCTTGGAAATCTTTTCCTTCCTGCCGTTGGAGGAATTCAAATAATTGGTGCCGGGCAAAAACTTGCCGGAATAAACGCGGGTGAAAAAAATCTTGCCGACATAGGGGTCAGAGGCGATCTTAAAGACCAGGCCCACGGGTACGCCATTGGCATCTGCTTTCAAGGCGATCCGCTCCTCCTTGTCGGAAGGGTTAAAGCCCTGCATCGGAGGAATGTCCAAAGGCGACGGCAGAAAATCCACGACCGCATCCAAAAGCATCTGCACGCCCCTGTTCTTTTTGGAGGTGCCGGTCAAGACCGGGATGAATTTGCAGGCGATCACCGTGCGGCGGATGGCCTTCATCAATTGTTCCTGGGAAGGCTCCTTGCCGTTCAAATAAATGTCGGCCATTTCATCATCGACTTCGGCCAAACGCTCGATCAGGGTGTGGCGGTACTGGGCCATGCGCTCCTGAAAGGCCTCAGGGAGAGGCAGGCGCTCGAATTCCATGCCGTCGACATCGTTGTATTGGATGTATTGCTGATGGATGATGTCGATGAGGCCCTTGAAATTGTCTTCGGTGCCGTCGTTAAAGACGATGGCCGCGGCATTGGCCCCGAAACGCTCATGCATCTGCACGATGACGCGGTCATAATCGGCGCCCAAACGGTCGATCTTGTTGATAAAGGCGATGCGGGGAACGTGGTATTTGTCGGCCTGGCGGTAAACGGTCTCGGTCTGGGGCTGTACGCCGGAACAGGCGCACAAAACGATCACGGCGCCGTCCAAGACTTTCAGGGAGCGCTCGACCTCGATGGTGAAATCCACGTGGCCGGGCGTGTCGATGATGTTGACGCGGTGCTCCCGCCAGAAACAGGTGGTGGCCGCCGCGGTGATGGTGATGCCGCGCTCCTGCTCCTGGGGCATCCAGTCCATGGTGGTGTTGCCGTCGTCGATATCGCCCATCTTGTGGATGGTGCCGGTATAATACAAAATCCGCTCCGTCGTCGTGGTCTTGCCCGCGTCGATGTGCGCGATAATACCGATATTACGAAACATGTTTAAAGGGACTGTATTAGCGGATGACATAGACTAAATTACCATCGTAAATGACTGAAGGCCCTGTTGGCTTCGGCCATCTTGTGGGTTTCATCGCGCTTTTTGATGGCAGGGCCCTCGGACTTGTAGGCGGCCACCAGCTCTTCGGCCAGTTTGACGTCCATGGGCTTGCCTTTTTTGTTGCGGGCATAATCGCGGATCCAGCGCATGGCCAAAGACATGCCGCGCGCCGGCACAACATCTGTGGGGACCTGGTAGGTGGCGCCCCCCACCCGGCGGCTCTTGACTTCCAGCCTGGGGCGGACATTGTCAACGGCCTTATTTAAGGCCTTGACCGGGCTTTCTTCCTGGGTCTTTTCCTTCAGGATGTTCAAAGCATTGTAAACGATGTTCTCGGCGATGGTCTTCTTGCCGTCCACCATCAAAATGGCGATGAAGCGCGAGACCAAATCGCTGTTGTATTTGGGATCGCCGATGACCTTTCTTTTTTCTGCTCTGCGTCTTCTCATAATCTTGTTTTTTTCTGGACCTTGAACCGGCCGTGGCCCTACTTCTTGCCCCTCTTGGCCCCGTATTTGGAACGGGATTTCTTGCGGTCATTGACGCCGGAGGTATCCAGCGTGCCGCGCACGATATGGTAGCGCACGCCGGGCAACTTCTTGCCCGGGCCGCCGGGCAGGAGCC
>CAZACW010000080.1:0-6649 GCA_964483785.1 uncultured Planctomycetales bacterium
GGGCCGGAGAAAAGCATCTGTCTTCTGGTTTGGGTTTTAAAGGCAAGGTATTAAAAGAAATGGGAAAAGGGTTCGACCCAAACCGTGTCTTGCTGCCCGTGGATATAGGCCAGGTGCTGGTCCAAAAAATCCGGCGTGATGGATTTAAAAGAGCGCGCGCTTCGCCGGGCGCTCACCCCATGGCATTTGTAGATGAGCCATAAACGTCTTTTGGCCGCGATATCGACCAAACGGTTGGCTGTTTGGACGGACACATAGGGCCCGCCGATGACAATCTCCACCGACCTTTCATAAAAAATCCGCAAAAATTCCCTGGTGCGGATCACCTCATGTTGTCTTAAGGCCCTGGCCACCGCCTCATCGGTGTAACTGTCATGGGGAAAAACATAGGCCGTGACCTTGTGCCCGGTATGGGCCTCGATCAGGCCCTTGGCCTGGTCAATGGAAATGTTAAATTCATCGCCATGCATGTTCTTGGCATTGCGATGGTACATGGAATGGTTGGCGATTTCAAAGCCGCGGTCTGCCGCGTCCTTCCACTGGCTCCAGCTGCCCCAAAAATGGTCCTTGCTGGTGTCTGCCACAAATCCAGCCACCACCGGAATGGTGGCCTTATACCCGTACTTGTCAAAAGTGGCCAGGGCCGGATACACATTGGCCTCCCCGTCGTCAAACATGAAGGTGACTGCCGTGTCTTTAGCTTCAGGAAAATCAGCCAGATAGACCTGTTCCGGCGGTTCATCCAGGGGCATCTTGTCCAGATTCTCGTCGTCGATGATATCGATGATATTGTCGAAATTAGGGTAGGACGCGCCGGCCAGAAACAGGGTGTCGTACATCTTTTGTTCCTGCCCGGTCATCAGATACAGCTTGGTCAGCAGAATATACGGTTTGGCATCGATGGGAAAAATATCAATGGCGATCTTGCAGTCTTCAATGGCCTCATCGATTTTCTTCTGCTTGAGGGCCTGCACGGCGCGGTTGGCCATCTTGACGGAGACATCGGCGCTTTTGACGATGAATTCATGCCGGTTGGATTCATGGCTTTTTAATTCCTGGTAGGGATCATAGCGGATTTCCTCGTGATTGCCCCAAAACCAGCCCAGGCCCAGGCAAAGGCCGGCCAGGACAATGACGCCGATGAAAACCGGCAGGACCTTGATCCACGACGGGCTTTTGGAATTCAGTTTCATGAACCTTTAAGGGCTTTCTGGAGGGCTTCTTCGAACAGCGCAACCGCCAAATCCATCTCTGCTTCAGTGATATACAGCGACGGGGCCAGGGTGAACACGTTTTTGTAATATCCGCCGATGTCCAGCACCAGGCCGCGCTGTTTGCCGCCAAAGGTCAACGCGCCTTGCAAGCCGATATTCATGATCGCGTCCGTAAGGGCGCGGTTGGGCGTAAACCCGTCCTTTTGGCAGATTTCAATGCGCAGGGCCAAGCCCAAGCCGTCGACTTCACCGATATAGGGATACTTCTTCTGCAAGGCCTTTAATTTCTTCAAAAAATAAGCGCCCTTCTTGGGCACGTCCTGGTCAAATTTAGAATCAGCGATCAAATCCATCACGGCCAGGCCGCAGGCCGTGCCCAAGGGATTGGAGGAAAACGTCGAGTGGGTCATGCCCGGCGGGAAAACTTCAGGTGAAATCAGTTCTTCCCTGGCCCAAATCCCGGAAATCGGATTAAGACCGTTGGTCAAGGCCTTGCCGAAAACAACGATGTCCGGCACCACACCAAAATGCTCAAAGGCCCAGAGCTTGCCGGTGCGGAAAAATCCCATCTGGATTTCATCTGCCACGAACAAAATTTTATGCTTATCCAAGGTCTTTTTTAATTCCTTAAAATAATCCTTGGGCGGAATGATATAGCCGCCGGTGGCCTGGACCGCTTCCACAAAAAAGGCCCCGTATTCGCAATTATTATTTTTGGGATTCAGCACCGAATAGTATTCAGACTCGAACATTTTTTCAAACGGCCTTAAGCAGGAAAGGTCGCAGCATTTGCCGGCAGGGGCCGCGGTACAGCGAAAACGGTAGGGATACGGCACAAAATGCGCCCGGTCGCCAAAATGGCCGAAAGGCTCGCGGTAGCGGAAGCTTGACGTGATGGCCGTGGCTGCCAGGGTGCGGCCATGATAACCGCCCATAAAGGCGAACATGGGGATCTTGCCGGTGTGCTTGCGCACCACCTTGATCGCATCTTCCACGGCCTGCGCCCCCCCGACATTAAAATGCACCCGGCCTTTGACCCCGCATTTTTTCTCCATGTCCTTCGCAATCCTGGCTGCCAGCTGGATCTTTTCTTCATGCAGGTACTGGCAGGCTAATTGCGGCAAGGTATCAATCTGCTTTTTCAAGGCCTCGTTCAAGCGCTTGTTCTTGTAGCCAAAATTCGCGGCCGAATACCACATCTGCAAATCCAGATATTCCACCCCTTTGGCATCATACAAATAAATGCCCTCGGCCTCCCGGAATATATTCAGGTGCTTGGCATAATGCACGGTATCGCCCCAGGAGCAATAACGGGACTCTAAATCCAGCAATTGTTGTTCGTTCAGGCGTCGGGTCATGGGGTCAAAAAACTTTTCGGCTTTGGGCCAGGAGGTCCTGGAAATAACGGTACACGTCACCTAAATGATGGTATGGGATATGGGGCAGGTCTTCCTTGGCCATGAAACGCATCAGGCTGTCCTTGGCAAACACGATATCTGAGACGCGGGCCGGGCAGAAATCCGAGCGGCCGTCGCCGATGTAGACGATCAGCTTGTTTTCGTTTTTGTCCTTGGTCAAATGGATCTTCTTGCAGTGGGCGCAGGTCAGGCAGAACGGATTGTCATAAGGGAAGGACGGGATGATATGCCCCCGGTAAAAGCGCATGGTATTGCCGTAGACCTTCAGGTCCTTGATGCCGTGGTGCTTCAAAATCAACTCGATGATATAGGTGAAATTATCGCTTAAAATCACGGGCTTGATGCCCTCCCGCACGAGCAGCGACAAAAGCTGGTGCAAATGCGGGTCCAGCTCGACCTTTTTGATGAAATTATACAGAGCACCCTTGGTGACCCTCAAATTTTTCAGCTGGCCTTCCAGGCATTCCTTGGTGCCGATTTTTTCTTCCTGCCAGGCCTTTTCTAAGGCCATCCATTTGTCATTGATGGAAAAGCGGCGGATCACATCATCCAGTATGTCGGAGGTGGTCATGGTATTGTCAAAATCGAAAAAGACGCGGCAATTGGAAAGGACAATCGGCGATTTGGCCTGGAGCCTGGATTCCAACTGATGGATGCGGTTGATGATCTGCATAGGCTTTAAGAGGGATTGGGCCGGCCCGCAAAAAAGCGCTGCATGTGCAGGGCCACGGCATTGCGTTCCTGGTCCGCGGTGATGATGTGATAGGAATTGTGCAGCAGCACCAGCTCCTTGCGGTCTGACCTGACGCGGTTGTAAATAAATTGGGAATTGCGCACACTGCTCATATCATCATGCTGGGCCTGGATCAGCTGGACCGGCGTCGAGATTGCCTTCAGGCGGCCCCTTAAGTATTTGACTAACTTTTCCAGCTGATACAGCAGGGACAAGGGAAAAAACGGATACCCGAATTGGTGCACCTGCTCCATATTATGCAGGTCTGCCTTGCTGTAAAATTCATGGATGCGCCGGCGTACGGCCTCATTCTTGATCCCATAGGGCGGCTCTTCCTTGTAGTAGAAGAAATATTTCAGCGGGGTCTTGTAGGCCAGGGGCAATAAAAACCTGTACCACGGAGCGTTCCATCCGTCGTAAAACAAGGTGGGCGAAAGGCAGCTGACGCCGGCGATTTCCCCGTCGAATTCATCCGCCAACAGCAGGGCCAGCAAGGCGCCCATGGAAAGCCCTCCGGTGTAAATATGCCTGTACTGGCCGCGGATTTGAAGATACGATTGGCGCACGGTCTGGTAAAAATCCTGCCATTGGCTCATTTTCAAAATGTGCAGAGGTGCGCCGTGATTGGCTAAGCGCGGGCAGTACACGGCATAGCCCTGGCGGTTTAAATAATTGGCCAAAAACCGCATTTCATGGGGCGTGCCGGTCATGCCGTGGATCAAAATCACAGCTTCCCCGTTGTGCCCGGGCAATTCAAAGCCGCTGTCCGGCAATTCCGGCTTGGGATGGGCTTTGAACAAATTATGGATATTAAAAGAAAACGCGACAGCCATGTTTAAACAGCGACCCCCTTTTGAGCGCAGATATAATCCACAATGTTTTTCACAGTCTTGGCCTCATACAGGGCCGCGTCCGGGATTTTCAAGCTGAATTTCTCCTCCAATTCAAAGGCGATTTCCACAGAGCCGAAGGAATCAACGCCCAAATCCTCCACCAAACGCGAATCCAGATTGATTTTGGACGCATCCATGGTCAATTGCTTGGCCAGGATTTCCTTGATCATGGACTCGATATCGGCGTAGGTCATAGGCTCAATTCCCCTTGAACTGGTTAAACACAAGACAGGCGTTGCAATTGCCGAAACCAAACGAATTCGAAATCACGGTATCCAGCCGCGCCGGACGGCCTTCGTTGGGCACATAATCCAGGTCGCATTCCGGGTCCTTGTCCTGATAATTGATGGTCGGCGGAATAAAACCGTTTTTCATGGCCAAGGCGCAAACCACGGCTTCAATGCCGCCCGCGGCCCCGAGACTGTGGCCCACCATGGATTTGGTCGACGATACAGGGATCTTATAGGCCTTGTCCCCAAATACCTGCTTGATGGCCTTGGTCTCTGCCCGGTCATTGGCCGTGGTGGATGTGGCATGGGCATTGATATAATCGACCTTGCCGCAGGCCATCTCAGCATCCTTCAAAGCATGGACCATCACCCTGGCCGCGTCATCACCGCTTAAATCCGGCATCACCATATGGCGGGCCCCGGAATTGCTGGCATAGCCCGTCAATTCCGCGTAAATCGGCGCGCCGCGCTTTAAGGCGCGCTGCATCTCTTCCAAAATCAAGATCCCGCCGCCCTCAGCCAGAATAAAACCGTCCCGCTTCAAATCAAAAGGCCTTGAGGCTTGCGCAGGGTCCCCTTGAAAACGCGACATCACGCGCAAATTATAATACGCTTCAAAATTCAAGGGCGATAAGGTCGCTTCCACTCCGCCGGTGACGCAGACATCCATGTCGCCCCACTGGATCTTGCGAAACGCTTCTCCGATGGCGTGGCTGGCCGAGGCGCAAGCTGTTGAAATCACCATGTTGGGGCCCAGCAAGCCGTATTGAATGGCAATATGGCTGGACACCGCGTTCGGTGAAATCCTCGGCACCGAGGTCGGGTGCGCGCGATGCTCAGGATTGCTGAAACGCGCCACCAGCTGTTCCTCATGGAACATCATGCCGCCCAAGCCGGAACCGATCACTGCGCCGACGCGGCCGCGGTCTTCCTGCCCCAAATCCAGCTTGCTGTCTTCCATGGCCATCTTGGTGCAGGCCAGGCCGAAATGGACGAATTTGTCCACCTTCTTGGCCGTGTCCGCGCTCATGTAGAGGCTTGGATCAAAACCTTTAAGCTCGCCGGCCATCTTGGTCTCAAAGGCATCGGTATTAAATCCGGTGATTTGGCGGATACCGCTTTGGCCTTCCTTGTTGGCCTTCCAAAACGGCCCAATGCCGATGCCATTGCAGGCCGCCACACCCAATCCCGTAATGACCACGCGCCGCTTATTCATTGTGAAAGAGCCGGTAAAATATTAATAGTATAAAGCATTTGAAACACCATAAACAACCTAAAATCAAAAAATAATCAAAACTTAAAATCAGCGCCGTTGGGCGTTAAGGTCGTGCCCTCATCATAGGAAGTGTCTAAGCTGTCCGGATTAAGCGCGGCCATCAAGGTTTCCTTGTTGATCAAGGTCTTCATCTGCTCCTCGCTTAGTATTTTGCTCAAGGCCTGACGCTCAACATCTTTGAGCCCTTTCAGGGCGGATTTGAACGCGTCGTGGTCCACAAGGCTCTGGCCGTTGGTCTGCGCCAACAGCTCCTGGCGCTTGACCATATAATCCTTGATGATGGGCCGCACCGCGTCTGCCTGGTCTTCGGTCAGATGCAGTTCCTTTTTCATCTTATTGATCTTGTAATCCAGGGCAAAACGCAAGCCTTCATCCTGGCCGAACACCATCCCCCGCCCTGCCAACAGCCAAATCAAAACACTACCTACTACGACAATCGGCCCTGGTCTCATTTTGTCCTGTTCAAGGAGGCCATATCAATGACGAAACGGTATTTCACGTCGGATTTTAAGACCCTCTCATAAGCTTCATTGATTTTCTCGATGGGGACCAGTTCAATGTCTGCCGTGATATTATGGCGCCCGCAAAAATCCAGCATTTCCTGGGTCTCCTGGAGCCCTCCGATCAAGGAACCAGCCAGGCTGCGCCGGGCCATGATCAACGGAAAGGCATGCAATTGGGGCGCGTCGCTGGGCACGCCAAGCAGAACCATGGCCCCGTCTCTTTTAAGCAAACCCAGATACTGGCCCCAATCCAATTTGACGGAGACCGTGTTGATGATCAAATCAAAATAACGCGCTAATTTCTCAAAGCTCTTAGGATCATTGGTGGCCAAGACCTGACGGACGCCGAGAAGCAGGCAATCCCCTTTTTATCCTAAAGCTC
>CAZACW010000081.1:0-6496 GCA_964483785.1 uncultured Planctomycetales bacterium
ACGAAAAACCCCTGATTGTTTCTTGCGCAACACCGTTAAGCCATCCGTTTTAGTACATAAAGAATAGGGAGACGTCCCCTTTTTTAGGACCTGAGTGTTGCAATCAATCTTTTGGTTTTTTTCAGCAGGTCAAGGGCATCCAGGATGGAGTGGGCCGCGATATGGGCAGACTGCAGGGCCGCAACAGAAGCGCCTTCTTCCTGGATCAGGGCGACACCTAAGGCCGCGGCTTTGAGCATTAGGCGGTCGTTGCGGCCGTTGCCGATGGCCGCCACAGTTTGGGCGCCCAGGGATTTGATATACTGTAATTTGGCTTTTTCCTGGGAGGACGGGGGAGTGATCTTTAATGTCAAGGGAAGGCCTTTGAGCTGGGAGGCGGCCAGGCCGAAGGTATCGGCGGTGATGACATGGATTTTAAGGTCCTTGGCCAGGCCCTGAAGCGCTTTTCTTACACCCGGCAAAAGACAGCCGTCAACAGCCAGCGTACCGTTGTAATCCATCACGAGATGTGATAGACTTAAAATCTTAAATCCCGGAATTTTTACGCAGATCATAGATGGGGCTATTATAAAATGTTCCCTCGTTTTGTCAAATACGGGGCTTGCGTCCTGGTCTTGCTGTTCGGTATGACCGACGGGGTCTCGGCCCAAGCCTTGCATCGCTTGAGACACCTGACCGCTGAGGAAATCGGGCGGCTGAAGGCGGTGAAGGCCATTTTAGGGAACATTGATCCTAAGTCCCTGGGGCAGTATATCGCAGAACTGGAGCAATCCAAGGACCCGCTGAAGAGTTTGGAAATGAAGGAAGCCATGGCCAAGGCCTATGCCGATATCGTGCAGGAAGAAGAGGTGCAGGGGCAAAAGAAAAAAGAGTGGCTCTACAGCATGGTGTGCCTGAACATGGCTTATCTGCAATTCGGCGGAAGCGCCGGCACCTCCAGGGACAGCACTGACTTAAACCGGCTGATCCGCCGCAAACTGATTGCCTATTTACCGGCCCATGCCCTGCAGCAGCCGGGCTTCGTATACACACTGCAATAGTAAGGTCATAGCCTCAGGAAAGGAGCGCAAGGATGCAAGACAATATACATAAGGTGTACGGATATGTGATCCAGTACGGGATGAGTGTTGTGGCAGCCATCGTGATTTTTATCGTCGGTAAAATAGTGGCCAAGTTCATCGCCCAGCTCATCGAAGAATACATGCTCAAGGCGGGACTGGACAAGACCATCGTGTCCTTTGTCCGCCACCTGGTGTTTTACGGCTTAATGGCCTTTGTCTGCATCGCGGCCTTGAACAAATTGGGGGTGGAGACCAGTTCCTTCATCGCCGTGGTCGGCGCGGCTTCCCTGGCCGTGGGCCTGGCCCTGCAAGGTTCGCTGGCCAATTTCGCCTCGGGCGTCATGATCATCCTGTTTCAGCCTTTCAAGGTCGGCGACACCGTTGATGCCGGCGGCGCGCAGGGCCGGGTGGAGGAGATCCAGATCTTCAACACCATCATCATCACAACGGACAATAAAAAGGTGATAGTCCCCAATTCCAAGATCACCGGCGACAAAATCACCATTGCCCCCCAATGAACATCAACGTCCTTTGGCTGGACAAACCTGAGGCCCAGGATTACGCCGCTGCCGCGTCCTATCTGTCTTTGGTCTATACGCCCAGAATGACGGCCGGCCTCGTGGCCGGATTAAAGAAGGCAGGGATGGCCAGTTTTAAGGCCAAGGACATTTTCCGTGCTTCCGGGCTGCCGTTGCTCGGTACGGCCAATTCCCATGTCCTGAAGGACAAGAAAAAAATCGCGGCCAAGGCCAGGCTCTCGCCGATCCTTTTGGTCAGAGACGGCCAGAACGGCAAGCTGATCATTGCAGACGGCTATCACCGCATGTGCGCGGTGTATTATTTCAACGAAGATGCCGTGATCCCGTGCCAGATCGTATGAAAAAAACCATCGGACTTTTTTTTCTGAATGTCCTGGCCTTCGGCTGCTGCGCCGCAGCTGCGCCCGAGGTTCCCGGCACCTTTCACGGCGCCTATGTCGGCATGAGCGAAGGCGATTTCTTAAGCCTTTATCCCCAGCAGAAACTGCGCGCCTTCCGTCATGAAGGGCCGCAGGAATGGCTGAGCTACAATGAGCCGCTCGATGACCCTTGGCACCACGTGGTCACCTTTTATTTCCGTAATCTTAAACTGGCCCAATGGAAGATGGATGACCGGGCGGAAGTGGCCAAGGAATACCTGACGGAATTCAGTTTTTACCAGGACCCCAATGTGATCTATAAGGCCGTGTATGCGGTCTTGACGGGGATGCCTTATCAGGATTTTTTAAGCGTCACCCGGCGCGAGCGGCCCATGCTGTTTACTGAATTTTACCTGGAAGGCACGGCCCGCTTCGCCAGCTCCTCGGAATTTGCCTTGTCCAGCGATGATCCGCCGTGCTGTAAGGAGGGCTTTACCATTGTTAAGCTTGGCATGTCGCTGGGCGCAAGCAAGGACCCAGGGCCCATCGAGGGGGTGGTGGCCCATGAAATCGCCCACCGCGTCTTAGACAGCATCCGGCAAGGCCATACGGACTGCGACGCTGAACGCAGGGCCAATGCCCTGATCGTCCGGTGGGGATTTAAAAAGGAATTCAAGGCGGCCAGCCGCCTCTTTGGCCAGAAAAAAGGCGATCCCGCGGGCTGCCAGGAAACCCCGCATAAATCTTGATGGGAAGGATAAAAAAATTTATGATGATGAAATTTTTGGCCTTGACCGCATTTTTGGCCATCCCAAGCTTGGCCGTTGGCCCTGGGCCGGCTTGGGCCATGGAGCATTTCCAGAAGCGGGGCCTGTTCATGATGGATGTGCCTTCCGGCTGGCATTGGAACGAGTATCCCGACGAGATCATCATCGCCTATTCCGACGGCAAGACCATGGCCATGGACATCAAGATGACCCCGAGCGACCCCATGACCCCGGCCCAGGCCAAGGAATTTTTGAAAGACGGCAATGCGCAGATGATCACCCAGGGGATCAAGGCGCACCGCGGGACCCTGCTGGGCCAGAAAGATTTCAACATCGACGGGGTCTATGCCACCCGCCTGGATTTCAAGCCCATGCCCAACAGCCCCTTGGTGGCCACCTACATTGCGTTTTACACTAAGAACACCGTATGCACGATCGATTACGGGAGCGAGGACGAAAAGATCCGCGCCGTGATGGATGATGCGGTGGCTTCCCTCAGGTTTAAGTGAAGTCTTGGGAGGAGTTGAGGCCTTCCAGAAAAATGTCGATGATGTCCTGGTCCAGCTGGCCTTTCATGGAGCGCAGGATGGCGACGGCTTCTTCCCTGGATTTTTTGGAGCGGTAGGGGCGCTCCGTGGTCAGGGAATCATAGATATCCGCAACACTTAAGATGCGCACCAGCGGCGAGATCTCATCGCCTTTGAGCCCGTCCGGATACCCGGAGCCGTCCAGTTTTTCATGGTGGTGGCGGATCAAATCGCACAGATGATGCAGGGAGCGCACCGGTTTGATGATGCTTTCCCCGATTTCCGGGTGGCGGCGCATGATCACCCATTCTTCGTCGGTCAACCGGCCTTCTTTTTTAAGGATCTCATCCGGAATGCCGATTTTCCCCAAATCGTGCAGGCGCGCGGAATCCCTTAAGGTGTTCAAATCATCGTCATCCAAACCTAAGCGCAGGCCGATCATCATGGCGTGCTTGACCACGCGGTCCAGGTGGCCGTGGGAATATTTGTCCTTGGCATCCACAGCCAGGGCCAGGGCGGAGATGGTCTCAAAATAGGTCTTTTCGATGTCGAGATTGAGCTTCGAATTCTCAATGGCCACGGCGGTCTGGGTGGCCAGGTTAAAGACCAAGTCCATGTCTTCGACGGAAAAAGGCTCATGGCTGGCTTCGCGTTTGCTGACCGTCAGGATGCCGCTGACCCGGTCATGGCAGACCAGCGGGGCGCAGAGCAGGTTCTCGTCGAAATAATCCCCCAAGGTCAGGTTATTGTAATTCTGCAGGAACACGCCTGAGACGTTCATGGGCCGTTTTTCGATGAGCACCTTGGCCAGCGGCGAACCGTCAAAGACCTTGAGCACGATCTTTTTTTTGGCATCGTAGGGGGCGCCGTAGACCGTGTGGATGGTCAGTTCCGTCCCTTTGTCATTCGACAGCATCAGGGTCGCGACCTTGCCGTTTAAGGCATTGGTCAGGGTCTCGAGGATGAGGCTAAGGAAGGTGTCGATATTTTCCATGTTGGAAATGCCCTGGCCGACCTTGGACATCACCGCGTGCAGGGTCTTTTTGGCCACTTCCAGGCTGCGCACATGCGCTTCCAACTGCTGGGTCACGGCACAGAAGGAGCGGCTCAAGATGACGATCTCATTTTCCCCCTGGTTGAGCTGTTGTAAGGTCTCGGGGCTCAGGACATGTTCCAGGGCTTTGCTGTTTTGTTTGGAGATTTCGATGACCTTCATGAGCAGGGAACGGATGGAAATAAAGCCGATAAAGACGCCCAGCACCATCAGCACCACGGCATAGGTAAAGTCCAGGGCCGGGATCCCGATTTTTCCGGTTTTATTGATTTCGAAATAGAAGTAATAGAGAAGCGCCATCGGGACGATGGAGGTGATCAAAAACAGGATGGTGAATTTGCGCAGGATGGAGGCATCTTCAAAAGAGGCTAAGAAGAGGATTTTTTTGTCCTTGTTCTTCATCATCTCAATTTAACCTTAAAACATGGACTTGAAAAGTAAAAAATACTATAATTGGGACACATTGAATTAATTCGTATGAGACAAAAATATTGGGACACATTGAATATCTGTCGCTTTCTCATACGAATTAATTCAATGTGTCCCAATATGCCAAGACTCCTTCTGAGTATAATTTTTTATTCCTATGTATCCACGTGCCTGGCCGCAGGGATCGAGGTTTATTTTTCACCCAACGGCGGCTGCCAGGAGGCGGTGGTGTCGGAAATCCGGAAAGCTTCGCAATCCATTGACATTGCCATGTATTATTTAAGCGCCAGGGAAATCGCCCAGGCCTTGGTCAAGGCCAGGGAGCGCAATGTCAAGATCAGGATCGTGCTGGATGAAGGCCAGGAAATCGAGTCGGCCTCCAAGGCCGGGTATCTCGTCAAGCGCGGCTTTGACATCCGCTACCACCTGGGCTTCGGACTCATGCACAATAAATTCGCCCTCTTCGACGGGCAGGCGCTGATCACCGGGTCTTTCAACTGGACCCGCACCGCCGAGGAAAAGAACGAGGAAAATCTCCTGGTGATCCGCGACCCCGACGTGATCAAGCCCTACCAGAACCGTTTTGAATACCTCTGGCAGAACAGCCGCCGCGACGCCAGGGAAGCCCGCGGCGCCGACGCTGTCCCTTCCTGGTTTTGCACGTCCTTCCATATTTTTTGCACGAATTAGGTGCTTATCAGCCTGCCCGGTATATAATAATCCGTCATGCCTAAACTGTTAGTGAGTGGTTGGGTCTTGCTTGGTTGTCTGTGTCTATGGTGGTGCACATCGGCCAGAGCTGAAGATGACCGTGCTTCTGCGCCGGCCATGGACACCTATAACAAGGCCGTAGGGCTGTATGAGTCCAAACACTGGGACCTGGCCAAGGATTATTTCCACCAGTATCTGGCCGAATATTCCGATACGCCGCTGTACGTGACCTGCCTTTATTATCTGGCCTATTGTTACCATCAATTGGGCGACAAACCCGAAGCCATGCTGCTTTATCACAAGGTCATTGACCAGGCCAAGGGAGGGGATGCCTTTTGGGCGGACATGGCCCAAAAGCGCCTGGATGAACTCCTGGGACAGGCATAAAAAAACCCCGTCTGGTTTGAACCAGACGGGGTCCGTACTGAATGGAAAAGATGATTACGGTGCTAAAACGCCACCGGTAGTGATCGTTTCCGTTGTAGTTCCGGTACTGCCGACCTTCACGGGTGTCGCCGTGATGGTATAACCGGAAATACTCATGCCTGCGCAGCTGTAATTGTAGCCGGCCACCGGTGAATTGGCGCAATAACCCGTATTAATGTACGGAGGCGTAGCACCGGTCAGGGACGTTTCGTTGCCTGGATAATTGCCGTTATTCGATGTGGCCCAGGATTCCGAGGCTGTAGACATGGCCCTGAGAGTGGCTTTGGCCAAGGCATCGTTAGAAGACATCCTGGCACGCAGCAGGTTGGGGATAGCAATCGCCGCCAATAAGGCGATAATTGCCACCACGATCATGATTTCCACCAGCGTAAAACCTTGTTTGTTCATCCGAGTACGCATAGTACCCTCCTTGCGAATATGGTTATATATGACTCCAATTAAAGTATACAATATATTTGGCTTTATGCCAGTAATTAGTTCCATTTTGTCCAATTGTTCTAAATAGAGGCCTTAAATAGGGTAAAAGAGGGTAAAAATAGGAGAAAGGGCCCTATTTTGATTATAAGTTTTCGTATTTTATAAGGATGGCTTAACGGTGTTGC
>CAZACW010000082.1:0-6352 GCA_964483785.1 uncultured Planctomycetales bacterium
CCCGGGGCGGGCAGGGTGGTCAGGACCAAATGCCCGGTTTCAGCCGTGGTCAGGGCCAAGGAAATGGATTCAGCATCGCGGATTTCGCCGACCATCACCACGTCCGGGTCCTGGCGCAGGGCGTGCTTGAGCGCGCTTTCAAAGGAGCGGGTGTTGGTGCCCACCTCGCGCTGGATGATCAGGCTCTTCTGCGGCTGATGCACGTATTCGATGGGGTCCTCGATCATGACAATCTTAAAAGGCCTTTCCTTGTTGATCACATCCACCATGTAGTTCATGGTCGTGGTTTTTCCGCTTCCGGCCGTGCCGCAGATGATGATAAAGCCTTTGCGGCGGTGCGCCAGCTTTTCAATGATGCCGGGCAGGCCCAGTTGCTTGGCCGTGGGAATGATCGTGGGCAGAATCCGGATATTGGCCGCAGGCCGGCCTTTTTCGTTATGCGCGTTGACGCGGAAATTGAAATTTTTGATCCCGATATAGGAAAGGTCGATGTCCTGCAATTCCATAAAGGTCTTGCGCTGGACCTCGGTCATCATGTCAAAGATGAGGTTTTGGATGTCCCCGGATTTTAAGACCGGAAGATCGGAAAGATGCAGCTGGCCATGGATCCGAAAAACAGGGGGCCTGTCCACCACCAAATGGATATCGGTGGCGTTATGTTCAATGGCCTTCTGAAGCAAGGGTATGACCTGGGTATAATCCATAAGAGTAAGTCTACCATTTTCCTCCTTCCTCTGCAATTGACATTCCCTGCAAGCCCAATTATAATGCTCTGTCTTATAGGTTTAAAATAAAGGCGGAATTTGTGCAAGTCGCTAATCCTAATATATTTAAAATAAAACCTTACATACCGGGCAAGCCCATTGATGAGGTCAGGCGCGAGCTGGGCTTAAAAAGCGTCATTAAACTGGCGTCCAACGAGAACCCCTATCCGCCTTCGCCCAAGGTGCTTGCGGCCATGAACGCGGCAGCCAAGGTCATTAACCGTTATCCAGACGGCGGCTGTTTTCAATTGCGCCGCGCCCTGGCTAAGAAGCTTAAAATCGACGATGATCAGCTGATTTTCGGCAACGGGTCGGATGAGATCATCACCTTGGCGGTCAGGGCCTTTGCAGGGCAGGGGGATGAGATCATCATTGCCAAGCCGTCTTTTTTGATTTATGAAATCGCCGCGGTGCTCTCCGGCGCCAAACTGCACCAGGTTCCGCTGAAAAATTTCCGCTATGATCTGCCGGCGATGAAGGCCAAGATCAACAGCCGCACCCGGCTGATCTTTATCGGCAATCCGGACAATCCGGCCGGGACCTACGTGAACGCGGCCCAGACCCAGGAATTCTTGCGCGCCGTGCCTTCCGGCGCCGTGGTCTTTTTTGATGAGGCCTATTTTGAATACGTCAGGGCCCAGGACTATCCCGATACCCTGGCCCTGATGAAAAAGCACCCGCAGCTGATCGTCACCCGCACCTTTTCCAAGATGTACGGCTTGGCCGGGCTTCGCCTCGGCTACGGGATCGCTGCCCGCGGGGTCATTGATGTGCTCAACAGGCTGCGCGAGCCGTTTAATGTCAACAGCATGGCCCAGACCGCGGCCCTGGCCGTATTGCAGGATGAGGCCTATTACCGGAAAATCGCCGGCCAAACCGAGGCGCAAAGGCAGTATCTCTACCGCTGCCTGAAGGATTTGGGCATGGATTTTGAAGAGAGTTTCACCAATTTTATTCTGATCCGCGTGGGTTCTGACAGCAGCCGGGCGGCCGCGGGCCTATTGAGAAAGGGCATTATCGTGCGCGACATGGCGGCCTGGGGCATGAGCGGCTACATCCGCGTGTCCATCGGATCTCCGTCGGAAAACAGGCGTTTCATCAACACCTTGGGAGAGCTTTTCCCTGATTAAAATTTAAGGTCAAGGCGCATTTTTGGATTATTGGAAATAGTCAACATAAGGGAGAGAGCATATGATCGTCATTTTACGGCCGGACGCCACCGAGGCCAACATCCAGCACATCGTCGAGCGGGCCGGCAAGCTGGGCTTGAAGGCCAATGTGTCGCGCGGGGTGGAGCGCACCGTGATCGGTTTCATCGGCTCGGAAGACGCCCTGCGGGTCATCCCCTTGGAAGTCTTTCCCGGGGTGGACCAGGTCCTTCAGGTGCTGGCGCCCTACCGGCTGGTGTCCCGTGAGTTTAAAAAACAAGATACAGTGATCAAACTGCCGCACGACACGATGGTCGGAGGCCCAACGATCACGGTGATGGCCGGTCCTTGTTCCGTGGAAAGTTACGACGGCCTGCTGTCCATCGCCCAAAAGGTCAAGGCCTTAGGCGGCAGGATCCTGCGCGGCGGGGC
Source organism: uncultured Planctomycetales bacterium (assembly GCA_964483785.1). Classification (GTDB taxonomy): domain Bacteria; phylum Omnitrophota; class Gorgyraeia; order Zapsychrales; family Fredricksoniimonadaceae; genus JABDGZ01. The sequence continues at coordinate 2,345 of CAZACW010000082.1, forward strand.
GTTTAAGCCGCGCACCTCGCCGTATGATTTTCAGGGTCTGGGCGAGGAGGGTTTAAAGATCCTTCAGGCCGTGGGCCGGGAGGTCGGTATCTGCACGATTTCAGAGGTGATGGACACCCGCCAGGTGGAATTGGTGGCCCGGTATGTCGATATCCTGCAGATCGGGGCGCGCAATATGCAGAATTTTTCGCTGTTGAAGGAAGCAGGCGCCATCAAGAAGCCGGTGATGCTTAAAAGAGGAATGAGCGCCACGATCAAGGAATGGCTGATGTCGGCCGAGTATCTGTTGGCCAACGGCAATTTCGACGTGATGCTCTGCGAGCGCGGCATCCGCACCTTTGAGACCGCGACCCGCAACACCTTAGACATCAACGCGGTGCCGGTGGCCAAGCGCCTTTCCCATTTGCCGGTGGTGGTGGACCCCAGCCACGGCACCGGCTCCTGGGAATACGTGGCCGCGGGGGCCCGCGCCGGCATCGCCGCCGGCTGTGATGCCCTGATGATCGAGGTGCATGAGAATCCGGAAGAGGCCTTGTCCGACGGGGCCCAGTCGCTGATGCCGGACAAATTTCAAGAATTGATGGCCTCGTGCGCTCGCATAGCCCAGGCCATGGACAAACGCTTATAAGGACAAATTATGTTTAACCGCAAAGAATTGTTTCGCAGGGTGGCCATCATCGGCGTCGGTTTCATGGGAACGTCGCTGGGCATGGCCATCAAGAAGAAGGGCCTGGCCCGCAGCGTGGTCGGCATCGGCCGCCAGGAAACGAGTTTAAGGGAAGCCGCGGACTTAGGCGCGATTGATGAAGGGACCATGGATTTTCACAAGGGGCTCATCGGCGCGGACTTGATTGTGCTCGCCACCCCCGTCAACACGGTCCTGGACATCATTGAGCGCATGGGCAAGGAGCACAGGCGCGGCTGCATCATCACGGATTTGGGCAGCACCAAGGCCGCCATCGTGGAGCGGGCGGAAAAGGTCCTGCACCATGCCCTGCTGTTCGTGGGTTCGCACCCGCTGGTGGGCTCGGAGAAAAAAGGCCCGGCCAATGCCAATGCCCAGCTGTACGAAGGCGGCGTCTGCGTGATGACGCCGACGGACAAGACCAACCGGCTGGCCCGCGACAAGATCAAGCAGTTCTGGATGCAGTTAGGCTGCACGGTGAAACTGATGTCCCCGCCGGAGCATGACCAGGTCCTGGCCTATATCAGCCATCTGCCGCATTTGGCGGCCTTTGCCCTGATGAAGAGCCTGCCGGACAATTATCTCGAGCATGCCACCCAGGGCCTGAAGGACATGACCAGGATCGCGGCCTCTGATCCGCAGGTCTGGAAAGACATTGCGCTCACCAACCATAAACCCCTGCTCAAAGCGCTGGATGAGGCCGTGAAGGTCTTGTCCTCGATGCGCAAGGCCATTGTGTCGCGCGATGCCGAGACCATGACGGAGATTTTCAAGCAGGCCAAGGACAAACGCGACCGATTGGAAAAATCCCATGCCGCCTGAACATTATGTGATCACGTTGGACGGTCCGGCGGGCGCGGGCAAAAGCACCGTGGCCAAGTCCCTGGCGCAAAGGCTTGGCATCACCTATCTCGACACCGGGGCCATGTACCGGGCCCTGACGCTCAAGGCCCTGCGCCTGCACATGGACATGACGGATGAAGAGGCCCTGACCGCCCTGGCGCGCGCCACGCGCATCGATTTTAAAGAAGCGCCGGACGGGACCCTGAACATCACCTTGGACGGCGAGGATGTGGCCGAGGCCATCCGCACCCAGGAGGTGACCAACAATACCTTTTACGTGGCCCGGGTCCCGGGCGTGAGGTCCCTGATGGTCGCCTGGCAAAGGGCCATGGGCCAGGCCCGCTCGATCGTCACCGACGGACGCGACCAGGGCACCGTGGTCTTTACCGACGCGCGCCATAAATTTTATGTGGATTGCGACGTGGAGGAGCGGGTCCAGCGGCGCTACAAGGAGCTTTTGGCCGCGGGCAAGCCCATTGCCCTGGACCAGCTGCGGCAGGACATGAAGGAGCGCGACCAGAAGGACTTCACTCGGGCCGTGGGTCCCTTGAAAAAAGCGCCGGATGCCGTCACGGTCGATTCTACCGGCCTGACGGTCGAAGGCACGGTCGACAAAATCATGAAACTGATCCGCCTGCCATGAACAATATCCGCAATTTTTCCATCATCGCCCATATCGACCACGGCAAGTCGACCCTGGCGGACAGGTTTCTGTTGTTTGCCGGCGCCATCGACGAGCGCAAGTTCCAGAACCAGATGCTGGATGACATGGACCTGGAGCGCGAGCGCGGCATCACCATCAAGGCCTCGGCCGTGCGGCTGCACTACAAGGCCCAGGACGGCCAAGACTATATTTTCAATCTCATCGACACCCCGGGCCATGTGGATTTTTCCTATGAAGTGGAAAAGTCCCTGCGCGCCTGCGAAGGCGCATTGCTCTTGATCGACGTGACGCAGGGCGTCGAATCCCAGACCATCGCCAATTACTACCTGGCCATCGACAATAATCTCGAGATCCTTCCCGTCATCAACAAGATCGACATCGCCAACGCCGATATCGACGAGGCCAAGCGCCAGTTTACGGAAATCCTCAAATTCAAGCCGGAAGACATCCAGTTTGTTTCGGCCAAGGAAGGCCTGAACATCGACAAGCTCTTTGAGAAAATCGTGGCCTTCATCCCCGCGCCCGAGGGCAATGCCCAGGCGCCGTTGAAGGCCCTGGTCTTTGACATGAAATACGATATTTACAAGGGCATCATCATCTATGTCCGCGTTTTCGAGGGCGCCATCAAGCCGGGGGTCAAGGTGCGCTTCATGAACGTGGGCAAGGATTTTGATGTCCAGGAGGTGGGGATTTTCCAGCCGGCCGTTCAGCCGGTCAAGGGCCTGGCCGCCGGCGAGGTGGGCTATATCACCTGCAATCTGCATGATCCCAAGGAGGTCAGGGTCGGGGACACGGTGACGGAATTGGCCAGGCCGACGGCCCAGCCTTTGGAGGGTTACCGGCAGTTAAAGCCCCTGGTTTTTTGCGGCGTGTATCCGGTCAATGCCGGGGATTACGCGCCTTTGCGCGAAGCCATTGACAAATTGCGCCTTTCCGACCCCAGTTTTGTTTATGAGCATGAAACGTCCCAGTCCTTCGGCTATGGTTTTCGCTGCGGTTTCTTAGGCCTTTTGCACATGGAGATCGTGCAGGAACGCCTGGAGCGCGAATATGATTTAAACCTGATATTGACCACCCCTAATGTCGGCTATCGCATCATCAAGCGCGACGGCAGCGTGATGGAACTGGAAAATCCTTCGGATTTGCCCAACGGCTCCGAGATCGCGCGCATGGAAGAGCCGGTCTTGGCCGTGTCCATTTTTACGCCTGTCGCCTACATGGATGCCGTGATGGAATTGGCCAAGCGCAAGCGCGGCATTTTCCAGAAAAGCGAATTCATCGGCGACCGCATGAAGATTTTGTTCGATATCCCGCTCTCGGAAGTGATCGTGGATTTCAATGACATGATCAAGTCCGCCACCCGCGGCTACGGGTCCATTGATTATGAGTTCAAGGAATATGTGCAGGCCGCCATCACACGCCTGGACATCTTGATCAACGACGAGCCTTGCGACGCCTTTTCCTGCATGGTGCACAAGGAGCGCGCCTATGACAAAGGCTTAGGATTGGTGACCAAGCTCAAGGAGCTTATTCCTCAGCAATTGTTTGAAGTGCGCATCCAAGCCCAGGCCGACGGGCGCATCATTTCCTCGGCCAGGGTCAAGCCCGCCGGCAAAAACGTCACGGCCAAGTGCTACGGCGGGGACATCACGCGCAAGCGCAAATTATGGGAGAAGCAGAAGGAAGGCAAAAAGAAACTCAAGCAGATCGGCCGGGTCGAAGTGCCGCAGGAAGCTTTTTTGGCCGCTTTAAAAATTTAACGTGAGTTCGACATATTGAGAAAGGCATGCAAGGATATGTTTTTGATAAGGCGATG
>CAZACW010000083.1:0-6145 GCA_964483785.1 uncultured Planctomycetales bacterium
CACCCTGGGTCACCATCGTCGTGCCGATGCCCACATTGCCGCTGTTAAACTCATACACATCGTTGCCGGAAACGATCCAGCCGGAAATATTGCCTGCCGAGGCCCATTTGGCGTTGCCCGCGCTGTCGATGGCAGTCAAAAGATAACCGGACGACGGTGTTTGGCCGGACATGGCAAAGTAAGTAGTGCGGATGGTTCCCGTCACATCCAAGGCCTGGCCCGGTGCGATGGAATCAATACCAACATTTCTGGAATAGACAATCAAGGCGTTATTAGCCACCCAGGTGCCGATGCCCACATTGCCGTTGGTGACCGTCAAACCGCCCTGAGAGGTGGTGGTGCCAACGCCCACATTGCCTGAAGTGCCGTTGACGTAAAAGAAGGATTGGGTGTTATTTTTAACGTTGAAGTCCTTGGCGGCGAAGGCTTTGGGCAAAAAAGCAGGCACAGCCAGGAAAAGAAGGGCTAATAATAGGAAAAATTTTTTCTGCATTATTTATAAATAAAGGCATATTATTTTCTCAAGGGCAAGACTTACCGTCAAATAAATAGTCAAATATTTTTGGTCATTTAAATTCATAAATGACAGAGTTTGAATAAAATGATACACTTTCATGTAAATTTTTTATATGCTTAAACCCTTTTTTGACCAAAATTCAAAATTTTTCTATCCCCTTCGCTGTCTTGGCCTTCTGATATTGGGCGCGGCGGTCTACGTCTGGACCTTCGGCTTTGGTTTTGTCTTTGATGACCTCATTTTTATTGTACACAATGATTACATCAAGAGGCTGGACCATGTGCATTACCTTTGGCAATTTTATCCTCAGACACGCACCCTTGGCTTTTACTCTTTTGCCCTCAATTATTGTTTCGGCCGGCTGCATCCCTTGGGATATCATCTGTTTAACTTCATCATCCATCTGTGTTCAACCTTCATGGTCTGGTCTTTATCAATAGTTTTATTTAGAATCTCAAAAATAAATTTTAAGAACGCCTGTCTCTTCAAAGAACTTCCCTTTTGGACAGCTGTCCTCTTTTTGGTCCACCCAGCTCAAACCCAGGCCGTGACCTATGTTTCCCAGCGCTTTGAGTCCATGGCCGCCCTGTTTTATTTCTCGACGGTGTTTTTGTACCTGCGCGGCCGTGTCACGCAAAAGCCCAAGGAGCGGATTTTATTTTTTACTCTCTCTGCCCTCTCCTTCGGCCTGGGCCTTTTGACCAAGGAAGTGATCATCACCGCGCCGGCCATGGTCCTGGCCTGCGAATGGATTTTTTTTCCGGCCAAGGACCCCAAAAAATTGTACATTTTAGGCACAGCCGGGCTGGGTCTCACCTATCTTGCCTTAGTCAAAATCCTTCATACCAATGCGAACGTTTTGCACCAGTCCATTTGGCTATTTCCCATCGCCTCAGACTCCCACGACGGAGAATTACTGGCACCTGGGACCTATCTGCTCACCCAGTTGAGGGTGTTGCTGACATTCTTAAGGCTGTTATTGCTGCCGGCCCATCAAAATGTGGATTATGATTATCCGCAATCAGGCGATCTGCTTCATCCCTTCGCTACCTTGATAGGCTTGATCGCCGTTATCGGATTTATTTACGGGATCTTTCAATTCAGGCGGTCCAGGCCCTTGATCAGCTTTGGCCTGGCCTGGATCTTGATCACATTCAGCGCCAATCTGGTACCGCGCTCGAATGTGATTTTCGAGCATAAGCTCTATTTGATTTCATACGGATTTTTCCTGGCCCTGGTTGTGACTTTAGCGTCGATCATCCGGGGCCAAGGTCGGTTTTTCCAGGTGATGCTGGCGTTGACCGCGGTCCTGGCCTTGATGAGCATCCACCGCAACCAGGTTTGGCAAAACGAATTCACGCTTTGGGACGATGCGGTCAAGAAATCACCGCATAAAGGAAGGCCGTACAATAACCGGGGAAAAAGTTTTTACGCGAAGGGGCAGTATGATTTGGCCCTGTCGGATTTTAACAAAGCCATTGCCTTGGAGCCGGGCCACGCCGAACCGTATAACAACCGCGGTGTGATTTTTGACAAGTTAGGCGATACGGAGCTGGCCATCACAGATTACAACAAGGCCATTGACTTGGACCCTCATTATGCTGAAGCGTATTTCAACCGGGGATTGGTCCTAAGCCGTCAGGGCAAAATTTCTGAAGCGGTGAAGGATTACACTACGGCCATCCGGTTGCGTCCGGGCATTTCCCAGGCCTATAACAACCGCGGCCTGCTGCTTTCGGGTCTTGGACATTTCCATGCGGCGCTGGATGATTATAATCAGGCCATTGACATCAACCCGGATTTCGTGGAAGCATATAATAACCGCGGACTTATCCTGGACAAGCAGGGTGATTATCCCGACGCTGTCGCGGATTTTACCAAGGCCATTGCCCTGGACCCTGCTTCTGCGGAACCCTACAATAACCGCGGCCTGGCCCTGGCCAAACAGGGGATTTGCAAAGAAGCGTTGGCGGACTTTGACCGGGCCATTGCCCTTAAGCCTGACTACTCCCTGGCCCGCTTTAGCCGCGATCTTTGCATTAAGATGTTAAAATAGGGGACAGCGCCCTATTTTTATTCCACGCCATTCAAAAAAATAGGGCGCTGTCCCCTATTTTAGGGATTTGGCTTTGGCGAAATCGTCCCGGGCCTGCGCAAACATCTTAAGATTTTGGTAGGCATAGGCGCGGAAATAATAGGCCTGCGCGTCGGATGGGTCGATTTGGATGACGGTCGAAAAATCATCCGCGGCCAATTCATACCTGGCCTCGTTCCCGTACAACAAGCCTCTAGCCAGGTAAAAGGACTTATCCGACGGCTTCAGACGGATGCAGTGCCCGTAATCCGCGATGGCGGCATCGATTTTACCCTCTGTTGTGTTGAGGACGGCGCGGTTGTGCAGGCTGCTGAGATTGTCCGGGCTAAGGACAAGGGCCCGCTCCAGGTCACGCCGGGCTTCCTGCATTTTCCCGACGGCAATATAGGCCGTGGCCCGGTTGTCCAGGGCGTCTATAAAATCCGGATCAAGGCCCAAAGCCCGGTCGTAGTTTTCAAAAGCAAGGCCCAGCTTGTTCATCAGTCTGTAGACCGTGCCACGGTTGTTGAGCACCTCGACATTGTCCGGCTCGATCCGCAAGAACCGCTCAAAATCCGCCAAGGCATGCGCGTAATCGCCCTTGGCCATGTAAAACGTCCCGCGGTTAAGATAGACCTGGTAGAGCCCAGGATGTCTTTTCAATAGGGTGTTGATATCAGCGATGGCTTCATCATAACGGCCTGTATCATAATAAGCCGTGGCCCGGTAACTGTAGGCCGCCTCATCATCCCCCTGGTTTAATTCGACCGCCTTGTTCAGGTCACTCAAGGCAGATTCAAAATCACCCGACGCTGTGTAAGCAGCGCCGCGGTTGTAATAATGGAAGGTCTTGTGCGCCGTATGACCGATCACGTAACTCCACAAGCTGATGCTGTCATGCCACACCTTCGTTTGCGCGCAGGTCTTGGCCCCTAAAATCAAAGCGATCAGCAGCAATCCCGCGTAAACGCATTTCCTGTACGCAGACCCTTCCTGCCATCGGTTGATCAACTGATCCGCCAAGACCCCGCAAAGAACACAGAATCCGGCGCTGGGAAGATACATGAAGCGGTCCGCTACCATGCCTTTGGGATGAAAAGAAAATTTCAACACAAAAAAAATGGAAAAAAGATAGTAAAGGCAGGCAAAAATCAAAAACCTGTTTGTGCGCCATCGCCACAATCCTAAAGCAAATAATAAAACCACTCCCAAGGCCAATGCATACGGCCCAAGCCATACGGATACCGGCCAAGGCATGGCATAATCAGGGACAAAAAGGTCTGGCCAAAAAAATTTGCACAGATAAAAGGCAAAGGTCCAAACCAAAATCAACACCGCTTGAAACCAAGGCCCCTTGGCCTGCACCATCTCCGGATGGCTGTAAAAAGTAACGGCCGCCACGGCCGCTGCCAGGACCAAAAAGGGAATTTTCTCGACGATAATTTTAAGGACATCGCGCCGCTGATAAAACAGGTCGCAGACAAGCAAAACCAACGGCAGGCTCAAGGCCATGGGTTTGGAGAGAATGCTTAAAACCGCGGCCAAAAACGCCAGGGCCAAATATCCCAAATTTTTGCTTTTGACATAACGGCAATAAAAAATCAGCGATGATAAATAAAACACGCTGTATAAAAGCCCCTTGCGCTCCGTCACCCAGGCCACAGTCTCCACGTGCATGGGATGGACCCCGAAGATGAGCCCAGCCGCGGCAGCAGCCAAAGCTGAGGCGCCCAATCCGCGGGCAAAGAAAAAAAGCAGGATGACAACGGCCAAATGCAGAAATAAATTGTCCAAATGATAAGGCAAGGCATCATGCCCGAAGAAATGGTATTCGAAGGCATAAGACAAAACGGCCAAAGGAATGTAGGTATCGTTGACGGTGTTATGGAAAATTTTCTTAATGCGGGTAAAATCGAGGCCTTGGACGTCCGTGTTTTCGGTCACATGAACGGGATCGTCCCAATTGGTCATTTGATTTCTTAATGACGGAAAATAAACAAGGAAGGTGGCGGCCGCAACCATGGCCAATGACAGCGCAGGTCTCATATTTCCACGGACGAGACGCTCACATTGGTGACTGAAGCCGTGCCGCCGGTGACGGCTGCCAGGCTCATGTCAAACCAGTAAGCAGTATTGACGGTCAAACCTGTAACGATGAAGTTCAAGGCAAAAGGATAATTATCGCCGGCCCTGATTTCCTGCATGGTGACCCTCGGCCCGGCCGTAGAGCCGGTCAGGGCCGCGCCGTTTCCTGGGACCGCGCCGCCGGCCGCATACCTGATTTGAACATTGCCGCCATCGGGAGAAGTATTGTTCGTCAGATTGCCAGACATGATGACTAGGACCTTGCCGCTTCTGACCGGCGTGACATCCACCCCCACCCCCATCATGACGCCGGTGGTGCTGGCGGTGCCGGCAGGAGCCGCTGTGCTGGCCTGGCCGGTCACGAAATTGGCGCTGATCATGGCCGTTCCGTCGGGGAATTTATAACCGCCCATGGTGGAGCGCACAGAGCCGTTGACGTCCAGGGCCACGCCGGGCCAGTTGGTGCCCAGGCCCACATTGCCGTTGCCGGCCGTGATCAAGATGCCGCCGGCCGGGACCCAGGTGCCGATCCCGACATTGCCGTTCATGATGGTCAGGGCCGCCTCGCTGGTGCCGTTGACAAAGGAGGTCCCGATGCCCACGTTGCCGTTGACCAGCACGCCCAGGGACCTCACCGTGCCCTGCACGTCGATGGCCTGGCCAGGGTAGGCAGAACTGACGCCGATATTACCGCTGGAAACAATCAAAGAGTCAGCCGGAAGGAAGGTGCCGATGCCTACATTCTTTTCCACGATCAAACTTCCGTTGGGAGGCGTCGTCAAAATGAAATTATCGTTCTTGATGGTCCCGATCCCGACATTACCCACCACCTGGAAGGACGTGTTGAAATTGCTGGTGCCGATGCCGACGTTGGTGCCGTTGGTCATGAATCCTGTCCCGCCCTGCAGGCCGTTGAGGCCGTTATAAAAGGTCACCTGGCCGGTGTTGGCGTTGGTCACCGTGGCCACGGGCAAGGTGCTGGTCCCCATCCAGGTGCCGAAGCCCACACCATTGGAGACCAGGACAAAACCATTGGCCCCGCCGGTGGAAAGATCAAATCCCGTCATGCGCACGGTGCCTGTGACATCCACCTGCCAGCCTGGGGCTATGGAGTCAATGCCGACGTTGCCGGAATAGACGATCAAACTATTATTGGCCACCCAGGTGCCGATGCCCACATTCCCGTTGGTCACGGTAAGGGCCGCTTGTGTTACCGTCGATGTACCAATGCCCACATTCCCGCTGTTAAACTCGTACACATTGTTGCCGCTGACAACCCATCCTGTAGCACTGCCCAGAGAGGCCCATTTCGCGTCCCCGGCGCTGTCACTGGCTTCCAAGACAAAACCGTTGGATGGCGTCTGGCCAGACATGGCAAAGTAGGTTGTCCTGACTGTTCCTGTCACATCCAAGGCCTGGCCCGGAGCTATGGAATCAATGCCCACATTACCTGAATAGACGATCAAACT
>CAZACW010000084.1:0-6082 GCA_964483785.1 uncultured Planctomycetales bacterium
GTCGGGAAGGCCGGATTTGAACCGGCGACCTCTTCGTCCCGAACGAAGCGCGCTAGCCAACTGCGCTACTTCCCGAAATTTCCACAATCCTACTATCTCAAATACTCCCAGAAAAATTTCGGGAGATGTGCAAATTTCCAAAATCTTAAAAGAACAACTTTAGAAAAATTTGCCTTCCCGAAATGAACACAATCATTTTAATAAGCCACGCAGCCCTATTTTCTAATCTCCCAACATCGTCAATAAAGGGACTATTTTATCAGCCTCTTTCGGCTTGGTCAACACAAAGCAAAGCCCGGCTTCTTGAGGGAAACCGGGCTGAAATAGGGAACCTTCAGCACCAGATTCTTAAGGCTACTTAAGTATTTTTGCCGACTCTGGCTCTTCAAAGACTTATGCAGACCTGGTCCGCCTATTTTGCGCCTATTTTTTCACTTCTATAAAAAATACTAAACTAACACTTTCAGAATATCTTTATCTTCCGGATTCTGAAGACCCTGAATGATGCTCTTACGCCAGGCTGAAAGCATTGAATTGAAAATAGATTTGATAAGAGGGGCGTCACCTTTGTTAATTAATGACCGCAACAACATAACGGCCGCTTCTTTGTCCTTATCAGCCTTATCTTGCTTGGGTCTCCGTTGAAAAATGATCAACTTATGAAGCGCAAAATAGACCGGATGCGGCAATCGCAAGGCGAAACCCTCTACGTTGACAGTAATCACCTCGCTTACCAAAAAATTCATATAGCGTAAGGCCTGTGCATTAACACCAAGTTTGGGGATATTAACAGGTTCATCTATACCTCGCCCCTTTTCTGGACATAAAAATTCGATCATAAGGTCTGGGTGCTCAAGTTTGATATATCCCTTGGAACCTTCATGCCGCAGTACAAAACCAATGTCTTTTAAAAGCGCTGGGATATCGGCATGGACATGGATATCTTTTGGCGAAATAACCAGAAAATCAATATCCCTAGTCCTGATTGATGGAGAATAGCGGGTAGATGCGAAGTATTCACGATAAAAAGGCAGGCACCAGCTGCCAACCAAAGTCAGATCATTCAAAACGCCTGCCCTGCTCAAACGCCTAAGAATTTCAAGGCAGAGCTCATATTGATTCTTTTCCACGCAAAGAACTCCTTAAAAATCGCACCTGTTTTTTAACCTTGGAAAGTAAATTCCGGTATCTGGCCCTTAGCTCTTTGGCTTCTTTGTATTTCTTGATCTCATCTTCAGAAACCTTGCCTTTATAAATGAATTTTACTTTCCCATTTTCCCGTAACAACAAATAATAATACTCATGTCCTTTGACACGCTTCTTGATAAGACTGCCTTTGGGAAGCTTGTTTATTTCGCGCTCATAGCTTTTTTGCATATTGAGGGAATTGTCAAGCTCCTCTCGAAGAACCCCTTTAATTACTCCCATAGCTGTCTCCCTTTAGAGTTACCATACAAAATATATAATAATATAACTTGTATGGTAACCAAAATCAAGGATTAAAGTTACCATACAAATACAAGAATAAAAAACATAGTATGGTAACTTTATATTCTACACAAAGGAAAAAAATTTGAAAACTTCTCTTGCGAATGGGTATACTGACCCCAGTTAAGACAGGCGCCGCAGTCCCCTTCTATTACATCGGCCTGACTGCCATCACTTCAATGGTTGATTGCGGGATCTGTAAATGAGGATGTTTTTCGAATATCTTCGCAGCTGCTTCATGCGATTCAGCCTCGACAAACGAATATAAACAAATATCGTTTTTCGTGTCAGAAATGCCGCCGGCCGCGACCTGCTTTGTCTTACCACAGGCCTCTGTACCCCTGACAATCTTCGCGTGTTCCGTCATCCATTTTTGCCATTCACCCTTCATCTTTTCTTCAGCGGTACTTCTGACATTCGGGTCAGAATTCTTCCAATTGGCCATCACCGCTGCAGGGATGGTGTAAAAGACGATAAATTTATTCGATTTAGAGTTGTTCATGACTTTTTCCTTTCTACGTTTAACCGGCCCCCTCTCAGGGACCTGGTCCCTTCTCAAAAGAGAACGAGGTAATAACAAAAATATTCTGCTCCAGCTGACAAGGCTATGCTTAAATAACCATACTGGCAACGCTGACAACATGAGTGTCGTCTTGTGATAGGGCTACCCAACGACCTGGGTACGGTTTAATCAAATCGGAAACTGATTTACATGGTTTTGTCCATTTCACAAACCAAGCCGCTCCAATCTCCTCTTGATTATCTCTATAAATTTGTCCTGTTCCTCTTTGGGCAATTTAGAAGACTTCACAATGTCGCTGATAATATCAAATTTGCCCCTGAAATTCTTATAGCCCACATCTGGTGGAGTTTTCAAAAATTCACCCAACTTATCAAAATCATGCCTTGTTAAGTTGTTTTTCTTGCCGTTAATAGGTATTGCTGATTCGTCTAGTTCATCAGGAATCGCCAATCTTGAACACACAATATCATAAGCCGGAGATAATCTTCTCTCATCATCATACCTCATGGCATAATTCTTTAAATGCGCGTCCCCATTGGCAACGATAAAATTTAGGATCACCCTCTCAAAAAAGAGCTGAAGATCATACCCTGGAGCTGTAGAAACCTCCTGGATTTTCTTGCCGATTTGTTCTACAGAGCCCTTGTATTTGTTATCTTCTTCCAACAATTGGGCAAATTCTTCTTGGTGAATTTTCACGCCATTATGGCGGTCAAATCTCTTGACCACATAAGCCAGCGTCCCATCCTTAAGAGGTAATAAACAATGCGGTGGCGTATCGACACCCAATGCTTCAGCAATATCCATACAGCATTGTTCATTCTCCGGAATATTTAGAAACCTGTCGGTCTGCGGCTTTAAGATATAGTCTCCCCCAGCCATTGATTCCAACTGGTTCTTTTCCCTATTCAACTTCACAACCAATTTTGGCTGCACACCGGATATTGACAACTTCCCTGTCAATTTCTGGGCCTGGATAGGAACGCTCGAAAGACCAAAATCAATGATTGGCCATTCTGAAGTTGCGAACATTTCTTTAATCAACTTATCAGACATATTAAAAACCTATTCTGCTTTCATAACAGTAACAGCGCCGATTGTATCCGTGCCCGCCGTTGAAAGCAAAACACCAAAAAAATCTTTAGTATCTACCTTTTGCGTCATGCTTACTATATCCAAGTACCAACCCTCCGGTAAAAGCCCTTTAAAAAATGAGAATAACGCTTTGGAGTGATAAGGTTCCTCTCTTAAAGGCAATGTCATGGATATAGGCGTATTCTCTTTTAGAAAATTTTTGTCGTACTGAAAGACATACCCGTCCTCTGTTTCTGTCAGAAAACCGGCCAGCTTTTCTTTATAATACACTTGCGCTTTTGATGGTTTATCAGCCATTCTTCGATTTAACCGGCGATCCTATATTGAAGCTAATAGTAGCACCCTGATCAGATAACCACTTATTTATTTTTTCATTACTGCTTTTTAATTCCAGATAACAACCTAAGAAATCTAAAACCTGAACGACCTTGTCCAAGCGCACCGATATTTTTCCCCTCTCAAGCTCTCGCAAAAAACGCAAGCCCACCCCAGCCCTCTTTGCAAATTCGATTTGATTTAATCCCATTCTCTTTCGCAATTGGGCTATTTGACGGCTGATTTCCATAGTATGTTTGGCTCTGGCCTCATCTTTTAGATTCTTCATGGCTATAATATATCACCTATCGGGTATAATTTCAAGCAATTCTTATTATAAAAATACCCTATAGGGTATAATATTAAATTATATGTACCCTTAAGGGTATAAACTATACTATAATATACCCTATAGGGTATTATAATAAAATAATTATACCCTAAAAGGTAGCATCACGAACGAAACGTGCTAGCCAACAGTGCAGCTTCCCGAAAGCCTCTAATCTTAAAGCTGTGGAGGTAAAACTGGACGTTTCGCTAAAAGAGAAAGCCCGGCTTCTGTGAGGAAACCGGGCTTCGTGGGCATGGCCTATTTCTTTTTACAAGCGGGGCAAACGGTGAAAAAGCTGACGATCAGGGCCAGGCCTGATAATCCGACCAGATCATAAATGATCTTGGTCAGGGTCCCGTTGCCTAACAAATTTTCCACAAAATTCACTCCTAAAAGCCCTATCAAACCCCAATTCAAAGCACCGATTATGGCGATGATGCCTACGACCTTGCATAACGGACAGGCTTGTTTTAACATATGGGCCTCCTTTGGTCAGGGTTTTTCCTGCCTTTATTATACCATCGGCCCCCAAAGACCTGTTTTGTATTTTGAAAATAATTACAGCCCCAAAAACGCCCTGATGTTCCTCAAGGGCTGGATTTGGACCTTGGCAAGGGCCAAGCCGGAGCTGTGCATCCAACGTTTGAGCATGGCGGGATCTAAATGAAATACGATGTCCTGGCCGTTGTTTCGGACCAGCATGGCCTTGTCCTGGGTCAAATCAATACCGCCTGTGTGCCTGGCTGTCATGGCCGGACTTTCCGCCTCTCCGGAGACTTTTTGCCAGGCTGATTCCAATCGTCCAAAGCTGATTAAAGTATCCTCTGTCACCCTTAATACGCGCATGATCGCGTAAAACTCGCCTGGGGTAGGAACAACGACATTGCTTTGAAAAACGCTCAATTTTTGGACAGTCATACCTGTTTCTTCAAATAAATACCGATTAGATTTATCTGCATATTGTCGTGCGATCCATATCAAATTGCCCAAATTATCATGGTTTCTTTTCAATAATACGGTTTTATCATAAATCATCTGTCTCCAGATAAGACCAAAGATCCTCATATAATCACCGGAATAATCCGTATCTTGTAAAAGAGATTCTACTCTCGCTAAGGTGTTTCTTTTGGAAGGAAATGTTTCACCTCGTTCTACAAAATCAGGAATATAAATATCACCATAATCTAAATCTGTTAAACCTTCATAATGAACTATGTGGTAAATATGCATTGCATGCAGCATTTGACCGGCATTTAAGCTCTCCATGTTTCTGATGTTTCTATATCTTGGGAGTAAGGTTAAACTTTTAAATATCTCCTCTGGAAATATGCCGGATTTCCTCGGAGGGACCAAGGCCAAATGCGATTCTCCTGTCAGTCTGAAATACTTTTTGGCAAAACTGAAAATATAATCAACGGGATGGTCCAAATAATCCCATTGAATTGTCACCCATTTCACTCCTCGATAGGCGCCAGAAGCCGGCTCGAATCGATGATACACTGTACCTTTTGATCCAGATGTCGTATTTTCCACCCTGGCCCCGGGTGTCCATAGCTCAACATCGCTCTCGGTAGAGATCTTATCCCCTGACGCCACTGGTGTAGAATCATAACCTACGTCATTCATGGCCTTATCGCCTTGATCATTTAAATCTTCAAAATCAACGGTCACTTGGTCCATATGGCCTTGCTTCACTTCGGCCATCATGGCCTTATTGACCCCCACATCAAAAGTGTCGGATAAATCCAATACGGCCCCACCTGAAAAATATTTGCGGGGAATAGGCTGATGGGTGACGGGATCGGTTTCTTCCTTGATTAAATTGTAAGCGCCTTTCTTGAAGGCTCGCAGGTACCGCTGATAAATAACCTCCACAACCCCGGGGGTTGTGATGGTTATTCCTTGGATTTTGTTCTTGTTGGCATATACGGCAGTCAGTATGCTGTCCTTGATCTTCTTCTTGTACCAGGTAGCAAGGATAAGCGAGTTGTAGACCTGACGCAGTTGGGCGAAGTTGGCTCCGATATTGACTTCTTTCGTCAATTCAGGAATGACAATCTCACGGATCATTTGCGAGCCCAGCATATGAATATTGGAACCCTTCAAAATGGGGACAGTCCCTTGGGAAACAATGTTAACGGGACTGTCCCCATTTTGAAGGACCCCAACATCCCCGTGCTTGGCTTGCGACAAATAATCCTCTTCCAACATAACCTTTAATGTTGACTCAACAACATAGGCCGTTCCCGCTTTCGCGTTTTCATACACAACAGCTTTCTCAGGCACGATCCAGACCTTGTTAAACGTATTTACTGGAATATTAGTTGTAC
>CAZACW010000085.1:0-6071 GCA_964483785.1 uncultured Planctomycetales bacterium
GGACGAGTTAAAGGAGGCGCTGGCTGGTGACTTGTCACCCGCTGATCGTGCTGCGGGCAATGACGACGTCGAGAATATCAAAGCTGTCCTCGAAAACCTGCGGGAAAAAGGGGGGATTTCATGGAACAATTCCTTGCCCAGGGTCATGCTTGCGGATTGGATCGCGGCAATGCTGCCGCTGTACTGCCCGGTCAGTTGATTGAAGATGTTCATGACCGCGGCATTCATGGCTGTTCTCCCCCAGCATCAGCGTTTGCGCCGTTGTCCGACGGCTGGACCATCTGCTGCATGGTCTTGATCATGTCCTGTTTTTCACGGATATCCCTCATGGTGGTCACGGCCTGGACAAGGATGTTCTCGCTCAGCAATTCCCGGGTGGACTGCAATTGCGCGATGGTCTGGGCCGCCATCTCGTTGGAGGTCTGCAGGGCCTGGGTCTGGCCCTGCGCCTGGTCATTCTTGGACATGAGGGTATTGACCGCGTCCGTTTCCTTTTGGTAATTCTGCCTCTCCTGGCTGACCCGATCGACGGCATTTTGCATGACATTCAGGGTGCTTTGGTCAATGGTATTTTCCCTGTCCGTCATATTCCCGCCGGCAGGAAGATCATTGATCTGCTGCTGCATCTGGGCCAAAAGAGACTGGGTCTGGTTGGACAGCGCCGTGCCTTGGCTTGTGATGCCGCTTAATTGGCTCCTTAATGCATCAATATCATTGAATTGATCATGGTACGTTGAGATGGATTTCAAGCCCTGCACCTGGTTCTTGATCATTTCGATCTGCTGATAAAGGCCCTGCAATTGGCGGATATTTTCCATGATCAATTCGATATTATTGAGAATCTGGGTGTGTTCCGTGGCCACGTCCTGGGCCCGGACATGCAAAGGAAAACTGCCCATCAGCACCAGGACGGAAAAAATCAAATTCATAGCTGTCCTCTTTTGATCAAAAGCCATTCACGGGCCTCGTCCAATAACCCTTTGTTCTGCATCCACATGGCCGGCCATAATTCCCCGTGATTGTGCATCAAATCCTTGACCATCTGCCTCTCCTGAGGCGATGTGCCTGCCCCGTAAAAGCTGAGTTCCAACCGGCTTAAGCCCAAATCGATCAAACGGTCCCCTACGCCCCTGGCAGTCACGTAATAATGCTTTTTGCGTTCTGCCTGGCTGATAATATCAATCTGGCGTTCATTGAGCCCAAAGGCCTCATACAAAATTTTGTTTCCCGCCTCCCTGGCTGCAGGATTAGGCAAAAAGACCTTGGTGGGACAGCTTTCATGAATGAAATGCACATACGGCGAATGGACAATGTCTGAAAGGCTTTGGGTGGCTAAGATCACGCAGGCATTGTTCTTGCGGACCGTCCTTAAAAATTCTATCCAATAAGTCATGAAGGTCTCATGCATCATGATCAGCCATCCTTCGTCGATGATGATAAAGGCCGGAGAGCCGTCCAAAGAGGTTTGGATTTTATGGAATAAATACAGAAGGACAGGCGTGCTCAACCGCTTGTCCAAGGCCATCAATTGGGAAATTTCAAAGGTTTGAAATCTTGATCTTTTAAACCCGTCTTCCTGGGCATCCAATAAAGGCGACATATACCCTTCCTTGATCTGCACAAAGGGCCTTAAGGCTTCCTTGATCTGTTCATGCTGTAAATTCAGATAAAAATCAGACAGGGTCCTGGACGCGGACCGGCTGGTGTCCCGCACGGCGGTCTCGATGGCGGCGCGCAAGGACGGGTCCACGGCCAATCCTTGCAGGGTGACCATCCTTTCAATCCAAAAGCAGGCCCATTTCTGTTCATTCAAATCCTCTAAATCAGCCAGGGGGCAAAAGGCCGGGCCACCCTCGTCGCCCATGATATCGTAATAATCCCCTTCCAAGGCATGGGTCAGCACATATTGGCTGTGCCCTTTGTCAAAAATAAATACCCGGGCCCCGGCATAGCGCAGGGCTGAATTGGCAATATGCGACAAAAAAACGGATTTGCCGGCGCCGGTGGGCCCGAAGATCAGGGTATGGCCCACATCCCCCACATGCACATTAAACCGAAACGGCGTGGTGCCGCTGGTGGCGGCATAGAACAAAGGCGGTGAATCCAACGGATACAAAGGGCATGGATTGTGCGCCGCTCCTGTCCACACATCGGTAAGGGTCAGCATATGCGCCAGGTTTTGGGTGCTGATCAAAGGTTTGCGGATATTTTTCAGCGTATCGCCCGGCAGACTGCCGAGATAGGCCTCGACGGTATTCATGGTTTCGATGATGGAAGGAAACCAGTGATTGTTAAGCAGGTCCCGGGTATATTCCAGTTTTCTGGTCAACCGGGCCTGGTCTTTTTCAAAGATCACGACCATCAAGGTGGCGTACCCAAAGTTGACCTGGCCCAATTCCAAAGATTCCTGGGCTGATTTGGTCTCTTCGATCTTGGCCAGGACCGAGCGGTTGGCCGCATCAGGATCGAGCCGCGGGTCCTTGCCCAGGGCGCCCAGGATCATTTGGGCGATGGAATATTTCATGCCTAAGTATTTGCCCTGATATTCCTCGATGATGGCCAGGGCATCGACGGGATCATAAAACAAAAACCGCGAAGAAAACCTGTATTCAAAAGGCAGGGCCGAGAGCGCATGCAGAATGCCCGCATAACTCTCATAGGGAAATTGGGTCAGGGTCACAATGCCGATCCATTGATCGCCGATCTTGGGCGCCTCTGCAGTGATGAATTCATGGGCCCCTAAATAATGGTTCAGATAACAAGGCGGCGCAGGCACAGGCACCTGGGCCTTGCTGGCGCAGATGCACTGATTGAGAAAGGTCATCATTTCAGCGGAACTCATGCGTTTGATCTTGAGGATATTGGCCATGTGTCCCTGAAATTCCCCGAGCTTTTGGTTGAAGATGGCGGTATTGTCCATGGCTGAAGGCAGATAGGAAAAACTGAGCGTGTATAAATTTTCGAAATGGCCGCCCTCTGCCGCGTAGCGTTTGCGCCTGTGGTTTTCGATCAAAATAGATGTGGCCTGCTGAAAATGATGGCTCTGAGGGTATTCCTGGGAGGCGATCCTGATCATGTCCGTATGCAGGGCCCAGCCATTGCCGAATTTCTGGAAGGCCGTCTGGATTTGGGAAGCCAACTGGTCTTCCTGGGGCCCCAGGGACGAATCCATGTCCGGCCCTGAATAATAAAAACAGCCCAGGAGACTGCCGTCGCGATTGAGCAGAACGCCTTCATCGAGGAATTCAAAATAATTGATCAGGGACGGAAAGCCCGCGGCCCCGTGCGTGAATTCTTTGACTGGAAACATATCAGATTTTTCTGTGGCGTTTGGGAATACTGCGGGGGGTGTTGATTTTTTCCCGGGCTGGGTAAAAATCCCGGTACCTCAGTGCTCTTAAAAAAATCTTGGTGGCCCAGGGGTCGATTTTGGCGTAATGCTTGCTCAATAACAGGCCGGCGGTCCATAAACAAAGCGCCAGGCCAAGAGACCAAAGGTCCCGGCCGATTGTGCAAAGACTTAAAACCAGACAGGTCAATAAAATAATATTTTCCCGCTCTCCACCTAAAAGCAGAATGGGCCGGGTCAAACTTGCAAAAATGGGCGCGCTCTTTTTAGAATAAAGCATGACTTACATTTGGGCGGAAAACAGGGCCGCGTGTATTAATAGAGAAGACGCAAAAAAGACAATGCCTCCTACGGCAATGATGTTGGTTAATTGATGTATGCCCTCTCCAATGCCTTTACCGAACGCATTCATGAAACCCCAAAGGCCGATGGCGATCAAAAGGACAGAGGTGGGAAAAAGGCCGGTGGTCAGGTCTTGCGCGATTTGGTAAAGCTGGTTTGACATGACTAAGATTTGGGAGCTGGTGGTGGCATGGGCGTTTGAAACGCAAAAGAACAATGATCCGGATAAAACAGGCAATACCTTGATGAATTTCATGGCTTCTCCTTGGCTCAGGACTTGTTAAATTTGATGAATAATAACAATAAATTGATATTTTGTCAAGTGTTAATGTAAAAAAATATTGTTCTTAAGACAAAAATTGCTGCAGGCTGGTCATGGACTGGATTTTAACAATCGTAAACTTGACCCCGACAGCTGTTCGCCATTGGGCCAATTGGGCGGGGTCCATTTGCAATGCAATGCCCGGCCCCCCATTGTTTTGAATGCTTAGAGTCTGGTCAGAACTGAAATCAATACCGCCGTTATCCGCTGATAACTGGGCCCTGTTGCCTCTTGAGAATCCTAGCATTGTAAAACCAGAGCCGACGGCTTTGGAAACCCAGATAGACAATAACTGCCTCAAATTCAAATTTTGCGGAGGTTCGTATAGCGATTCTTCATTAATATCATCAACTTTACCATATACGGCATCCATGACATTCTTATCCAGCAACGCTGGAGGCAAGATCATGACAATGGCATCATGGGCCCAATAATGAAACCGAAAGTCGTTTTTGAATAAATCATATTTGTAGGCAATGTTAAATAACCGAAACAATTCAAATAGGGCCGTCTTACTTGCCGGATCAACAATTTGTCCCAATTGGCCATTTCTGATCAATGCCAATTCTTCCGGTGTGCCATGGACAATTTGATACCTGCCCCGTTTGGATGCATACAGTGTAATATGCCTCCCGAACCAAATCTTTGCGCCTTCATCCACCTTCCGAATTAATTCATGGTTCCAGCCCGGTTGACCCTTAAATCCCAAGAGAAATAAAGTAAATAAAGTTGCATATCTTGCCTTTCTTCTCGATTCTATATCATTATCCTTGACGCCCATGGGGTCTAAAAAGTTATGAATAAGGCCCTCTACCAATTCATCCGTAGGAAATCTCGCGCCTATGGCATAGGAAAAACGCTGCCTTTCCAGAGAATTAGGATCAGCTAATCCAGGCAATTGGGCCTCAAGAGGGGTGATCATCGCCGGGCTGGCATGGGGCAGCAAGACCAAGGTGGTATATTCTGCTTGAGGTCCGACCACGATAACATTTGAGGGCTGAATGTGCAACAGAGTATCAAGGACTTGTACGGCAGTAGGGATGATTATTTCGGTGCCACCGGAACTGAAACCAATGTTGATTCTTTTGGTATAATTTGTCCATGCTTGCAGGACATAGGGAATACCATAATTTCTCACATTAACAACGAACGAAAGCTGTTCCTCTTCAGGAAATTCGGCGTTTTTAAGAAACTCCGATATATCTTTATGTTCTAAATGAAACTTGGCCCTTTGGTCTTCTTTCACATTAAGCTCGATATTATATAGCAAACTATCCAAGCGATGCGGGTCACGATCGACCAATATGATCTTGCTTGCTCCCAGACGCTCTGCAGCCACGGCCAGAAGGCCGCTGGGGCCGGCCCCCAAATCCATAAAGGTGGTGCCTTTGATCCTGTCTGCATGGAATATCATTCCCGCTAATACGCCCATGGTATATCCGCCATATAAATAGATACCCCTTGGATTGTCAAAATAAATGTCCGAATCTTGATAATGCTGAAGGTTGTCTTCATAATCCAAAAGGGTCATTTCTCTTTTGATCAAAAATGGATATTTCAAAATTTGCGCATCGAGGCCCTCGGCTTCATCATCATGGACAACGATAAACGGCCCTTCGCGGAAATATTTCACCCGATGGGCCTGCTTGTCTTCCAGCCACTTGATGGGAAGGCTTTGCGCTCCCAAATGGGCCCTTGTTACAAAGACCTCTGATGCATCTATATGAAGGGCCTGCATAACGGCCTTTTCCACCCCATTGGTTTCTTGTTCCGACGGCAATGCCGGCGTGCTCTTATCTGACTGATCAGGGGCAATGGAAGCAAGGTCAACCAAGACGCTGCTTTTGCCCGCCGGGCTGATGGATTTAAAAACGCCGCGGTTTTCTTCATAGGCCATGGCCGCATCCATGCGCTTGACATCAACCCCGCCGGAGAAGTATTTTCGAGGGATGGGTTGATGGGTGATGGGATCTTGCTCGTCCTTGATGAAATTATAGACACCTTTCTTGAATGCTTGCAGGTACCGCCGATAAATAACCTCCACAACCCCGGGGGTTG
>CAZACW010000086.1:0-5444 GCA_964483785.1 uncultured Planctomycetales bacterium
AGCCCAGCAGGGCCGCACTCAAGCACACCGGCCAGTCCCAAATATGCGTGTAAACAGGATAATCATAATCAATGTTTTGATACACCGGCAAAAAAACCAGCCTGATGTAGGTGAGCATCACCCTCAGCTGGGTCAGCGCGTAATGCCAGGGGGTGATGGTGGAAAATTCTTCCGGGGCCAGGCCGCGCAGGTGATGGGGCAGCACGCAGGATGTGATTAAAAATGTCAGGGGGATCACCCCCATTGTCAGCAGCAAGGGCAAAAGATGTTTCCAATCCATGCTTTTTTGCGTCCTGAAAAAAAAGTATTCATAAACGCAAAGGATGAGGGGCAGGGTAATCGAGGTTTCCTTGGTCATCATGGCCAGGAGGGCCAGGAGGAATGAACACGCATACAGCGCCGAGGATGAGCTTCGCTTTTGGGCCAGCCTGGACTGGGCATAGCAGCACAGCGAGGCCAGATAAAAAAGGCAGGCCAGGGAAGCGGTCCTTTGCCAGATATAGGTGACTGCTTCGGTTTGGATGGGATGGCTGACAAAGACCAGTCCGGCCCATAGGGCGATCCAGCCGGCATGCTGGGAGATTTTGTCCTTCTTCATGGCCGGCGCAGCCAAGGTCAACAGCGTCAGCCGCCAGACGCACAGGGATGAGAGCAGATGGATGATCAGATTCACCACATGATACCCAAACACGTCGAGCTGATGCCCGTGATAATCCAGGGCCAGGGAGAGAAAGGTCACGAAACGGTTGGGGCAGTACATCCAGATATCGGCCAGGGCGTGCAGATGCCGGATGGCGGGGTTGTTGAGGATATAGATTTTGTCGTCGTATTGGAAGGAGGCGCCCCAGGTATTGGCATAGATCAGGGTGCCCAGGCACAGGATGAGCAGGGACGGGATCATTTTTTTAATCGGTCGAGCGTCAGCCGGCGGTTGTTGAAGGCATCGGTATATTCAGGGTTTAAGGCCACGGCCTTGTTAAAATCCGCCAAGGCCCCGTTCAAATCGCCTTCCAGGCCGCGCAGGACGCCGCGGTTATTATAGGCCGCGTCAAAACCCGGGTCGAGGGCAATGGTCTGGTTAAAATCCGCGATGGCCTGGGGGATTTGTCCTCGTCGGTAATATTCCAGCCCGCGGTTGTTATACGCCCTGGCTTTATGGGGCGATTTGCGCACCACATCATCCCATAAGGTAAATTCATCCTTCCAGATTTTATTTCTTTCCAAGGTCATGGCGCCGGCCGACAGCAGGATTACCGCGGCCGCCATCCCCACGGCCCTCGGGTGTCGGACTAAGTTTGAGCCGATGCTTGCAGCCGCGATCACAAATCCGACGAGGGGAAGGTAGAGGCGGTATTCGGCCATCACGTGGCCGATGGGGATAAGGCTTGATTCCACGCTTAAGGCGATGAAAAACCAAAAAACGCCGAAGGAGGCCAGAGGCAATACGCGCCGCATGAAAAAGGCCGCACCGAGAAGGCCAAGGCAGAGCGCCGCGGATGAGGCGGTTTTTCCGTCGAGACTTTTGGTGATGGGGTAATCATAATCGAAATTCTGATTTAGGGGAAGGACCAAAAGGCGCAGATAGGTGCGCACCACGTTTAATTCAGTCAAAAAATACGGTTTGCGGCCGATGGCGTTTTTGGCCCTGGTGATGTCCTTGGAGGCTGCCGCGGCCCTGGAGTCCGCGATGCTGGCCTGCCGGATGGCTTGAGCGGGCGTTCTCCATAATAATAGGGGCACGATGAGGGAAAGGGCCAAAAACGGCAGGATCCGACGCAGGCGCGCCGCCCTTGTCCCGCCGCATTCTTCCAAAAAATAAAATTCATACAACAGCAGCATCAGCCCAAGAGTGACGGAGAATTCCTTGCAGAGCATGGCGGCCAGGCCGCTGAAAAGGCCGGCGAGCAGGAATTTTTTCTGGGACGAGCGCCGGTAATGGATAAACAGGCATAGCGTCAATAAATAAAAGAAACCGGCCATCAGCACAAATCGCTGGGTGATGGAATTGACTGCTTCGGTTTGCAGAGGATGGACCAAGAACAAAAGCGCGGCCGACACAGCGATCCAAACCGCGGCCGCCTCTTTTTTCGCCTTACGCAAGGACAGGGTGGAGCGGAGCAAAAGAAAAACCAAAAACGCATTCGCGCCATGGATCAGCACATTGACCAGGCGAAAGCCCCGGGGATCAAGCCCGCACCATTGATAATTGACGGCAAAACTTAAGCCCGGCAGAAATCTGGTGTTAAAGGCGTTGAAAATGTTCTGCAGATCGACGCTGCGGACCGCCTGATTGTAGACAATGGCGGACCTGTCATCGAAGCAAAAGTAAGGATTGTGCAAGGGGGTTTGATAGAGTAAAACTCCTAAGAGCATCAAGGAGGCAAGGACAGCGGCATCAACATATAAGGAAGGGTCTCTCATGGCCTGTCCGGGGTCCCTGACATTTGATTCAGCGTCTGGATCAAGGCGGCATTGACCGGGGCCCCCAAGGACTGGATGCGGCGGACATCTTCCCAGGCCTTGTCCGCATTTTTCATTTTGCAATAGATCACCGCGCGGTTGTAATACACCTGGATGTCCCGGGGGTTCACGGCCAAGGCCCTGGAAAAGTCATCGAGTGATTTGTCCCATTGGCCAAGCCTATAGTGGACCAGGCCCAGATTAAAATAAGCGTCTTCGAACAGATCATTGAGCTCGACCGCCTTGCTGAAATGCCGCGCGGCCTCATCCAGCTCTCCGCGCAGGAAGGCCTGATTGCCGCGGTCATTATAAGCATAGGCCAGACCCGGTTTGGTAAACAGATAATCATAGGGTTTTTTGGATTGGGCCTCTTTTAAAAACTCCAGGATGATCTGCCAGCGTCCGGGATATTGGTTTTTAAGGTCATCGGCGATGGTGGTGTCCAGGTCTCCGTTGATGAAATAATTCTCCGGCTGATATTTGACCACATGCCCCCGGCGCAAAAGCCAGTCCAGGATCTGGTCTCCGTCGGAAAATACGGCGCGAAAGTGCCCGGGCAGCAGGGAGCCCGGGATGGAGCGGTCATAGGCCTTAAGCGGCTCCAATTCCGCGGGCAGCCATCCCAATTCCCTGGGCAGGGTCAGGGCATCGATGTCCGCGCGGTTTCTCACCTGGGTCCAGTAGCGGCGGATGGCCGCCTTGATTTCATCCGCGCCGTAAACCGGCTTCTCCCGCCGGTCGTAAAATGTCCTCGTCCCTTGGAAAAAATCTTCGAGGCTGTCCGGGCTGTAGGGATACCAATGGTATTTTTTATAGACGGTGTTGATGCCGATGAAACATTGCAGGCCGCCGGCCATGATCAGCAAAAATAACAGGGACAGGAAAGGCCGGGGGGCCGGGACGCTCTCCAGGAGCCTGGCCAGAACGAGAATGAAAAATATCACCCAAAAGGAGCCGTAATAATACGGCCCCCAAACGCTCATGGTGGCGGACATCATCGCATTAAAAAGAAGAAGCAGAAAGACAAGAAAGAGGCAGGGCCAGGCCAGGGCCTGGCGCCACGCGCCCTTGGAGATGATCAGAAACAGGATCACGGCCCAGGCCAGGCCAGCCCCGGCCATGGCGCCCATGGCCCAAAAAGGGGCATGGCCGGATAAGGGTTCAAGGCCCATGGTTTCAAAAATGACATTGCAGCTGTTTTGGCCAAGATGCCCCAAGGATTGGAGTATGGTCTTAGGCTGGAGGATGGTTTGCAGCAGATCATATTGCAGCAGGTTGGGCCGGGGAAAGCCTGCTTGCTGTGCCAGCCAGGGCAGCAAGGTCGCGTAAAGTCCGACGGCGGCAAGGGGCAGGAAAAGCCAAAGTCCGAGATAGGCCTTGCGTTGACAAAGGGCGGGGACAAAGATCAAAACAGCGGGAATGATCAGCAAGGCGGTCTCATCCCAGAAAAAAGCAAGGAAGGTGATGCCGGCCAAGCCCAGAAAAGAAATCAGGGGAACGGCCAGGTTTTTGTCCAAATAATTTTTTTTAAACCGGCTGGCCAAGTAAAGGCAAAAAATAATCAAAAAATTGGTCATGGGTTTGGCCGGCCGAAACAGCATGGCTTCAAAGCTCAAGGTCCCGGGGGTCGAAAGATAAAAGGCGGTCAAGGCCATGGAGGTGTTGGCGCTTATGCCCAGATTCTTGAGAAGGCGGTATAAACAGAGCGGGGCCAATATTAAAGAAAAAATCCAGGTCAATGAAAGGCTGGGGTGGGGCAGGATAAAATGCCAAAGCCAGGAACGGAATTTGGTGTCCAAGATCTCAAAATAAGAGGAGAAAGGCCGTGTACAGCGGGGTTTATATTCAAAAATTTGCCAGGACAGGCCATTTTTTAAATCATTTACATTCAAGTCAAGCCCATCGGCCATGATAAAAGACTTGATTTTAAGCTGTTCCGGTTCTACCCAGGCATTTTGATAGGAAAGGCTGAAAGGCAGGACAAAAAGATATGCGACTAACAAAAGCAGTACGGATGGATTTTGCTTCATAAGAAGATGTATAGTAGCAGAAAGGTTTCCCAGCTTCAACAGCTAATGGGAATTAAGGAAAAATATTTCAAACATTTGTTGTTTAGCCCTATTTATTAAAATAAAATAGACCAGTTACCATCACAACCCCCGGGGTTGTGATGGTATCCATGCGTACCGTCGGGTGGCCGAGGGAGGGGCATCGCCCGTTGAGCGAGGCTTTTCGCGAGCGAAACGGGGATACCCGAGGCCAGGACCCGACGGTCTGCTTAACATATCCTTGTGTGCCTATAGATAACGAAGGTTTCTCTAAATGAAGTTACACCAGAGATTTAAAAAATTAGTCGCCGCGCTTCTGCTGATGGCCTTTGTCCCTTCCCAGGCCTGGGCCCAGGGTATCACCATCCCTGCGGGGTCGACTTTTCACCTCAATACCGGCCAGCTCAATGTACCCGGCAATATCACCAATGCCGGCACCCTGACAAGCTCCACAGGCAATATCTCCTTGACCGGCAATTGGGCCAATACCGGCACCTTCTCCGCGGGCACAGCCACCGTTGATTTTAACGCCACCAGCGGCACCCAGACCTTAAGCAGCGGCGGCACGGCTGCAGGGGATGCTTTTTATAATCTTACCCATGATGCCGCCGGCACGGTGCAGATGATCAACACCGCGCTTTTGATCAACAATAATTTCACCAATACCACGGGGCCGTTTAACGCCAATAACCTGAACATGACCGTGGACAATACCTGGGACAATACCAATACCTACACCTCAGGCACCAACACCGTGACCTTGGGCGGCACCAACCAGCAGGTCTTGGGCTCAACCAGCTTTTACAAATTTTCCAAGATCGTCGGCGCCGCGGCCACCCTGACCTTTGACCATTTGGGATTGCAGAGTTTCGCCAACAGCCTCACCATGAAGGGCGCCGCCGGCCAGCTCTTGGGGATTGTCAGCGATTTACCCGG
>CAZACW010000087.1:0-5288 GCA_964483785.1 uncultured Planctomycetales bacterium
CGGGAATTTTGCCATTTCCGGCTATCGCATTTACACGAACACTCCCATAAGCGGGGCCATGGGCGGCTTCGGCGGGGTGCAAAGCGGTTTTGCCATCGAGTCGCACATGGACATGGTGGCCAAGGACATCGGCATGGACCCCATTGCCTTTCGCCTGAAGAACATCACGCACGCCAACATGGTGACCGTGAATAAGATGGTTTTGACTACCAACGGCATGCGCGAATGCATCGAAAAGGCGGCAGAGGCCTGCCAGTGGAATAAAAAATGGGGCAGGCAAAAACATTTGAAACGGGGCATCGGCATCGGCATTGCCGCGGATGTGATGGGTTCCAAAATGTACAAATCGCATGAATCCGCCGGGGCCATTGTCAAGGTGGAGGAGGACGGTTCGGTTTATCTTTTCACCGGCGCTGCGGACACCGGCCAAGGGTCCAACACCGCCTTGTCCCAAATCGCCGCCCATGAACTGGGTGTGAGTTTCAGCCGCATCAAATGCAAGGCCGGTGATACGGAAATCACGCCTTTTGATACCGGCTCCTTTGCCAGCCGCGTCACCTTTATTTCCGGAAACGCCGCGCTTTTGGGCGCCCGGGACGCCAAGAAACAAATTTTGGAGATCGTGGCCAAGGACCATGAACTGAACATGGATGATCTGGACATTAAGGCGGAGAAGGTGGTTATTAAAAAAGACGGGCGTGTCCTGATGAATTTTGACAAGGCCCTGGAGCTTTGCTATTCCTTTAAATACGGCAAGCAGATCATCGGCCGCGGCAGTTATAATCCGAAAACTACACCGATTGATTTCCGTTCAGGCGAGGGCAATGTGTCCGGCTCCTACGGCTTTGAGGCCCAGATTGTGGAAGTTGAGGTCAACACCGATACCGGAGAGGTCAAATTGCTTGAAATCTGGGACGCCCATGATATCGGCAAGGCCATCAATCCGCAGTCTGTGGAGGCCCAGATCGAGGGTTCCCTGGCCATGGGCATCGGCTACTCTTTTTATGAAGATTTGAAATTCAAAAACGGCCGCGTCTTAAACGCAAATTTTGCCGGCTACCGGGTGCCGCGTTCCATCGGCATTCCTAAAATGAATTGCCTGATGATCGAGACCAATGATCCGGAAGGGCCCTTCGGCGCCAAGGGCATGGGCGAGGCTTCTTTATTGCCTACTTCCGCGGCCATTGCTAATGCCGTGGAAGACGCGGTGGGCGTGCGCCTCATGGACCTGCCCATTACTCCGGATAAAATCATCAAAGCATTAAAGGAAAAGGCCTCCACAGCCCAAAAATAAAAGAAATTGTATTTTTCTTTCTAAAAATTTTGATAGAATACCGTCAGTTTACATAGACCATCACAACCCCGGGGGTTGTGGTGGTCCACCCATCACAACCCCGGGGGTTGTGATGGTCGATCGGGACAATTATGAGCCGTATTTCATTTTTTCTTCTTTTTTTAGTCATGGGCTTTGCCGGCTGCACGGTCTATCAGATCGATTCGAAAGACACGTCCCAGGAATATTATGCGCCCAAGACCAGCATTGACCAGGTGGCCTATGTTGAAAAGGTCGACAAGCCTTACACGGAAATCGCCACGGTGACCGTGACCACGGAGAGGCGCCGGCCCATCGAGGAGGTCCTGCCTAAGCTCAAGCAGGAAGCCGGCATGCTGGGGGCAGATGCCATCACCGACGTGCAAGGCGATGCCACAGAATTGTGGAAGAAACTCAAGCCCCAGAAGCTCTTAGGCAATGCCTACATCCGCACCACCTACACCGCCCGCGCCATTGTCTGGAAATAATTAATCTTCTTTTTTGATTTCTTCAAATTCCTGGGGGGTATTGAAGCTTTGGACGATGCCCTTATCCTCAATGTCCAGCGTTTGGACCTGATGCCGGGCCAGCAGGGCATTGAGGCCCTGGTCCAGGGGGAGTCCAAGGATTTCAGCTTTCAAACGCCGGTGAAAAAGCGGCGGATGGCCTTTTTTGCCGCGAAAGGCAGGGACTAAGATGTCAGGTTCATGCTTCTTGAAATGGGCGATCAGCTGATCAATACTTGAAGCCTTGACCAACGGACAGTCCACCGGCAACAGCAGGGCGGCCAGGGAGGCATCATCAACAGCTTTCCATCCAGCCTGCACAGAGGAGGTCTGCCCAAAATTGTAATCTTTGTTATAGACAACACGGATGCGGCTGTGTATAAATATAGATGGTTCTATTTCACGGGCGTGGGCGCCGAGCACCACGATGATTTGATCACAGGCGCTCTCCAGCAAGGTTTTTTGCATGTGCTCGATGATCGAAACATCCTTCAGCCGGGCCAGGGCCTTGGGCGAGCCGAAACGTTCGCTTAAACCTGCTGAAATCAAAACGCACGTGATCATGGGACCATTATAAACGCACAGGGCCGGCTGTCAATCCGCGCCGCGCAAAGGGCGATCCATGCTTTTCATTTATCTCGCTGTATTAGGCACAGCCATTATCTGGGTGGTGAAGACCTTAGGGCCTGAAATGGCCAAGCCGCCTTTGCCTGCGCCGACGGCCAAGAATACGCTTAAGGTGGTGCCTTATGAGCCTCCCAAACCTGTGGACAAAGCCGAGAAAGTCATCGAAAGGCTGGAGACGCTTTTGGCGGAAAAAAACAGGTCCATCAGCCTGCTGGAAACCGAATTGAAGGTTTTTCATACCCAGGTGTCCTCATTTGACAAGGTCAAGACCCTGCTGGAACAGGAAATCCAGCATCTGCGGGACCAAAACCGGATCTTTCGCTCCGAGCTCGGCCTGCCCGCGCTCCAATCAAAAGAAAATTCAATCAAATAGCGTCCAGGATGTTTAAAGAAAGGAGAAACTGTATGGTCTTTATTTGCCGTTTGCTGTTTTTGTTATTTTGCGTTATCATACCTTTTTCAATCAGCCAAGCAGAAGGGGGCAGTGTGAATCCAACCATCGTTGTTTTGCAGACCAATCAGGGGGATATTGAACTGACCTTATTTCCGGACAAGGCCCCTAAGACCGTCGAGAATTTTGTGGGCCTGGTCAAAAAAGGCTATTATGACGGCCTGATCTTTCACCGCGTGATCAAGGGCTTCATGATCCAGGGAGGCGACCCCACAGGCACAGGCGCCGGCGGCAGCAGCCTCTGGGGCAAGGAATTTGCCGATGAAATCAGCCCGGACCTGGCGTTTGACAAGCCTGGTCTTTTGGCCATGGCCAACCGCGGTCCGGATACCAACGGCAGTCAATTTTTCATCACCACGGTGCCTACCACCTGGCTCAACGGCCACCATACGATTTTCGGTCAGGTGACCAAGGGCTATGAAAATGTGACCAAGATCGAGAACACCCAGACAGGCCAGGGGGACAGGCCTGTCCAGGACCAGAAGATCATTAAAGCTATAGTCCAATAATGATCCAAACCGATGTCTTCGGAAATCATTTATAAAGCGCTGGAAGCCGCACAAAAAGGCCGCAATTACGCCTTTGCCACAATTGTGGAGGCAACGCTCAAAGGCACGCCCCGCAAAACCGGCGCTAAAATGATTGTATTGGACGACGGGACTTCCTACGGGACGATCGGCGGCGGCCGCAATGAGAAGGCCGCCATTGCCGAGTGCCTCAAGGCCATCCAAGCGCGCCAAACCTCCAGCGTTACCTATAATTATTTCGGCAGAAAAGGCGAGTCTGTCTGCGGCGGACAGATCAAGGTCTTTATTGAGCCTTTTTTGGCTGTTGACCAATTGATCATCTGCGGGGCAGGCCATATCGCCCTGCCCTTGTCTGCCATGGCCAAGATCCTGGGATTTACGGTCATCATCATCGATGACCGCAAGGCTTTTGCCAATGCCGGACGTTTTCCCCATGCCGATCAAATCATCGTCGGAGCCCATGCCCAGATGCTTGGCCGGGTAAAGCTTGGGCCCCAGGCGTATGTGGCCATCGTCACCCAGGGCAATGAATATGATTTCGAATGCCTTCAAACCGTGGTAAAATCTCCGGCGGCGTATATCGGGGTCATTTCCAGCAGGCCCAAAAGGGTCAAATTTTTCAGCCGCTTAAAAGCGGCGGGCGTCCCGGAGAAATTATTGAAACGCATCCATATCCCGATGGGCCTGGATATCGGGGCCCAGACGCCGGAAGAGATTGCCGCATCCATCATGGCTGAGATCATCGCGGTCAGAAACAAGAATCATATAGGCACCGACAAATTTAAAAAATAAATCATAGGGAGGACAGCATGGCTTTGACAAAGGAAGAGGCCCTGGACATTATCGCGGACGCAGGGTTCGGGTTTTTTGGCACGGTGGAAGGAACAAAACCCTGTGTCAGGCCCATGATGCCGTATCTGACGGAAGATGGACAACTTTTGCTGGCCTTGCTGGGGCGTTCCAGGACCATAACGCAAATCAAGGGCAATCCCAACGTCGAGGTCTGCTTTGTAGACAGAAAGATGTGGTATTGCCGGGTCTCCGGGACCGCGGTGATCAGCGATGACCTGGCCAAAAAGCAGATGATCTTCGAGAATGTGCCCATGCTGCGCCAATATTTTGCCGGCCCCGAAGATCCTAATTTTCATATGGCCATCATTACGATCAAGACGGTCGAAGCCATGACGCCGCACAGCCGCCTGCCTGAAAATATCAGCTTGGGATAAAATGGCCGAGAATCAGCGCCAACATAAGAGAATCGACAAGCGTTTGACCCTGATGTATTGTGTGGCAGACACCTATCCCAGGCATTGGGACTTGACTGTCATCGAGAATATCAGCGTGGGGGGGATCAAATTCACCACCTCCTCGAACCTGGAATTGAAAAATAAATTTATCCTGGTGAAAATCAGGATCCCGGAACTACTGCCGCGCCATCTCGAATTGGAGGCCCTGGTCTTGAATGAAGAGCGGCACGTGGACGGTAAATTTTCTGAGGTCAGGGCCAAATTTGTCAATTTGACGGATTTGCAGAAGAAAGATTTGCCGGTGGTGGAAAATTTGGTGAAGCACTACGATTCCAGGTAGGTGTAGCAGGAAGGTCAATGCTGTTGGCTGTTTTTAAATTCCGCAACAAGGGCCTGCACCGTTTGTTTGGCGTCCCCGAAAATCATCCGGCAATTATCATAATAAAATAATTCATTTTCAATGCCCGCGAAGCCCGTGGCCATGGATCTTTTGAGCACAAAGACGGTCTTGGCCTTGTCCGCGTTGATGATGGGCATGCCGTAGATGGGGCTGGACTTGTCATGGCGGGATGCGGGATTGACCACGTCATTGGCGCCGATGATGATGGCCACGTCCAC
>CAZACW010000088.1:0-5186 GCA_964483785.1 uncultured Planctomycetales bacterium
GGGGTCCGAGACCATCCTCAGGGCCGGTTCCCCGGGCTTTTGTGACCAGAAGTGGGACAGCTCCTACAATGCCGTGAAGGAGCGCCTGCTTAATGGAGTCAAGAAGGCCTTTAAGCCGGAATTCTTAAACCGCATCGACGATATCATCGTCTTTAGGAATTTGACCAAGGAAGACCTGGCGCTGATCATCCGGCTCGAGATCAATGATGTGGTGGAGCGCCTCAAAGGCCGCGGCATCGACATCAGCCTCTCCAACGAGGCCATGGATTTCCTGATGGAAAAAGGATTTGACCCCTTGTACGGGGCCAGGCCCTTGAAGAGGACCATCCAGCGCTACGTGGAAGACATGCTTTCCGAGGAGATCATTGCCGGAAGGTTTAAAGAAGGCAGCAAGGTGACCGTTGTGCGCAGGGACGATAATCTGGTGCTTGCCTAAACGATGAAATTTTTGACATCCAGCCTGAATCTGTCCGCCGAAGGATGGCTGCGTTATCTGGGCCAATTGTCCATACTTTGGTCGCAAACGGTCCTGGGTGCCGTCACGCCCCCCTTTAAGGGCTACCGTTCTTTGATACAGTCCCAGCGCATCGGGCCGGGTTCCTTTATCATCTCGGCCCTGGTGGCTTTTTTCGTGGGGATGATCATCGCCCTGCAGATGGCGTATCAGATGGTCCAGCTCTCCGCCGAGCTTTATATCCCCAACGTGGTTGCCGTGGCCCTGACCCGCGAATTGGCCCCGGTGCTGACCGCCTTGATCGTGGCCGGCCGCATCGGCGCCGGCGTGGCCGCGGAAATCGGGTCCATGACCGTGACCGAGCAGGTGGACGCCCTGCGGGCCTTTGCCGTTGATCCGGTGAAATACCTGGTGGTCCCGCGGTTTCTGGGCCTGGTGCTGATGCTGCCGGTTTTGACCATGCTTTCGGACTTGATCGGCATCTGGGGCGGCTATGTGATTTGCGTCTATAAGCTTAACATCAGCCACGAGATGTTTTGGAAGATGACCTTCAACGCCTTGAAGATGAAGGATTTGCTGACCGGCCTGACCAAGACGGTCTTTTTCGGCATGATCATCGCCATCGTGG
The DNA here is from genome assembly GCA_964483785.1 of uncultured Planctomycetales bacterium. Taxonomy (GTDB): domain Bacteria; phylum Omnitrophota; class Gorgyraeia; order Zapsychrales; family Fredricksoniimonadaceae; genus JABDGZ01. Next base: position 1,083 of record CAZACW010000088.1, read on the forward strand.
GCTGTCATCAGGGCCTGACGGTCAAGGGCGGGGCAGACGGGGTGGGCAAGGCGACCACGACGGCCGTCGTGAGATCATTCATCTTGATCATCATGATGGACTGCTTCATCACCTTTGTATTTTACTTTTTATTGAACTTTTAGGGGCTTGCGCACATTTAAAATTTTTTAGAACGTAAACCAATGCTTGAGACAAAGAATTTGACCATTCAACAATGATCGAAATCCGCAATTTAACCAAGGTCTTCGGCACGCAGATGGTCTTGAACAATCTCAGCCTCACGGTCAAGCGGGGGGAGACCAAGGCCATCATCGGCCGCTCCGGGGTGGGCAAGAGCGTTCTTTTAAAAAATATCGTCGGCCTGATCAGGCCGGACAGCGGCTCCATCAAGATCAACGGCGTCGAGGTCACGACCCTGAAAGAAAAAGAGTATGACCGTGTCCGCATGGAAATCGGCCTGGTGTTTCAGGGCGGGGCCCTGTTCGATTCCATGAATGTGGGCGAGAATGTCGGCTTTGTCCTCAATGAGTTTATGAATTTGGACCATAAGACCGTCAAGGACAGGGTGCGCGATTCCCTGGCCCTGGTGGGCTTGAAGGACGTGGAAGATCTGATGCCTTCCCAGCTTTCCGGCGGCATGAAAAAACGCGTCAGCCTGGCCCGCGTGCTGTGCATGGAGCCGCACATGATTTTGTATGACGAGCCGACCAGCGAGGTGGACCCCATCACCGCCGCGGCCTTGAACCATTTGATCATTGACATGCGCGACAAGCTTAAAGTCACCTCCATCATCGTCACGCACGACATGAATTCCGCCTATCAGGTGGCGGATTCGATCGCCATGTTTTACCGGGGGCAGGTGATCGCGGACGGCACGCCGGACGAGATCAAAAATTCCAAGCACCCGGTGGTCCAGCAGTTCATCCACGGCGATGCGCACGGGCCCATCACCGAGGATGAAAACTTGATTTTCGGGCATGTGAAATGATGAAACGAACCTGAGGCAAACAACGGAGAATTGATTATGTCACGAGAAAGCGGGCTGGAAATGAAGGTCGGTTCTTTTGTGCTGATGGCGGCTCTGGCGTTGACGTTTTTCATCATTTCGATCAGCGACCTCTCCATTTTCGAGAAGGGCCATCATCTCCATGTTGTCTTTGGTTTTGCCAGCGGCCTGCGGGAGGCCGCGCCGGTGCGCCTGGCCGGGGTGGACGTGGGGCTGGTCAAAAAATTGGAAGTTTTTGTGGATGAAAGCGACGCCCGCAAGACCAAGGTGCGCGTGAACATCTGGATCAGGGACGATATCGGGATACCCGTTGATTCGAATATCACCATCAATCAATTGGGGATCCTGGGCGAAAAATACGTGGAAATCATCCCCGGCGCCTCCAAGGATTCACTGAAAGAAAGCAGTGTGGTGCAGGGCCATGATCCGGTGCCCATTGAACGGATCACGGAAAAAGTCGATGCCCTGATGTCCAAGCTGGTCACAACGGTAGACAGCGTCAACAACGGCATCTTGACCGAACAGAATGAAAAGTCCCTGGCCGTGACCCTGGACGGCTTCGCGGCCCTGGGCACGGACCTGAAGGAAGGCCGCGGCACCATCGGGAAACTGCTGACGGATGATGCTATCTTCAACAATCTGGATGATTTGACCTCGGACTTGAAAGGCAATCCCTGGAAATTGCTTTATCGGCCCAAACCGAATTCATGAAAACCAAGACGGTCTTTGTATGCCAGAACTGCGGCTCTCAATCCGCGCGCTGGGTGGGCAAATGCCCCAACTGCGAGGAATGGAACTCCTATGTCGAGGAGCTTTCCGCGGCCCGGCAGGACGTGGTGAAGATGGCCTCGGCGGTGATGGCCTCGCCCGTGCTGTTGAAGGACATCGACAGCTTGCAGGACAAGCGGTATGTGACGGCCATCCAGGAGTTCGACCGGGTCTTGGGCGGAGGCCTGGTCCCCGGCTCGGTCACCCTGATCGGGGGTGACCCCGGCATCGGCAAGTCCACGATCGTGCTTCAGGCCGGCTGCGCCCTGGCGCAGGCCGGCTGTAAGGTCTTGTATGTCAGCGGCGAAGAATCGGTGAAACAGGCCAAGATGCGGGCCGACCGGGTGGCCCGGCATGTCCATGACAATGTTTTTATCGTCAATGAGATCGATGTGGAGGCGATCACGGGGCATATCCACCAATTGTCGCCGTCGGTGGTGATCATCGACTCGATCCAGGTGGTGCATATGGCCGAACTTTCGTCCTCGCCGGGGTCGGTGGCCCAGGTCAGGGAAAGCGCCGCGGTGCTGACCCAGCTGGCCAAATCCCGGGGCATGGCGCTTTTTCTCGTCGGCCATGTGACCAAGGAAGGGATGCTTGCCGGCCCCCGCGTCCTGGAGCATATGGTGGATAACGTGCTTTATTTTGAAGGCGAGCGGTATTCGTCCTACCGTATCTTGCGGGCCAACAAGAACCGCTTCGGCCCCACCAACGAAATCGGCGTTTTTGAGATGACGGCCTCTGGTTTTCAGGAAGTGGCCAATCCGTCGGAGATTTTTCTGTGCGAGCGGCCCGAGGGCTCATCCGGGTCCGTGGTGGTGCCCATGCTCGAGGGCACCAGGCCGTTTTTAGTCGAGATCCAGGGCCTGGTCTCCCGCAGCGCCTTTGGCATGGTGCGCCAAAAAGCCCAGGGCTTTGATCCCAACCGTCTGGGCCTGCTGGCCGCGGTCCTGGAAAAAAGGCTGGGGCTGAATTTGGGGGACAAGGACATTTTTCTCAACGTGGTCGGCGGGGTCAAGGTGACGGACCCGGCCGCGGATTTGGGCGTCAGTGTGGCCGTGGCCTCGGCCTTGCTGGATAAGGTCGTGCCGCAGGACACCGTGATCCTGGGCGAGGTGGGGCTTTCCGCAGAGGTCAGAAGCGTTGCCCAAATCGCCTCCCGGATCAACGAGGCTGAAAAATTGGGTTTCACCCGCTGCATCGTGCCTAAGAACAATTTGAAGAACAAACAAGATATTAAGCCGTCGCACATCACCCTGGTCCCAGTGACGACCGTGAGGGAAGCGCTGGATAAGTTATAAAACCTATAGAGGGGGGAGTCCATGACACTGTTATTCGTCCGCGCGTTTTTCTTAATCATCAGCTGCATCATAGGCTATCAAATCGGCGTGATCAACCGGGAGCCTTTCATCGGCGTCATGGCCTGCCTGTCCGGAGGCGCCTTGCTGATCCTCGTGGAGGCCAATTTGAAGCAGGTCTCGGTGCGGGGCCTGACCAGCATGGTCTTTGGCCTTTTGCTGGGTATTTTCATGGCCAATCTGGTTTCGGACATCATCTCCCTGCTGCCCTTGGATGAGGTGGTCAAGCCGATCTTAAGGGTGATCATGACCCTGATTTTTTCCTATCTGGGCGCGGTGATGGCCTTGCGCGGCAAGGACGAGTTTAACCTGATCATCCCGTATGTGCGCTTCAAGCGCCAGGATTTAAAGGACGGGGTCATTCTGCTGGACACCAGCGTCATCATCGACGGGCGCGTGGGCGACATTTTTAAGACCGGATTTTTGGCCGGCCGTTTGGTCGTGCCGCGCTTTATCCTGCACGAATTGCAGCGCCTGGCGGATTCCGAGGACGACACCAAGCGCCAGCGGGGCCGGCGCGGCATGGAAATCCTCAAGACCATGCAAAAAGACCCGCAGGCGGATGTGCGCGTGCATGAGGATGATTTGACCGGCACGGAGTCCGTGGATTTGAAATTGGTCAAGCTGTCCAAGATGATGGACGCCCGCATCTGCACGACGGATTTTAATTTGAGCCGCGTGGCCTCCCTGCAGGGCATTGAAATGCTCAATATCAATGATCTGGTCAACGCGGTGAAGCCCGTGGTGTTTACCGGCGAGGAGCTGGAGATCAAGCTCTTGAAAGAGGGCAAGGAAGCCAACCAGGCCATCGGCTATTTGGAAGACGGCACCATGGTGGTGGTCAGCGATGGAAGCAAGGCCCTGGGACAGACGGCCAAGGTCTATGTCACCTCCTCCCTGCAGACCCAGGCCGGCCGCATGATCTTGGCCAAGCTGGCACGGCAGTAGAGGCCGGGAACCGGGTTTAGGGGT
>CAZACW010000089.1:0-5124 GCA_964483785.1 uncultured Planctomycetales bacterium
AGGGATTATCCGGATGGACTTTAAGGCCTTTAAGCAGCGGAGGATTATACGCAGGACTTAAATTGACCATGGCCCCGGGTGCCGGCAAAAAGAACTCATCTGCCTTGGCCAAAGGAACAATCCCAAGGGTATTGATCAGGAAAGCCAATAAAACGGTTATATGTAGATATGGGGCTCCCATATAACAAATATGGACTATAAATTAAGGAAATTCAAGTGGATAGGAGGGATTTAGGGAAAACGCTTTCTGGGATAATTGGTGTCTGGATAATTGGTGTCAGTTCTGCCGAAATCTATATTTTTCAACAGGATAACACATAATTACCCAATTTAGATTTAACTCATTTAATGACAATGAGTTGCCGAGAACTGACACCATTTAATACAAGGGCTTTGAGGGTGTGAGGTTCTTAGGAATGGTGAAAATGAACTTGGCGCCTTGGCCCGGGCTTGATTCCAGCCGCACTTCTCCGCCATGATCTTCAACAGCGGCCTTGACAATGGCCAAACCCACCCCGGACCCCTCATAGGCATCCGCGCTGTGCAGGCGTTTGAAGATCCCGAAAATTTCCTGATGGTGCGCCAGGTCAATGCCTATGCCATTATCCTGAACGTAAAATTCATGGCCTTTAAGCGTATCCTGCCAGCCCACCCTGATCACCGGCGCCTCGTTGGGCTTGGCGAATTTGAGCGCATTGCTGATCAGGTTAAAGAACACCGCCGTGATCTTGATGCGGTCTCCAACAATTTCAGGCAAGGGGCCATCTATCTTGATCTGGGCCGCTGTCTGCTTCACCTTAAAATCGCAATTGGCGATCGCGGCATCAAGGCTTTCCTGCACCTTAAAACGCGCGTAGGGGCTTTTGATCCTGGTCATGCGTGTCAATTCCAGCATGTCCTTGATCAGCACCGAAAGCCTGGCAGCCCCTTTGCGCACGCCCTTGATGCAGTCTTGCCCGCGCTGGTCGAGCAAGGGAAGATACTGCGCTTCCAAATGGGCCGCGTAGCCGACGATGGTGGTCAGGGGCCCGGCAATATCATGGCTGACCGTATGCACAAACCTGTCCAGTTCCTGGTTGAGCTTTTCTAAGTCCTTTTTCTGCCGGCTGATCTCCTCCAAATTTTTCTTATAAGCAAAAAGCAGGGACACCAGGGTGATGGTCATCAACAGGCCGAAGAAAAATACGGCCTTGGATTGCCGGTGCCAGCGCTGGGTCCTTTTGACCGACCCGTGCACCAGGCCCCAGACCTGCTGGACGATGTTTTTGGCGTTGTCCGAGAGCACCTTCTGGCGCTGGTCCGTGTTGTCCAAATCTTCCATGGACAATTGAAAACCGCCTTTTTCAACCTGCTTGAAAATGTTCTGCACCGTCGCGTCATAGTCCCTGGTCTGCTGGCGCACCTGGGCAAAGGACACCCTTAAAGCCGCCGGCACATCGGTCAGCTTGTCGATGTTTAGCAATTGCTCGTCGGACAGATGGATGGTGCGCTCAAATTCATCGGAGAGCCCTTTGACATAGTCCGTCAAGTACTGGCTGCGCGCGGGATTCGCCTGGCCGAAAGCCAGCTCTTCCGAGCTTGAGGAGAGCTTGGCGAAAATGATCTCTTTCTCGAGCTGGATATCGTTGAGGGCCGTGGCGGTTTCCATCAGGACCAAATCCACATGGGCCACCTGGTCAAACTCATCCAGGATCTCCGTCAGCTGGTGCACGCCGACCCAGGCCAGGGTGGTCAGAAAGCCCACCAAAAAAATCGCCAGGATGAATATTTTATTGGGAGTTCTCATTCTTTATAGAGCCCGAAGGCCACCACGCAATTTCTGCCCTGCGATTTAGCACGATATAACGCCCAGTCCGCCTTGTCCATCAGTTCTTCCAAAAGTTTTCCGTCCGCGGGGAAATTCGCAAGGCCGATGCTCAAGGTCACGTGCAGGGTGCTGTCATAGGCCTTGATCACCCTTTTCTGGGTGGATTTGCGGATACGTTCCGCCACGAGACTGGCCCCCTCCAGGTCGGTCTCCGGCAGGACCACGCAGAACTCTTCCCCCCCGAAGCGGCCCACGATATCGATGGTGCGCACATTCTCCTGGATGATGCGGGTGATCTCTTTTAAGACCTGGTCCCCGGCCAAATGGCCGTGCTGGTCATTGATGGCCTTGAAATGGTCGGCGTCCACCATCAAAAAGGCCAGCTGGGTCTTATGGATCGCGGCGCGCTTGATTTCCTCCTCGAAACGCTCGCTGAAGTACCGGCGGGTGTAAACGCCTGTCAGCCCGTCGGTGATGGCCAGGGTCTCGATGTCTTTGTACAATTTCAGGCGGCGCAGGGCCAGGGCAAATTGGTGCGCCAGGATGGTGAATTTCTCCTTGTCCCTGGGGTCCAGTCCCTTGTACAACAGAAGGCCGAGCTTCTTCTCCTTACTTTTTAAGACAAAGACGGAATAATCACCGGGGATGTCTGTCCCTTTAAGTCCTTCCAAAACAGTCTCCTCATCCGCGTCCGCGACCTTCAAATTCACCATGCTGGATTGCGCGAATTGGCAGTCTTCGAAGCTGACGTTCTCCCGCAATTTTTTAAGAAAAATAGAGAAGGCGTCCTGTTCATGGTAATGCCGCGTGATCTCCTTGGTCATGTCGTACAGGGTAAAAATCTGCGCCGCCTCGCGCTCAAGCTTGGTTTTTTCGGCCTGGGCCTGGACCTTCTGGTCGATGATCTTGCCGAAACCCTGCTTCGCGCCCAGCACATCCTCGTCCGCTTGTTGCTCCAGGCCCAGGACGATCAGTTGGGCCAAATAAAAAACGACACAGACAAAAACCACCGTTAAGACGCCCAAGATATAGATCATGCCGCCACCACCTTGTTGCGGCCGGACTCCTTGGCCCGGTACATGGCCTCATCCGCCTTAAAAATCAATTCGTCCCGGCCCGGCGCGTCCTTAGGAAAACTGGCGACCCCGACCGAGACCGTCACATGGGTTTTTTGCCGGCGCAGGACGATTTCCCTGGCCTCGATTTTTTTCCTTAATTCATTGGCCTTGGCCGCTGCCTTGGGTTTGGGACAGCCCGGCAGGACCACGCAAAATTCCTCGCCGCCGTAACGGCAGACCATCTCGCCGGGAAGGTGGAAATGGTCTTCCAGGATCTGGGCCAGGGTCTTAAGCACGATGTCCCCGGCCATGTGGCCGAAGGTGTCATTGTATTTCTTGAAATGGTCCAAATCGATCATCAAAAAGCTTAGGTCCTCGCCCTGGCGCATCTGGCGGGAAATCTCCTCCTGCAGGCGCTCCAGCATGTGCCGGCGCAGGTAAAGCCCGGTCAGGCCGTCCTTGATGGCCATGGTCTCCAGGCGCTCGAAAAGCTGTGCGTTTTCAATGGCGATGGAGGTCACGTCCGCGATGGTCCTTAAAAACCGCAGATCGTCGGTGGTGAACTGATGGTCCATGCTGCTGTCCAAGCGCAGGATGCCTAAGGTCTTTTCCCCGACGATCAAAGGCGTCGAGATCAAGGAGCGCAGCTGGCGCTTGTCCTCGGCCTCGATCTTCTCCGGATCAAAGCGGAAATCCGTGCGCACATCCTCGACGATCAAGGGGTGCATGGTCTTGACCACGAACTGGTCGAAAATATCGCCCCGCTTGGCCTTGAGATTGACCTGCATCTGCCCTTTTTGCGAGGAGGATATGCCCAGCTCGCCGGTGGTGGAATGGAAAAGGTAGAGGATCACGGTCACGTCTTTTTGGCCGAACAGCCTGGAGACCTCATGGGAGAGGGTGCTGGAGGTTTCCTCAAGGCTTAAGCACATGCTTAATTTTTCGGTCAAGTCTTTGAGGTGAGAATAATTGATGATCTTCAGGCGCAGCGAGGCAATGGCCTCCCATTCGTGGTGCAGTTCATTTTTAAGCAGGTTGGCTTTTTCGAAATACTCTTCTTTTTGCAGGGCTATCTGGGACTGCTTTTTCTGCAGGCGGGCATGGAAGCTGACCAAAAGCAAGATATTGACCAAAAGCGCCACGGCCAGAAAAACGTAGGCAACGGAATTGCGGGTGGCATAAACAAAAAAACCCGCCAAGGGGACAAAGAAGGAGAGCAGGACGAGAAAATAGAGCTTAGATAATGGTCTCTTCGGTTTTTGGGTCAAAGAAGTGCACCTTGCTCATGTCAAAAACCAGGTCCATGTCGCGGTTGATTTCCGGGCGGTCGTGCGCGCCGACGCGGGCGATGAAATTGTGCCTGCCGGAATTTAGGTACAGGTAGACCTCGCTGCCCAAAGGCTCGACCACCTCGCAGGTGGCCCGGACGGTGTTGTCCGCGGAAGCTTCGGTCGCGAAAAGCTTGTCGTATATGTCTTCAGAGCGCACCCCCATGATGATTTCCCGGCCCTCAAACCTGTCGATCTTGGGGTACATCGTATCAATCAGTTTAACCTGGAATTTTCCCTCCTCAAAGAAAAATTTGCGGTCGCGCCGGACGATGCGGCCATTCATGAAATTGATGGGCGGCGAGCCGATGAAGGAAGCCACAAACTTGTTGACCGGATGGTCATAGACCGTCATGGGGTCGGAAAACTGCTGGATCACGCCCCCGTTCATCACCACAATGCGGTCGCCCATGGTCATGGCTTCGGTCTGGTCGTGGGTGACATAGATGAAGGTGGTCTGCAGGCGCAGCCGCAGTTTGTGAATTTCCGTGCGCATCTGGACGCGCATCTTGGCATCCAGGTTGGAGAGCGGCTCATCGAAGAGAAAGATCAGGGGCTTGCGGACAATGGCCCTGCCCAAGGCCACGCGCTGCTGCTCCCCGCCGGATATTTCCCTCGGCTTGCGCGTCAAATACTGTCTGATCCCCAGGATCTCGGCAGCTTCCTGCACGCGCTTTTGGATCTCGTCCTTGGGGTAATGCCGCAGTTTAAGGCCGAAGGCCATGTTCTCAAACACGGTCATGTGCGGGTAAAGCGCGTAATTCTGAAAAACCATGGCGATATTGCGGTCCTTGGCCGGCACATCATTGACCAGCCGGTCATTGATCCAGATCTCGCCGGAGCTGATCTGCACCAGGCCCGCGATCAAGCGCAGGGTCGTGGATTGGCCGCAGCCCGAGCGCACGCCCAGCACCCCGAATACCTTTACCTT
>CAZACW010000090.1:0-4794 GCA_964483785.1 uncultured Planctomycetales bacterium
TTTCAGCCGGTCCGACAGCGCCGAGGCCAGGATGAGTTTGGGCTGAAACTTATACGATTCTTTTTCAAAATTGGTGGCAAAGCCGAAGCCCGGATCAACAATATTGGACTGGTCCTTGCGGGCCGAGGTAAACAGGGAAAAATCCCCCTGGGTCGAGCCTGACTCCCATTTCACGCGGGGCGTCACGTCAAAATGGGAATCCTGGGTGGTGCCGTAATCCGTGGCCAAGGGATTGACGCCGGTGGGGCCCACTTGATTGATGCCCTGGATCATGGAGCCGCCGAAATTGGTGTAGCTGTCGATGCTGATGCCGCCCGGCAGCCGGAAGCGGTCCGTATGGTAACCTTGTGTCATGTCGATGTCCAGCATGTCGGTGGGCTTGAAATCCAGATGGGTGTCGAAATCATTGGCCCAATAATTGTCATTGGAGCGGAAATTATTGCTCTGCTGATGCTCATAATCCAGCTGATACCCCAGTAAGGGCAGGCCGCCGCTTAAATCCATGCTTTCCTTGTTGGACTTATAGGAGCCTGTTGAAGAGCTCAAGGTCACGGAGGGCTTGGTGTTTTCCCGGCCTTTCTTGGTGATGATATCGACAACGCCGCCGTTGGCATTGTCCCCGTACAGGACGGTCCCCGCGCCCCGGATGATTTCGATATGGTCCACGGCATTCAAATCAATAAGAGAAAGGTCAGGGCCGGCCAAATCCGGCGTATTGATTCTCCGGCCGTCGATCAAGACCAGCATGTTGGAAGCGCTTGTTTCCCCAAAGCCTCCCAGATTGATCACAGTGTCCTTGATGCTGCTGTTGACCCGGGCGTCCACCCCGGGCAGGGACCTGACTAAATCCGGCAGATTTTTGGCCGCAGATGCGGCAATGTCTTCCGCAGTGATCAAGGCCACGTCCTTGTTCATCTCGCCGACCGTGTCATTGCTGCGGGAGACCTGCACCAAGATGGTGCCAAGGTTCCCTCCCTCATCGGCCCAGGCAACGGCCTGGGTGAAGATTAAAGTTGAAATGACCAACCATCTTAAAATATTCATTGTCTGCTCCTTCTTTAAAAATAAAAAACCCCAATCGTCACACAACGATTGAGGTGTTCCCGAGTTCAACTCAATATATGCGCTTCCTGTCCTGTTCTCACGCAGGCATTCGGCTATGAAATACGGCCAGGCTTTCGGACTCGCCCTTTGGATCAGGCTTCACCGCAGCGGGACTGTTCTCGATTCGCACGAGATTTCCCTGGACCGGTATGTATTTGTTATCAGAGCAAACGCGCCAGGGCAGAACCTTGGCAGCGCTGAAAAATCCATTCGTAAGCGGCGTAAAAGACCATGCTGTAGGCCACTGTGCTGAGCAAACTGCTTCTAAAGAAAGGAATAGCCAAAATGTAGCATTGGCGCAGGCCCCCGGCCGTATGCGGATACATAGCCAGCCAGGCGCCGAAATTGGTCACGATAAAAAAAAGCAGCGCAGACAGGATACTGCCGGCCATCACAACCGCAAAGCTTTTGTGCTGTTTCAGCCACAGCCCCAGCAGGCTGATGAGGGCAATGCTGCCCCAGGTCAAGAGGATGCCGTCATAGAAACCGAGGATCAAATCGCTGATCACCATCAGGGCCAGGGGCACCAGGAGAGCTTGGCGGCCTTTCAGGTACATGCCGCCGAGAAATGCCATGCTCAAGACCGGCGAAAAATTGGGCGTATGCACGGCGACGCGGGACAAAATGCCCAAAGCAATGACTAAGATGGTCAACATGGGAGCGATTCTAAAACAAGCTTGCAGTTCTGTCAACGAATTTGTTTTTAGGAACGGATCATGTGTTCCAGGCGGGACTTGCGTTTGTCCAAATCGACCATCTGGGAGCGCAGTTCATCCAGGTCGACCCGCAGGGCCTGGCCCTGGCGCTGCAATTTTTGGATATGGCCCTGCAATTTGCCCTCTTGCACGCGCTCATCGACGCTGATGCCACGCCCACCGGACCTTTGGGCCACCTGCCCCATCAGGTCTTTAAGCTTTAGGTAATTGTTCTCCAGGGTCTTTAACTGCATTTCCATCCGGCGCACCTGCAGGGTCTCTTCGGAGAGTTGCGGGTATAAAGCCGGGGGCCTGTTGCGGCTAAACCGGCGGATGGCCTGGTGCAGCAAGACCTGCCGCTGCTGGCTGTCATAAATCATTTTCATCAATCTCAATTTTTCCTTCTGCCAGCGCCCCGCGGTCTGCTGGTCCACACTCAGCGCCGGGGCAGGCGCGCCGGCAATGTTCTGCCATTTCATCAAGAGCTGCTCGTGTTCCTGGCCGGCATCGCGCAGGGACTGGTCCATGGTCTTAAGCTGTTCCTGCGCGCTTTGGATGCGGTCATCCAAATCCTCATTCTCCTTTTCCAAACGGTCGATTTGCTGGGTGCGGCCGGGATTTTTGGCCGGCAGCTGGCCGGAGTTTTGATGGAGGGCCTCGCCCTGGTCCTGCAGGGCCTTCAATTGCTGCTGCAATGGCGCAATTTGCGCCTTCATGTCATTGTCGCGGCTGTTCAATTGCGCATTGTCCGCGGAAAGCCTTTGCACGCTTTGCTGTAAATTGGACAAAACATCCTGCAGGGCCGAGGTGGCAGGCCCGATATAATCTTCCTGGGCAGGCCCTAAGGACGTGCCCAGGGCGAGCATCAGCAAGGCAAGGATCAATGTCCGCATAAGCGCCTTCTATCTTAAGGCCTGGGTCATGCTTAAAATGGGCATGAACAAGGCAATGACGATAAAGCCCACCACCACCCCCAAAAAGGCGATGATCAAAGGCTCGATGAGCTTGGTCAGGTTTTCCACGGCAGTGTCCACCTGCTCGTCGTAAAATTCCGCCACCTTGGAGAGCATCTTTTCCAGCTGGCCCGATTTTTCGCCGATGGCGATCATGCGGGTGACCATCAGCGGAAAGACCGTGCTTTTAGACAAAGGCACGGCGATGCTCTCCCCCTCCTTGACGCTGGTCTTGACCTCGCCGACCAAATTTTCGATCACCTTGTTGCCGCAGGTCCTGGACACAATGTCTAAGGACTCCAGGATCGGCACGCCGCTCTGGTTTAAGGTCGCAAAGGTGCGGCAGAACCGGCTCACCGCGACCTTGCAGATCAAGTCCCCGAAGATCGGCAGTTTCAAAAGCATGGTGTCGATCTGCAAATTGCCGGCCGGCGTCTTGTTGTACCGGTTGAGTATAAAGACCACAAGGCCCACCACCGCGGCCCCATAGAGCAGGTTGTGCTGCAGAAAACTGCTGATATTAATGAGCATCTGGGTCATGGCCGGCAATTGCTGGCCCAGCGACGCATAGATCTGGGCAAAGGTGGGCACGACCTTGACTAAAAGCCCTATGGTGATCAACATGGCCATGCTCATGACCACCGACGGATAGATCATGGCCCCCTGCACCTTCTGGCGCAGTCGTTCGCTTTTTTCCAGGTACATGGCCACACGCTCGAGGATGGTGGTCAGGGTGCCGCCGCTTTCCCCCACCCGGATCATGTTGACATAAAGCTGGTCGAAAATTTTCGGGTGTTTGGCAAAGGCGTCCGAAAGGCTGCTGCCGGTCTGGATATCATCACGGATATTGCCCAGTGCGGCCTTAAAGGTAAGATTGGCCGTCTGCTCGCCCAGGGCCTCCAAACACTGCAGGATCGGGATGCCGGCGTCCACCATGGTGGCAAACTGCCTTGTAAAGACCACGATGTCCTCGGACTTGATCCTTTTGCCTTTGCGGGGCTTGGTGGCCTGCTTAAGGACAGACTCTTTTTCTTCCGCAAGCTCGAGGATGATGAGATTGCGCTTGCGCAGTTCGGACACGATCATGGACTCGCTTTCGGCGGAGATCCTTCCCGCCACGCTTTTGCCGTCCTGGTCCCGGGCCGTGTATTTGTAGGTAGGCATAATCAGTAATTGCGCGCGATGGCCTCTTCAATTTCCGTTTTGGTGGAAATAAAAGCGGCGATGCGGCATTTGGTCAAGGACTCGAGCTCCTTGGTTTTCTCCTCGTTTAACGGATTGGCCATCACGACACTTAAGATATCGCCGATGCGGTCCAAGGCGATCACCTTTTCTTTCAGGGCCACGTCCTTGGGGATCAAATGGATGACGGCCGGCTCGACGGTGTATTTGTTGACCGCGATATACGGCAGGCCGCACTGGATGACCAGCGCCACCACAATGTCCCGCTCGTCCAGCAGGCCCATGTTGACAAGGACCTCGCCGATAAAACCGCCCTTTTGCTGCTGTGCCTGGAGCGCTGCGTCCAGCTGCTCCCGGGTGATTTTCTTGCGCTGGATCAGGATTTCACCCAGTAAAACCTTATAAGCGTCCATAGGCCTTTCTTAAGCATCTTCACTTTCCGCGGAGACCCGGAAAACCTCCGTCAAGCTGGTCTCACCCGCACACATCTTATCAACAACATCATCAAAAAGCAATTTCATCCCTTGATTTTTCTGGGCAAAGCGCGTGATGTCCAAGGATGTTTTCCTTTGCAGCAGCATGTCCCGGACCGTGTCATCGATTTGCAGCACTTCCATGATCCCCATGCGGCCCTTGTACCCCGTGCCCCGGCATTGCTCGCAGCCCTTGCCTTCATAAAGGACAACGCCCGGCATGATCTTGTGCTGGATTTTTTTGAGGATCTCCGGTTTATAAGTGACCGGTTTTTTGCAGTATGCGCAGAGGCGCCGGCACAGGCGCTGGGCGCAGACTAAGACCAGGCTCGAGGCCACCAAAAACGGCTCCAGACCCATGTCCACCAAGCGGGTCACGGCGTCCGC
>CAZACW010000091.1:0-4667 GCA_964483785.1 uncultured Planctomycetales bacterium
CCAACACCTTTCCGTATATCGAGGTGAAGAACAATACTGCGGTGCTGGAGCATGAGGCATCCACCTCCAAGATCAACGCGGAACAGATGTTTTACCTGCGTTCCCGCGGACTGGACCTGGAAGAGTCCATTTCGCTGATCATCAATGGCTTTTGCAAGGATGTGTTCAAGGAACTGCCCCTGGAATTCTCGGTGGAGGCGGTCAAATTACTGGAAATGAAACTGGAAGGGAGTGTAGGGTAATGCTTGAGATCAAGGATTTACGTGCCGGCATTGAAGGCAAGGAAATTTTAAAAGGCATCAGCCTGTCGGTCAATGCCGGAGAGGTCCATGCGATCATGGGACCCAACGGTTCAGGTAAAAGCACCTTGTCCAAGGTGATTGCAGGTCACCCTCAATATGAGGTCACCGGTGGTTCCATTGAATATGAAGCTAATTTCAAGAAAATGGACCTGGTGGGGATGGAGCCTGATGAACGTGCCCGTGAAGGTGTATTTTTGGCCTTCCAATACCCCATTGAGATCCCCGGCGTGCCCAGCTCCGTGTTTCTGCGCGCGGCTTTTAACGCCATTTGCCGCCACCAGGGCGCGGAGGAGCTCGACCCCATTGATTTTGACAAATACCTGCGCGGGAAAATGAAATTGCTGGACATGGATGAAAAATTCATCGACCGTCCGGTGAACGTGGACTTTTCCGGCGGGGAGAAAAAACGCAATGAGATCCTGCAGATGGCGGTCTTAAACCCGCGCCTGGCCGTGCTGGATGAGACGGATTCCGGGCTTGATATCGATTCCATGAAAATCGTGGCCCAGGGGGTGAATAAACTGCGCAGCAAGGACAATGCCGTTGTGCTCATCACCCATTATCAGCGTCTGCTCAATTATATCCAGCCGGATTTTGTCCATATCCTGTATGACGGCAAGATCGTCAAGTCCGAGGGCAAGGAGCTGGCCCTGGAAGTGGAAAACCGCGGCTATGATTGGCTGGTCAAATGAAGATCGAAGGTTTGCAAGCGTATCAGTCCAAATTGCAGAACAATTCCGGCGCCTGGCTCAAGGATATGCGCCTTAAAAGCCATGCGCAATGGTCCGGCATGGACTTGCCGACAGTCAAGGACGAGGAGTGGAAATACACCTCTCTGGCTGATCTGGCCAAAAAAGAATTTCAGCTGGCCTCGCACCACCGCCTCATCGAAGACAAGCAATTTGAGCATTACCGCGACAAGGCGGACATCAATCTGGTCTTAGTCAACGGGGTCTTGTGGGGTGAATGGTCCAATCTGAAGGACCTGCCCCCGGGCCTTAAGGTCACCACACTCAATGAAACCCTGGCCCATCCGCAGGCCCAGATCCAGGACACCTTTGCCAAGCTGACCCCCAATGATACCAAGGTCTTCTGGTGGATGAACCAGGCCTTGTTTTTGGACGGCGTCTGCGTCGAGGTGGCCCCGCACGCGGTCATCGGGCCTTTGGTGCATATCATCCATGTGACCAGCGGCATAGGGCCCGAGACCATTGTCTTTCCGCGCAGTTTCATCAGCGTCGGCGCCTCGGCCCAGGTGAATGTGCTGGAAAGCCATCTGTGTTTTGAGCCGGTGTCCTATTTTGCCAACGCGGTGACGGACATCAAAATCGCGGACAGCGCCGTCGTGGGCTATTGCAAGGCCCAGGCCGAGTCCCATCAGGCCGTGCATATCGGCGCCACGCGCGTCTGGCAGGAGAGGGCCAGCCAGCTGGATTCCTTTGCCTTTGTGCATGGGGGCCGCCTGACCCGCCATAATTTATCGATCATGCTTAAAGGCGAGGGGACCCATACGGTCATGAACGGCCTCTACGCCATCGACGCAGATCAGCAGGTGGACAATCACACCTTGCTTGACATCCAGCATCCTAACTGCACCAGTTACCAGCTCTACAAGGGCCTGCTGAACGAAAAATCCAGGGCGGTCTTTAACGGCAAGATCTACGTCCACGCCGAGGCCCAGAAAACCAACGCGTATCAGCTCAACAAACATTTATTGCTGGGCAAGGAGGCGCGGGTGGACACCAAGCCCCAGCTGGAAATTTTCGCCGATGATGTCAAATGCACGCACGGTGCCACCATCGGCCAGCTGAGCCAGGAGGAAATTTTCTATCTGCAAAGCCGCTGCATCAACCGCCAGATGGCCGTCGCCTTATTGTCGAAAGGGTTCATTGACGATATGGTGCAGACCCTCAAGAACGATTCCATCCGCCGGAAATTGGTCCGCCTCCTGGCCAAAAAATTTCCTGAAATCAGGATTTGACCTATGCCGTCCCTTCCTATTTCCAAACTCCGCCAGGATTTTCCCAATCTGGCCCTGCAGGTGCACGGCAAGCCCCTGGTCTATTTGGACAATGCGGCCACGACCCTCAAGCCCCGCTGTGTCATTGACGCGGTCAATGCCCATTACACCGTCGGGGTGGCCAATGTGCACCGGGGCGTGCATTACTTAAGCGAGCAGGCCACCGCGGCCTATGAGTATTCCCGCCAGGTCGTGCGCCAGTTCCTGCACGCCCGCCGGGTGGAAAAAATCATCTTTACCAAGGGCGCTACCGAAGCAATCAATCTGTGGGCCCAGTCCTTCGGCCGGCATTTTCTTCAAAAAGGCGATGAGATCATCATCTCCCACATGGAGCACCATTCCAATATCGTGCCCTGGCAGATGCTCTGCCAGCAGATCGGCTGTGTGCTCAAGGTAGCTCCCATCAATGTGCAGGGAGAATTGGTTTTTGAAGAATATCTCAAATTATTGTCGCCCAAGACCAAGATCGTCAGCCTGGTCTGGGTCTCCAATGCCTTGGGCACGGTGAATCCGGTCAAGGCCGTGACCGAGGCCGCGCACAAGCAAGGGGCGGTGGTGCTTTTGGACGCGGCCCAGGCCGTGACCCATACGCCGATCGATGTGCAGGCCTGTGATTGCGATTTTCTGGTGTTTTCCGGGCACAAGGTCTTTGGCCCGACGGGTGTCGGCATCCTCTTTGGCAAGGAACAATGGCTTCAAGCCATGCCGCCTTATCAGGGGGGCGGGGACATGATCAAAAGCGTCACCTTTGCCAAGACCACCTACAATGATCTTCCTTATAAATTCGAGGCGGGAACGCCGCCCATTGCCGAGGTGATCGGCCTGCGCTCGGCCCTGGAATATTTCCAGGGCATTGGCTGGGCAGGCATGCAGGAACACAAGCAGGAGTTGTTGGCCTACGGCACCAAGGCGCTGCTGGGTATTGACGGCGTGCGGCTGATCGGCACGGCCCGGGAAAAAACGTCCATCCTGTCTTTTGTGGTGGAAGGGATCCATCCCCACGATTTGGGGACCATCGTTGACCAGGACGGGGTGGCCATCCGCACGGGGCATCATTGCACCCAGCCGGTGATGGAATTTTTTAAGATCCCGGCCACGGCCCGCGCTTCCATGGCCTTTTATAATACCAAGGAAGAGATCGACACGCTTATCAAGGCCATCCGTAGGGCCAAGGAGATCTTTCATGCGTGACGAATTGTACCAGCAAACCATTCTTGAACACAACCGCAACCCGCGCAATTTCAAGAAGCTCGACGGCGCCACCCACGTGGCCGAAGGGTATAATCCCTTGTGCGGCGATCATCTCTGGGTGTATTTGAAGGTCAATGGGGCCGGCGTCATTGAAGACGCGGCTTTCGAAGGCTCTGGCTGTGCCATTTCCAAGGCCTCGGCTTCCATGATGACTGCCAGCCTCAAAGGCCAGAGCATGGCGCAGGCCAAGACTTTGTTTGAAGAGTTTCACCAGCTGGTGACCGGCGCGCTCAAACCCGACGAGAAGCCCCATCATCTGGGGAAATTGGCGGTTTTTTCCGGCATCTGGCAGTACCCGGCCAGGGTCAAATGCGCTTCTCTAAGCTGGCACACCATGAACGGCGCCCTTGAGAAAACAAAAACCGTCACGACGGAAAATTAATGATTAATTTTGGATTGGTGCTAAGGTGAACCACCACAACCCCGGAGGTTGTGATGGTTGACCATCACAACCTCCGGGGTTGTGGTGGTTTATCTTCCACCCCCATCCACCCATAGACCCATTTATGCCCCTCAAAGATACACTCAACAGGCCTTTATGCGATCTGCGGATTTCCCTGATCGACCGCTGTAATTTTCGCTGTCCTTATTGCATGCCGGCCGAGCAGTTTCATCATACCTATCAATTTCTGGATAAGAAAGAGTGGCTCAGCTTCGATGAAATTGTCCGCCTGGCCGGGATTTTTGTTTCCTTAGGTGTCACCAAGTTAAGGCTGACCGGAGGGGAGCCGTTGCTTCGTCCGGATATCGATGTACTGATTGGCCGATTGTCCCAGATACCTGGCATTGAGGATTTAGCCTTAACGACAAATGGTTCGATGCTGAATACCTGGGCCGGGCGCTTGAAGTCCGCCGGACTGCGGCGTTTGACCATCAGCCTGGATACGCTCGATGAAGAAGTGTTTCGCCGGATGAGCGGGGATAAAGGTTCGGTGCAAGAAGTGCTGGAAGGGATCCGCGCCGCGGAATCAGCGGGATTTGGGTCCCTTAAAATCAACGCGGTCATTCAGCGCGGGGTCAATGACCATACGGTCATGGATTTGGTCCGTCATTTCAGGGGCACGCCCCATAGCGTGCGGTTTATCGAATACATG
>CAZACW010000092.1:0-4666 GCA_964483785.1 uncultured Planctomycetales bacterium
CCTTGATAAAATCAATGCTTTCCTGGTTGACGATGATATTGACCCCGTTGTGCTGAAAGGCGAGATCATTTTCATAAGGGCTTTTCTGGAATTTCATCTCGTAGGAAAGCCCGGCACAGCCGCCGGTGACCACACCGAAGCGCAGGGCATAGCCGGCCTTGCCCTCCTTCTGCATCATGGCAAGGACCTTGGCCGCGGCCGCGTCCGTCAAGGTGACTATGGGTTTTTGAATTTGCGCATCCATACAATTTGAATATAACATAATCAGGCCTTTTAATCAACAGCGGCCAAAGCGCGGATTTGCTTATTTTGTCCTTCGCTGAGGGGCCCTATCAGGGCCAGATTCAGCCGGCGCGGGTCTAAAATTTCCCTGGCCACGCGCTTGATATCCCCAGGCGTTACGGCCTTGATCTTTTTGGCCGCATCCGCCATGGTCCTGACCTTGTCCTGGCTGATCACGCCCCCGCCGATCCACAGCATATGGTCCATGGTGTCTTCCAGGCCCAGCAAAAACTGGCCCAAATAATATTCCTGGGCGCGCTTGAATTCATCCTGCGGGACGCTGGAAGTCCTGAGCTTCGCCAACACCTTCAATACCAGATCCAGCGCATCGACGATCTTGGCATTGTCCACCCCGGCCCGGACTAAGAACACGCCGGTGTCCTTCAGGCATTTGATGCCGCTGGAAATCGAGTACGCCAGGCCGCGTTTTTCGCGCAGTTCATTAAACAAACGGCTGGACATATTGCCGCCCAAGATAATGCTCATCAAAGAAAGCACAAAATAATCCTTATGATTGATTTCATACGCCAAATACCCTAAGGCCAGATGCATCTGCTCAGTCTGCTTCTGGTAGAGATTCAGGGATGGCTCCTCCTGGCTGCGGCGGGCCGGGACACAGGCCGGGCCCAGAGGCCCTTGGAGTTTTCCCAATTTGGCCGCGGCCATGGCCACCAGCGCGTCATGCTGTATGGCCCCGCAGGCGGAAATCACGGTGTTGGCCGGCACATAATAAAGTTTTTTAAAATCTTTCAATTGAACGCAAGACATTTCTCCGACGGATTTGTCAGTGCCGGTCAAGGCCTGGCCCAAGGGATGATCAGGCCATAACAGGGCTTCGAGCAATTCACCGACATGGTATTGCGGCAGATCGCGGTACATCTTGATCTCTTCCAGGATCACGGTGCGTTCCTTGTCCAAATCCTGAGGGCTGAGGGTGGGAAAAAAACTGATATCCGCCAAAACATCAAAGGTCTTCTTGAAATGGGTCGCAGGCACCTTGGCGTAATAACAGGTCTCTTCTTCAGCTGTGAAGGCATTGAGATTCCCCCCTACGCCTTCCACCATTTCCTTGATTTGACTGCAGGAGTATTGGGCCGAGCCTTTAAAGGCCATGTGCTCCAGGAAATGGGCGACACCCTTATTGCCCGTGTTTTCATAGCGGCCGCCGGCCGCGAGCCAAACTCCGACGGAAACGCTGTCGCGGTCTTTCAATTCCTGGGTCACGATCCGGATTTTGTTGGGAAGTTCAGTGACGCGGCGCATGTAAGGGTTTGACCAAGGTATGGACATAGCGGCTGGTCTTGGACACCAGGCCGGCTTGCCCCTTATGGGCTTCGATAAATTTGACAATGGCCGAGCCGACGATCACGCCATCAGCCATTTGACTGATCTCCCTGACTTGCTGCGGCGTTGAGATCCCGAATCCGGCGCAAACCGGCTTGGATGTCCATCGTTTGATCTGTTTGATGTTCTTGACCACGGAGGAAGCTACGGCCTTTTGAGTCCCGGTGATGCCCGTTAAAGAAACATAGTAAACAAAACCGCTGGAAGCCCTGGCATTGGCCTGGATGCGCTCTGCGTGGCTGGTCGGCGCCACGAAAAAGACCATGGCCAGGCTGTGACGACGGGAAAGCTGCCTTAAATTTTGGGCTTCTTCCGGCGGCAAATCAGGGATGATCAGCCCGTCCACGCCTGCCTGCACGCAGGCTTTGACGAATTTCCCTTCCCCAAAATGATAGATCGGATTATAGGAACTCATCAGGGCCAGCGGAATTTCAGAATGCCGCCGGATGTCCCGGACAAGGCCCAAAATCTTTTGGACTGTTGCCCCTTTTTTAAGCGCGCGAAGATAGGAAGCTTGGATCGTAGGCCCGTCCGCCAGGGGATCGGAAAAAGGAATGCCCAATTCAATGATATCAACGCCGGTTTTTTCTAAAGCAAGGACCAGCTGATGCGTGGTTTTTAAATCAGGATCTCCGGCGGTGATAAAGGCAATAAAAGCTTTGCGCTTTTCTTGTTTAAGGCCTTGAAACTTTAAATCAATTCTATTCATTTTAAAATTTAATTCCGACCTTGGATCATTCGACAAATGTATTGATCTGATTCATGTCCTTGTCCCCCCGTCCGGAGAGACAGACGATCACAGAGGAATGTCTTTTAACGCGGCGGGCAAGTTTGGACAGATAGGCAAGGGCATGGGCTGTTTCCAGCGCCGGAATAATCCCTTCCAACCGGGCCAATAATTTCAGTCCCTCCATGGCTTCCTTATCTGTGATGGTGACATAGGCGGCCCGGCCGCTTTGCTTGTAAAAGGCATGTTCCGGCCCCACCCCCGGATAATCCAGGCCCGCGGCAATGGAATGGGCCACCTGGATTTGTCCATCGCTGTTTTGCAGCAGCATGCTTTTACTGCCATGCAAAACGCCGGTTGAGCCCCTGGCCAGGGCCGCGGCATGTTCCTGGGAATGAAGGCCATGGCCCGCGGCCTCGACACCGATCATCTTGACCGATGCATCGTTATAAAACGCGTGGAACAGCCCCATGGCATTACTGCCGCCGCCCACACAGGCGCAGAGATAATCCGGCAGTTTCTTTTCCTCATCCATAAACTGGCGCCTGGCTTCGCGGCCGATCACCGACTGAAAATCCCGCACCATGGCCGGATACGGATGAAAACCAGCCACGGAACCGATGATATAAAAAGTATCCGCCACGTTGGTGACCCAGTCACGCACCGCCTCATTCATCGCGTCTTTTAAGGTCTTGGAGCCGCTCTCAACAGGGATCACCTTAGCGCCCATCAATTTCATGCGCACCACATTCAGCGACTGGCGCCGGACATCCTCGGCGCCCATATAGACAACACAGCGAAGTCCGAACAAGGCCGCGGCCGTGGCTGTGGCCACGCCATGCTGGCCGGCGCCGGTCTCGGCAATGATCCGCGTCTTGCCCATGCGCCGGGCCACCAGGATTTGGCCTAAGGTATTATTGATTTTATGCGCGCCGGTATGCAGAAGATCTTCACGCTTCAAATAGACCTTCAGCGTCTTTAAATGCGCGCTGAGGCGTTTGGCCAAATACAGATTGGTCGGCCGTCCGGCGTAGACTTTAAGATAATGGGCCAATTCCTTTTGGAATTTTTTGTCCCGCTGGATGCCGCGGTACTGTTTTTCCAAATCCCCCAAGACCGCCATCAGGGTCTCCGGCGCAAAACGACCGCCAAAGGCCCCGAAATATCCATGTTGATCAGGCAGGGCCTTCTTATTCTTCATAGTCTGTCATAGTCATCACGGAGCTCATCAATCCGATCGTGCCGACGATTTTTAAAGGCAATTTCTGTTCCGAGTTGTCGAACCAGATTTTGTATTTCGTGGGCTGACTTTGCATATAAAAAGCGTGATAGGTTTTCCTGCCTATCCTAAGTCTGTTGAAGCCCATCAATTTGATCTTTAAATCCTTGGTGGGAAGGCTCATATCCATCTCATCCCCAATTTTAAACGAGCCCTGCTTACGGTAACGGTAGATAAATCCGTAGATATTATCCACCGGCCCTGCCTTGGAAATAGTTTCCTTGCTGACACGGCCTTTGTCCGTCTTGGTAATGATGATCTGCCCCGGCAGATATTCTTCCAGGGTCTGCCCTTCGCCAAAAACAACCAAACTGAAATCCCGCTGGACAAAAAGGGGCCTTAAGGTCTCCGGATCAAGGTAAATATGTTCCGTGTCCCAATAATTAAGACCTTCGGCTTTAAAAACGATCAAAAAGGTCTTATGGCCCTGATAGTCTTGAGGGCCGGCCATGGTCAGGGTGGCTTTGCCGTCAAAACCCATTTGATGGATGGAAAAATGGATGGTTTCAGCCCATGCCGATGAACACAATAATAATATTGTCAGAGAAAGTACAGCGCATCCCTCTCTCATCCGATTGCCTCGTCGCTGGACAATGCTATTGGCCATGGCCTTCAGTTTATTTTTGAACATCATAGTCCTTGATGAATGCTTCCAATACCCTGGCGCCGTCATGCAGGGTCTTGATTTTCGCGTATTCGTCATTGGCATGGATCACCCCATGGCTGCCCCAGCCCGTGGAAAAAGCCGGGATGCCGTAATCCTGGAAAAAGGTGATGACAGTAGCACCCTGGCTTCCTTTTAAATGGGCCTTGAAGCCCATCTTGCGGCAGGTATCCACATAGGTTTTCACAAAGGGATGGCGCGGATTAATCCCATACGGTTTTTGCGCGTCATCGATGATCACCTTGAAATTTTGGGTTTCCTGGGCGATGATGCCCTTGACTTCTTGCAACACGTTTTGGGCGGTCATGCCCGGCATAAAGCGGATATCCAGGGCGAACTCGCAGAAATCCGCCACCATATTGACCTTGTC
>CAZACW010000093.1:0-4280 GCA_964483785.1 uncultured Planctomycetales bacterium
ACGGGGATACCCGAGGCCAGGACCCGACGGTCTGCGAAACATATCCTTGCATGCCCATAGATAGCGTTATGTCGAACTGACGTTAAAATAGAAAATAGGGGACAGCGCCCTATTTCGGGTCGTGCGTATGCGCATTCTGGTGATAGGCGGCGGATTTTTCGGCATGTACCTGGCTGAAACTTTGAGCCGGGCCGGGCATGAGATCAAGATCATTGAGAGCGCTTCGGGCTTCATGACCCGCGCTTCGCTCGCCAATCAGGCCAGGGTGCACAACGGCTATCATTATCCGCGCAGTGTCCTGACCGCCCTGCGCTCCCGGGTCCTGTTTCCCCGTTTCACCGCGGAATTCCAGGACTGCATCGACGCTGAATTTGAGCAGTATTACCTGATCGGCAAATCTTTAAGCAAGGTCTCGGCCCAGCAGTTTTTGAAGTTTTGCGAAAGGATCGGCGCGCCCTGCCGCATGGCGCCGCCAAGGGTGCAGAAATTCACCAATCCTGCCTTGATCGAAGCGTGTTTTGCGACGGTGGAATACGCCTTTGATGCCGTCAAGTTAAGGGATGTGATGGCCAAGCGCCTCATGGAGGCGCAGGTCAAGACTGTATTTAATGCCGCTGCCCAAAGCGTCAGCGCGCACAAGGACGGGTTATCGGTGCAGATACACCATCACGCCGCAGACCGGCGCGAAGATATTTTTGCCCATCACGTATTTAACTGCACCTATTCTCATATGAATTTTCTCCTGGCCAATTCCCAGATCGAGCTTATACCGCTTAAACACGAAATGACCGAACTTTGCCTGGTGCAGGTGCCTGAAGCATTCAAAAATTTGGGCATGACCGTGATGTGCGGCCCGTTCTTTTCTTTTATGCCTCATCCAGCGTCGGGCCTGCACTCCTTTTCCCATTGCCGCTATACGCCCCATTATGAATGGAAGGACGAAAAAGACCGGCCTTACCAAGATGCCGCTCTCCCACAGCAGTCCTCCAACAGCGCCTGGCGTTATATGCAAAAGGACGCGGCCCGCTATGTTCCGCTTTTGTCCGATTGTTGTTATGAGCGCTCGTTATGGGAGATCAAGACCGTCCTGCCTGCCAGCGAGTCGGATGATTCCAGGCCCATTTTGTTTTACCCGCACCACGGCCTGAAAGGATTCCATTGCATCATGGGCGGGAAGATCAATAATGTGTATGACGTGATCGAAGAAATCCATGCCCGGCAGGTCCTGGCCCATCCACGGGAGGTGCTGATTTGAAAAGCGAGCCATTGGTCTCTGTGGTCATGCTCATCGAGCCGCCCTTATACGCGCATGAGCCGCTCTTGCAGGCCATCCAGGCCGAGCTGGAGAAGCATTACAGCGACTATGAAGTGGTGGTGGTCGCCCAAGGCCCGGTCTTGGGCGCGGTGTATGCCCAGGACGAGACCCTGCTTCAGAAAATCCCCGGCCTGCGCTACATTCAGCTGGCTGCCCGGGTCTATCCGCATGCGGCCTTGGCCGTGGGTCTGGAAAATGCCATCGGCGATTTTAATGTGATTTTTGACCCCAAGCTGGACCCGGTGTCTGCCATTGCCGGGACCGTGGCCATGGCCCAATCCGGCATGGACGTGGTGGTGGGCGTGGCCACCCATCCCTCGACCTGGTTGTATCGGCTCTTTCGCCCGATGTCCAACGGTCTTTTAAGCGCCGTGGATTATCTTTTGCCCCGCAATGCCACGGGCTTAAGATGTTTGAGCCGCAGGGCCATGAACGCCATTATCTTGACCGGAAGGTCCCGCCATCAGCTGTACATGCAGATCCAAAAAACCGGCTTTCCCCAAGGGATTTACCATTATGATTTATTATCCAGCCAAACCAAGCCGCGTTCCTTTTTCATGGGCTTGCAGGACATGATGCATCTGCTGGTCTTTAATTCCACCCGGCCTTTGCGCTGGATGTCCGCCATCGGTCTTCTGGGCAGCTTCTCCGCTTTTCTTTTTGCTGTGTTTAGCCTGCTCATCCATTTAGTCAAGAGCCATGTGGTGGAAGGCTGGACCACGTCGATATTATTCATGTCCATTCTGTTTATGATGCAATTTGTGATGCTGGCCTTTTTCGGCGAGTACCTGGGCCGCCTCTTGGATGACCGCGCGGAAACCGTGGACCGTTCCGTGGCTTTTGAAAAACGCTCGGCAGTCATGGTCAACCGGGACAGGGTGAATGTGCTGATGAAAGGCCGGACATGAGCGATGCCCTGATCGGTTACAGCGGTTTTGTAGGCTCGACGCTCTTAAAACAGCGGCCTTTTGATTTCCATTTTCGTTCTGCGAATATTGGGGACATGGACCATGGTTCCTTTGACATGGTCGTCTGCGCCGCGGCGCCGGGCCAGAAATGGATCGCCAACCGTGAGCCGGAGGCGGACCGGCAGAAGATCGAAGATTTGACGGCGCATTTAGCGACCATCCGCTGCCGCAGTTTTGTCCTTATCAGCACCGTGGATGTTTTTAAGGACCCTGTCCTTGTCGATGAAGACGCGCCCCTTCCGCAAGAGGGGCTGCAGGCCTACGGCCTGCACCGCCGGAGGCTCGAGCAGTTTATCGAGCGCCGCTTCCCTGAGCATCTGATCATCCGTTTGCCGGGTCTGGTCGGCCCTGGATTGCGCAAGAACATCATCTATGATCTTTTGCATGACCATAATGTCCACTTGATCGACAGCCGCGGGGTCTTTCAATTTTATCCCATGGTCAATCTTTGGTCTGATATCCAGACGGCCTTGCGCGCGCAATTAAAACTCCTGCATCTGACCGCGGAACCGGTGAGCGTGCGGGACATCGCTGAAAGCGGCTTTGGCCGCTCTCTTGATCAAACCCTCGAGAAACCCCCTGTCCGGTATGATTTTCAAACCAAATACGCTGCTTTGCTGGGCGGGCAGGGCCGCTACCATTACAGCCAACGCGAAACCCTCCAGGCCATCCGCGCCTACGCGCAGTCAGAACCCTTGGGCCTGCCTGTTCCCGACGGAATGGTCCGATGAGAATCGCGATTTCCAATCTGGCCTGGGACATCTCGGAAGACAGCCGGATCATCCCGCTTTTGCGCCAGTACAAGATCGACGCCATTGATGTCGCGCCCTCCAAATATTTTCCGCAAATCCAGGCAGCCGGCAAGGACGATTTGGCCCGCGTGCGCGTCCAATGGAACAAGGAGGGGATTGACATCATAGGCTTGCAAGCGCTGTTATTCGGGACCACCGGCTTGAATCTGTTCGCAGGGCCACAGATCCAATCCGCCATGCTGGAACATTTGGAAGCGGTTTGCCGTGTTGCTTCAGGACTGGGCGCGCAGAAGATTGTTTTTGGATCGCCTAAAAACCGCGACCGCCTTTCCTTGTCCGATCAGCAGGTCCATGACAGCGCCATGGCTTTTTTTAGGCGGTTAGGGGACATAGCGGGCCGGCATCAGGTGATGGTTTGCCTGGAGCCGAATCCGCCGGCCTATGGTGCTAATTTCATGAACAATTGCGCGGACACGGCCAGGATCATCGAAGAGCTAAAGCATCCGGCCATCCGGATGCAATTGGATACCGGCGCTCTGAAGATCAACGGTGAAGACCCTGCGCAAGTCCTGCAGCAGTACGCGGACTTGATCGGCTATGTCCATGCCAGCGAACCGCATTTGGCTGTGCTGGGGGAAGGCGGGGCAGACCACGCGGCCGCCTCATCAGCCCTGAAAAAATTTTTGCCCCAATCGATTGTTTCCATTGAGATGCTGGCGGCCAAGGACCAGCCGCATCTGCCTGCGGTTGAAAAGGCCTTAAAGACCGCGGTGCGCCATTATCGATGAATGTCCAATTAAACATATCTCCTGAAATCGAGGCCTCCTGGCAGGTCCCGGCCTATGATTTGCGGTTCTGGACAGGGCGAAGGTTTGCCTATTGTGTTGTCATTCCCGTGATCAATGAGGGCGCAAGGATCATGGCCCTGCTTGAGCGCATGGCCCTGCTTAAGATCAACGATAGCGCGGATCTGATTATTGTGGACGGCGGCAGTACCGACGGGTCCCTGGACGCGGATAGACTGAAGGACAAGGGTGTCCGGGGGCTTTTGGTCAAAACCGGGCCTGGTAAACTTAGCGCCCAACTGCGCTGTGCCTACGCGTTCGCCTTAAAGCAGGGGTATGAGGGCATTGTGACCATTGACGGCAATGACAAGGATGATCCCAAGGATAAGCCCCCTATGATCAAGGCCATGCAGGAGGGCTATTAATTTGTCCACCCCTACCCGTTCAAACCAGGCGTCGA
>CAZACW010000094.1:0-4073 GCA_964483785.1 uncultured Planctomycetales bacterium
CAGGACGGTCGCCGTGGTGGTGCCGTCCCCGGCGATATCAGAGGTTTTTTCCGCGACTTCCTTGACCATCTGGGCGCCCATGTTCTCGAAAGGATCTTCGAGTTCGATCTCCTTGGCCACGGACACGCCGTCCTTGGTCACGGTGGGACTGCCGAATTTTTTGTCCAAAACCACGTTGCGGCCCTTGGGACCCAGGGTCACCTTCACCGCCCGCGATAATTGCTCGACCCCGCGCAAGACCTTGCGCCGGCCTTCATCTTCAAAAATCAACTGTTTTGCTCCCATGTGCATCCTCCTTATTTAACGATAGCCAAAATATCTTCTTCCTTCATGATCAAAAGCTCTTCCCCGTCCGTGGTGGTGATTTCCGTGCCGCCGTACTTGGTGAACAAGACGCGGTCGCCCACCTTGACTTCCAGGGGAACGATCTGCCCGCTGTCCGAGGCCTTGCCTTTGCCGACAGCGATGACCTTGCCTTCCTGCGGTTTTTCTTTCGCGGTTTCCGGAAGCAGGATGCCGCCCTTGGTCACTTCCTTGGCTTCCAGCACCTTGACCACAATGCGGTCAGCTAATGGTTGAATGCTCATACCTTCTCCTCCTTGAGATTACGGTTGATAAAGGATGTAAATCCTTAAGGGGTGTATTTAGCACTGCTAAATTGAGAGTGCTAATATAGCGGAAGCCAAAAATTTTGTCAAGAATTTTTTAGCAGTAATTTTATTGGAGTGCTAAGAAGCAACGAGCAGTTCTGCGGAGATTTTGACCGTCCGGATGGAATAAATGACCGGTGTCAAGGTGGCAAAATTGGCCTTCTGCCCTTTCCAGATAAACGGCAAAGGCACGCCTTGTGCGTCATCCTTGATCACGGCATCAAAATGGCGGAAATCGATACCGCCTTCCTTGTCCGTCGAAGTCATGGCTGCGCTGGCCTGGACCGGTCCATTGTCATTGGCCGTCAACGATCTTTTCAGGCCCGTCGGCACCTGCACATTCACATGGGCATGCAGGCCCCTGTTCATCTCTTCGATCAGGGCGCGCACGATCTGGTTGGGCGCATCCAAAATGCTTTCAGGCGTGCTGGAAGGCACAATATATCCCCGGGCAGCTGTATTCAAAAGACCTTCCACAATTGGATAAAAAGCAGCCGGGCCCCAACGCTCGAGACGATTAGGATTGGTAGGATCAGCCAGGGTGTAACGGTAATCGCTTAAATTCAAGCCGGCTTCCATCACCTTGGATAATTCAACCGAATCCAGCTCAAAAGGCATGCCCAGCAAAAACCGCAAGGGGATTCTTTTGACATGCACATTGTTGGATTGAATATATAACTTGCCCAGACCCTCAGCCAATTCCGGATCGTCCGTGGACTGTTTCACCAACTCATATTCAGCCTGGGTCATGGCTCCGATAAAATTCAGCGTGCCTCCGTTACCGCCCTCAGACTCATCCCAGTCAAAACTCAATTTGTCAGCCAGGGATTTATGGGCCTGGCCCGTCAAACCGGATTTCAAGACGGCGATTTCCGGCCTTAAATCATGCATCCCCACGCGATGGCTTAACCGGAATGGAAAATCCCCCTGGTCCTTAATGCTGTCCCCGTCGATGACAACCATCTTGCCCCGGGTGCGCCAGGATTGCAGATGGGCAAACAAAAGGTTCTTTTTGGAACCTCCGCCAAAAGCCATGTTCATATAACCCGGCCCGGCCCGCAATTCCGAATCAATGGGCATGCCCCGGCCGTCTAAGAACATGTGCCTGCTTCTTGCGTCATTAAAAGTGGACGTGCCAAGATGCTGGACTTTTTCCCAGAAACCGCGGTTGATCACCACCTCACTGATGGCGGAAAGGCGCTGGTCATGGTCCCGGGCATGTTCCAGATGGTCCGCGGTGATGGAGCCATAGGTCCCGGCACTTTCCTTGATCAGCATGCGCTGTAAGGTGCCGAAAAGCAGTTCTTCCGTGGTCAGGACTTGCTTGTTTTGGGCGTCCTTTAATTTATTTTCGGCACTTTCCTCTTGTGCCATAATCTCATTAAACCTTGCCTCCCATACACTGGCCTGCTCTTCACCCGTTGCCAACCTTTCATTGGCATAGTTCACCAGCATTTTTTTGATCGTTTGCGCCACCCTCTCCTGGATATCTAAGAAATTGGCTTTTGCTTCAGGAGTTTCGAAGCTTTCAATGTCATTCTCCTTAAGCTTCAATCCTTCTATAAAGGAAAACAATTGTTCCCTGGTGACCGAAGCGCCCATGCCTTCGGTCAGCATCTTCCAAGGCATCTCTTCGGAGAAAAACACCTTTAAGAAAGAATGCACCGTTGTGTTCCAAAGCAGCAGACGGTTGACCTTGTCTTCGCTGCGGTCAGGTTTGTTCTTCATTAAACTTTGGGCTTCATACCAGCGATTATTGCGGAAACGCTGGATATAGGCCATGGTTCGGGGGACCACCTTCCCATTCTCAACATGTAATTTCAATTCTGTGCTGGCATCGTTGGTCTGCATGATAATACGTTCCGCAGCCGCCTGTTTCATGATGAGGGGCAGGTCCGATTCGTTCAAGACCCTGGCAACGACGGAAAGGGTCTGCAGCCATCCTTCCTTGGCTGTTGATCCGGTGGGGATATTGATTTCCATCCCTCTTAAGGCCATGCGCACGATGCGCCAGGCGCGGTTAGGCCCCTGATGCACATCCGCGGCCCCCTCAGCCTGTTTCAACACGCCCGAGGGATTTTCAATGGTGGCATCCTTGTCCGTGTACATCACGATATTATGTTCTGAAGTCCGCAGGCCATGGGTTAAGCCGGCCTTTTCTAATAGCGCATCATTGAGCCGTTCATAAATGGCCATATATTCATTGCGCAAAAAAACGATCTGCAGGGCTGAATAATTTTCTCTCTGCCCAGCCGGAGGCATGGCATTTTTAATGGCCATGATTTGCGTATTGCCCAGGGCGCCGGCATTCAATCCAAAAAGATCGAATACTTTTTGGACATCCAATTTTCCTTCAATGCCCTGTTCCAAAATCAAGCGCGCCGCAAGTGCCACAAGAAAGTCGTCTGACGGAATGCTGGATCCCTGGCTCAAAATATTTCTTAAAGCATTGATCAAGGTAACCGCTTTCTCTTTCAATAGGATAAAATCCAAGGTCTGAATCGACAATTTGGAATTAGTCCTCATGCTTTCCATACTGACCTTTATTTCTCTAAGGCGATCAGGTGGTAGTCTTTGTACATTCTCTTCCGATTCCAGGGCAGCATAAATGTCGAATGTCGGGTCCTGCATTGTAGGAAAATAATCATCCATCAGCCGATGCTCCAAATTTCTGACATTTCCAGGAATGGTTTGCGGCCGACTTGCTTGACGGGCAGTGTCGAACAATCGGCCGTCCATAGATGTAATGTCAGGCATTAAATCATCATAACGCCTTTGTGTATCACTGTTGACGCTCCTTTTAGCCATGGCCAAGGCCTGCTCGGCCATGGAAAACAATCCTTCCTTGATATAGCTTTCCGCATAAGCTAATTGATCTGCGACAGCTAAGGGGATATCCTCCACCTGTCCTTCCGGTAATTTGGTCTGTGCCACATGGGGTTGAAAAGGTTCTCTGCGATTGGCTATGGTCGCCAGTTGCTGGCGTGTTTTAGCATCTGAAAAGGCCACAGGACCCAGGACTTCCTGGTATTTCACCGCATGAGACCCCAGCGATTCCTGTTCCTGGGCCCATTCCATGACCCATTGGGCAACGACCTCGGACTGCAGCACCGGCCATTGGTAAATTTCACCGGGTTTTTGTTCCTGGCGCAAGCGCATCACATAGGTCCTTGGCCACACGTTATTCATATGGTCTACGATCCTGGCGTCTCTTTCAGCGGCAGGGGCTGCCAGAAAGGCTTCAACGCTTTGATAACCCAATAATTTCCATAATAATTTAGTGTTTAGAAGCATGGTCCCGGTATTGATGGAAGCGATGTCATCTTCAAACACGACCCTTTCCGTATAATTGGCCCTGGACGCCTCAACGGTGGTCACGGCCCCGCGGCTGCCGTCAGGGTTGCGCTTCACGACCAAGACCCC
>CAZACW010000095.1:0-4023 GCA_964483785.1 uncultured Planctomycetales bacterium
GGCCCGTAACTGCCCGGTCAAGGTCTGGCGGAACTTGATCAGGCCCTGCACCTGGGCGGCGTAAATCACTTCGCCCCCGTGCTCTCCGGCGCCGGGGCCAAGGTCAATGACATAATCCGCGCGGCGGATGGTCTCCTCATCATGCTCGACCACGATCAGGGTGTTGCCCAAATCGCGCAGGGCATGCAGGGTGCTTAAGAGGCGGTCATTGTCCTTTTGGTGCAGGCCGATGCTGGGCTCATCCAGGACATAGATGACGCCGACCAATCCTGAACCGACCTGGGTGGCCAGGCGGATGCGCTCCGCCTCTCCGCCGGACAAGGTGGATGAGCGGCGGTCCAAACTCAGGTACTCCAGGCCCACATTGATGCAAAAATCCAGGCGGCGGTTGACCTCCTTCAAAATTTCCGCGCTGATGGTCTTTTTGTCCTTGCTGAGGTTTAAGCGGCTGAAAAATTGTTTGGCCTCCTTGATGGAAAGCCCGGTGAGCTGGGCGATGTTTTTATCCGCGATCTTCACCGCCAAAGACTCCCGCTTAAGCCTCAGGCCCTGGCATTCCGGACAGGGCGATTCGGACATAAAAGAAGCGATCTCTTCCTTGAGCCAATCGCTGTCGGTTTCCTTGAATAAACGCTCCAGATATTTGACCACACCCTCAAAAGGCCGGCCCCAGATTTCATAATCCGGCGAGCCGTAAAACACGGTCTTTTTGAAATTTTTGTCCAGGTCCTCAAAAGGCAGCTGAGGATTGACCTTGTGCGCGCGGCCGATCTCGCGCAGGACCGCGCGGTAATACATCATGTAGCCCCGCTGGCCTTTTTTCCACGGGGCAATGGCATTGACCCAGGCCTTGGAGGCATCCGGCACCAGGCTGGCCGGGTCGATTTCCATCTTCGTGCCCAGGCCGTTGCATCCGGGACAGGCGCCGTAGGGGGAATTGAAGGAAAACACGCGCGGCGTCAATTCGCTTAAAAAAGTCCCGCAATCGGTGCAGGCGTATTTTTCGCTGAAGATCTGGTCTGCCTTGGCGCCGTTAAAATCCACGATCACCATGCCTTCGCCGGTTTTCAGGGCCGTTTCCACGGAATCCGTCAAACGCTTGCGGATATCCGGCCGGATGGTGAGGCGGTCCACCACCACCTCGATATGATGGACCTTGAATTTGTCCAATTTGAGAGACTCCGCTGTCTCCAAAATCTTGCCGTCCACGCGCATGCGGGCAAAGCCGGACTGGGCGATTTGCTTGCCGATGTGGCGGTACTCCCCTTTGCGGCCGCGGATCAGGGGTGCTAACACATTGATCTTGGCGCCCTCGGGCAGGCTTAAGATGGCCTCCACGATCTGCTGGGCGCTTCGCTGTTCGATTTTTTTGCCGCACGCCGGGCAATAAGGATCGCCGATCCTGGCGAATAAAAGACGCAGGTAATCATAAATCTCGGTCTGGGTGGCCACGGTCGAGCGGGGATTGCGGCTGACGGTCTTCTGCTCGATGGAAATGGTAGGCGAAAGCCCTTCGATATGCTCCACCGCGGGTTTTTGCATTTGGTCCAAGAACTGGCGGGCATAGGCTGAGAGGCTCTCCACATAGCGCCGCTGGCCTTCGGCATAGATGGTGTCAAAAGCGAGGGAAGATTTGCCCGAGCCGCTTAATCCCGTGATCACCACGAACTGGTTGCGCGGGATGGTCAAATCGATGTTCTTTAAATTATGTTCCCGCGCCTGGCGGATGATGATGGCATCGGACTTCATAAAATTATTGGGGACAGCGCCCTATGTCGATGTGCCGTCTGCTGCGGCGACGATAGAGCGCTGTCCCCCCTTTGAATTAACGGTCTTGCGCGTTCTTATTTTCTTCTGGCTGATTTTCTCTTGGAGGATTTCCTGGCGCTCTTTTTCTTCTTGGTGCCGCCGCGGACCATCTTGGCGCAGGAAATGTCACCTTGCTTGTCGATGAAATACAGGTAGCCGGTTTCTCTTTTAATCCCGACCTTGGCGACCTTCTTGGCGGAACCGCCCTTCTTATCGCCGCGGGCCATCTTGGCGCAGGAAATATCACCTTGCTTGTCCACGAAATACAGGTAACCCTTTTCCTTCCTGACGCCTACCTTAGCAACTTTTTTAGAAGCCATACTGTTGTCCTCCTTAGGTTGTGGGTTGATGATGAATCAAGTGCCTATTGTGACGCCTTGAAAATATTCTTTGAGCGTGCGCACGGCCGAAAGCACGGCCAAAAAACTCGTTTTGGGATTGTCCGGGCAGACCACGTTTTCCGTCCTGGTGACTAAGCGGCCGAATTCGCCGTTGACCTCGATCTCATGGGAATTCACCTTATATTCGGAGGAGGTGGCGATGCGGATCCTTAATTTGTCCTTGGCATGAGAGGCCAGGGCAATGGTCGCGGCCACGTTGATGTTCTGAGGGAAGCATTTGACCGCCTCGCGCACATTGCCGTCGAAAAGAACAGTCTCTTTCTTGATCTGCGACAAATTGATGCGCCGGGCCTGGACATAGGCATTGTCCGCGAAGCCGTACACCGGCTTGCGCGTGGTCAGGGTGATGGAATCGATGCGCTGAAGGCTGGCCGCCTTGATCGCATCGACGCCGGCAATGGCGCCCGAGGGGATCAGCACCCGCACGCCCAGCCTCTGGGCCAATTTCAAGATGGATTCGCCTTCGATGAATTTGCCGACGCTCATGATGAGCACGTCTTTTTTGGCCAGCAGCGCCTGGCGCACCAGCTGGCGCGTGTCCGGGGCGTTGACCGCCTCAATGACCAGATCGCTGACCGCTAAGAGTTCCTGATAGGAATGCTTGACGATATGGGCTTTAGGAAGGCTTTTTTGCAGGGCCAGGGCCTTGGCCGGGTTGATGTCGAAGAGGGCCGAGACCGTCGCGTAGTCCGGGCATTGGGTCTTGATGCTTTTGGCGATGCGCGAGCCGATGGCCCCGCAGCCTAAGATCCCCACCCTGATTTTAGATTTGACGCGGTTTTTGTACGCGGACGTTGACATTATCGATGAGCCGGGTTTTACCAAAAAACACTGCCACAGCGATCAAAATCTTGCCCTCAAGGGTCTTCAAGGGCCTGAGTGTTTCCGCATCCACACACGCGACGTATTGGATTTTGCCTTGGGAGTCTCTCTTAATCAGATGATGGATAATGCCGGTTATAACGGAAGCTCTGCGTTCTCCCTGGCGGATGCGCGAAACGGCCTTTTGCAGGGCCTGGTACAGAACAGGCGCCTGACAGCGCTCGCGCGGCGTTAAAAAAATGTTGCGCGAACTCATGGCCAGTCCGTCCTTTTCCCTCAACGTCGGCACCACCTCGATGGAAACCGGGATGTTCAAGTCCTTGACCATGGTCTTTAAGACCACGGCCTGCTGGGCGTCTTTTTGCCCCAGGTACATCCGCTGGGGCCGGATGATGTTCAAGAGCTTGGCCACGATCGTCGCCACCCCTCGGAAATGGCCGGGGCGAAAACGTCCGCAGAGCGCTGCGGAGAAGTTTTCTACGTCGATGTATGTCAAATAGCCTTTTGGGTAAACGACATTATCCGACGGAATAAATAGAATGTCAACATTTTCTTTTTGCAGCAGCGCCGCATCGCGCCGGATGTCCCGAGGGTATTTGCGCAAATCTTCCCGGGGGCCGAATTGTTTGGGGTTGACATAGATGCTGACAACCGTCACCGCGCAGTCCTTGCGGCTGCGGCGCACAAGCGCCAGGTGCCCTGCGTGCAGATATCCCATCGTCGGGACAAAGCCGATTTTTTTCCCCCGGCGGCGCCAGGCACCAAGTGCGGTCTGCAATTGAGTCAGGGAATGGATGATTCGCATATTTCTCTTAAAGCTTTAAGCACAAAATCCCTCTCCCCCATGCGGGGATGGGGACGCACGAGCCTGGGTGTAATCAATTTGATATCATCGTACATCAGGACGTCGATGTCAATGACCCGGGGGCCGCGAAAAATGTTTTTGACACTTCCTAATTTACGCTCCACGGCCTGGGTCACCTCGATTAAT
>CAZACW010000096.1:0-3936 GCA_964483785.1 uncultured Planctomycetales bacterium
GACATCGATGCCAACGGCATCATCCATGTCACGGCCAAGGACAAGGCCACCAACAAGGAACAAAAAATCCAGATCACGGCCAAGACCAAGCTCTCAGAAGCGGAAATCGATAAAATGGTCAAGGAAGCGGAAAAGTACGCTGAAGAAGACAAGAAACGCCGTGATGAGGCCGAGCTCGTCAACCAGGCCAATACCCTGGTCTACGCGACGGAAAAATCCTTGAAGGATTACGGGGACAAGGTCTCTGCTGCGGAAAAGGAAGCGGTGGAAAAAGGACTGACGGCCTTAAAAGACGCTGTCACGGCCAAGGACCAGGACAAGATCAAGTCCGCGATGGAGAGCCTGCAGAAGGTCAGCCATAAATTGGCCGAAGAGATGTACAAGGCCACGGCTGCACAAGGACAGGGCCAGCAAGGCGCGCATCCTGAACAGCCGCAGGCGGACCAAGGTGATTCTGCCGAGCCCAAGCAGGACAACAAGGGCGGCAAGGATGACGTGATCGACGCGGATTTTAAAGCGTCCAGCGATAAATAAGAATTAAGTGTGTTCAAATGATTCCCTCTCTTGTGGGAGAGGTTAAATGATTCCCCTCCCTAACCCTCCCCACAAGGGGGAGGGGATCACGAGGAACAATTATATGAATTTCTCTAAATGTCTATTGTAAATATTAAATGAAAAAAGATTACTACGAAATTTTGGGCGTGCCCAAGTCCGCGAGCATCGCGGAGATCAAGAAGGCTTACCGGTCTTTGGCCTTGAAATATCACCCGGACCGCGTGCCCGAGGCCGAGAAAAAGGCGGCTGAGGAGCGGTTCAAGGAAATCTCCGAGGCCTACGGGGTGCTTTCCGATCCGCAGAAGAAGCAGACCTACGACCAGTTCGGCCATCAGGGCATTGACCAGCAATATACATCGGAAGATATTTTCCGCGGCGCGGATTTCTCCAGCGTATTCGGCGGCGAGACCGATCTGGGAGACATTTTAGGCCGCATGTTCGGCGCGCAGTTTGATTTTGGCGGCGGTTCCACCCGCGGCGGCCGGCGCTCCAGAGGCCATGATATCCAGTATGAAGTGGAACTGACCCTGGAAGAAGCCTACAGCGGGATCAAGAAGGAAATCCGGTTTCCCCGCCATGAGCATTGCCAAAAATGCGACGGCAGCGGCGCCAAAAACAGCTCTTCCATGAAAACCTGCTCCCAATGCGGCGGCCAGGGCCAGGTGGTGATGAACAACGGCTTTTTCCGCATGGCCCAGACCTGCCCCAAATGCCACGGCTCAGGGAAAATCATCACGGAATTCTGCCCTGAATGCGGCGGGCGCGGCCTGACGCGCATCAATCGCACGGTCGAGATCAAGATCCCGCCGGGCGTTGACAATGATTCCCAGCTTCGCGTGCGCGGGGAAGGAGAAGTGGGCAGCGGCGGCAACGGGGATTTGTTCTTGTTCATCAAGGTCAAGGACCATCCGCTCTTTGAGCGCCACGGCCAGGATTTGAAAATGGACATGCCGGTGTCTTTTGCCAAGGCCGCTTTGGGGGGCGAGGTGAGGATCAAGACGCTGAAAGAAGAAGTGCTGATGAAAATCCCCGAAGGCACCCAAAGCGGCAAGATTTTTCGCATGCGCGGCCAAGGCATGCCGGATGTGCACGGACATCATGAACACGGGGATCTGTATGTGCGCGTGATGCTCTCCGTACCGGGCCATCTAAGCGGCCGCCAGCGTGAATTGATGGAAGAGTTAAGCCAGGAATTGGGCGAACAAAACGGCAAAGGCTCGTTTAAAGATAAATTCAAAAGGGCTTTTAAATAAAGGACTGAAAGTATGCCGACCTACCAATACGAATGCCAGGCCTGCGGCCATGAATTTGAGGAACTGCAGTCCATGACCGATCCCAAACTGAAGAAATGCCCCCAATGTCATAAAAACCGGCTTTCCCGCCTCATCGGCGGCGGTTCAGGCATGATCTTCAAAGGCTCCGGCTTCTACCAAACAGATTACAAAAACAAGCCCGCTTCCGGCGCCAATCCAAAGGATTCCCCCAAATCCGATGCCGGAAAAGCCCCCGCCCCCGCAGGCAGCTGCGGCGGCCATTGCGCCTGCCATCCCCCCAAATAGATCCCCGTTTCCGCGGGGAGCACAGAGGGTGTTTTAGCTTTTCTTAACGCTGATTTGTGCTATAATTGCACTTTCATAGTTTTTTAACAGGAATTTAACCTATTGCCTGACAGCGACTAAAGAAGAAAGGTCTATCTGATATGCCAGCCTTGAAGCCTTTCGCGGCGGTTTTTTACAATAAGGAAAAAATCGAGGACCTTGCCAATGTTTTTTGTCCGCCGTATGACGTGATCTCACCGCAGCAGCAGGAAGCCTACTATAAACAGGACCCTTACAATTTCATCCGCCTGGAATTGGCCAAGGACAGCGAAAAAGACAATAAATACACCCGGGCCAGAAAGACCTTTGAGGATTGGCTGAAAAAAGGCATCCTCAAGCAGGACGATGCCTCCTGCGTTTATTTTTACAAGCAGGATTATAAATACCAGGGCCAAAAATACACCCGCATGGGTTTTCTGGGCCTGTTGAAGCTCGGCGAGGATTCCGGTGTGCGCATTCTCCCGCACGAGCACACCCATGCCGCGGCCAAGACCGACCGCTTTACACTTTGGAGCGCCTTAAAAAGCAATTTAAGCCCCATCTTCGTCGGGTACGCGGACAAGGCCGGAAGGATCGACCGCGTGTTTTTCAAGGAATTGGCCGCCTCCAAGCCCTATCTGGAAGCCGTGGACCATGACAAGGTCAAGCACACGATCTGGAGGCTCGAGAACCCTGACAGCATCCAGGCCATCGCCCATGTCATCGCGGGCCAAAACCTGTTCATCTGCGACGGCCATCACCGTTTTGAGGTGGCCAATCAGATCCGCCGCGAGGCGCTTAAAAAGGGCAAAAAAACCACGGGCGAAGAAAGCTACAATTATGTGATGGCCTATTTCACCAACATGGATTCCAAGGACCTGCAGATTTTTCCCATCCACCGCATCGTCAAGAAATTCCCCATCAGCGTCAATTTATTGGAGCAGTATTTTCGGATCGACAAGGTCAAGACCAAGGTCGACTGGCTGGTGCTTTTGGCTAGGGCCGGGCAGAATGAACACGCCTTCGGGTTTTATAACAAACAGGGGATGTTTTTACTGCGTTTAAAGAACAAGCTGCTTATTGATAAGATGGTCAAGGAAGGCTCCAAGGATTACCGGGGCCTGGATGCCGCGATCTTGAAGGCCTTTATTCTCGACCAGGTGGGGGTGGCCTCCGAGGACATTGTATATTCCAAAGACCCGGACGAGGTGCTGTGCGCCGTCAATGAGGGGGCGGCGGAGGCCGGCTTTATCCTTAATCCCGTGCTGGTCGCGCAGCTGCGGGCCATCGCCTTAAACGACGAGCGCATGCCGCCCAAGACGACCTATTTCTATCCGAAGGTTTTGTCCGGATTGACGATCTATAAGATGGAGTAGAAGCCTTGGTTGAGTGATCCCTTCACTGACCGCTGACTAATATGTCCTTATTCGGCAAATCCAATTACACCTTCATCAAGGTCAAACGCAAGGAAATCCCCGCCGGCGTCTGGACCAAATGCCCGGGCTGCGAAACACCGGCCTATTCCAAGGAATTGAAGACCAATCTCAATGTCTGCCCCAAATGCGGGTTCCATTTGAGCCTTAACGCGCGCGAGCGCATCGAGCATATCATTGATGAGGGGACCTTTGTGGAGCACGACGAGGCCATGAGCTCCGCCGATCCTTTGAAATTTCAGGGACCCAAGACCTACAAGGAAAAGCTCAAGGCCGACCAGGAGGCCACGGACCTCAAGGACGCTGTGATCACCGGCCATGGACAGATCGTGGGCAAGAAGGCGGTGATCGCGGTGACGGATTCGCGCTTT
>CAZACW010000097.1:0-3830 GCA_964483785.1 uncultured Planctomycetales bacterium
GTATTGATTCCATAGTTCCGGGCCAGGCGCTGGATGTGACGGGGACAGTCAGGACAACCTTCTTTGCCATGAGCGGCCAGACGCCGTCTAACGGCTTTGTCCTGGAAGCCAGCGACAGCGCCGGGGACGCGAAATGGGCCTCTCTGGGCAGCGCCACAGGATGGATTGTCAGCGGCAACAATGTGTATGAATTCAACAGCGGGAATGTGGGCATTGGCACCACATCAGTGACCCAAGGCGCCCTGCTGGTGACCAACGGCAACGTGGGCATCGGCACCTGGACCACGAATTCAGGTTTGCAGATCCTATCTTCCTTTGCCGTGTTTCGCACAGCCACGTCTGCCAACCTGACAACCGCCGGCCAGACGATTGTCGGTGTTACCAACACCGGCGCCGCAAGGACCATCACCCTGGCCACCACAGATGTGGCGGTCGGCCGTGTCGTCATTGTCAAGGATGAATCCGGCGGGGCAGGGACAAACAATATAACCATCAACACCCAAGGCGGCCAGACCATTGACGGCGCAGCTTCTGTCTCGGTCAGTGTCAATTACGGGGTGGTCAGGATCTATTCCGATGGGTCAAACTGGTTTACGTTCTAAAATTGTTCCATTTTTAGAATTTATTTATGGGTCTGGAAAAATTTTGCACAAAATAATATGATCAATAATCATAATCATTCTCTTCATTCAATGGATAAATCATATAAATCTGCTCTGCTGTGTTTTATCTTCTGCCTTTGCTCCTGCCTGGCCTTTGCCTCCGGTGCCAATTTTAATGATTCAACCCAGCAGCCTGTGGTCCCCACGGCCGCAGGCAATGTAGGTCTTGGCACGACCCTTCCGGTCAATAAATTGGCCATTGTGGGCAATATCGGCGTCGGGACGGTTGCCTATTCGAATTATCTTAGAACAACGGCCCCCAATGGCGGGGCGATCTTTGAAGGCAATGTGGGCATCGGCACCTGGGTACCGACACAGGATTTGGTGGTGGCTGATTCAGGCAATCCGACGGTTTTGTTAAGCCGGTTAGGCACGGCATTGGGATCGTTTTATGGCAATGTTAATTCGTTTGGCTATCCGGAGGCGGTATATTCATCAGCAACACCTTCATCAGGGAGGAATATCACTGTTTCAGAAGACAGCAGTGATTATAACGGTGATGCGGGGGTCAATACCGATGCCTCTCTTGCGCGTTTTGAGATCAATGACAAGACAACGGCCTCCATACCGGCGATGTATATATCCTCAGATTCCACATCCGTGCATGGAGATTTGTTGACGATGTTAAGCAATGGGAACATGGGGATTGGGACCATTGATCCGAAGAACAAATTAGATGTGGTGAGTGGGGTGGGGATAGGTACTGGGATCAATAGTACGTATTTGACAACTGCGGCGCCGGCAGGCGGCATGATTGTTCAAGGAAATGTCGGTCTTGGGACCTGGGCCGCCAATAGCAGCCTGATCATCTATACCGGCAATGTAGGCATTGGTTCCATAGCTCCAGGCAAGACCCTGGATATCAACGGCACTATACGGACCGTGGCCATGCTTTTCCAGTCGGAAGTAAGCAACGGGACCTGCAACAATGCCACGGTCACCATCAACTGGAACACGGGCAACAAACAGACCGTGATCATCGGGCCTCCCACCTGCAATATTGCCTTTACCGCGCCAACCGGGGGTGTTGCCAATTTGACCTTGCGGGTGGTGCAGGATGCCAGCGGCAGCCGGGTGGTCAATTCCTGGACAGCTTCGCCTAAATGGGTCGGGGGCGTGGCACCGACCTTGACCGCATCAGCCAACGCGGTGGACATTATCACGTGCTATTACAATGGCACAAGTTACTTTTGCGCGGCCTCATTGAATTTCAGCTAAAACCATCACAACCCCCGGGGTTGTGATGGTCAGTTGTGGACTTCTCTACAACAATGAATAGTGGATGTTTTTGACCCTCTCTGCCACAGTCCCTATATTGGTCGATGTAGAAACAACAAAACTTGGGCTTCTGACTTTCTCGGTCAGCTTAAACCATCTTGCAATATTTTGGACCTTTGAGGACATGATGGTCGATGACAACTTCATTTCCAAAGGAAATATATTGTTCCCGGCTTCCATAAGAATATCGACATCGATCCCATCACTGCTTTTAAAAAAGTACAGATGCTTTTCATCGCCCCAGACGGACAACTTTTTGTAGAGCTGCGCAACACAGGCCGTTTCAAATAACTCCCCTGCCATGGGCCCCTTTAACGCATGTCCTGCTTCTTGTAAACCAACCAAATAACAAGCAAGCCCGGTGTCCATAAAGTAACATCGCGGGGTCTTAATGACCCTTTTGCCGAAATTATTATGGTATGGCGTTAAAAAGAAAATCAGTCCGCTGGCTTCGAGTAATGTCAGCCATTGTTTGATCGTCGGCAAGGATACGCCCAATGCTTTCGATAATTCAGCCATATTCAGCTCTTGGGCCGTCCTGGCGGCCACCAATTGGACCATTCTTTCAAAATCCCTTAAATTCACTTCCTTAATATTCCCTCTTACGTCTTTATCAAGATACGTCTGAACATAGCTTTTAAACCATAACTTTCTTGTTTCTTTATCACTGAACAGGCTTTCCGGGTATCCTCCTTTTAAAATCCAGTCCCCTACGGAAATTGTGTTGGCACCAACGGCCGTCGTCTTTTTAAGATCGTCGACATAACCATCAATGTTTTTAATATTTGGGTTGGTTGTGTGCTGGATTTCGTCAATTGCAAAGGGATATAAATGCAGTACGGCAATGCGCCCGGCCAATGATTCACGGATGCCTTTCATGAACGCCCATTGTTGTGATCCCGTCAGTATCCATTGGCCTGGTTTTTTATCTTTGTCCGTTTTGGCCTTAATATATGAAAAAAGTTCCGGCACATGTTGGATTTCATCTATAATTACTGGCGGAGCATGTTCTTCTAAAAAACCACGGGGATCTGCCGCGGCATGGCTGCGGATGTCCAATTCATCAAGAAGAACATACTTATGGCCTTTGAATACGTGTTGGGCCAGTGTGGTTTTTCCCGCCCTTCGTGGTCCCCCCACAAAGATCGCCGGGAAAGATTTTGCTGCTTGGATAAGGGTTGATTCGAGGCTCCTTTTCGCGTACATACTTGCAATTATAAAGTACAACTTTAGTTTGTCAAGAAAAACCATCACAACCCCGGGGGTTGTGATGGTTGGACCTCCGCAACCCCGGGGGTTGTGATGGTTTTTGAAAGGGACATGAAACATCATCGGATTTTGAAGATATTTTCTCTCTTGGTTTTGTCCGTCTGGCTTTTCGGCATCAGCCTGCCGGTGTTTGCCTATTCCCTCAAATGGGGGCAATGGCTGGGGGGGCAGGGCGGGCCTGGGCAAATTAATGCGGCTGTTTATTCCAATGCCGCGGTGAATAATTGCAACACCACGGGCTGTATTATTGAAGGAGGAAATGTCAGCCTAGACGGCAATCCTAATGTATCCACCACCATGAGTGGTCCCTATGGCGGAGGAACTGATGGTTTTGTTTTGGAAATTGCAGATGGCGGGACCCCCAGTTTGATTTGGGGACAATATCTGGGAGGGACAGGTTACGATTATGTTAATGCTTTGGCAGATAACGGCAGCAGCATCTATGCAGGAGGGTATTCCAATCAAACTACAGGCTGGCAATCCGTGACCTTCCAAGGGCCGTTTGGGGGAGGTGGTTGGGATGGATTTGTAGTAAAAATAACCGATGGCGGAACCCCCAGTTTGAGTTGGGGGCAATGGTTGGGAGGGACAGGCAATGATTATGTTAATGCTTTGGCAGAT
>CAZACW010000098.1:0-3784 GCA_964483785.1 uncultured Planctomycetales bacterium
GAAGCTGTTTCCTGCGCCGCCGGAAAAATCATCTGCATGAGCTCGGTGCACGAGGTGATCCCCTGGGCCGGCCATGTCAATTACGCTTCTTCCAAGGGCGGGGTGATGCTTTTGATGAAAAGCATCGCGCAGGAAGTGGCGCCCTACCGCATCCGGGTCAACAGCATCGGCCCCGGCGCCATCAAGACGCCGATCAATCACGCGGCCTGGGCCACCCCTGAAGCGGAAAAGGAACTTTTGACCCTGATCCCGTATCAGCGCGTAGGCGAGCCTGAAGATATTGCCCGGGTGGCCGTATGGCTGGCCTCGGATTATGCGGATTATGTCACCGGCACGACGATTTTTGCCGACGGGGGAATGACCTTATATCCAGGTTTTGCAACGGGTGGTTAACAGTATTTAAAACCACCACAACCCCGGAGGTTGTGATGGTCTCAAACCATCACAACCTCCGGGGTTGTGACGGTTCCATCACTAATAAGGATGACCGATGCTGACACTTCTTATCTTTTCATTTTTGGCAGGGTTTATAACAATATTGGCCCCGTGCATCTGGCCATTATTGCCCATTGTCTTTTCTGCTTCTTCCGGCGGCGGAAAGAGGAAATCCTTAGGGATCACTTTAGGGGTCATGACAAGTTTCACCTTATTTACCCTGGGCATTTCCTATCTTGTTAAAATTTTTCCCATAAACCCCAATGTTTTACGCTTGGTTGCCACTGTCATCATTGCCTTGCTCGGCCTGTCCTTATTGATCCCGTCCCTTGGGGCAAGATTCGAAGTTTGGGTCAATAATCTTCTGGGCCCTTTTCAGTCAAAATTCAAAAAAGAGGGGACTGGATTGGGCGCGGGCTTGGTGACCGGATTTTCTTTAGGACTGGTTTGGGCGCCTTGCGCCGGCCCCATCCTGGCAACGATCGCGACCTTGTCCGCCACCCAATCCGTGAACATCAAGGTGGTGGCTGTGACCCTGGCCTATGTGCTGGGCTTGGGTATCCCGCTGTACATCTTTTCTTCCTTCAGCGCCGGGTTGTTTAAAAAAATGCGCGCGGTCAACAAATATACCGGGCTCATCCAGCAGGTCTTTG
The DNA here is from genome assembly GCA_964483785.1 of uncultured Planctomycetales bacterium. Taxonomy (GTDB): domain Bacteria; phylum Omnitrophota; class Gorgyraeia; order Zapsychrales; family Fredricksoniimonadaceae; genus JABDGZ01. Next base: position 1,089 of record CAZACW010000098.1, read on the forward strand.
GCCTGATCATGATCGCCACAGCGGTCCTTATCTATACCAATTACGCGCAGGTCCTGCAGGCCAAGGTGCTGAATCTGTTTCCCGGTTACAGCCGCTTTTTGGGAGGGTTTGAAAACAACGCGCATCTGCAAAAGGAATTGGACGCCTTGGCCGGCCGCAAAGCCATGGCCATTGCCGAAGACAGCGAGAAATTATTGTCCGAAGGAGGTCTGGCGCCGGATTTCTCCGGTATTGCCCAGTGGCATAATGTGCCTTCTGCCCTGACCATGGGAGGCCTCAGGGGCAAGACCGTCCTGGTCGATTTTTGGACGTACAGCTGCATCAATTGCGTGCGCACCCTGCCGCATTTGACCGCCTGGTATGAACGGTATAAAGATTCAGGGCTCGTCATCGTCGGCGTGCATACGCCGGAATTTGCTTTCGAGCGCGAGGCCCAAAATGTGGCCAATGCCGTCAAACAATTCGGCATCACCTATCCCGTGGCCCAGGACAATGATTACAAGACCTGGTCAGCTTATCAAAACCATTATTGGCCGGCGGAATATTTGATCGACGCCAGGGGGCATATCCGCCGCACCCATTTCGGCGAGGGCAGTTACGATAAAATGGAAGAAGCCATACGGGCGCTTTTAAAAGAAAACGGGCATGAGGTGCAAGGGGATTTGAGCGTTGTGCAAGATAAGACCCCTCGTGTGGGCCGCACGCCGGAGACCTATTTGGGAAGCCATCGCATGGAACGTTTTGCATCTGTGGAAAAAGTGGCGCCGGGAAAGATCTTGTATTCTCTGCCTTCAGTTCTTCCTCTGGACCATTTTGCCTATCAGGGGCAATGGGACGTGGAATCCCAATTTGCCTCTTCCGGCAGCGATGCGGCCTTAAATTTTAATATTCATGCCGGCAAGGTTTTTTTAGTCGCAGGTCCGGCCCATGCAGGGGACCATATCAAGGTCTATTTGGACGGCATGCCGATGAAGGACATTATTTTGGACAATCAGCGGCTGTATGATGTGATTGAACTTTCAGGCGCGGTGACTGCCCATCTTTTACGCCTGGAATTTCCGGTCCAAGGGACTTCTGTTTATGCGTTCACGTTCGGTTAATAAAAATAGGGGAGAAAGTCATGGCTTATGTACCTAAAATTTTGGCCTTTGCCGGCAGTACCCGCCAGGGGTCCTTGAACAAGAAGCTGGTTAAAACCGCCGCGGACGCGGCCCGCGCCGCCGGCGCGCAGGTCACCTTGCTGGATCTGCGCGATCTTTCCATGCCTCTTTATGACGGCGATTTGGAAACAGCGCAGGGCCTTCCGGAAAACGCCAAAACATTCAAGGCCATGTTATTGGCCCATGACGGCCTTTTGATTTCAACACCGGAATACAACGGAGGTGTCAGCGGGGTCTTAAAGAATTCCATCGATTGGGCTTCGCGGGCCGTGCCCAATGAGCCGGCCAAGGACTGTTTTAGCGGCAAGGCTGCTGTCTTATTAAGTGCGTCTCCCGGCATTTTAGGAGGCCTGCGCAGTTTAACGTCCCTCCAAAACATCCTGGTCCACATGAAGGTTTTAGTTGTCCCAGAGCCGATCGCGGTCGGCCGGGCCCATGAGGCCTTTGACAGCGACGGGAATCTCAAAGACGCTAAATTGCAGACAGCGGTCCAAAATTTGAGCAGGGACTTGGTTCAAATTTTGGCCAAATTGAAAGACCAGCCGTCTTAATCGTTCCTTAATATTTACTTTATATGTTCCTTATTCCGTTTTTACATTGGGCATTTAAATTATTGGTGAATTCTTCATTCAATAATAAAATTCATGCCCCAAAAACCCCTATGTTGTCTGCTGAGTTTTTCCTTCTTCTGTTCCGTTTTGTCTCTTCCGCTTCCAGCCCGCGCTGACAATCTATTGGACCTGCCTGAACCAGGGGCCATGGTCAATTTAAGCCCTGTTTATCAACCTGTTCTCATCAAAGGCCTTACTGTTGACCAGCATGACCCTTTCCGTTTTGATTTTATCGTGGATTTGGGCCAGGAAAGGTCCATTCAGGAGCCGGCCTTAAAGCAGGAAGGGGAAAAACTGATCAGGTATTTCCTGGCGTCCTTGGCCATTCCTGAAAATGACCTTTGGGTCAATCTTTCCCCTTATGAAAAAGACCGCATCATTCCTTCGACGCTGGGCCTCACAGACCTGGGCCGGGACATGCTGGCTGAGGATTATCTGCTCAAACAGATCACGGCTTCCTTGATTTATCCGGAAAAAGAATTAGGGAAAAATTTTTGGGACAGGGTCTATGCCCTGGCCCATACGCTTTACGGGACAACCCAAATTCCGGTCAACACCTTTAATAAGGTATGGATCAAGGCGGACAAGGCCGAGATTTACGAGCATAACCAGACCGCCTATGTGGCGGGCTGCCATTTGAAGGTGATGCTGGAAGAAGATTATCTGGCCTCGAAGAAACATGCTGTTCTGCCGGCACAAAAGAATTTCTCTTCCCGGCTGGTGCGCCGCATCATTCTTCCGGAATTGGAAATCGAGGTCAATACCGGCCGGAATTTTGCCCACCTGCGCCAAATTTTCCATTCCCTCATCCTGGCCGCCTGGTATAAGAAGAGGCTGGCCAAGGCCCTGCTCAATCAAATTTATTCCAATCAGGGCAAGATCAAGGGCATTGACCTTCAAGACCCGCTGATCAAGGACAAAATTT
>CAZACW010000099.1:0-3596 GCA_964483785.1 uncultured Planctomycetales bacterium
AAATTCCCCGCCTGAAGGCGAGGCAAGCTGCCCTTGAACCGCAGGCAAAGGGCCTAAGACATCCAGGCCAAAAGCCAATATTGTCAAAACGACCGTCTTATTCCACATACGAAAATAATCTAACCTCCACAACCCCCCGGGGTTGTGATGGTGACCTCCGCAACCCCGGGGGTTGTGGAGGTTCTTTACCCCAATATCTTGTTAGGAAATATACGCAAAGTATGCCATATATCTAAATTTAAGACAAGTAACACAATATTGTCCATCTTCCTATTGCCTGCTTTAAAAACTTGAGTTAATATGGCCTCATGCTCTGGATGCGCAAGATTTTTTTCTATGTTTTTGCCCTTACCTATCTCGTGCTCTGCCCGTATCTGGTGGCCAGGATGCTGGGCTATGTCCTGCATCCTACGACCCACCATTTTGTCAAGACCGGCCTGGTGGTGGTGACGACCCATCCGGCGGACGCCTCGGTCTTTGTCGACGGACGCCAGGCTGAGACCAAATCTCCGACGGTGGTCAGGGACCTGACCCCCGGAGACCATTTCCTACGCATCAAGTCCATCGGCTATGACGACTGGGAGCAGAAATTCCCGGTTGTCGCGGACCAGGCGACCATCTTAAGCAAGATCCTGCTTGTCCCTGAGGCGCAAAACCAATGAAATTCCATTTTTCCAAAGAGAATTTGGAGCCCAGGCAAGCGAGACTCCAGCGGCTGCTGGAAATCATCCCCGGCGCCTGCAGCTGGGCCGTACTCTTGGGGCTTGTCCTGCTATCCGTCTATGCCCCCTTGGCCGCGGCCGTTCTCATCGTGGCCTTTTACCTCTCCTGGATCATGCGGGTTTTGTATTCTACCATGTTTCTGCTCTTCTCTTATTTGCGCTTAAATATAGAAAAGAAAACCCACTGGATGCGCCGCATCCACGGCATTGACCGCTTGGAGGGCTATCTCAAGGAGATTGAGCGAAAATCTTTCGGCCGCCACTGGCGCCAGAGAATATCACATCAAATCCATGTGGCCCAGCTTAGGGAGCTTTGGGACTGCGGCAATCTTCCGCCGTCATCCGGCGCAATTTATCATCTGATCCTCTTTCCCATCCTCAAGGAAGGCCGGGAAATCCTGGAACCCGCGATGGAGGCCATCAAACGCCAGAGTTTTCCCTTAAAGCAGATCGTGATCGTTTTTGCCCTGGAAGAACGCGCCGCCGCAGAAGTTCAAAGCGCGGTCAAGGAACTGGAAAAAAAATACAAGGACGTCTTTTTGTCCTGTTTCACCGTCGTGCATCCGGCCATGGTCCCTGGGGAAGCCAGGGTCAAGGGGGCCAATGCCACCTGCGCGGCCAGGCAGGCGGCCGCGTTTTTCGAAGAGCGCCGGATCCCCTTTGAGCAAGTGATCATCTCCTGCTTTGACGCGGACACCGTGGTCTCTGCGGAATATTTTGCCTGCCTCAGCTACCACTTTATGATCTGCCCCAGCCGCCTGCGCGCCAGCTTCCAGCCCATTCCGGTGTACCACAATAATATCTGGAACGTGCCCGGCTTTGCCCGCGTCGTGGAAACTGGCTCGTCCTTTTACCAGCTCATCGAGGCCACCAATCCCGAAAAATTAGTCACCTTTTCCTCCCATAGCATGAGCTTCAAGGCCCTGGTGGACGTGGATTATTGGCCTGTGGACATGATCTCGGATGATTCCGCGATTTTCTGGAAGGCCTATATCCATTATGACGGCCAGTATCAGGTGGTGCCCATGTACGTGACCTTGTCCATGGACGTAGTCTGCGCCGATAACTGGTGGCAGACCTTCAAAAACGTGTATAAGCAGAAGAAGCGCTGGGCCTGGGGTGTCGAAAATTTTCCGATCGTGATGCGGGCCTTTCTCATAGCGAAGCGCATCCCCCTGTATGAAAAACTGCGCCTGGGGTTTAAATTATTCGAAGGCCATCTTTCCTGGTCCACGTCGGGCTTTATCCTCTCGATGATCGGCTGGCTGCCGATCGTCTTTGCCAGCCGGGAATTCTCTTTTTCCGTCGTGTATTACAATGTCCCCTATATCGCCAACACGATTTTCAGCTTGGGATTCATCGCGGTCGTCATCAGCATCGGCCTCTCGCTTTCCCTTCTGCCTAAAACCAGGGTGCGTTACCGCTGGCTCCTGCAAATCGGCCATGCCTTTGAATGGCTGATGGTGCCTTTTATCCTGGTGCTCTTTAGCGCCCTGCCTGCCCTACATGCCCAGACCCAATTGATGCTGGGCCGTTACATGGAATTCTGGGTCACGGACAAGCATAGATTCAAAAAAACTGGGAAAAAAACTGGGACACATTGAATTTCTTGAGAAATTCAATGTGTCCCAGTTTTTTTCAATGTGTCCCAGTTTTTTTATTTGTAATAAACTTTGAAATGGGACTGGAGGGTCTTGACATCCACCTGGCCGGAGGCGGTGGGCTGATCCAGAAAGGCATAGGTGAATTGACTGCCTGCGCAAGGCAAGACCAGACGCGAAATGGCGCCCAGGGGACCGAGGCAAATGGTGATGATCTTATCCTTATGGTGGCGATGGGTGAAGGCCAGCATCCGCATCACATCGTCGCTGGAATTGGCCTTGGCCGCGATCTTGATGTAATCCGCCTTGGTTTTGGCGGACCGTTGAAACACCGCTTCCAAATCCTTCGGGGCCCGGCTTAAAAAATGGCTGGAAACAATCGTCTTTTTGCCAAGTTTCCCGGCCAGCCCCAAAACTTCCCGCACCAAGGGTGATCTCAGTTCCACATCAATCATATCAACCAACGGCAGGGCCGCCCGGATGATTTCCCGTTTCTTGGCGTCGGAAAAAGCGCGCCTGGCCCCTTCTTTGGGGTCATTGCGCAGGGTCAACAACAAAGGGATTTTCAAGTCCTTGCGCCGCTTGATTTGGGCCAGGATATAAACTGGGTCTATGGTTTTGAATAAGTCGGCGCGAAGTTCAAGCAAACCAACGCCCAAATTTTTAATTTGGGCGTTGGTTTCCTTGTCCGTAATGGCAAGTGCGATAAGGGGCCGCATTAAATGACCGCTTCGGCTTCCTTGGCCGCCATGTCCAGGAAGGACTTTATGCGGCGGGAGCGCGTCGGATGGCGCAGTTTGCGCAGGGCCTTGGACTCGATCTGGCGCACGCGCTCGCGGGTGACGTTGAATTCCGCACCCACCTCTTCCAGGGTGCGGCTGGTGCCGTCCATGATCCCGAAACGCAGTTCCAATATTTTGCGTTCGCGGTCATCCAGAGTCGCCAGGACCGAGGTGATCTCTTCCTTGAGCATGGAATGCAGGGTCGCGTTGGCCGGGGAAACGGCCTTCTTGTCCTCGATAAAGTCCCCGAAATGGGTATCTCCCTCGTCGCCGATGGGGGTCTGCAGGGAAATGGGGACCAGGGAAATCTTCAAGATCTCTTTCACCTTGACCACCGGAAGGCGCATTTCCTTGGAAATTTCCTGGGCCGAAGGCTCGCGGCCGTATTCCTGCACAAAGACCCGCGAGACACGGATGATCTTGTTGATGGTCTCGGTCATGTGCACCGGGATGCGGATGGTGCGGGCCTGGTCCGCGATGGAACGCGTGAT
>CAZACW010000100.1:0-3174 GCA_964483785.1 uncultured Planctomycetales bacterium
CCAGACCTTCGGGGCCAACCCGGAACATCGATGCCACGATCAGCACCAGGAACAACAGAGCGCCGAAAGCGGCAGAGGGCAGGCCCGACAGGATGGTGATGGGGTGGATGAAGCTCTCGTAGAGCACGCCCAGCACGATGTAGATGGCGGCGATGGCGGCCAGGATGAGCAGCAAAAGGCCCGCCTGCGATTGCTCGTACTGCTGCGCTTCGCCCTGCAAGCTGTAGCTCACTTGCGCGGGGATTTTCTTGCGCGCCTCTTCGTTCACCTTGCGGATGGTTTTGCCGCCGGGCCCTATCACCTCGCCGATCTTCTCCTGCGGGATCTGCAGGGTCACGATGCGCGGCGCGTACGGCGAAAGGTCCTCGCGATAAGCCGGCATCACGCTGTGCATTTTATCTAAGATGATCAGGCGGGCTTCCCTGGCCTGGGCCACGGCCTTTTCCAAAAGTTCGATGGAGATCTGCTTGATCTTCAAATCAAGCTGGATGGCGTTGACCCCGGTTTTGGAGCCGGCCACCTTGAAATCCATGTCCCCGAAATGGTCTTCCAGGCCCATGATATCGGTGATCAGGACCGTGTGTTTCTCGTCGGAGATAAGCCCGATGGAAATGCCCGCCACCGGCGCCTTGATCGGCACGCCGGCATCCATCAGCGCCAGGCACCCGGCGCAGACCGAGGCCATGGACGATGAGCCGTTGGATTCCAGGATTTCGGAAACCACGCGGATGGTGTAAGGAAAATCCTCTCTGGACGGCAGAATGGCCCTGATGGACTTGCCGGAGAGGGCGCCGTGGCCGATTTCACGGCGGCCCGGCCCGCGCATCGGCTTGGTCTCCCCGACGCTGAAGGAAGGGAAATTATAATGCATCATGAAGGTCTTGTAGCTGGTCTCTTCCAGGCCTTCGATGAGCTGTTCATCGTCCTTGGTGCCCAGGGTCACGATGCTTAAGCTCTGGGTCTGGCCGCGGGTAAATAAGGAAGAGCCGTGCGTGCGCGGCAGTACCGCCACTTCACAGTCCAGCGCGCGGATGTCCTTCAGGCCCCTGCCGTCGGCACGGACGCCCTTGCTAAAGACATTGTGGCGGATCACCTCATACTGCAGGGCCTCGAATTGGACAAAGACATCATTGGCGCCAATCTCATGGTCCTCGGTGTTAAACTGGGCATATTGGGTCAAGTCCTCGGACAATTGCTCGAAGACGGCACGCACCGCCTCTTCGCGCTTGAGTTTGTCCGCAATTTTCGTATAGGCGTCATTCAAAGGCCCCAGGGCCTTTTGACGTACGTCCGCCGCAAAGGCTTCATTGACCTGGCCGATGGTCATTTCCACCTTGGGCTTGCCGGCTTCCTTGGCCAATTTGATCTGGGCGGCCTTGGAAGACTGCAGGTCCTTCAAGGCCAGTTTCAGGCCTTCCAGGACCTTGGCTTCAGGGACCTCGAGGGCCTCGCCTTCGATCATGACAATGCCTTCCCCCCAGCCGGCCACGACCAGGTCCATGCTGTTATTGGTCTTGCGCTGTGCAAAGGTGGGGTTGGCCATCAATTGCCCGTCGATGAGACAGACCCGGGTGGCGCCGATCGGACCCTCATACGGGATGTCCGAGACCATCAAGGCGGCGGAGGCGCCGACCATGGCCAGGATGTCCGGGTCGTTTTCGCCGTCGTGGCTTAAAACGGTGGCGATGACCTGCACCTCGTTCAAACAGCCCGCCGGAAACAGCGGCCGGATGGAACGGTCGATGAGGCGCGAGACCAAGATCTCGCGCTCGGTGGAGCGGCCTTCGCGTTTAAAAAATCCGCCGGGGATCCTGCCCGCGGAATAAGTTTTTTCCTGGTATTCGACCGTCAGAGGGAAAAAATCAATGCCCTCTCTCGGTTTCTTGGCCATGCAGGCCGTGACCAGCACGACGGTCCCGCCGGCGGTCACCGTGACCGCGCCGTTGGCCTGCTTGGCTAATTTACCTGTTTCGATGATGAGTTGGGAAGATCCGAAGGGAAATTCCACGCGCGCGTGTGCCATAAGTAAGATCCTTTCTTAAAATACGAGTGTGGTTGCCGGCCCCTCAGCGGCGGGGCAAAGCAATCTTTTATTTTCTTAAATCCAGCTTGTTGATCGTTTCTTCGTATTTTTTGGGATCTTGCTTCTGGAGATAGTCCAGCATACGGCGGCGGCGGCCGATGAGCATCAGCATGCCGCGGCGCGAGTGATGGTCCTTTTTGTGGGTCTTGAAATGCTCGTTGAGAAGGTTGATCTGTTCCGTCAATACGGCGATCTGGACAGGGGCTGAGCCGGTGTCCTTCGCATGGGTTTTAAAACGGTTGATGACGTCTGTTTTCTTTTCCTTTAATATGGCCAACTGTACTTCCTCCTTGGTTTGCCTTGGCGCCTTTGGACCCCAAGCGGTGCATCCCGCACCTATTGTTTCATCCTTTTTTGAATGGGAAATTATACATTTATGCGCCGGGATAGTCAAGCAAAACTATCGGCTGAGGTCTTCTTAAACCCTTGAATTTAGATAGGTTGGCGGGTTTTACGCAGATCATTGGGGGAAAGGGCCATGATGCGCACCTTGCCTGGTTCTGAAATGAGGAGTTTGGGGCCTTGGGAAGATGTGACCGCCTTGCGGATGGCCGCTTCCAATTCCCCTGCCGTGATGGCATCTGCCAAGGCGTGGTCCGGCCCGGCCCAGGACCGGTAAAAATCCCGCAGGGCGCTGACCATCCCGTTTTCAATGCTCATCACATACAGGCGGTGCAGGTCAGCCGGAGAAATATGACGGGAGATCTGGAAGGTCTTGACCTTGTTGAAATCAACCTCCAGGCCCAATTCACGGGCTTTTTGGCGGACATAATCTTTCTGCTGTCCGCTTAATTTGGCGGGAATGGGGACCGAAGTTTTAGGGGGCGCTTTTTCATAGGCCGTATAGGCCTGCATGGATTTGAATTTCTTGCCGTTGGCATAGATCTCCACGTCTGCCCTGAGCGCCGGCGGCCCAAGCATCAGCCAGCATAATGTCCAAATCAGGGTTCTGAGAAGCGGCCTTTTGGTATATACTATACGTATGAACATGTTCCTGGTCATCGTGGTCATCGTTGCCATCATCTGGGGCGCGGGCATTTTTTTCGGGGCCATCGGCGGATTGTCCAAAACCTTCACGCGCACGCCTACGG
>CAZACW010000101.1:0-2612 GCA_964483785.1 uncultured Planctomycetales bacterium
AAGGACATTCGTGAAATGGTCATTCCCATCGGCTCAACGATCCATATGGACGGCTCCTGCCTTTCCGCCGTCTTGAAAACAGCGGTGCTCTTTGGCCTCTTTCATATGAATTTTACCGCGCCCTGGGCCATGGTCACGGCCGTCGGTGTGGCCTTGTTAAGCGGCTCGGTGATGAGCGGTATCCCGGCCGGCGGTTTTTTGGGGGAATTGATGATCGTGACCCTTTACGGCTTTCCGGTCATTGCCATGCCCATTATTTCCATGATCGGCACCCTGGTTGATCCGCCGGCCACCATGGTCAATGCAGTCGGGGACAATGTCAGCAGCATGCTGGTGGCCCGCATCCTCGGCGGGAAAAACTGGATGACCCAGCAGCGCCATGAACATTAGGCCTGTCTTGGCCGCGGCCCTGCTGGCTTTGCAGGGCTGTTCGAGCTTCCCGCCCCAGGCGCTGGAGAGGGCCGGTGATGATACCAGCCAGGTCCTGTTGGTTTCGCCCGTCAGAGAAAATGCTTATCAGGCCCGCTTAAGCGCCTGGCAAAGACAGGGAGGAATCTGGCATAGACAGTGGCTGATCAGCGCTGTGATCGGAAAGCACGGCATGGCCGGCTATGACAGGAAGCGGGAAGGGGACGGCCGCACGCCTTCAGGAGTGTATGCGCTGGGTCCGGCCTTTGGGTATGCGCCTTCCCTCAACACAGGCCTGGAATACCGTCAGGCGACGGATGATGATTTTTGGGTGGATGACGCGGATTCTTTGCAATATAATCAGTGGGTGCACGGCCCTGCGCAGGCCAAATCTTTCGAGCGGATGAAGCGCGCGGACAATCTTTATCAATACGGCCTGGTGATCAGGTATAACACAGAGGATACCAGGGCAGGGGAAGGAAGCGCCATTTTCCTGCATGTGTGGCGCAATTACAAAAGCCCGACGGCAGGATGTGTGGCCGTCAATCAGCGGTATTTGCGCAAGATCCTGCGCTGGCTTGACAAGGACGCCCATGCGTCCATCATTTTGGACCCCGGCTGATGCCTGATGCCCAAACATTAAATTCCATCATGAATAATTACGGGATTTCCAGCGCCATGGGCAATCCCGGATCATGGAATTGGTGGAGCATTTTAGCGGCCATTATTTTCAGCATCATCGGCTGGTGCGCCTTCAGGTTCGGCAAAAGGGAAGGGAATATGCGTCCCATCATCCTGGGCATTACGCTGATGGTCTATCCCTATTTTATTTCCAATACCTGGGTGATGCTGTTGATCGGCATTGCCCTGACCGCGGCCTTATTTATATGGAGAAGTTAGTGTCCTTGCCTGTCTTGAAATTCGCCGTCATTTTGGCCGGCTGCGGCAATAAGGACGGCGCCGAGATCCATGAATCGGTCCTGGCGCTGTTGAGCATCGACCGCCTCGGCCATGCCTATCAGTGTTTCGCGCCGGATGTGCCGCAGGCCCGCGTGCTTAATTTCCTCACCAACGCTGAAATGCCTGAAAAGCGCAGTGTGCTTTTGGAATCCGCCCGCATCGCGCGCAGTCGAATCAAGCCTTTGACGGATTTCAATCCCCAAGACTTCGACATTCTCGTCCTGCCTGGCGGAAGCGGGGTCGCATATAATCTTTGCACCTTTGCCAGGGATGGTGATAAAATGACCGTCTTGCCCCAGGTCAAGGAAGCGGTCGTGGCCATGCGCCGGGCCGACAAGCCCATCGGCGCCCTGTGCATCGCGCCGGTGATCATTGCCCATTTGCTAAAAGAGGTGACTGTGACCTTCGGCAAGGACGCGAAAACCGCCGCGGTTTTTCAGAAAGGCGGCACCAAGACCGTTGAAACATCGGCGCGGGAGATGGTCGAGGACCGCGCGCACAAGATCGTCACCACCCCTTGCTACATGCTCGATGCCCGCATCAGCGAGATCAGCGAGGGGATCGATAAACTCATCCAAGCATTGGTCCGCATGGTTTAAACGTATGCGCATCCTGGTTGTGGAAGACGAAGTCAAGATTGCCCAGTTCATCAAGCGCGGCCTGAAGGAAGAGGGCTATGCCGTGGATGTGTCCCACGACGGCGAGCAGGGGCATTTTATGCTCAGTTCCAATGATTATGACGCCATTATTCTGGATATCATGCTCCCTAAGGTCGACGGCCTGGAGCTTTGCCGCAAATTGCGGCAGGAAGGCAATCAGACGCCCATCATCATGCTGACGGCCAAGGACACGGTCAAGGACAAGGTCAAGGGCCTGGATTCCGGGGCGGATGATTATCTCTCAAAGCCCTTTGCCTTTGAGGAGTTGCTGGCGCGCGTGCGCGTGCTGCTGCGCAAAAAGGACGGCCGCATCCAGACCCAGCTTAAAGTGGATGATTTGGTCCTGGACCTATTGACCCACAAGGTCACCAGGTCCGGCCGCGATATCGATTTGACCGTCAAGGAATACGCGCTGTTGGAATATCTGATGCGCAACGCCGCCAACATCGTCACCCGCACCATGATCTCCGAGCCCGTGTGGGACATAAATTTCGAAACCTTCACAAACGTCATCGAGGTCTACTTTAATTACCTGCGCCACAGAGTCAACAGCGGCTGTGCCATAAAGATCATCAAATCCGACAC
>CAZACW010000102.1:0-2606 GCA_964483785.1 uncultured Planctomycetales bacterium
TGGGCCAAAAATTCAGCGCCCTTGATTTTCTTGGAAGCGTCTTGAAAAACGCGGATAAATTCATTGCCGATGATCTTGCGCTTTTGCTCCGGGTCTTCAACGCCTTTGAGGCGCTCCAAGAAACGTTTTTGCGCCTCGATCAAGGTCAAATTCATTTTAAAATGGCCTTTGAAGGTGCGCACCACGGAGGAAGATTCATTTTTGCGCAGCAGGCCGTTGTCGACAAAGATGCAGTGCAAACGGCCGCCGATGGCTTTCTGCAGTAAAACAGCGACCACGGAAGAATCCACCCCCCCGCTTAATCCCAAGACCACCTTTTTGCCGCCCACGGTCTCCTGGATCTGCTTCACCGCCGCCGCGATAAAACGGTCCATGGTCCAGCGCGGCAGGCAGCCGCAGATGGTGTATGCGAAATTTTGGATGATCTGCAGGCCCCTTTGGGTGTGCGCCACTTCGGGATGGAACTGCACCCCGTAAATCCTGCGGTTGCGGTTGGCGATGGCCGCGTTGGCCGCGTTCAAGGTATGGGCAATGCGGACAAAGCCCGGCGGCGGCGCCGCGATTTCATCGCCGTGGCTCATCCAGCAGGTCAAATTCGTAGAAAGATTGCTGAACAGGTCTTTATTATTGTCAATGAAAAGTTCGGCCTTGCCGTATTCACGGTCCTTGGCCTTGGCCACCTTGCCGCCCAGCTGATGGGTGATGGCCTGCATGCCGTAACACACGCCTAAAATCGGGATGTTTAATTTATAAATTTCCGGGCTGGGCAAGGGCGCGTTTTTGTCCGTGACGCTTTGCGGACCGCCGGAGAGGATAATGCCCTTGGGGTGGATTTCCTTGATTTTGTCAGCGGTAATGGTATAGGGAACGATCTGGCTGAACACCTTACTTTCGCGCACGCGCCGGGCGATCAGCTGGGTGTATTGCGAACCCATGTCCAAAATAAGAATGATGTCTCGCGATCTTTGCTTCTTGATTTCCATCGGCACGATGCGTGAGGACGAGCGCAGTTTAATGGGCTTCATCAAGCCGTGCACGGCCTTGCGTTTACCGGTTTTTCTGGCGAAGCGGCTGACATGCACCTTCTTGGCAACGCTTTTAGGAGCAGGCTTCTTGGCTGCTTTCTTGGCCGGCTTGCGCACGGCTTTGTGAGCAGGTTTTTTCAGGGCCTTGCGGAGGGCTTTTTTGACCGGTTTCTTGACGGCTTTCTTGGCGGCTTTTTTCTTAGCCATGGATGATCGCTCCTTTTATCGCTTAAATGCTATTTTCCCATCCCCACGCGCTGGCCGATCTGGAAGACCTTGCCTTCGGTCTGGATCGAAGGTGCCAGGATGATTTCCACATCATGCATTTCTTTGATGCTGCGGGCGCCTAAGGAGCCCATGGAGGTCTTTAAGGCCCCGACCAAATTCTGCGATCCGTCATCCACGCGGGCCGGGCCCATGAGGATTTCCTTTAAGGTGCCGCTGGTGCCCACCCGGATGCGTGTGCCGCGCGGCAAATTGGCGTGAGAGGTGGCCATGCCCCAATGATAGCCGCGGCCCGGGGCTTCCTCGGCCTTGGCAAAGGCCGAGCCCACCATCACGGCATCTGATCCGGCCGCGAAGGCCTTGCAAATTTCGCCGCCGATGCGCATGCCGCCGTCGGTAATCATGGGGACGTACTGCCCTTTTCTCTTGAAATAATAATCCCTGGCCGCACAGCAATCGACCGTGGCGGTGATCTGCGGCACGCCGATGCCCAACACGCCGCGCGAGGTGCAGGCCGCGCCGGGTCCGATCCCGACTAAAACACCGGAGGCCCTGGCCTCAATGATTTCCAGGGCCATTTCATAGGTGACCACATTGCCGATGATGACAGGCACCTTGGTGCTGCGGCAGAATTTTTCCAGGTCTAAAATCTTATACGCGGTGGCCACATGGCGCACGGTGGCCACCGTGGACTGCACGATAAAAATGTCCACGCCGGCCTCGGCCGCGATTTTCGAAAATTGGGCCGCGTTTTGCGGGATGCAGCTGACCACGGCCGGCACCTTGGCCTTTTTGATCTGTTCGATGCGCTTGGCGATCAGTTTTTCTTTGACGGGATATTTGCCGTTTTCATAGAGGCTTTGCACCAATTTGGTGGCCTCTTCCGGCGTGGCGGAGGCGATCTGCTTTAAAATCTCTTCCGGATGTTCATAGCGGGTCTGGATGCCGTCCAGGTTCAAAACAGCGATGCCGCCCAATTTGCCCATGGCAATGGCAAAATCCACGTTCACCACACCGTCCATGGACGCGGCCATGATGGGCACGGAGAATTTATGCTTACCTATTTCAAACGTGGTGTCTACTTCGGCAGGATTAATCGTTACTGTACCAGGGACCAGGGCCACTTCATCGAAACCATAGCATCTACGGGCGCGGCGTCCAATGCCAATCCAATCGGCCATTTCTTAACCCCCTTATTTCCAACAAGATACAGCACTAAAGCGGGATATAAAATAAATATGAAGCGAGATTATACCTTAAACGAAACCGAATGTCAATAAGGAAAAAAGGGGACGTCTCCAAAAAAAACTGGGACACATTGACTTTTTTAAGAAAAGTCAATGTGTCCCAGTTTTT
>CAZACW010000103.1:0-2473 GCA_964483785.1 uncultured Planctomycetales bacterium
GATTGGAATCACCCTTATCAAGGATAAAGTCAAAACGAAAGGGATTATCTGGATGAACCTTGAGGCCTTTAAGGATAGGCGGATTGAATGCCTTGCTTAAATTAACCATGTTCCCAGGCGCGGGCAAAAAGAACTCATCCGCCTTGGCCAAAGGAACAATCCCAAGGGTATTGATCAGAAAAGCCAATAAAACGGTTATATGTAAATATGGGGCTCCCATATAACAAATATGCACTATAAATTAAGGAAATTCAAGTAGATAGGAGGATAATGATAATTGGTGTCAGTTCTGCCGAAATCTATATTTTTCAACAGGATAACACATAATTACCCAATTTAGATTTAACTCATTTAATGACAATGAGTTGCCGAGAACTGACACCACTTAATCTAGCTTAAGGGATTTAGCCAGGTTGACGCCTTCGGGCGAGGTGAGATAAATCACATTGACGCGGGCGCGCGGGGCGATTTTGTCCGGCATAATGGCCTTGGCCTCCTTGTCCCACAGGGTGGTATTGGAGGTCACCAAAATATGCACCGGCTTTTTGGCGGGATCCAGCACGACAATCTCGGACTTTGTGCCTTTGGAAGCATCAGCCCAGGTCACTGTCTTGATCACCCCGCCGAAAATCGTATGGATGGTAGCAGGCAGGGGCGCGGCCAGGGCCTCCTCATCGGCCAAAACCCACGGCGCGCTGCCGAGGCACATGAAGATAGTCAACGCAATTCTAATCATGGATGCGTTTATTTTAATATTGCCAGGATTAGATCGCCATTAAAAAAGAATTAAAAATCTATAATTAATGATTCCCGTATGGACCATCACAACCCCGGGGGTTGTGATGGTCTTAGCCTACGATCTGCTCTGCTTGACCGGCAGGGACACAGTAAAAATTGTGCCTTGCGGCGCGTTGGCCTTGGCGTAGATCTTGCCCCCATGCGCCATGGCAATGGACCGGGCAATGCTTAGACCCAGGCCGAAGCCCGCGCTGCTACGGGACTTGTCCACCCTGTAAAAACGGTCAAAAATGTAGGGCAATTCATTCTCCGGAATGCCGATGCCGTTGTCCGAAATATCGATGTCCGCCGTTTCCCTTTGCTGGCGCAGGTCAATGCCGATTTTCCCGCCGGGCGGCGTGTATTTGATGGCATTGTCCAAAATATTCAAGAGCATGCGCTTAAGCTGGTGCTTGTCCGCCATGATCTCCACCGAATGGGCGCTGTTTAACTGCAGGGAGATGTTCTTCTGCTGGGCCAGGACCTGGATCGCCTCCACCGCTTCCTTGATCAGCGCATTCAAATCCAGAGGCACGGCCTGAAGCATGGTGGTCTTGGCATCAAAACGCGCCAGGGTCAAAAGATTCTCCACCATGCCGGCCAGATGGTTCACCTCCTCCAGACTGCTGTGCAGGACCGTTTCATATTCCTGGGCGGAACGGATCTTCTTCAAGGTGACCTCCAGCTCGCCTTTAAGCACGGACAAGGGGGTTTTAAGCTCATGGGAAATGTCCTCCATGAACTGGCGCTGGGTGGTAAAGGCCTCGTCGATGCGCGCGATCATCTGATTGAAGGTCTCGGCCAAAGACTCGATCTCGTCCCTGGTGCCGGGATTTTTCAGGCGCAATTTCAGGTTTTCCGCGGTGATCTGATGAAGGGTCTCGATCATCTGGTCCACGGGCCGAAGCGTCAGCTGGACCAGAAAAACGCCGCTTAGGCCCGTGAGGATCACGGTCAAGGGCAGAAGAAACAGCAGGGAAAAACTCAAATTGCGCAGCACCGCGTGCTGTTGGGACAGGGGCGAGGCCACCTGCACGATGTAGGAAAGCCTGCGGTTTTCCATCACCGCCGTGGTGTAAATCCGAAACGACGAGGGCCTGTCCTCCACGACCAAATAGGTGTTGTTGAAATGGTCCGCCCCCCGCTTGACATCATTGAAGATCCTGGTGTTTAACTGTTCCATCGGGATGTTCCTGGTGGCGGCAATGGGACTGCCGTGGGCGTCAAAAATGCGCACGATGATGTTGATGAGGTCCGGATCATTGATCTTCTCCCCCACCCAGCGCCGGGCGATGCGGATAAAATTGATATTGTCTTCCTTGGAAAAGCGGGACTTGGCCACCCCTTCCGCGATGGCCAGGCGCTCGGCCTCCCAATAGGTGTCGATGGACTGCTCGATGCCCTTGGCGCGGGAGCGCAGCACATCGTCGGTATCATCGGCGATCTTGATGGACAGATTATGATAGAGCACCAGCCCGAAGATGAACAGGGCCAGGGACAAAATCAGCATGTGCCACAGGACGATCTTAAAGCGGATGGATTGAAGAAGCATAGCCTACTGCTTTTTAAGGAGATAACCTTTGCCGCGCACGGTATGGATCATCTTGATGTCAAAGCCGCTGTCGACTTTGTTGCGCAGGTAATTGATGTAGACATCGATGACGTTGGTGAAGGTGTCGAAATTGATGTCCCAGAC
>CAZACW010000104.1:0-453 GCA_964483785.1 uncultured Planctomycetales bacterium
ATTGAATCCGTCGCGGCCCACGGCGGGCCCACCGCCGTGATCAAAAGCCACCATAATGTCGGCGGCCTGCCCAAGGACATGAAATTCAAGCTGGTGGAACCTTTACGCGAGCTGTTTAAAGATGAAGTGCGTTTGATCGGAAAGAATCTGCAGATGCCGGAGTCCATTCTTAAACGCCAGCCTTTTCCCGGTCCTGGCCTGGCCATCCGCGTGCTCGGGGATGTGACCCCGCAGCGCCTGGAGCTGTTGCGCGAAGCGGATGACCGCGTGCTGGATGAAATCAGAAAAGCGGGCCTTTACCATGATCTATGGCAGACCTTCGCGGTTTTACTGCCCATCAAAACCGTGGGCGTGATGGGAGACCAGCGCACCTATGACAATGTCATTGCCCTGCGCTGTGTCACCAGCGACGACGGCATGACCGCGGACTGGGCCCAATTGCCGTACGATTTG
>CAZACW010000104.1:463-2345 GCA_964483785.1 uncultured Planctomycetales bacterium
TACGCTTGTGCAGGCTGTTAATACTTCCAGCTCGCAGGGAAACGCCGTTAATGAATACACTGTCCGTTTACCTAACGCGACATTGAGTGGAAATTGCGTCATCCTGGCTGTGCAAAGCGCCTCGGTACAACGTGGTGGAGCAGGTATCCCGGCAGTTTCGGATAATGCGGGGAATACTTACAACCTGGGTGTAACAAGCGACGACGGCATGACCGCGGACTGGGCCCAATTGCCGTACGATTTGCTGGGACGCATATCCAACCGCATCATCAACGAGGTCAAAGGCATCAACCGGGTGGTTTATGATATTTCCTCCAAACCTCCGGCCACCATTGAATGGGAATAGATAAAGTGCTAAAATGAAATTTAATGAGCACGTCTCCATTCGTCCATCTTCACGTCCATACCCAATATTCCTTGCTTGACGGCGCCTGCCGCGTTGATGAACTGGCCAAAAAAGCCGCGAGCTTGAACATGCCGGCCTTAGGCATGACCGACCACGGCAATATGTTCGGCGCCATCCATTTTTACAAGGCCTGCCAAAAAGCCAAGATCAAGCCCATCATCGGCACAGAAGCCTATCTTTCCGTGACCGGACGTCTGGACAAGCACAGCGACCAAAAAAGCACCTGCCATCTGACCCTGCTGGCGGCCAGCCCCGAAGGTTACGCCAATCTTATGAAGCTTGTGTCCGCGGCCTATCTGGAAGGTTTTTACTACAAACCCCGCATCGACAAAGAAATTTTAGCCAGGCATGCCAAGGGCCTGATCGGCACCTCCGGCTGTCTTAAAGGAGAGATCGCCCAGCATTTGATGCGGGGCCATGTAGAAGAGGCTGCCAAGGCCGCCGAAGAATACAGCCAGATCTTTGGCCGCGGGCATTTTTATATCGAATTGATGGACCACGGGATCCTGGAGCAGAAAAAGGTCAATGAGGATCTTTTGAAAATCGCCCGCAAGCTCAATCTGCCCCTGGTGGCCAGCAACGATGTGCATTATCTCGAGCAGGGGCAGGCCATGGCCCATGAGACCCTGCTGTGCATCCAGACCCAGACCACCTTAAACGACCCGGGCCATATGCGCTTAGCCACGGACCAGTTTTATTTTAAGGATGCGGCAGCCATGGAATCCCTGTTTAGCTGGGCGCCGCAAGCCCTGGCCAATACCCTGCAGATCGCGGAGCAATGCCATTTGAAATTGGATTTTGACCAGTATCATCTGCCCCGCTACGACGTGCCGGAGGGCACCAGCGCCGGGCAATACCTCAAGGAGCTTTGCCTGCAGGGCATGGGCCGCCGCTATCCCGGCGGCATGAACAGGGAATTGTCCCAGCGCCTGGAGCATGAACTCAAGACCATCGCGGACATGGGCTTTGTCAGTTATTTTTTGATCGTCTGGGACTTCATCAATCACGCCAAATCGATCGGCGTGCCCGTCGGGCCGGGGCGGGGTTCCGCAGCCGGCAGTTTAGTCAGCTATTTATTGGGCATCACCGACCTTGATCCTCTCCAATACGGCCTTTTGTTCGAGCGCTTCCTCAATCCAGGCCGCAAAAGCATGCCGGACATCGACATTGATTTTTGCTTTGAGCGGCGCGCCGAGATCATCGATTATGTGACTAAAAAATACGGCTCGGACAATGTCGCCCAGATCATCACCTTCGGGTCCATGCAGGCCAAGGCCGCGGTGCGCGACGTGGGCCGCGCCATGGGCATGACCTACGCGGATGTGGACCGCATCGCCAAGCTCATCCCCAACGAGATCGGCATCACCATCGAGCAGGCGCTCAACGTGGAGCCGCAGCTGCGCGAGGCCGCGGAATTCGACAAGAGCGCCAAACAGCTTTTGTCCACGGCCCAGGTCCTGGAAGGCCTCAACCGCC
>CAZACW010000105.1:0-2265 GCA_964483785.1 uncultured Planctomycetales bacterium
CCCTGCCGGCGTTTAGGACCCTGGCCGGAGTTGTGTACGCCTATATTCCCGCCAACGTCATTTCCATCCCGGAAGGCCCGATAATTTTGGAAGGGGATTTTTTCAATGCCGGCCAGCGCCCGGCCATCAATGCAGGGCTTTCCGTGTCGCGCATGGGCGGCGATGCCCAGGTCAAGGCCATGAAGCAGACAGCCGGGTCCTTGCGTCTGGATTTGGCCCAATATAGGGAACTTGCGGCATTTTCCCAATTCGCTTCTGATTTGGACGCGGCCACCCGCAAACAGCTTGACCGCGGCAAGCGTTTGATGGAAGTGATCAAGCAGGGCATCCATGTGCCCTTGCCGGTCGTCCATCAAGTGGCCATCATTTTTGCCGGCACCAACGGCTATCTGGATGATGTTCCGGTCAACCGCGTGCGTGATTTCGAGCTTTATTTATCGACGCAAATGGACAGCCGGTATCAAGATTTTGTGCAATTATTCGAAAAGACCCTGGCCATGACAGATGAAGTCAAGGCCGCGCTTAAGAAAATTTTGGAAGAAGTCAAAAGCACCTTTAAAATATGATCGGCATCAAAGAGTTCAACAAAAAGATCATCTCGCTTAAAAACACCAGGAAGATGACCAAGACCATGAAAATGGTCTCGGCCAGCAAGTTTAAGCGGGCGCAGAAAAACCAGATGAACGCCCAGGAATACGCGCGCAAGATTTCAGAATTGATGGGGCGATTGTCCAGCGCCGGGACCGGCAATCACCCCATGATGTCGGCAAAAAAAGGGGCCACCAAAAGCTTGGTCGTAGTGTTCACGTCTGACCGGGGCCTTTGCGGCGGGTTTAACAATAATTTGATCAGAAAGACCAGGGCCTGGATTGCGGACAATTCTTACAAGTACACCACGATCGGCATGAGTTTTTGCGGCCGCCGGGGCTATATGTCTTTTAGACGCAGCGCCAAGGTCAACAAATACTACGAAAACATCACGGTCAAACCGGCTTTTTCGGACGCCCAAAAGGTGGCCCAGGATATTGCCGATGATTTTAAAGCCAAGAACTATGAAGATGTTTATTTGGCTTACAACCGGTTTGACGGTCCCATGACTCAATCTCCCGTGATTGAAAAGCTTTTGCCTTTGGACGCATCGGTATTTACCAAGCCCAAAACCGAAGCGCAGATCAAAGGGCCCAATGCGGTCTATGAATATGAGCCGGAAGAAAAACAACTGCTGGCTTTTTTGATACCGAAATTTTTGAATTTTAAAATCTTTTTCACCTTGCTCGAAAACGCGGCCGGAGAACACGGAGCGCGCATGTCCGCGATGGACAAGGCCTCGCAAAACACCGGAGACCTGATCGACCGTTACACACTTTTGCGCAACCGGGCCCGGCAAGCGGCCATTACAACGGAATTGATTGAAATCATTTCAGGGGCAGAGGCCCTTAAATAAGGAGATTGCAATGAGTCAAACCGTCAAAAAATTCACCGGTAAAATCGTCCAGGTGCTGGGCGCCGTGGTCGACGTTTATTTTCCCATGGAAGGCCTGCCGGCCATCGGCACGGCCTTAAAGACCTCCAATCAATTTATCAGTCCGGTTGAGGGCAATTTGACCCTGGAGGTGGCCCAGCATTTGGGCGACAATCTGGTGCGCACCATTGCCTTGGACACGACGGAAGGCCTCATCCGCGGCCAGGAAGTCGTTAATACCGGCGAAGGTCTGTTGATGCCGGTAGGCGAAGGCACCTTGGGCAGGGTCATGAATTTGCTGGGGGAGCCGGTGGATGAAGCCGGCCCGGTCAAGGCCGTCAAATACATGCCCATTCACCGTCTGGCGCCGGACATTGATGAGCAGGACACTTCTACTGCCATGCTGGTCACCGGAATCAAGGTGGTTGATCTTTTGGCCCCTTACCGCAAAGGCGGCAAAATCGGGCTGTTCGGCGGCGCCGGGGTGGGCAAGACCGTTATCATTCAGGAATTGATCAATAATATCGCCAAAGAACACGGGGGTTTTTCTGTATTTGCCGGAGTCGGAGAACGCACCCGTGAAGGCACGGCCCTTTATAAGGAAATGAAGGAAGCCGGCGTCTTGGATAAAACTTCCTTAGTCTATGGCCAGATGAACGAGCCGCCGGGCGCGCGCGCCCGCGTGGCTTTGTCCGCCTTGACCGTGGCGGAATATTTCCGCGATGAGATGCACCAGGATGTGCTCTTGTTCATTGATAATATTTTCCGTTTTACCCAGGCCGGCTCTGAAGTTTCAGCGCTCT
>CAZACW010000106.1:0-2036 GCA_964483785.1 uncultured Planctomycetales bacterium
TAGCGCGCTTCGTTCGGGACGAAGAGGTCGCCGGTTCAAATCCGGCCTTCCCGACCATCTATAAACCAGGAGGTCCGCTATGGCAAAGACAATGTCCATCGATGAAAACCGCATGAATGAATTCATGGGCAGGGCGGTCAATGATATCGGCGCCGCGGCCAGCGCTGTGCTGGCCTTGATCGGCGATCAACTCGGACTGTACAAAACCCTCGCCAAGAAAGGCCCCCTGACCTGCGCTGAGCTCGCCAAAACCACCAAGACCAGCGAACGTTACGTGCGCGAATGGCTGGGCAATCAGGCCGCGGGCGGTTATGTGTCCTACGACGAGAAAAATGACAAATTCTATCTTACCCCCGAGCAAAGCCTGGCCCTGGCCGATGAACAAAGTCCGGTTTTCATCCAGGGTGCTTTTCAGGTCGTTTTGGCCATGTTCCGGGCCCAGCCGAAGATTTTGGAGAATTTCAAGACGGGCAAAGGCCTGGACTGGTGCGAGCATGACCATAATTTGTTTGAAGGCACGGAACGGTTTTTCAGGCCAAGTTATGCCGGCAATTTGTTAAGCTCGTGGCTGCCGTCCCTGCAAGGCGTTGAAGAAAAGCTCAAAAAAGGGGCCAAGGTCGCGGATATCGGCTGCGGCCACGGCGCCTCGACCGTGCTGATGGCTGAGGCCTTTCCCAAATCGCATTTCACCGGCTTTGATTTTCATCCGGCCTCGATCAAGACCGCTGCCCAACGGGCGAAAAAACTGGGCTTGTCCAAAAACGTCGATTTTCAAGTGGCCAAATCCACGGATTTTCCCGGCAAGAATTATGATCTGGTCACCTGCTTTGACTGCCTGCATGATATGGGGGACCCCCAAGGGGCCTGCCGTCATGTGTTAAAAGCGCTGGATAAAAACGGAACATGGATGATCGTCGAGCCTTTTGCCGGAGACCATATCAAGGAAAATCTCAATCCCGTCGGCAGGGTGTATTACGCGGCCTCAACGTGCATCTGTGTGCCGGCATCCCTGGCCCACCAAGGCCCGGCCCTGGGGGCCCAGGCAGGGGAGGCCAAGCTTAAAAAAATTGTCTTGGAGGGCGGTTTTAAGCGCTTCCGAAGGGCCACGCATACGCCCTTTAATTTGGTTTTAGAAGCAAGGCCCTGATCAATCTCTTCTTAGCTTATGGTTCGAGCCCATATCCATTTCCGCGGCACTGTCCAGGGTGTCGGTTTCCGCTACACTACGCTATCCTTTGCCCATCAATTGACCCTGACCGGCTGGGTGAAAAACCTGCCCGACGGCAGGGTGGAAGCCCTGATCGAGGGGTCCCGCGATAAAATCGAAGAACTATTGTTTAAACTCAAAGGCCAATTTGGTCCTTACATCAAGGAACAAAATGTCGATTGGCTGATGCCTCAAGGGAAATTTGACAAGTTTTCCATCGTATGAACCAGGCCCAGGCCAAAAAAGAAATCCAGGCATTGTCCAGGGAGATTGAAAAGCACAACCGGCAGTATCACACGCTGGATGACCCGCTTATCTCCGACGAGGAATACGACCGCCTCATGCAGAAGCTCATCGCCCTGGAAGAGGCCTTCCCAAAGCTTAAATCCGTTTCTTCCCCCAGCCAGCGCGTCGGCGCCAAGGTGCAGGGCCAGCTGCCCACGGTCAGGCATGCTAAGGCCATGCTTTCTTTGGACAATACCTATGCGCTCGATGAACTTAAAAGCTGGTATGAGCGCGCGGTCAAAGGCTTAAACGGCGCGCATCCGGCCTTGGTGGTGGAGTTAAAGATCGACGGCTTAAGCTGTGCCTTGACCTACCGCGGCGGCCGATTGGCCCTGGCTGCCACGCGCGGCGACGGGGAAACCGGTGAAGATGTCACCCATAATGCCCGCACCATCCATGATATTCCTTTAAGCTTAAAGGGCAAGGCCCCCTCCCTCCTGGAACTGCGCGGGGAAGTGTACATGGATAAAAAAGATTTTCAGGCGCTCAATGAACAGCGCCGGGACAATGCCGAAATCTTATTTGCCAATACGCGCAATGCCGC
>CAZACW010000107.1:0-1831 GCA_964483785.1 uncultured Planctomycetales bacterium
CATTCCCGCTGTTGAATTCATACACATTATTGCCGGATATAAACCAGCCGCTGACTCCACCCGTTGTCGTCCATGTGGTGTCCCCAGCGCTGGAGCGGGCTGTCAGTACATACCCTGCCACCGGCGTCTGGCCGCTCATGGTAAAGAAGGTTGATCTGATCGTACCTGTTACATCCAAGGCCTGGCCCGGCGCTATGGAATCGATGCCAACATTTCCAGAATAGACGATCAAACTGTTATTGGCCACCCATGTACCGATGCCCACATTACCATTAGTGACCACAAGACCACTGCTTTGATTAAGTGTTGTTGTGCCGATGCCAACATTGCCGCTATTAGATTCATACACATTGTTACCGGAAACGATCCAGCCGGAAATATTGCTTAAAGAGGTCCATTTTGCATTGCCCGCGCTGTCAATGGCGGTTAAAGCATATCCTGCCGACGGCGTCTGGCCGCTCATGGCAAAGAAAGTAGTCCTGATGGTGCCGGTCACATCCAGCGCCTGGCCGGGAATTAAAGAAGATATACCTACATTACCGCCTGTAACGATGAGTTTACCGTTAGGCGCAAACGTACCGATACCGACATTGACCGCATTGACCCCTGAACCGCCCAACACCATGACATTATTGGCGCCAATGAGCGCAAAAGAGCCGATGCCGATGGACCCGCTATACAGGCTTCCAATAGAACCGGAATTTGCACCTATAAATACATTATTGGCAGTGCTGTTAACTTCCGTCAGACCTGCTTGATACCCTATGGCAACATTATTGGAACCGGTACCGTTACCACCAAGGGCCTCATACCCCATGGCGGTATTGTATGAACCAGTTGTATTGAAAACTAAAGAATTTCCTCCGACGGCAGTATTAAATTTTCCAGTTGTGTTATAGTTAAGGCTGCCACTGCCAAAGGCTGAATTGAAACTTAAGCCGACAGTATTCTTTTGTAATGCCTGATATCCCACTGCTGTGACAGTATTGAAAGTTCCTGTAGCAGAAGCGCCGGCATCATAACCCACAAAGACACTTGTCGTATCACCGCGCAAAGACAATATCGTGCTGGTTGTACCGATGCCGATAATGCTATTGGCCTGGCTTATACCGATATTCCCGCCATTGACTTCCAAGAGATTCCCCGGCGTCCAGGTGCCGATGCCCACATTGCCGTTGGTCACAAGCAGGGCGCCCTGGGTCACCGATGTGGTACCAATGCCCACATTGCCGCTGTTAAATTCATAAACATTATTGCCTGAAATGACCCAGCCGCCAATTCCGCCGGGCGTGGTCCAGGTCGTGTCCCCGGCACTGGAGCGGGCTGTCAATACATACCCTGCCACCGGCGTCTGGCCGGTCATGATGAAGTTTGTTGTCCTGATGGTTCCGGCCACATCCAGATTCTGGCCCGGCGCAAGAGAATCAATGCCCAAATTGCCCACAGAAATATACGAATCCCCATTGCCGCCTGCTGATATGCTTCCTGCAACATCAAAAGTAGCGCCCGGACTGGCACTGTTGATGCCCACGTTGGAGCCATTGTCAAAGATGATCGAATTTTGAATGGATGTCGATGTCAGGGCCTTGGTCACATAATTGGTGGTCAATCCGCTGATCACCCCAGGCAAGGTGCTCGGCGCCATCCAGGTCCCCACCCCCACCGATGTGCTGATCATGACATTGCCTGAGGCCGCGCCGTTGTTGGAGAGGGTCAACCCTGCCATGCGCACCGTGCCCTGGACATCCAGCATGGCCCCTGGATAAATGGAGGCTATACCCACATTGCCGCTTTTGATAATCAGCTGTCCGCCGGCGGTGTCCCAGGTGCC